>NZ_JBWMBB010000006.1:0-429658 GCF_056521305.1 Rhodoferax sp. RT4P68
CGTCCACGATCACGCTGAAACAGCGTCCACGATCAGTTTGAAACGGTGTCCACGATCACGCTGAAATCCCGTCCACGATCAGACTGAAATGCCGTCCACGATGGGCTGAAATACGCAGCCTGCGATGTCGCGCGCGCTGTCTACGTAGTTCTGCAGCGCTTCGGTCGCACCGTTGAGCCAGTTCTCCTGCGCGGCCTGCAGCTGGGCATAGTGGCCTTCATACGAACTCAGCGCCTTCGATTGGAAAGTTTCGATCAGCGCCAATTGGTCGTCGTACTGCTTTTGAGCATCAGGCCCGAACGTGCCGGCCATCTCCAGCTGCGCGCGAGTGTTCTGCAGATCCTGGCGCTGCTGCGCGTACTTCTCCGTGATCTGGGTCAGGCCCGCCAACATCTCGCGGTACTGATTGCCCATGCCGATCCCTGCGAGTTGCGCGGCTTGGGTCTGAACCATCGTGTCCAAGAATGACTGCGCCGCCTGCCGCGCAGCAAGCATGCCCGACTCGATGCGTTTTGCCGCTGCCTGCTCTTCGATGCTGAGCACTGTCAGCTGTGTGGTGGCGCTCTCGCGGAGCTTGGCAAGCTCGGCCTGTGCGGCAGCAACCTTGCGCGCGTTCTCGATGCCGGCCGTGCCTGTCAGCTTCTCCGCCTCCAGGCGTGTGATCGATTGCTGCAGCGCATTGATCTCGACGTTCGTTTGCTTCTCGATCAGCATGCGCTTTTCACCGTAGAAAGCCCGCTCTTCGGTCAGGCCAGCGGATCGCATGGCGTTCAGGATCTGCTCGCTGTTGTCGAAAGTCGCCACGAGCGCATCACGCGCGGCCTTGATCTTGTCAAGGTCGGCAGTCAAGCGCGCGACGGCCTCCGCAGCGCCTGTATCGGCGCTCTTGATGCCACCCGTCTTGCCTCTAGGCGGCTTGCCACCGCTGCCCGTGCCTGCCTTGCTGGTCTGCTGCACGACGGTCCCCACGTCGCCCAGCCGGCGGGGATCGGTCGCAGCGAACCGGGTGCGCTGGCTGGCTGCCAGCTGATCTTCATAGGCGCTGAGAAAGGTGCGGCCGGCCTGTGCTCCGCTGTCCGCCACCACCTTTCGGCCGACGCTGTCCAGCCCGTAGCGTTTGCGGAAATCCTCGCCGACCTTTGCTGCGCCGGAGAAGTCAAAAGACGCATAGCGCTCTGCTGCGCTGTAGGTCGATTGGGCAAAGTCCAGCAACACCGCGAACTCTTTCTTCGTCGTGGCGATCTGGTCGGCGATCTTGGCCAACTCGCGCGCAGCGTCCTGCGCGAAAGTCCGAATGCCGTTGTTGTCCTTCAGATCGCTCGCCGTGGCGCCCAGCGAAGTAGTCTCGCTGATCACGTCCTTGAACGACGTTGCCAGGTCAACGAGCGTGGGAATCACGCCGCCTGCAATCTGGATCTTGAAGCCTTGGAACATGGCATCAAGCGCCTTCAACTGCACGTCCAGCGCTTTGGAACTGGCGATGACATCTTGGTCGATCACCGCGCCGTACTGACTGGCCTGCCGGCTTAGATCCGCCCACGCCTGGCCGTTGCCGCGCAGCAAGGGAATCAAGGCCGATGCATCGCTGGCGATGGCCTCCATGAAGAAAACCATCTCGCTCTGACTGACGCCCGCCTTCTCCAAGGACGATGCGTAGAGTTGGAGAGCGTCAGGGCCGGACAGCTTGCGGAACATGTCCGCAGTCACACCGACCTTGGGCGCGATGTTCTCGAAGAAATCAGCAAGCGGGCCGCCTCCCGTCTGCATGAAGTCGCCGATTTTGTCCTGGGTGTCCTTGAAGATGTCGGCTAGCTTGTCCTGCTCGACGCCCACCGTTCGGGCGCCATAGGCCATCTCTTGGAACGTCGTCGTGCTGGTGTTGGACAGCTCCGACATCCGGGAAATCTGCACGCCAAGCTCTGCGACCTCCTTGGACCAGGAGACGATGGCAGCGCCGGCCGCCACCGCCGCTGCACCAGCTGCGGCGCCAATCTTCGCGCCTGCTGCGGCAATGGCTTTCGCCCGCTTTTCAGCTTCGCGTTCTGCCTTGTCCAGCGGACCGGTGAAGCCGCCGATTCGAGCGACGAGGTCCAGGCTCAACGTCCCGAGTGAATTTGCCATGGCTTACTTTCCAAAAAATAGCGGTTGAAACTTCGGTTGTGAAGTGCAGCACTCATTTCTTCACTGCCCTCAGCGGCGGAGGGCTTGATGCAAAGCGGCCAGAGACTTGCTTTGCGGCTGCATTGGCACTCGACTTCTTACCAAGCTCGCCTATGCGCGGGTGCATGAACGGCAACAGCGCTATCGCCGCGTCAACCCGGGTCTTCAGCGCGCCGGCTTCCGGATCTTGGGCGTACCACATCAAGAACCTCAACGGGCAATCGAACTTCGGGTTCGGGTCGTAGCCGTTCAGCCGGCGCTCTATGGCAGCGACGATCTCCGGTTGCTTGCGTAGTCGGCTCGCTGTACGTGCGGCACGGTCCATCGAATAGCCGGCTTGCCTGGCAGATTCAGCACCGGTCAGCCCTGAGGCGATGCCGTCGCAGAACACGCGCTGGCGAGCGAGTAGCCGCGTCTTCCCGTCACCAAAAACACGCTGAGGGGCAAGATTTTCTGTGCGTGCGAGGTTGGGTGGTTTCCCGTTCGGCTTCGGGGCTGTCATTCTCAAGGCCCCCCATCCTCTGGCTGCAGAAGGCTGAGCACCCGGGATAGCAGATCACGGACTTCGCCGATCTGATAGTCCAAGTCATCGAGCTTGCCCGTCGTGCTGATCTGCTCGGCGAGGAGGCCATCAATGGAGTCGTCAAGGCGCTTGCCCATCGCAGTGATCTGGTCGGCGACGCTCATGCCCGTTTTCCTCTGGTTGCCCCCTTTTGGGGGGGGCGCGTGGCAAGGAAGTCATCGAACTCGTCGCCCTCACCAGCGATCTCCCAAGGCTTGCGGCTGCCGGACTGCTGCCGCGAGTTGGCCCCTGCCACCAGGCGGTCGAAACGCGACTGCGGGCAGATGCGTAAGCGGGCCGAGAGCGCCACCAGCAGCTTGTCCGCCTTCTCCTTGGCGTTGAGCCAGGGGGACGCCTTGCCGTCGATCACAGAGCCCTCTACGCCCAGGTGTTCAGCTGCCTCGCTAGACAGATGCGCCGCGACCGCGTAGGACTCCAGCAGCGGCAGATCTACCTCAGAGAAGTGCGATGGGTCCACCGAGTTGACGACGTGTGCGAAGACGCGCGCCGGACCTTCAGACAGGGTGTTCAGGGACTTGATGCGGGGTTTGCCGGTACTGACGCGGCCTTTGGTCGCTGCTGGCATGGGTCGTCCTAGGGTGTAAGGTCACATGTCAAATGAAACGGGGGAGGACGGGTTCCAGGTGAAGGGCTCAGACCTTTGCATCTGGCCCCCCGGGCGTGGCAACAGGCCAGCCATCCGCACCCACAGCAATCTTGGCGACGCGGCCTAGATCGGCGTTGGTCTTGTCCACATGGCATGGCTTCGGACAGAGCACCTGACAGTTCTGGTCCGTGTCCTCGCCACCTGCGAACAATGGGACGCGATGGTCCAGTTCGAAGCCACGCGGCCAATCGGTCAGGCGCCCGCACATTGCGCACATTGGATCGGCAGTCCACACGCGAAGCCGGCGCTCCTGTGCCTTCCTGCCGCGAAGTCGTCCGTCGTGGCTATCGAACATGCTGCACCCACACCTCACAGAATGCGACGGCGCCCTGCGGGTCGGTAGCGGTATGCACCACACGACCTTTGCGCAGCACCTGCCACAAGTCCTTGCCATGCGCATAGGACAAGCCGAAACCCAACTCGCGGACTCTCTCCATCGCGGTTGCGAATGACATCAGTGCACCACCACCGCTTGAGACAGACCGACCTTGCGGGCGATGGATGCCAGCTGCTCTGCGTGCATCGTTTCGCAGAACGCCATCGCCGACTCGATCTCGCTCGTGCTCACCCCTGCAGCCTGCAGACGCTCTCGGCCGCGAACACGTTCTTCCGCCAAGGAGGCAGCGAGTTCGTTCAAAGCTCGGTCATTGCCGAGCGCCTCATCAACGCATGTGCTCATTTGGTCACCAACCAGTCGGAAAAAATGAATGCCCCTGAACAGAGGAACCGGGAGGTCCAGGGGGACCAGCGGGTCCAGTTGGGCCGGCACGCCCTGCGCCGCCGTACCCGTTCTGTCCGTTCTTGCCGGCCGGCGCGTCCAGCCATTCGCCCCAAGTTCCGTCGGGCTGTTCGAAGCGGATGCGATGCCCATCCACCTCATGCGCGGGCGGCGCACCTGTCTCACCCTGCGGACCCTCGGGGCCTCGCTCACCACGTTCGCCGCGCGGACCTTGCAGACCCTGCGGACCGCGATCACCCTTTTGGCCAGGCGGACCTTCTTCACCCTGCGGACCGACGACGGGCGCGGGTGGCGCTTTGAGCTTCACTCCGCGATCAGCAGCAAATGCCTCAAGGCGATCTGCTGCAGGGGCGTCGCTCTTCAACGCCAGTCCATGCTTGGCGGCCAATGCTTTCAGCCGTTCGTCAACATCAACATTCATCGCACGTCCTTCGCGTCGCGGCCGGCTTTCACAGCGAGAACCCAACTCGACCCGCCGAACTCGGGCGCTGCGGTCGTGGACTCGCTGCAGTACCACATTGAGCCTTTGGCCGTGACGACACTTCCCTTGCTGTAGAACTTCCCAACCTCGTGAACGCCTTGGTAGCGCAGTGGAAACTTCTCGACCTCCTCCATTCGCTTCTCCAGCGTGGCGATCTTGTCGTCGCGTTCCTTGATCTCAGCACGCGCTTCGGCCGCCAGTTCCTTCATCAGGTCCAGCGCCTCGCCCAGGTCCTTCCTAGCAAGCTCGCGCTCCGTCTTCAGCGCCTTGGTCACGTCAATGTCTGGCGACTTCACCACCTGCTTGATGTCGCTGAGCAGTGACGAGTCGGTCTGAGTGAGCAACTTCACTGCCTGCAAGAGTTCTGCTTTGGTTGCAAACTGCTCTTGGACAACCTCCAGGCCCTTCATGACATCGCCGATGCAGGCGGCTTTCTTAGACGTGCGGAGTTGTTGAAACTCGCGCGAGGCGGTGTCGATCTCTCTCTGACTCGGCGTAGTCATGCCGCCACCTCAGTACGGGACATCGTTGATCACGACCACGCCACCAGGACGGCCGACCATCCAACTTGTAGTCCGCTCCACACGAATTGCTGTCGAGTTCGTTTGCCAGAGACTGACCATCTGCACGGGGCCAGTCCCAGGCGTGTCGGACATTGCGACATTCGCATGCTCAGACCGCGCGACGTCAATGCCGTCCTCGGCATATAAGATTGACCCTGCGTCCAACAACGCAATGGTGCTGCCACCCGAGGAGTAGGGAACTGATTCGCTAGTAATCACAGGCAGGCCGCCCAGCATGCCACCGCGAGCGCCCAGGTCAGTGGCAATGCCACCGCTCCCGGCGCGCAGGCCAATGGCGACAGCGGTGCGCGGATGCATGATCCAATAGGCCGTCAGGAGGTCACCCTCCAGGAGATTGATAGCCGCCTCGACATCCGACTTAATGTCTGCTGCGGTGCCGCCTGACGCGGTCAGTGCCGGTGCGCCGAATGTGACTGCCGCAGGGCGGATGCCGGACTCACCACTGTTGAGCGGATTGATGAATGCCGCATCGGACGTTTGCACCACCGCCTTTGCCAGATCATCACGCAAGATCAGATCGGAGCCAGGCCCGAAGCGCAGCAGTTCGTCGCTCACGACCAACATACCGACAACTTTGGTCGGTTCAAGAAACTTCCGATTGAAGGCAGCGGAGGTGATCGGCTTTACTCGCCCCTCGCCGACGAAGTAGCCGATTGCACCGTTCGCCTGACTCGCGACAGGGACACGGACTGGAACGCGACGCAAGCCGGACAACTTGCCGACGATGGTCATCGGCCGCACGACTTCAAGAAACTCAAGCTGTGCACCCGAAGTCTCCGCGAGTGGCGACGCCCAGACACTTCCAGTAGTGGAGCCCGCTGCTACGGCTGCCTTCAGCAACGTGGCCACGCCGCTGCTGTGACCCCAGGTTGATTGCGACACCGCCAGGGCGCTGCGGACATCACCTTTCGAGTTCACCAACGCGCCGGCGGCGCGAATGAATGAGGCGCCTTTAAAGTACTCTGTCATAGCATTCTGAGTTGATTAAGCATGACTCCTATTGGATTAGTCATGGTCTTTCTGCGCCAGCCCTTTGCAGTGCGTTGCGGGTACTTACGTGGACCAATCACATCTGGTTGATTCAATCCATTTGGCGATGTCATGGAGTCGGTATGTGACTCTGTGCCCGTGTCCACCCAGTCGAAAGAAGTCCGGCCCCGACCCATCGGCTCTCTTGTTCGCCAGCGTTGCCTCCGCAAGACCAAGCACTGCGGCTGCCGGCCCTTCTCCAATGCGACCATCGCCGGTAATTGGATGGCTAGCTTCTCTGCATGCCGCCTCCAACATTCGAGCGGTCGCGGCAATCTGTTCTTCATGGTTCATGCCGCCCTCAATGAAATGGTGCGTGGGGTTCGGACTGGTCTCGAGCCGGCTTGAACTGGCCTTCGACCAGCAACCTCACGATCTGCACAGCGAGCGCCCCGACCGCTTGGGCCTGTGCGTTATCGGGACAGGCGCGGACGATGGCCGTCAGGGCTTCGAATTTGGACTTGAAGTCTTCAGCTTGGGTGTCGGTCATTCCAGCTCCAGTTGTTGGGGCGCGGCCGGTGTAGCCGGGCTACGCTGTCCGCACGTTGTCCGCGAACTGTCCGCTGGTGATGCGGACACGGGCGCAATGTTGTGGCAGTACTCGAGGGCGATGTCCCACGTCGCGCCGGAGTAAGCCTGCTCTGCGGATAGATCCTCATGGCTGCCACACAGGCCCAGCATCCCGTCTAGAGCGGCAATGCGATCCAGCAGAACCAGCATGCGGCGGTGCATGGTTGCGATCTCGCGCAATGCGTTCGGGTCGCTGGTGGGCACGAGTCCCAACGTTTCGACCATGTGGCGCAGGTGGAGCGGATGCACATCGACGGCGCAGCTGTCGCCATGCATTGATTCGTTCTCCAGTCGGAGGCAGCCGTTCGGCAGGGTCTCGATGGTCAGGTGAGGGATCTCGGTCATGCAACCTCCCCGGAGTCAGCGAAGAGGTGGGCAAGCCCCGTAGATGTGGCAACTCTCAGAACAGTGCAGAAACTGCACAAGGCGAGGCGTTGATTCAGGCGCCTACAAGTGCAGAAAGTGCACCTAGAGAGTGCGCCCCTTGTGCAGAAACTGCACCTGTGGGCGGGGGTAGGGGTGCAGAAATTGCACCAAGGCTTGCGTTTTTGACGGAGGCCAGATGACGGTACTGCCCGCGTGGAAAGTCGCGTTGCGCCATCTCCATGTCGGCCGACCAGTCGAGCGGCCACCAAGTGCAGGCGAACCATGCCGACGTGCTGGGGAACTTGCCCATGCGCGTTTCCACGACAAGGGCGCCGCTCTCCAACAGTTCGCGTTTCGCGTCGATCAGAGTGCGGTTGCTGCGCCATCCGCGCGTCTGCATGATGGTCCAGCCGGCCAGCAACTTGCCGTTGTTCTTGCCCATGTACTGGCTCGCAATGTCCAGCATGAGGGCCTTGGCCGAGAAGCCCAGCGCCCGGTACGCGTCGGACTCCAGAACGGGCAGCGGCAGCATGATGAAACGGCCCGGGTCGCGCCGGTCTTTCTTGTACGTGCTCATGCATTCCGTGCCTCCTGCGGTTCGGAGACAAGTTCGTACACCGCAATGCGCGGGTGCAGAAATCCTTGGTCGTCCCACATATCGATTCGTTGGACAGTCGGGATGTCGTAGCCATACACATCCTTCAGTTCTTTAATCCGAACAGCGGGGGCAATCACGCCGGCCTTGCGAAACTCAATGGTGTTGCATCTCCCGGTTCGGAGCAGTCTCAGAACTCGTTCGTACTGAGCTTCCGTTGCAGTGCTCTTCGGGCTAAACTGACGCTGCTTTTGGGTGGGGTTTTGGGAAGCCGTCGTGGTGGTGACACACCCGGCGGCTTCGTTGTTTTTAGGCATACATGTCCCTCGCCGTGCTTGCGGCAAAGTGAGCGCCGGGAGTGACCGTGTTAGCCGCGACGAATTTTTCGAGGCCATTGACTGGGTAGCGGATCGCGCCGCCCATCTTCACGTACGCAGGACCTTGTACGCGCTTTGTGCAGCGCCAAGTAGCCAGCGTCGCGGGCGCCATGTTCAGATATTCAGCAGCCTCGACCTCAGTCAAGAGCGCGGACCTGCGGTCGGTCGCGCGTGCCGGTTGTGCCTTCATTTCCATCTAGAAACCTTTCCATCGGTTGCAATGGCCGGCTGGCTATTGCGCTGCTTTGTGCAGTACCGACAGTGTTCCGAGATGGGTTCGATCAATCTATTGTTTGCGATCCCAAAACAAAGACACTTCCGCTTGTGTCTTGAAGACACTTCCCCTTATGTCTTTTTTGCTCGTTCTCTCGCCTTTTGAATTTGCGCCGTCATTTTCTCTAGGCTGATCTCCCACCCGGTTTCGCGGTCAACTAGGCGCCGCCGCCCGTCTGTGCGCCAAAAGAACGGCGCTATGCCATCGTCCTCGCCTGGCGATGTATTGAATATGTGGTTCGCGGCCTCTATGTTGGCGCCCCTACGTGACGGAAAGTCCTTCAAGACGGCTTGATAGAACTCGGTTTTTTTCAGCACCGGCCGATGCGCTCGATTGAACTTCCTAAGCTTTTCATTGAGCGACTCTGTGCCGATCGCACCTGAGAGAAAACCTTCCCATTGGGCTGCGTCGAATGCCAAGCCCCAAGCCGCTGCAGGATCTTTTTCTTCAACCATCATCGCTTCGACCGCATAGCACGTTGCGACCATCAGGATCTGATACGCGGCAGGCCCATAGGCATCGGGGTTGGCGCCGATCTCTGCCCTGATCTCGTCTCCGCTAACCCGATTCACCGTGCCGTCCGAAATTTGCTGCAGTAGGTCCTCGTACCAACCCGCTGGCCATTCCGGCATCGCCAGCGCGCTGTAGGCATTCAACGAATCAAGCAGGCGATGACAGCGATATCCGGGCGTGAAGCCCTTGCGCGCGTGACCGATACCATCCAGGAACTCTTGTGGAGTCATGTTGCCTTCCTCCGCGCGCTCGCCTTCTTGGCGGCAGGCTGCAAGCCAGCACCGACAAGGATTGCAGAAACTGCAGCGCCCATGGCCTCCCGTACTGGCTCGTGCTCTGCGATGCGCTGATAGATCGATGCCGCGTGCATAGACTTGTGGCCGAGCGACTTCATGCTGATAGCCATGTTTGCGCCAGTTCGAGCCATCCAACTACCAAGGGTGCGGCGCAGATCATGGATGTTGATGTCGTCCATTCCTGCCCTCTTGCGTACGGTCGCCCAAGCCCGCTTCGGCTCTTGATAGTGGCCGGTCTTGCCGGTGCCGGGAAACACAAAGTCGCTGCTTCCTACTTCTTTTTTCCTTGCCCGAAGTACATCCATAGCGGCTGGCACCAACGTGACCTGTAAAGGATCACCGTTCTTCACATACTCGCCGGGCACCGTCCAAATCTCGCCTTCCATGTGGATGTCTTTCCACTGCATGGCGGCGACGTTGCTACGCCGTGCGCCGGTAAAAATCGCCATCAGGAAGAAAGACCGCGCGGTGTCCGGGGCCGCCGAAATGGCGGTGAAGAACCGTTCCAACTCGTGCGCTTGAACGTGTCTCTCCCGAGACCGCTCGTCGTTCTTGGTGATCTTCTCTGCGGGGTTGGCGCTGTTCCAAAGTCCATTCTTGGACGCCCAGTTGAACGCAGCTTTGATCATGGATAGGACGCGATTTGCCGTCACCGGCCCGCCGTCGAAGCCTTTGACCTTGCCGAGACTGATGTCGCTGTGCAGCTTGGCAACGATCCGCTGTGAGACCTTGGACAACTGCAAGCGCCCCACGGTAGGCTCGACATAGTTGTTGTGCAGTCGCTTTAGCTCTGCCAGGCTGCGCGGTTTCATGGGCCTGCGCGCGAAGTAATCGGCCATCAGCTCGTTCAGCGTGGACTCGGCGCGGATGGCGCGATTGGCAGCGACGTGTGATTCACCACGTCCGAGCGCGGCGATGATCTGCTTTGCCTTTGCCCGGGCCTCATCCGGAGTTACCTTGCTGGCCGGGCCAATGGTGACGCGCTCGGGGTTCCCGCTCTTGAGCCGAGCGAACACGGAGTAGGTTTTTGAGCCCTTGTCCGTGACCCGCAGCACTAGGCCATCCTGTTCGTCGTCCGTGTAGCTGACGCGCTTTCCAGCAGGCGCCGGGGGCAGGGCGGCGACAGAGGTTTTTGTGAATCGCACATGTCCTTTCCGTAACCCGAGCTTCGGGGTTACGCCGGGGTTACGTGGAGGCGCAAAAACGCGCAATCTCTAGCCGTAACCCGCAGGACGATTCTCGTGGTAAGTCGTTGTCAGATCAAGGATTAACAATGATCCGCAAACTGTGCCCATGTCCTCAATTGGTAGGGCGGTCAAACTTCTAAGCTGTGGGTCGGGGGTTCGATCCCCTCCGGACAGGCCAGCTCTCTTCAGTCTTCCTCAAGCGCCAAGACGCGCTTTCTTTCGCCATAGAGGAAGGGCGGGAGCATCCGCGCTGCCTGGCGCAGCACGGCAAATTGGTAGTCATCCAGCGCGGTCTCGGCCATGTCGAAGTGGCACAGCGTGCCCCGCAGATCCATGCCGTGGTCCAGCAACGGCACTGCGTGGTAGGAGACAACGATTCCCTGGTACGGGCTGTAGCTCACCCGACTGTCTGCGCCCGTGTTGTTGGATCGAAATTCACCGTCACGCAGCGCGAGCTGGCAAAAGCTCTCCTTGAACGGCACGACCTCGAGGTACTTGGCGCGGGGCTGACCGAGCCGGTCGACAAGGTGACGGTTGACCAGGCTATCGCCCACCAGCTCGAACACCGCCGTGAACCGGCACGGCGTGCCCGCGTTCAGCACGGTCAGTGCCGCGTCGATGCCTTGGCGCTGCAGTGCGTGCAGAAAACGTCCAACGTTGTCGTCCATCAAACACCTCGTCAGAACATTACCGCTCGGGCCTGGATTCTAGGTCGCCCAACCAGCGCAGACGCGGCAGCTCGCCAGCGACGTGTTACGGCCGTTACAAAACCGAGATCGTCGGCTGGCCGTCGCGGCTCTTGGATTCGACGACGACGCGCACGCTGATTTTTGGCAGTTCATCCTCCAGCGGCGCGAAGTTGCTGTGGACCCATGCCTTGACGACACGCATGGAGCCAGCGTCGATCTTGGGTGCCCACGGGTCTGCAGGATCAGGCACCACGAAGCCGATGTGACCCCAGGTCTTCCACAGCCCCCAAAACCGTACGCACTTCACCCAGACACCGATGCCCTGAGAGTGTTGGCCACTGCCCAGCCTGCGCAGTTGGACCTCGGTGCCCTTGTGCGCGAACGCCTTGATCAACTTCGCGCGATCGCCGACAGAAGCCCCGATGACGGTCACCGTGTGGGTGTTGCGCTCCATATTTCTTATCCTCCTGGCAAGGCATGTGGATGCGGCGCACGCTGAAATGTGTGACGCACCAATCTGGGACATTCTCCGAACGACAGCGACGTGGCCGACGCTGCGCGTGGCGTCTTCCCGCAGAGGACCGTCGTCCCGCCGATCCTCGCAGACCAGGCGGCGAAAGTTTAGGAAGCCCGTGGCCGGGCAGCTGTAAGACAACGTCCCGAGTCGTCATGATGGCTCCGTGGCACCAACGCCCCCTGCCTGTTTCCCAGGCACCGCGTCGCAGCCCGCGCCCAGCAACGATCCCCGCAGATGCGCAGGGTGTTGTCCCCAGGCTTGTCCCCACATGCCAGGGGAAACTCTGAGGCAAGTTCGTGCCTATGTGCAGTATGCGCAGCGCTTTCCGCGAGAAGCTGCACGCGCAAGGGGCCGCAGGTCTGTGCGCTGGCGCACGCGTGGCGCGCGTTGACACCGCGCGCCGCACGGCGATAGACTCGCGCCCGCTCCGGGGTGCACGCTGCAATACGTGCTGAGATGGTCCAAACCAAACCCGCGAACTTGAACCGGTTAGTACCGGCGTAAGAAGAGCTGCATCATCTCGGCACCACGCCGGCCACATTCGGCCGCATCGTGCCAAGGGGCGCACGGGGCATTCTCACCACCTGTGGAGCCCCGATGAACGCACCCGAAGACAAGCTCAGCCAACAGTTCGCGCAGTTGCTCGCCCTCACGCGCGAGCCGTTCCCCGCATCACGCAAGATCTACCTCGAAGGCTCGCGCAGCGATGTGCAGGTGCCTCTGCGCGAAGTGACGTTGACCAACGGCGAGGTGGTGCATCTGTATGACACCTCGGGCCCCTACACCGACCCGGACGCCGCCATCGACGTGCGGCGCGGCCTGGCCCAGCCGCGTGCGCCGTGGATCGCCGCGCGTGGCGACACCGAGCTGTACGCAGGGCGCAGCCGCCAGGCGCTGGACGACGGCGTCAAGCACGAAGCGCAATCGGCCGAGCGCATCGCGCAGCTGCGCGCCGATGCAGCTGCTTTGCAGCGCCAGCCGCGCCGCGCCAAGGCGGGTGGCAGCCACACCGGCAACGTCACGCAGATGCATTACGCGCGGCGCGGCATCGTGACGCCCGAGATGGAATACGTGGCGCTGCGCGAGAACGGCCGGCGCGAGTGGATGGCCGACTACCTGGCCGATGCAGGGCGTGAGCGGCGCCTGGCCGGCAACCCCCTGGGCGCGATGCTGCAGCGCGGCCTGGTCACGCCCGAGTTCGTGCGCAGCGAGGTGGCGCGTGGGCGCGCCATCATCCCGGCCAACATCAACCACCCCGAAGTGGAGCCGATGGCCATCGGCCGCAACTTCCTCGTGAAGATCAACGCCAACATCGGCAACTCGGCCGTCACGTCGAGCATCGAGGAAGAGGTCGAAAAGCTGGTCTGGGCGATTCGCTGGGGCGCCGACAACGTGATGGACCTGTCCACCGGCCGCAACATCCACACCACGCGGGACTGGATCGTGCGCAACAGCCCGGTGCCCATCGGCACGGTGCCGATCTACCAGGCGCTGGAGAAAGTGGGCGGTGTGGCCGAGGACCTGACATGGGCCATCTTCCGCGACACGCTGATCGAGCAGGCCGAGCAGGGCGTGGACTACTTCACCATCCACGCCGGCGTGCGGCTGGCGTTCATCCACCTCACGGCGAACCGGCGCACGGGCATCGTGTCGCGTGGTGGCTCCATCATGGCCAAGTGGTGCATCTCGCACCACCGCGAGAGTTTTCTCTACACGCACTTCGATGAGATCTGCGAGATCATGAAGGCGTATGACGTGAGCTTCTCGCTGGGCGATGGCCTGCGCCCCGGCAGCGCTGCCGATGCCAACGACGAAGCCCAGTTTGCCGAGCTGCACACGCTGGGCGAGCTGACGCAGGTGGCGTGGAAGCACGACGTGCAGACCATGATCGAAGGCCCGGGCCACGTGCCCATGCACATGATCCAGGCCAACATGGACGAGCAGCTCAAGCACTGCGCCGAGGCGCCGTTCTACACGCTGGGGCCACTGACCATCGACATTGCGCCGGGCTACGACCACATCGCCAGTGCCATCGGCGCCGCGATGATCGGCTGGATGGGCACGGCCATGCTGTGCTACGTGACGCCCAAGGAACACCTGGGCCTGCCGGACCGCGACGATGTGAAGCAGGGGATCATTGCCTACAAGATCGCAGCGCACGCGGCCGATGTGGCCAAGGGCCACCCGGGCGCTCGGGCCCGCGACGATGCGCTCAGCAAGGCGCGCTTCGAGTTCCGCTGGACCGACCAGTTCAACCTGAGCCTGGACCCGGACACGGCGCGCGATTTCCATGACGAGACGCTGCCCAAGGACTCAAGTAAGGAGGCGCACTTCTGCTCGATGTGCGGGCCCAAGTTCTGCTCGATGAAGATCACGCAGGAGGTGCGCGCGTTCGCCGCGTCGAAAGGCCTTGCCGAAGGCGAAGCGCTCGCGCAGGGCATGGCCGAGAAGTCGGCCGAGTTCAAGGCCGCAGGGGGCGAGTTCTACGTCCCGATCGCGCACGCGAACGCGAACGCGAACGTGTAGGCGCCATGGCCTCGTTCGGTATCGCAGGCGCAGGCCTGCTGGGGCGGCTGCTGGCGTGGCGTCTGGCGCGTGAAGGCCATGCGGTGGCGGTGTTCGATGCCGCGCCTGGGCCACTGCCCCTGTTCGACGCGCGCGGCCCGGCTGCCGCCAGCGCGGCGGGCATGCTGTGCCCCTTGGCCGAGCGCGACCACGCGGCGCCGGCCATCTCGGCGCTGGGGTGGCGCTCCATCCCGCTGTGGCGCGAAATCGTGGCGGCGCTCGGCGAGCCCCGGCCCTTCTTCGCGCAGCGCGGCAGCCTGCTGCTGGCGCACCGCGGCGACGGCGGTAGCGCGCAGCGTGTGCTGGACCGCCTGGCGGGCGACCCGCAGGCCGCGCCACAGGTGCTGGACGCCGTGGGCCTGCAAGCGCTGGAGCCGGCCCTGCCGCCCACGGCCCATGCCTGGCTGCTGCCGGGTGAGGCACAGATCGACCCGCTGGCCACCTTGGCCGCGCTGCACGCGCAGGCACCTGGCGTGCAGTGGCACTGGGGCTGCGCCGTGGCGCGCGCGCTGCCGCACCGTCTGCAGTTCGCAGACGGCGGCACGCGCGCGTTCGACCAGGTGATCGACGTGCGCGGCCTGGGTGCCAGTGGCGCGCTGCCGCTGCGCGGTGTGCGTGGCGAGACGGCATGGCTGCATGCGCCCGGCCATGGCCTCACGCGGCCGGTGCGGCTGCTGCACCCGCGCCACCGCGTCTACCTGGTGCCACGGCCGGACGACCTGCTGTTCGTCGGCGCCACCGAGGTCGAGAGCGAAGACCGTTCGCCCGTGTCGCTCAAGAGCGCGGTCGAGCTGATGAGCGCAGCGCACAGCGTGCTGCCGATGCTGGCCGAGGCGCGCATCCTGCGGCTGGATCGGCACCTGCGGCCCGCGCTGCCGGACCACCTGCCGCGTACCGAATGCGAGCCGGGGTTGCTGCGCATCAACGGCCTGTTCCGCCACGGCTGGCTGGTGGCGCCGGCGCTGGTCGAGGATGCGCTGCATTGGTTGGCCCAAGAGGTGGCGGCGTGACCCAGGAGTGCCTGCGCATCGCGCTCGATGGTCAACCCCACACCGTGCAGGCCGGCACCACGCTGGCCGCCTTGGTGGCCGCGCTGGGCCATGTGCCGCAGGCCGTCGGCACGGCGGTCAACGGCGCCTTCGTCCCACGCGCGTTGCGTACGCAGCGCACCCTGCACGACGGTGATGCCATCGTGCTGTTTCAACCCATCGTCGGCGGCTGATCTTCCATGCACACACCTTCATTCGAACCAGACCACTGGCAGGTTGCCGGTGTGCCGCTCACCAGCCGCTTTCTGCTCGGCACGGCCGGCTACCCATCGCCCCACATCCTGGGCCAGGCGATTGCGGCTGCCGGCACGCAGGTGGTCACGGTCGGCCTCAAGCGCGCGCTGGCCGCAGGGGGTGACAACGGCTTCGTCGCCATCGTGCGCGAAGCCGTGCGCGGGCAGGGCGCCCGCCTGCTGCCCAACACCGCCGGGTGCCGCAGCGCGCGCGAGGCGGTGCAGCTGGCACACATGGCGCGCGAGCTGTACGACACGCCCTGGGTCAAGCTCGAAGTGGTGGGCGACGAGCACACGCTGCAGCCCGACCCGTTCGAGCTGCTGGCGGCAGCGCAGCAGCTGGCGCGCGACGGCTTTGTCGTCTGGCCCTATGGCACCGACGACCTGGTGCTGTGCCGCCGCCTGCTGGATGCCGGCTGCCCGGTGCTGATGCCCTGGGGCGCGCCCATCGGCTCGGGCCAGGGCCTGCTGAACCCGTTCGCACTGCGCACCCTGCGCGAGCGCCTGCCGGATGCGACGCTGATCGTCGATGCCGGCCTGGGCGCGCCGTCCCATGCGGCGCAGGCGATGGAGCTGGGGTTCGACGCCGTGTTGCTGAACTCGGCCGTGGCGCAGGCGCGCGACCCGGTGCGCATGGCGCTGGCGTTTGCCGATGCCGTGCGCGCTGGCCGGGGTGCCTGGCATGCGGGCGTGATGGCGCGGCAGGATTTCGCCGTGCCCAGCACGCCGGTGGCCGGCATGCCGTTGCTGCTGGACGGCGCGCCTGCCGTGCCCCTGGCGGCGGCTGCGCGGGCGTGGCCATGAAGGCGGTCGTCTGGTGCATTGCCGGCACCGACAGCAGCGGCGGCGCCGGGCTGGCGGCCGACCAGCGCGCGGTCGAGGCCTTCGAGGGCGTGCACTTCTGCGGCATCGTCGCGGCCGTGACGGCGCAGAACTCATGCGCTGTCACGCAGGTGGCGCCGCTGCCGGTCGCGCTGCTGGACGCCCAACTGCAGGCGCTGGCGCAGGACATGCCGCCCACCGTGCTGAAGACCGGCCTGCTGGGCGGGCCGGAGCAGGTGCGATGCGTGGCCCACTGGGTCGACCGCTTGCGCGCCGAGCGGCCCGGGACCGCGCTGGTGGTCGACCCGGTGCTGGCCGCCAGCAGCGGCGCGGCATTCGCAGACGAGGGCACGCGCGCGGCCTACCGCGAATGGCTGCTGCCGCGCGCCACGCTCCTCACGCCGAACCAGCACGAAGCCCGCCTGCTGCTCGGTGGCCAGCGCCGGGCCGGGCCGGATGTGCCCGCGCTCGGCCGTGCGCTGCGCCTGGCCGGCGCCCAGGCCGTCTGCGTGACCGGCGGCGACGCCGACCACGGGCCCGGCGGCCTGGTGCTGGACTGGCTGGACAGCGCCCACGCCCAAGGCTGGCTGGCGCTGCCGCGTATCGACACGCGCCACACGCACGGCACCGGCTGCACCTTCGCCAGCAGTGCGGCCGCGGCGCTGGCGCTGGGCTTTGTGCCGGCCGATGCGGTGGTGCTGGCCAAGATGGCCACGGCGCAGGCCTTGCGCCATGGCCATGCCGCCGGTGCCGGGGCGGGGCAGGTGGGCAGTGCGCGCGGTTTCCATGCCACGCCTGCGCTGCTGCCCCAGATGAGCTGGAGCGAAGCGCCGGCCTTCGCGCCGATGCCATCGGACCCGGTGCGGCCGCACGCGCCGCTGGGCCTGTACGCCATCGTGGACAGTGCCGAGCGTGCGCACGCCGTACTGGCCGCCGGCGTGCGTACGCTGCAGCTGCGCATCAAGACGCCCGACCACCCCGACGCCGACTGGTCGGCGTGCCTGCACCAGGCCGTGCGCGCCACGGCACAGGCGTGCCGCGCGGCGGGCGCGCGCCTGTTCGTCAACGACCACTGGGTGCTGGCCATCGAGGTCGGTGCCGATGGCGTGCATCTGGGGCAGGAAGACCTGCTCGCGCTGGGCGACGATGCCCGCGCCTGGCTGGTGGCCAGTGGGCTGGCGCTGGGCGTCAGCTCGCACAGCCTGTGGGAGCTGGCCCGCGCGCGTGCGCTGGCGCCTGCCTACATCGCCTGCGGCCCGGTCTGGCCGACGCTGACCAAGGCCATGCCATGGCTGGCGCAGGGGCTGGACAACCTGCGCTGGTGGTGCGCCATGGCCGGTGCACCGGTGGTGGCCATCGGCGGCGTGCTCTCGCCCGGGCAGATCACGCAGGCCGCAGACTGCGGCGCCGACGGCGTCTGCGTGGTGCGCATGCTGGGGCCGCAGCCGGGTGTGACGGTGCCGCAGATGCAGGCGGCACTGGCCGAGGCGCAGCGGCCGGCGCACGCGATGGACGGCTGGCCGCACCCCAGCCTGTATGGCGGTGCGATCGCTCGAAGTGAGGGTTGATTCGATCGCTTATCTTTGCCAATGGTGCGACGAATTAGGTTCGAATGCAGAGCGACTGTTAGACTCATCACCGGCAAACGCAATGTGAGTTGCGCACGCAAAGCCACAGGCCCCAGCTCGACGCACATCGCACGAGGGGGCAGCTGGGTTGCATCTGTTGGGCATTGCCCCTTCAGTCCCGTTGCGCTTCGCCGTTGCTTTGCCACAGCACTGCCACGTTTCGAAGACCACCGGGAGGCCCCATGCTTGTTCCTATCCACACCGTTCCGCGCGCCACGGCTGCGCAGCTGCACAGCGCTGCGCGGGGGACGTCGACATGAGTGCACTGCGCAACCTGCGCATCGGCGCGCGGCTGAATCTCGCGTTCGGCGTCATCTTGCTGATCGTCGCGACCAGTGCGGCCGTGGGGGTCTGGCGCTTGCAGACGCTGTCCGGCATGACGAACCAGCTGGCCACGGTGGACAACGAGAAGAACCAGGTGGCGGTGCGCTGGCGCCAGACGATCGACTTGAACTGGGTACGCACGCAGGCCGTGCTGCTGGATGCGGACACCCGCCGCATCCCGATGTGGCAGGCCGAAATGGACAAAACCTCGGAAACGACCATGGCGTCGCGCAAGCGGCTGCATGAGCTGGTGGATACGGACATCGGCAAAGCGCTGCTCGCCGACATCGATGCCAAGCGCGAGGCCTACCGCACGCCGCGGGCCGCCATCTTCAAGCGCAAGCTGGCCGGCGAGGATGTGACGCAGGAGTTGGAAAGTACGCTCAAGCCGCTGGCCGCCAGCTACAGCGCCAGTATCCGCACGCTGGAGGAGCGCCAGCAGGCGCTGTACGACGCATCACTGCGCGGCGCCGAGGAGGGCGCGGCGATGGGCACCACGGTGCTCGTGGTCTGCGGCGTTGCCGCCGTGCTGCTGGGCGCATTGTTCGCATGGGTGATCTCGCGCTCCATCACCGCACCGCTGGCCCAGGCGAGTGCGGTGGCGCGGCGCATCGCCGATGGCGACCTGACCGAGACCGTGGCGGCGCATGGCCGCGACGAGGCCGCCGAGCTGATGACGGCGCTGCGCGACATGCAGCAGCAGTTGGGCTCGGTGGTGTCCGGCGTGCGCCACAGCGCAGACGGCGTGGCCACGGCCAGTGCGGAGATTGCACAGGGCAACAACGACCTGTCGGCCCGCACGGAGCAGCAGGCCTCGGCACTGGAGGAGACGGCCGCATCCATGGAGCAGCTCAGCTCCACGGTGCGCCAGAACGCCGACAACGCACGTCAGGCCAAGAGCCTGGCGGTCAGTGCCTCCACCGTGGCGCAGCAGGGCGGCCAGGTGGTGGCGCGCGTGGTCGACACCATGAAGGGCATCAACGACAGCTCGGGCAAGATTGCCAACATCATCGGCGTGATCGACAGCATCGCTTTCCAGACCAACATCCTCGCGTTGAATGCGGCCGTGGAAGCTGCCCGCGCGGGCGAACAGGGTCGCGGCTTTGCGGTGGTGGCGACCGAGGTGCGCAGCCTGGCCGGCCGCTCGGCCGAGGCCGCCCGCGAGATCAAGTCGCTGATCGGCGCCAGCGTGGAACGTGTGCAACAGGGCACGACGCTGGTGGGCGAGGCCGGTGCGACGATGACCGAGGTGGTCAGCGCCATCCAGCGCGTGAGCGATCTGGTCGGCGAAATCAGCGCGGCCAGTGCCGAGCAGAGTTCGGGCGTCTCGCAGATCGGCGAGGCCATCACGCAGATGGACCAGGCAACGCAGCAGAACGCCGCGCTGGTGGAGCAATCAGCTGCCGCTGCGGACAGCCTGCGCGGCCAGGCGGGTCAGCTGGTGCAGGCGATGGCGGTGTTCAAGCTGCACGGCGGTGGCGGCGCCGCGCTGCGCGCACTGCCGGCCTGAGAGCGCAAGGCTCAGCGGACCAAGGTGGATTTGCCGAACAGGCTGCCCACCAGGTCCACCACCAGCTCGGCCGTGCGGTTGCGCACGTCCAGCGCCGGGTTGAGTTCGACAACGTCCAGCGAGCCCAGGCGGCCGGTGTCGGCCAGCATTTCCATGCACAGCTGCATTTCACGGTAGGTGGGGCCGCCGGGCACGCCGGTGCCCACGCCGGGCGCGTCGACCGGGTCCAGGCAGTCGGCGTCGAAGCTCACGTGCAGGTGTGTGTTCTCGTCCATGTCCTGCAGCACCTCGGTCATGGTGTTGCGCATGCCGTGCTCGTCGATGTGGCGCATGTCGAAGACCTGCAGGCCGAAGGTGTGCACGGCCTCTTTCTCGGCGGCGTCGACCGAGCGCACGCCGACGAAATCGATCTGCTCGGCGGTCAGCGCTGCCGGCGTGCCCGCCCAGCCCACCAGCTCGGCTGGGCCGTGGCCCAGGAGGCAGGACACCGGCATGCCGTGCAGGTTGCCGCTGGGGCTGATGGCCTCGCTGTTGACGTCGGCATGCGCGTCCAGCCACACCACCCGCAAGTCCAGACCACGCGTACGGCAATGCTGCGCCACGGCGCTGATCGAACCCACGGCCAGGCTGTGGTCGCCGCCGACCATCATGGGCACCTGGCCGGCGGCCAGTGCGGCGGCGACGCCATCGAACACGGCGCGGTTCCAGGCGACGACTTGCTGCAGGTGGCGCACGCCGCCGCTGTGCGGCGACCAGTCGGCCACCGGGCCGGCGAGGTTGCCCACATCACGCAGTTGCACGCGCTGCGCGGCCAGCGCCTCGGCGATGCCGGCCACGCGCAGGGCGTCCGGGCCCATGCCGGCGCCGCGCACACTGGCGCCGCAGTCGCTGGGGGCGCCGATGTAGGCGACCGTCGTCGTGGCGGTCATTTGCGTGCGTACTGGGTGGCGCCAAACATGTTTTCACGCGCCTTGTCGTCGGGTGTGGGCTTGCGGCGATCGGCCAGCACGGCCACGCCGCGCTTGACGGCCGGGCGCGCGGCGATGCGGTCGAACCAGCCTTTCAGAAACGGGTAGTCGGCCCAGTCGATGCCCTGGTTCTCCCAGCTGCGCAGCCAGGGGAAGATGGCGATGTCGGCAATGCTGTAGCTGCGCCCGGCGATGTAGGCGGTCTGCGCCAGCTGCTTGTCCATCACGCCATACAGGCGCCTCGTCTCGTTGGTGTAGCGGTTGATGGCGTAGTCGACCTTCTCGGGTGCGTACAGGCGGAAATGGTGCGTCTGGCCCAACATGGGGCCGACGCTTCCCATCTGGAACATCAGCCACTGCAGCACGGCATAGCGCTGGCGGTCGGTCTTGGGCAGGAACTTGCCGGTCTTGCCGGCCAGGTACAGCAGGATGGCGCCGGATTCGAACAGCGACACCGGCTTGCCGTCGGGCCCCTCGGTGTCGACGATGGCCGGGATCTTGTTGTTCGGGCTGATCTTCAGGAAGTCGGGCTTGAACTGGTCGCCCGCGCCGATGTCGACCGGCACCACCTCGTAGGGCAGGCCGCACTCCTCGAGCATGACGTGGACTTTGTGCCCGTTGGGTGTGGGCCAGGTATGGACGGTGATCATGGTGTGGGGGCGGCTCAGGCCTGCTGCGCGAACTTCCAGGCCATCTCGGCCAGCGGCCGGGCGCCGGCGCCCGAGGTGGCGGCCCGCTCGCTGGAGGCGGTGCCCGATTCGGCCCGCTTGGCGATGCCCTGCAGGATGGCGGCCAGGCGGAACATGTTGTAGGCCAGGTAGAAGTTCCAGTCGCGGGCCAGCGCATCGGGCGTGGTGAAGCCGGTGCGCTCGCAGTAGCGGGCGATGTAGTCGGCCTCCGACGGGATGCCCAGCGCCGGCAGATCCAGCCCGGCGATGCCGCGGAACTGGCCGGGGCTGATGTGCCAGGACATGCAGTGGTAGCTGAAGTCCGCAAGCGGATGGCCCAGCGTGGACAGCTCCCAGTCGAGCACGGCGATGGCGCGCGCCTCGGTCGGGTGGAACATGATGTTGTCCAGCCGGTAGTCGCCATGCACGATGCTGGTCAGCGCACCATCGCGCGCGGTGGCGGGCATGTTGCGCGGCAGCCATTCGATGAGCTTGTCCATCTCCGGGATAGGCTGGGTGATCGATGCGACGTACTGCTTGCTCCAGCGGCCGATCTGGCGCTCGAAGTAGTTGCCCGGCTTGCCATAGCTGGCCAGGCCGCGGGCGGCGTAGTCGACCTTGTGCAGCGCGGCGATGACGCGGTTCATCTCGCCGTAGATGGCGCCGCGCTCACTGGGGGCCATGCCGGGCAGGCTTTGCTCCCACAGGATGCGGCCCTGCTTGAACTCCATGATGTAGAAGGCTCGGCCGATCACCGATTCGTCATCGCACAGGCAGTGCATGCGGGGCACGGGCACGTCGGTATCGGCCAGGCCGCCCATGACGGCGAACTCGCGCTCGATGGCGTGCGCCGAGGGCAGCAGCTTGGCAACCGGGCCGGGCTTGGAGCGCATCACGTAGCTCTGCGTGGGCGTCACGAGTTTGTAGGTGGGGTTGGACTGGCCGCCCTTGAACATCTCCACCGTGAGCGGGCCGGCAAAGCCGGGCAGGTGGCGGCCCAGCCAGTCGGCCAGGCGCGCCGTGTCGAATGCGTGTTGGCCGGTCACCTCTTTGGTGCCGACGAAATGTTCGAATTCACTCATGTGCGGGTCTCCTTGGGAATTGTCTCGGTGGTGGTAGCAGCGGCTTTCTTGCGCTGCCTCAGGTGGCCTGCACGATGCGCATGAGGGCCTCGCGGTCGCGCACGATCAGGCCGGCCGGTTCGATGCGGATCGCTTGTTCGCGCTCCATGGCCTTGAGCTCCTGGTTCACACGCTGGCGCGAAGCGCCCAGCAGCTGGGCCAGTTCTTCCTGCGCCAACTGCAGGCTGATGCGCACCTCGTCGCCGTCGTCCAGGCTGGGCACGCCGTAGCTGCGCACCAGGTGCAGCAGCTGCTTGGCCAGGCGCGCGCGCAGGGGCAGGGTGTTGAGGTCTTCGACCAGGCCGAACAGCAGGCGGATGCGACGCGCCTGCAGCCACAGCAGGGCTTCGTACAACTCGGCATGGGTGGCCAGGATCTTCTTGAAGTCGGCACGCGCGACGCACAGGATCGTCGAATCGCCGTGCGCATAGGTGTCGTGTGTGCGGCGGTCGCCGTCGAAGATCGACACATCGCCGAACCAGATGCCCGGCTCCACGTAGGTCAGCGTGATCTGCTTGCCCGACAGCGAGGTCGAGCTGACGCGCGCCGCGCCCTTGGCACAGGCGATCCATTCCTCTGGCGGTTCGCCGCGCGCAGCGATCAGTTCGCCGTCCTTGAATCGCTTGACGTAGGCGCATCGAAGAATGTCGTGCCGCAACGAGGGGGAGAGGGATGAGAACCAGCGGCCGCCATTGATGGCGGCGCGCTCGGCGATGGTAAGAATGGGTTCGTCCATGGACTGTCGTTTCGGAGACTGGGCGTCGGTGCTGCGCGCGGGGTGGTTCCTGGCTGGTGGGGCGGTCGGGCGGCCCATGCGTCAGCGGAAGTGGGGAGTGGTCTTGTCCAAGGTAGCAGCCAGCGCAATGCCGGCATTCGGGTGGTGCAGGTGGGTCACGAACAGGTCGCGCTCGCGCGCCATGTGGGCCGACAGCGCTGCGCTGGCGGCATCGTTCAGCAACTCCTTGATGCTGGCCAGCGCGTTCGGCGCGCGCGCATCGAGTTGCGCGGCCAGGGCCAGCGCCATCTGCAGCGCACTGCCCGGCGCGGCGATGCGGTTGACGACGCCGAGCGCGTGCAGGCGTTCGGCGTCGATGCCGTCGCCCAGCATCAGCAACTCAGTCGCCAGTTGTCGCGGCATGGCACGCGCCAGATGCCAGCTGGCACCGCCCACGGGCGACAGGGCGGCGCGGCTCTGGTCCAGCGCGAACACCGCGTTGCGTGCGGCCACGACGAAGTCGCAGGCCAGCACGAGCGCAAAGCCGTCGCCGGTGGCGGCCCCTTCGACGGCGGCCAGCACCGGCTTGGGAAAGGTGCGGATCGACTCGATCCAGCTGTGCAGTCCCTCGACGTGCCCGGCCTGTTCGAGCGCGGACGCGCGCTGCTCGGTCTGCAGGCGATGCGCGTCGCCGCCGCCGCTGAACACCGCACCCTCACCGGTGATGACCACCGAGCGCACCTCGTCGCTGGATTCGGCAACGTTGAGCGCCTCGATGCCGGCAGCGTGGATGGCCGGGTCGAGCGCATTGCGTTGCTCGGGGTTGGACAGCGTGAGCACCATGGTCTGGCCATGGCGGGTGCTTTGGAGTGCGGCGGACATGGCGTGCAGTATCCGGCAGCTCTCAATCTTCCTCGTGCAGCAGGCTCAGCCCGAGCGCGCCGCGCCGACGCAGCCAGGGGCTGGGCCGGTAGCGTGGGTCGCCGTAGACGGTCTGCATGTTGAACAGCACCTCCAGCATGCTGGCGGGGCCATAGCGGTCGCCCATCGCCAGTGGCCCCAGCGGATAGCCCAGGCCCAGAGTCACGGCCAGCTCCAGGTCGCGCGGCGAGCAGATGCGCTGCTGGCAGATGTCTGCGGCGATGTTGACGATGGTGGCCACCACACGCTGCGTGACGAAGCCGCCGCTGTCGCGCACCACACTGACGGCCTTGCCATCGCGTGCGAACAGCGCGTGGGCGGCCTCGCGCATGTCGATGCGCGTGGCCGGGTTGGTGGCCAGCACGCGGCGCCGCGTGGCGGCGTCGTCCACCAGCAGGTCGATGCCGAGCGTGCGTGTCGGGTCCAAACGCTCGACCACGGCCACCGTGGTGACGTCAAAGCCCAACGGAGCCACCAGCGTCAGAGCCTGGGCCGAAGGCGCGCTGCCGGTCTCGATGCGCGCGCCGAGGTCCTTGAGCAACTGCAGCAGCTCGATGCGGCGCGCCGCCCGTGTCGAGACCCAGACCGGTGGCAGCTCGGCCACCTGCGGCGTGGCGGGCTCGGCCGGCACCTGGGCGACGCCGTCCTGGTAGCGGTAGAAGCCTTCACCCACCTTCTTGCCGACCATGCCGCCGGCCAGGCGCTGGGCGGTGATCACGCTCGGGCGGTAGCGCGGCTCGTCGTAGTACTGGCGGTAGACCGATTCCATCACCGGATGCGAGACGTCCAGCGCTGTCAGGTCCATCAGTTCGAAAGGGCCGAGCTTGAAGCCGATTTGGTCCTTCAGGATGCGGTCGATGGTGGCGAAATCGGCCACGCCCTCGCTGACGATACGCAGGGCCTCCGTGCCGTAGCCGCGCCCGGCATGGTTGACGATGAACCCTGGAGTGTCTTGCGCCTGCACGGGCGTGTGGCCCATCTCGCGTGCGTACTGCGACAGCGCAGCGCAGACGCTGGCGTCGGTCTTCAATCCGGCAATGACTTCCACCACTTTCATCAGCGGCACCGGGTTGAAGAAGTGGTAGCCGGCAAAGCGCGCGGGGCGCTGCAAACCGGCGGCGATGGCGGTGATCGACAGCGACGAGGTGTTGCTGACGAGGACCGCGTCCGGTCGCAGGAGTGTTTCCAGTTCTGCAAACAGCGCCTGCTTGACGTCGAGCCGTTCGACGACCGCCTCGATCACCAGATCACAGTCCGCCAGGTCGGAAAGCCGCGTCGTTTCGACCAAAGCCGCCCGATGCGATGCCAGGCGCGCGGTGTCCAACCGCCCCTTCTGGTGCAACTTGTCCCATTGCTGCAACACTGCCGCACAGCCTTGCGCGACAGCCTGCGCTTGCACGTCGAACAGTTTGACGGTGCTACCCGCTTGTGCTGCAATTTGCGCGATTCCGCGGCCCATGGCGCCGGCGCCAACGACGCCAACCACCGCATACGTAGTGTTCATTCGGCAATTATCACCAGCGGTTCTGGTGGTATCGTGATCGAATCATTTGCATATAAAACCTAGTGACTCTCAAAAACAAGCTCGTTGGCGTGGCCTTGCTGGGTGTAGCGATGAGCAGCTCGGCATTGACCTTGGGACGGGCACGCGGCGCGGTCGTCTTGGGCCAGCCCCTGAGTCTGGCGATCGAAGTACGCGTCGACAGCCCTGATGAGGCCACTGCCCAGTGCTTCAGCGTCGAAGTCTTGCATGGCGATGTGGCGATCGATGCGAGCCGCGTTCGGGTGGTGGTGCAGTCACAAGGCGGCTCGTCGCAAGATGCGGTGATTCGCGTGCGTTCCAGCGCAGTGGTCGACGAGCCCGTGGTGGGGCTGGTGCTGCGCGCCCTGTGCGGCCAGCAGGGGTCGCGCCGCTACGATTTCCTTCCTGAGTTTCCGCCGGAATTGTTGGCCAACCAGGCGCCGGTCGCTGTGGTGCCGGATGTCTCGACACTGACTCCCGGGCCGGTTGAAGCAAACACGACCAACGGGGTGGGCGCGATCGCGACGCCCGTACCTTCGCGGGCACCGGTGCCATTGGCACGTCCACCGGCGGCGTCGGCGCCTGCTGCCGAGGCGCCTTCCGCGGCCCAGGATGCGCGGCCCACGCCGGCACCGCCTCCTTCCGTCGTCCGCGCTCCTTCCGCAGCGCCGCGTCCTGCGGCACCGCGCCCAGTCCAACGGCCCAGGCCCCGTCCTGCTCCCGCAGTCCAGGCCGCAGCTCCGAAGGCGGCACCCGCACCAGCCAAAGCACCGGCGCCCGCGCCAGCCGTGGCGAGCGCCGACGCCGCGCCGGGAACCAGTGCCGGAAGCCCACGCCTGACCTTGGACGCACCTGGCGACCGACCCGCCTTGCGCGGCACTGTCGCGTTGGGTGCAGCGCCGGCCGAAAGCCTGCCGCAGCGCGCCGAGGCCGCTGCCGCATGGCGTGCCTTGAACGCCAGCCCTGAAGAAGCGCTGCGTGCCGCCGAGCGGTTGCAGGCACTGGAGACACAGGAAAAGGCCGCGCGCGATGCGCGCCAGAAGGCCGAGGCCGCACTGCTGGCACGGCTGGAGCGCGCCGAGCGCAGGCTGGACGAGGCCGAGAACAACCGCGTCGACATCGCCATCGTCTACGGCATGCTGGCGCTGCTGCTGGCCGCCATCGCCGCCGCCGCTTTCTTCTGGAGCCGCGCTCGCAAGAGTGCGCAGGAAGCCGCGCACTGGGCGCAAGGCGCAGCCGCCGGGTCGCATGGCGTCGATGCGCGCCAAAGCATGCAGCCGTCCACTCGGCAGGCTACACGCGATGGCGTGGACAGCGCCTTGCTGTCCGCACCGGGCGATGTCTGGGCGCCATCGCCCAAGCCTTCCGCAGCAGTGCCCGCCCCGGCACCCACGCCGCGGCCGCTGCCAATTCCGTTCCCCATCGCCAGCGCGCCCCGCGAGCGTGGGCTGGGCACCGATGCTGCGCTGATGCGCGCAGCCAACCCGGAAGATTTTCTGGACGCGCAGCAGCACGCAGACTTCTTTGTCTCGCTGGGCCAGTACGACCAGGCGATCGAGGTGCTGAAGAAGCACATCGACGACAACGCGGAAATGAGCCCGCTGGCGTATCTGGAGTTGATGAAGATCTACCACACGCTCAGCCGCCAGAGCGACTACAACGCCGCGCGCCAGGACTTCCACGCCCACTTCAATGCGCGCGTGCCGAATTTCGCAGCGTTCACGGACGAGGGCATCGGCCTGGACGACTACCCGGCCACGATGCTGAGCATCGAGACCGCCTGGGGCACGCCGCGCGTGTTGGACACGATCGAGGCCAACATATTCCGGGCCGAGGGCGACCCGGGCAAACCGCTGGATCTTGCCGCCTACCGCGATCTGCTGCTGCTGTATGCGGTGGCCAAAACCCTGGCGCGCACCGACGAGGAATCGACGGGCGACATGGCAGGCCGCCTGCCGGGCCTGGGCGGTGGGTCGAGCGATTCGTCGTTCATGCCGCAGCGCCTGACCCGGCCGGATTTCACGGCGTCGCTCAACACGCCGGATTCGAGCTTCGCGCGCTCTGCGGCCGCGCCGCTGACTGGTAGTGCAGCCGCTGCAGCAGCTGCGGCCTCCGCTGCAGCCGTGGCAGCCTCCTGGGCCGAGCCCGAACTCGATTCGGCGCCAACGCCGCTGGGCGGCCAGGATGCCGGTCTGGCGCTCGATCTGGATCTGTCGAACTCGTTGTCGCTGGCGCTGGACGACGCGCCGGCTTATCCGCAGATTCAAGCGCCACGGCTCTCGCCTGTGTCCGAGGTGGATATCGATCTGCCGCTGCTGGAGATGGAGATCGAGCCCGAGACCGGCATGCAGACCAACCCTGCGCTGTTGGGCGAAACCGCGCCACAGCCGCCGGTGGCGGTTCCGCCATCCAAGCCGGAGTTCGACAGCGGCATGATCGATTTCGACCTGTTCGATCCGAACACGGAAGCTCGGATCGCACCCAAGTCGACGCGGTGATGGGGCGGGGCTGGTTGCGTTTGGCGCTTGGCGTTTAGCGCCGAACCTGCAGTGAACCCGGGTTCACGATATTGGTCGGCGTGCCCTTGATGAAGTTCAGCACGTTGTCGAAGGCGGCATTGAAATACATCTCGTAGCTTTGCAGTTCCACATAGCCGATGTGTGGGGTGCAGATGCAGTTTTCTAGCCGCAACAGCGCATGGCCCTGCAAGATGGGCTCGCTCTCGAACACGTCGACGGCGGCCATGCCCGGCCGGCCGCGGTTCAGGCCTGCCAGCAGGGCGTCTGTCTCGATCAGCTCAGCGCGCGAGGTGTTGACCAGCAGCGATGTGGGCTTCATGCGCGACAAGTCCTCCAACGTGACGATGCCGCGCGTCTCCTCGTTCAGGCGCAGGTGCAGGGAGACGACGTCGCAGTTGGCAAACAGTTCCTGCTGACTGGAGGCGACGTGGTGGCCATCGGCAGCTGCGCGCTCGCACGATCCGGCACGGCCCCATACCAGCACGCGCATGCCGAACGCGCGAGCGTAGGTGCTGACGATCTGCCCGATGCGGCCATAGCCGAAGATGCCCAGGGTCTTTTCCCGCAGCACGGTGCCCAGGCCGAAGTTCGCCGGCATCGATGCGGTCTTCAACCCGGACTGCTGCCACGCGCCGTGCTTGAGGTTGCCGATGTACTGCGGCAGCCGCTTGGTCGCAGCCATGATCAGAGCCCAGGTCAGCTCTGCAGGCGCCACTGGCGAACCCACGCCTTCGGCCACGGCGATGCCGCGCTCGGTGCAGGCCGCCACGTCCACGTGGGCACCGACACGGCCGGTCTGGGCGATCAGCTTGAGCTTGGGCAGTTTCTCGATCAACAGGCGATTCAGGTGCGTACGCTCGCGGATCAGCACGATGATGTCCGCATCGCGCAGCCGCACCGAAAGCTGGCCTAGTCCCTTGATCGTATTGGTGAAGACCTTGGCCGCGTAGGGATCGAGCTTGGCAGCGCAATCGAGCTTGCGCACCGCGTCCTGGTAGTCATCGAGGATCACAATGTTCATGCGGGCATTGTGCCTCGCGTGCCGTGCAGAGCCGGCCAGCCAGACGGCTTCGACGGGGCTGCCGTCCGGGCTGGCGGCCGTGTGACATCGGCGTGTTGGCCGGCGTGTTGGCCGGCGTGTCAGCCGGTGCGTCGGCCGGTGCGTCAGCCGACGACGCAACGCTCGGCGCCGTCAGTCAGCTGCGGTCGAAACCGCTGGCCGCTTCTGCAGCGGCCAGCCGGTCCAGTTCGGCGCAGACATCGGCCATACGGCCGGAGATCACCATGCGGCCCGCCGCGTTGCGCGCCTGGTGGGGCTCGACGACACGCAGCACCCGCAGTGGCATCGTCGCGCCGGCCCGATGCGGCCCGCGCTCTGTCAGCCGGTCGCTCCGGTTGGCAGCGCTGGCCCATCTGCCGAGCAAGCGGCGCGCCAGACGGGCGACGCGGTGCCGCGCTGCAGGCTGCACCGGCGGCGTGCCGCTCCGGTGCACTCGGGCTGGCGCAGTGCTGCTGGCACGGCCAAGCTGTGGCCAGTGCAGTTCGAGCCACGCAGGCAGGGCTTGAACCACGCGAGCGGCTGCGAAGATTGCGATTCCCATGTCAACTCCTCTCCCCGAAATAAGGGGGTGTACACAGGCAGGATTGGTCGATAAGCCCGCAGCGAGAGGGTTGTCGTGCCACTGCACGGCCAAACGCCCGCCACCTCGCGCTGCGGACAAGTACGTACCGCTTACATCAGCATGGTGTTGCGGATCAGGCCGACGGCCAGACCTTCGATTTCGAACGGCTCACCGGGCTCCACGACGATGGTCGGATAGTCCGGGTTTTCGGGTAGCAACTCGATGTTGTCCTTGTTGCGCCGGTAGCGCTTGACCGTGACTTCGTCGCCGATGCGGGCGACGACGATCTGACCGCTCTTGGCGTCTTTGGTGGCACGCACTGCCAGCAGGTCACCGTCCATGATGCCGATGTCGCGCATGGACATACCGCGCACGCGTAACAGGTAATCGGGCTTGTGCTGGAACAGGCTGCTTTCGACGTAATAGGTCTGGTCCACATGCTCCTGCGCCAGGATCGGCGAGCCGGCCGCCACACGGCCGATCAAGGGCAGTGCCAGCTGAGCCAGCTCTTGCAGCGGCAACATGAATTGCTTGTTGCGCGCGGCGTGCAGAGAGCGCAGCATGTCGCCGCGCAACCGGATGCCGCGAGATGTCCCGCTCACCAATTCGATGGCGCCCTTGCGCGCCAGGGCCTGCAGGTGCTCTTCAGCCGCGTTGGCGGACTTGAACCCCAGTTCGCTGGCGATCTCTGCGCGAGTCGGGGGCGCGCCGGTGTTGGCAATGGCGGACTGGATCAATTCCAGAATCTGTTGCTGCCGAGCCGTGAGCTTGACAGGGAAGGCATTGGACGAAGCGTCGGACATGGCATTTCCTTTCGGGCTGGAGCAGTTCTGTTGATATTTCCAGTATCTGTATTTTTAACCAGTTTTCTGCACTGTGCAAGCATTCGCTGCAGCTTGCCCACCTCGGTCGGGATTTCGTGGCTTCCTGCAACGGGGGTACGGAGGCGTCAGTGGCCGTTGCCTGCCACGGCCGTCGTGCAATGGATTGCGCATGCGGACCCACCCGCGCAGGCAGGGCGTGCTGACCTGCGCAGTCCTGCGCTTCGAGAGTGTCTTGTGGGAGCGTGAAGGTTAGCGGCACGGGCTTGCATCCGTGCATCGGCAGTCGGCGCAGGCAGTCCGGCAACGCCGCCTGCACTGTGGCGAGCCTGAATATCAAACCGTGTTGTCAGCGCTGCCATGAGCACTGCACGTTTCGGGCCGTACGGCCGCAAGTTGACTGGCCGTGCCTCGCATGCTGCGACGCCTCGAACGTCCGCCCGTCGAACCGCCGTCAGGCAGCAGGCAGCGTGCGCCTGGTGGCCGTCAGTCGGCCAGGGCTGCCAGCGCGCGCGCGGTGATCTCGTCGACCGTGCCCGTGCCCGAGATGCTGCGGTATTTGGGTGCCTGCGCCGGGTCGGCTGCAGCCCATTTGGCGTAGTACTCGACCAACGGTCGGGTCTGTGCGCTGTAGACCTCCAGGCGCTTCGCGACGGTCTCCTCGCGATCGTCGTCGCGCTGCACCAGAGGCTCGCCCGTGACGTCGTCGACGCCCTCGACCTTGGGGGGGTTGAACTTGGCGTGGTACGTGCGGCCCGACGGCGCGTGCGAGCGGCGCCCGCTCATGCGTTCGATGATGGCGTCGAAGGGAACGTCGATTTCCAGCACGTAGTCGAGCTTCACGCCCGCGGCCTTCATCGCGTCGGCCTGGGGGATGGTGCGGGGGAAACCGTCGAACAGGAATCCGTTGGCGCAGTCCGGCGCGGTGATGCGCTCCTTGACCAGGCCGATGATGATGTCGTCCCCCACAAGGGCACCCGAATCCATGACCGATTTGGCCTGCACGCCCAACGGGCTGCCCGCCTTGACCGCAGCGCGCAACATGTCGCCAGTGGAGATCTGGGGAATCCCGAACTTTCTGCAGATGAAGGTGGCTTGCGTGCCTTTGCCGGCGCCCGGCGCGCCCAACAGAATCAGTCTCATGGATGTCCTCGGATGTTGTGAAGCTCGCGACACTGCTGGCAGAGCGTGCCGCCGCAGTGTTTCATGCGACCGAGGATAGCATGCGACCTTCCGTGATTTGCGCTCTTGACGCCGGCCCGCACGTCCCCCAGGCGCCTGCGGCGAACGGTTAGAACAGCCGCCGCACGCGCTCCAGGTCTTGCGGAGTGTCCACGCCCACCCCCGGCGGCTCGTGCGTCACGTGCACGGCGATCTCGTGGCCGTGCCACATCGCGCGCAGTTGCTCCAGGGCCTCGATGTTCTCGATAGGCGACTGTGCGAGCAGTGGAAACTGGCGCAGGAAGCCAGCGCGATAGCCGTAGATGCCGACATGGCGCAACGGCGCGAGCGCGGGCAGGGCGGTGTTGTCGGCGGCGTAGCCATCGCGCCACCAGGGGATCGGGGCGCGGCTGAAGTACAGCGCGCAGTCGCGCGCGTCCAGCACTACCTTGACAACATTCGGGTTGCGCAGATCGTCGATGGTAGTGATGGCATGGGCCGCCGTGCTCATGCTGGCTTGCGGGCGCTGCGTCAGCAGGTCTGCCACGGCATCGATCAGCAGAGGGGCGATCAGCGGTTCGTCGCCTTGCACGTTGACGACCACGTCCTGGCCGTCCAGGCCGAGCAGAGCGCAGGCCTCGGCCAGTCGGTCGCTGCCGGAGGGATGGTCGACACGCGTCAACACCGATTCGACACCGTAGGCCGCGCAGGCCGCTGCGATGTCGGCGCTGTCGCAGGCCACCACCGTGCGCGTGGCGCGCGACTGCATGGCGCGTTGCGCGACCCGCACGACCATTGGCACCTCGCCCAGCAGAGCCAGCGGCTTGTTGGGCAGCCGCGTGGACGCCAGGCGCGCCGGGATCAAGACGGTGAACGGGGCCATCAGCGTTCGATTTCGTCGTCGCTCAGGGTGCGGGCCTCGTTCTCCAGCAGGATGGGAATGTCGTCGCGCACCGGGTAGGCCAGCCTGGCGCTGCGCGAGACCAGTTCCTGGCGTTCGCGGTCGTACTGCAGCGGCCCCTTGGTGACGGGGCAGACCAGCAGTTCCAGAAGTTTGCTGTCCATGGCGGGGTCAGGAAGTCGAAACCGGCAATGGTACCTGCGGCCCTGTCGAGGAAGGCGTCGGCGAGCCCAGCATGCGGTCGAGCGCCTGCAGCAGCCCTTCGTCCAATGTCAGCTCCAGCGGCACGGCCCAGGCGTGGGGGTGTTCCGCCCACAGCTTGACGGCGTCCTTCGCAGTGCACAGCCAGACCGCCGGTGCCTGAGCGGGGGGCTGCCAGCCGGCGAAGTCGAAGTGGTCCGGCAGCGGCAACTCACGCACCTCGTGCAGGCCGGCGGCGCGCAGCATGTCGAAAAAGCGCTGCGGCCGTGCGATGCCGGCCAGGGCCAGCACCGGCGTGTCGGCCAAGCTGGCCAGCGCCATGCGCGTGCCATCGGCCTGCTGCGCCCACTGGCCAAGCCGGCGTCGCGCGCGAAAGCCTTCGAACGCCGGTTGCTCCCCGGTGTGCACGACGAGATCGGCCGGCCGCGGCCAGTGTTCGCGCAAGGGGCCAGCCGGCAGCAGCCAGCCATTGCCGACGCCGCGGTCGTCAAACACGCAGACCTCCACGTCGCGCGCCAGTGCCAGATGCTGCAGGCCGTCGTCGCACAGCACGATCTGTGTGCTGGGGTGACGGGCCAGCAGGGCCAGACCCGCCTCGGCACGGCGTGCCGCAACGAACACCGGCACACCGCAGCCTTGCCGCACGAGCAGCGGCTCATCGCCGACTTCATGCGCAGGGCTGGACGGCAGCACCTCACGGCAGTCCGTGGTGGCGCGGCCGTAACCGCGCGCGATCACGCCGACCTGCCAGCCGCGCGCGCGCAGGTGGTCGACCAGGCCCATGACGACCGGCGTCTTGCCCGAACCACCGGCGACCACGTTGCCGACCACGACCACCGGCACGGGCAGGCGCGTGCTGCCCAACACGCCGCTGCGGAACAAGCTGCGCCGGCCAGCCGCCACCATGCCGAACAACAGCGACAGCGGCCACAGCAGACAGGCCAGCGCGCCGCGCCGCAGCCAAACGCGTGGCAGGAAAGCCGCCAGCCAGCCGCGCATGGCCGTTGACGGAGAGGGGCTAGCGCGCGGCGGCGCCAGCGGCCGTCTGCGTCGCGAACGTGATCTGGAAGAGCCCCGCGCGACGGGCCGCCTCCATCGCTGTGACGACCGCCTGGTGCGCCGTGGTGGCATCGGCGCTGATGACGACCATGGTGTCCTTGGCGTCGCGCGACGCCGCCAGCATCGATTGCGACAAGGCGTCCACGCTGCGGTCGGCCAGCGGGTTCTTGTTGACGGCATAGCGGCCGTCGCTGGAGATCGCCACCACCACCTCACGCGGCCGTTCCTTCTGCTGCTCGGCGTTGGCCACGGGCAGTTGGATCTCCAGCTCGGCGTACTTGCTGTAGGTGGTGGTCAGCATCAGGAAGATCAGCACCACCAGCAGCACGTCGATGAACGGGATCAGGTTGATCTCGGGCTCGTCGCGCCCGGCCCGCCGGAAGTTCATGGCTGGCGCAGGCTGTTCAGGTGCCGCGCAAAACGCTCCGCCGCAAGTTCCAGCGTCAACAGGTAGCCGTCAACCCGGGCGCGGAAATAACGCCAGAAGATCAACGCCGGGATGGCCACGATCAGACCGAACGCGGTGTTGTACAGCGCGATCGAAATGCCATGCGCCAACTGCGCCGGGTTGCCGCCGACACCGCCGGTGGCGGCCGATTGGGAACCGAAGATCTCGATCATGCCGATGACCGTCCCCAGCAGGCCCAGCAGAGGCGCGGCCGAAGCGATGGTGGCCAGTGCGGCCAGGTATTTCTCCAGCCGGTGCGCCACTGCGCGGCCCGTGGTTTCGATGCTGGCGCGCAGCTCTTCCTCGGTACAGCGCGGGTTGGCGTTCAGCGTCTGCATGCCGCTGGCCAGGACTTCGCCCAGGGCCGAGTTCTGCGCCAGCTGGCTCACGATGCCGGGCGCGGGCACCGCGCGCTGTGAGACCGTCATCGCTTCATCCAGCAACTGGGCCGGCGCGACCTTGCGGGTGGTCAGGTTCACGAAGCGTTCGATGATCAATGCCAGGGCCAGGGTGGAGCATGCGATCAAGGGCCAGATCGGCCAACCAGCGGCTTGTATGATCGAAAACAACACGGATCTCCGGGCGGTTGAGGGTCGCGGATTATGGCCCACAGGGTTTTGGCACCCCGCGCCGGGCGCCATTTCGCACGGCCTCCCGGCTGTTTCTCTCCCTGGTTTTGCGCTACGAAACGACGCCGGTTCTCGCCCACAATTTTTGTGGATAACTTTGTGAAGAACTCTCGCCGGAACGGTCGAAACCCAGCAATGGCGCGGCTTTGCGACGCTTCGTCTAAAAATTAGGCAATGAAAATCCCAATGAATTCAAAGGCGTTCTACGAGAATGCTGGCTTCCCAGGGCCTGTTCACGTAGCCGCGCGGCCTATCGCCGCAGTTGTGGAGTACTCCGATTTTTTTTGCTGTGCTGCAGCAAACATCCGGGCCCGCAGCCGGTGCTGAATCGAGCATTGGCGCCGTCTGTGTGGCAAGTTGGGGCGCTATGCCGCGCCATTGCTGGTGCACTGGACCAAGGCTTCAATCCTGTCGCGGTGTGCGGCGAGGTTTCGGGCTTCTCGCGCGCATCCAGCGGTCATTGCTATTTCAGTCTCAAGGACCCGCAAGGCCAGATCCGCTGCGCGATGTTCCGGCGCGCGGCCTCGCTGCTCGATTTTTCGCCGCGTGACGGCGACCTGGTCGAAGTGCGCGGGCGCCTGGGCGTGTACGAGCCACGCGGCGATCTGCAGTTGGTCGTGGAAAGCCTGCAGCGGGCCGGGCAGGGCGCGCTGTTCGAGCAATTCGCCCGGTTGAAGGCGCGGCTGGAGGCCGAAGGCCTCTTCGATGGCGCACGCAAGCGCGCCCTGCCGTTGCTGCCGCGTGGCATCGGCATCGTGACCTCCCTGGGCGCTGCGGCGCTGCACGATGTGGCCACGGCTCTGCGGCGGCGCGCGCCGCATGTGCCGGTGGTGCTGTCGCCGGCCCTGGTGCAGGGCGAGCAGGCGCCGGCCGACCTGGTGCGCGCGCTCGAGAGCCTGTATGCCCTGGCGAGCGCGCCGGCCGAAGGGCGGGGTGCAACCGCACCGGTCGACGTGATCTTGCTGGTGCGCGGCGGCGGCTCGATCGAGGATCTGTGGGCCTTCAACGACGAACGCCTGGCGCGCTGTATCGCGCGCAGCCCCGTGCCCGTCGTGTGCGGGGTCGGGCACGAGACCGACTTCACCATCGCCGATTTCGTGGCCGATCTGCGGGCGCCCACGCCGACCGCCGCAGCCGAGCTCGCAGCCCAGCCGCAGGAGGTGTGGCTGGCACTGCTGCAGGCCATGGCCACGCGCCTGCGCGACAGTCTGCTCCGCACGTTGGAGACCCGCGCGCAACGGCTGGACCAGGCCGTAGGCCGCCTCGGCCGGCCCTCGCAGTTGGTCGCGCGCCAGCAGCTGCGGCTGGCGCGCGCTGCGCAGCAACTCGACCATGGCGCGCGCGACGCCGTGGCCCGTCGCCACACTGCCCTGGCCCTGCAAGCGCCGCGTCTGGACCAAGCCCTGCGCACCCGCTTGCACAGAGCGCACGATGCGCTGGCGCAGTCGCAGCGCGTGCTCGGTCTGCTGGACCCGCATGTGGTGCTGGGCCGGGGCTACGCATGGCTGGCCGACGCGCAGGGGCAGACGCTGACGAGCGTGGCGCAGGTGCCTGTCGGCGGCCGCATCACCGCGACGGTGGCGGACGGCGAGATAGACGCGCAGGTCCTACAGACCCGTCTTGTTTAGTTCCTACAATCGTTTGAGAGACACGTGCTTTTGCAACCCTGACCCCACGAGGAAAACAATGGAACACACCCTTCCCCCCTTGCCGTATGCGATCGATGCGCTGGCCCCGGCCTACTCGCAGGAAACGCTGGAATACCACCACGGCAAGCACCACAACGCCTATGTGGTCAACCTGAACAATCTGCAGAAGGGCACCGAATTCGAGAGCATGACGCTCGAAGAAATCGTCAAGAAGTCCAGCGGCGGCATTTACAACAACTCCGCGCAGATCTGGAACCACACCTTCTTCTGGAGCTGCATGAAGCCGGCCGGCGGTGGCGAGCCCTCGGGCGCCCTGGCCGCGGCCATCACGGCCAAGTGGGGCAGCTACGCTGCGTTCAAGGAAGCTTTCGTCAAGTCGGCCGTGGGCAACTTCGGTTCGGGCTGGACCTGGCTGGTCAAGAAGGCCGATGGTTCGGTCGACATCGTCAACACCGGCGCGGCCGGCACGCCGCTGACCACCGCCGACAAGGCGCTGCTGACGGTCGACGTCTGGGAGCACGCTTACTACATCGACTACCGCAACATGCGCCCCAAGTTTGTCGAGACCTTCCTCGACAAGCTGGTGAACTGGCAGTTCGCCGAAGCCAACTTCGCCTGACCGCCCCTGCAGCGGCTCAGCCTGCGGGCTGCCGCTTCAACGCCGACGCCCTGCCCGTGCAGGGCGTTTTACTTGGGCGCAGTGAACGGCTGGCCGGCCAGCTTGAAGCCGGCCTTGATGCCCTTCTTCGCGAACCAGCCCTGGTTCATTTCCAGCACGAAGCGCACTGGCTTGGCCGAGCAGTGCGAACGCTCGTCCAGCGGTTGCATGTCGGCCAGGTTCACGATCACGCCGGCGTCGTCCACGAACGCAGCTGTCAACGGCAGCAGCGTGTTCTTCATCCAGAAGCACTGCACGCCGGCCTGCTCGAACTCGAACAGCATGCCCTCGTGCTGCGGCATCTGGCGGCGGTGCATCAGTCCGATCTGCCGGTGCAACGGCGTCAGCGCCAATTGCACGTCGATCTGGTGCATGCCGGCCGACAGGGTGGTGCGTGGCAAGTCGAGCTGCGGGCCTTCCTGCGCCGGCGCGGCAGTAGCCAGCGCGACCAACAGGGCAGAGAACAACGAGCGGATCAAGCGCATGGCAAAGGTGGGAAAGCGGCGGGAAAAGCCATTGTGCGGGATGTGCGGTATTGCACTGCGCCAGGCCCCCGCCAGGCCCGCCGGCAGGCCGCCCGACAGGCCCTTCGACAGGCTGTTCGACAGACCCGCCCGGACTAGAATCGCGCGGCATTTTTCTCGAGTGCCAGGCTGTCGGCATTTCGTCCTTTCCCCCGCATCCCATTGGAGACATCCCCCATGTACCAGCACATCCAGGTGCCTGCGCAAGGTCAGAAGATCACCGTGAACGCCGACATGTCGCTGAACGTGCCGCACGAGCCGATCATCCCGTTCATTGAAGGTGACGGTACTGGCCTGGACATCACGCCGGTGATGCTGAAGGTGGTCGATGCCGCGGTGGCCAAGGCCTATGGCGGCCAGCGCAAGATCCACTGGATGGAGGTGTATGCGGGCGAGAAGTCGACCAAGGTCTACGGCCCCGATGTCTGGCTGCCCGAAGAAACGCTGCACGCCGTGCGCGACTACGTGGTGTCGATCAAAGGCCCGCTGACCACGCCGGTGGGCGGCGGCATCCGCTCGCTGAACGTGGCGCTGCGCCAGGAGCTGGATCTGTACGTCTGCCTGCGGCCGATCCAGTACTTCAAGGGCGTGCCCTCGCCGATGAAGCAGCCCGAGAAGACCAACATGGTCATCTTCCGCGAGAACTCGGAAGACATCTACGCCGGCATCGAATTCGAAGCGCAGAGCGACAAAGCCAAGAAGCTCATCAAGTTCCTGCAGGACGAGATGGGGGTCAGGAAGATCCGCTTCCCCGAGACCTCGGGCCTGGGCATCAAGCCGGTGTCGATCGAAGGCACCGAGCGCCTCGTGCGCAAGGCCATCCAGTACGCCATCGACAACGACAAGACCAGCGTGACCTTGGTGCACAAGGGCAACATCATGAAGTTCACCGAGGGTGGGTTCCGTGACTGGGGCTACGCGCTGGCGCAGAAGGAATTCGGCGCCGAGCTGATCGACGGCGGCCCCTGGATGCGCATCAAGAGCCCCAAGAACGGCAAGGAGCTCGTCATCAAGGACGTGATCGCCGACGCCTTCCTGCAGCAGATCCTGTTGCGCCCGGCCGAGTACTCGGTGATCGCCACGCTGAACCTGAACGGTGACTACGTCTCCGACGCACTGGCCGCGCAGGTCGGTGGCATCGGCATCGCGCCTGGCGCCAACCTGTCCGACTCGGTGGCCATGTTCGAGGCCACGCACGGCACAGCGCCAAAGTACGCCGGCAAGGACTACGTGAACCCCGGCTCGGAAATCCTCTCGGCCGAGATGATGCTGCGCCACATGGGATGGAACGAAGCGGCCGATCTGATCATCCGCTCGATGGAGCAGGCCATCGCGTCCAAGCGCGTCACCTATGACTTTGCGCGGTTGATGGATGGGGCCACGCAGGTGTCTTGCTCGGGTTTTGGCGAGGTGATGATCGAGCACATGTGAGGCTGCGCCAGCCCGTGGCGAGCGGTGCCACCTGGCGGCCCACCCTGGCGCTGCCAATGGCGCCGCTGAAGGCCTCGCGCCGCGCTGCACAACTGGCGGCGGCGTTGCATCGGTAGTCGCCCCTTCGCGGGTGTGACGCCACCCACCGTTCCGAATCCTGACCTTTCCGGGGCCCATGCCGGGCTCGGCCCGCCGGCTCACCGCGAGGCGCGCACACGCCTGCCGCTTGTTCGTTTTCCCTGGCGTCCGCGCCCAGGATTGCCCAAGCCTCCTCCTGCTCGAGCGCCGGTGGCACAGCCCGGGGCGACCCCACGCGGACCGCGCCTGAACCTTGTAACCGGCACGTGCTGCACGTCCCAGCGCACCGGCTTCTAAGTTCAAAAAATATCGATCAATAAACTATTGATCGCGAATTTGTGAACTCCTAGACTTTCCGCAGCCCGGCGCTTGGCCCGGGCTGAATGACAGTCACCAAGGATGTCCGTGCAATCCCACACCCGAACGCAGCAGCGCATGCTCACCGTCCGCATCCACCGCGGGGCGCAGCAGGGCGCACTTGCCACCTATGCCGTGCCCTGGCGCGAGAACCAGACGGTGCTGGATGTGGTCACCGAAGTGCAGCGCCGGCTGGAGCCCACGCTCTCGTACCGCTTCGCCTGCCGCGTGGGCGTGTGCGGCTCCTGCGCCATGACCGTCAACGGCAGGCCGCGCTGGACCTGCCGCACCCATGTGAGCCGGGTCGAGGAAGACGGCGTGATCGTGATCGAGCCGCTGCGCAACATGCCGCGCATCAAGGATCTGGTGGTCGACATGTCGGAGTTCTTCGACAAGTGGAAGAAGGCAGGCAACGCCTTCGTCGGCACCGCCACGCGGCTCGACGCACCAGCCAAGGTGCGGCCCGACAGCAAGCAGCGCAAGTTGGCCGATGCCGGCATCGAGTGCATCAACTGCGCCGTGTGCTATGCCGCCTGCGACGTGGTGGCCTGGGACAAGGACTACCTCGGGCCCGCTGCGCTGAACCGGGCCTGGACGCTCTACAACGACGAGCGCCACGCCGACCCCAAGGGGGTGCTGAAGCAGGCCACCTCCGGCAGTGGCTGCAATGCCTGCCACAGCCAGGGCAGTTGCATGACGCACTGCCCGGTGAGCCTCAGCCCCACTGGCAGCATTGCGGGCCTGAAGAAGCAGGCGCTGCGCCAATTCTTCAGCAGAGACTAGCCATGCAGCCGCGTCTCTTCGTGTTGCAGCGCCTCAGTGCGCTGGTCATGGCGCCCTTCGTTCTGGTGCACCTGGCGCTGGTGCTGTATGCGGTGCGTGGCGGCCTCACGGCGGCCGAGATCCTGTCGCGCACGCAGGGCAGCGTTGGCTGGATCGCGTTCTACACATTGTTCGTACTGGCGGTGGCGGTGCATGTGCCGATCGGCCTGCGCAACATCCTCGTCGAATGGGGCCGGCTGCCGCGCGGTGCGGCTGACATCGTCTGCGCACTGTTCGCCTTGCTGCTGCTGGCGCTGGGCCTGCGCGCGGTGGTGGCGGTCGGAGGGCTTCTCGCATGAAGTCCCCGCGCAACCACCGGGCGTACTGGGCCTTTCTCGGACACCGCTTGTCGGGCCTGGCGTTGGGCATCTTCCTGCCGGTGCACTTCTACGTGCTGGGCCTGGCGCTTCAGGATGCCCAGCGCTTCGACCGCTTGCTCAAGTTGTCGGAGATGGGCGCGGTGAAGTTCGGCGAGTGGGGCCTGGTGCTGCTGCTGTCTATCCACCTGTGCTTCGGCCTGCGCCTGCTGGCGATGGAACTGCTGCCCTGGCGCGCCACGCGCGATGCGCGGCTGTCCTGGATCGGCTGGGGTGGCGCGCTGTCGCTGGCCATCGGCATGGTGTTCATCGCTGGAGTGATGTGAATGCAGATCGACAACCACAAGACCGACATCCTCATCCTGGGCACAGGCGGGGCAGGGCTGTTTGCGGCCCTGCATGCGAAGAAGGCCAACCCCGCGCTGCAGGTGACCGTGGCGGTGAAGGGCCTGCTGGGCAAATGCGGCTGTACGCGCATGGTGCAGGGCGGCTACAACGTCGCGCTGGGCGCCGGCGATTCGATCGAGCGCCACTTCATGGACACCATCGAGGGCGGCAAATGGCTGCCGCGCCAGGACCTGGCGTGGCGGCTGGTGACCGGTGCCATCGAACGCGTGCAGGAGCTGGAGAACGAGATCGGCTGCTTCTTCGACCGCAACCCGGATGGCTCTTTGCACCAGAAGGCCTTCGCCGGCCAAAGCTTCGACCGCACCGTGCACAAGGCCGACCTGACCGGCATCGAGATCATCAACCGGTTGATGGAGCAGGTGCGCGCGGTGGACGCCGAAGAACTGGAGGAGCACCGCGCGATCGAGCTGATTCCTGCGGCCGACGGCTCGGGCATTGCCGGCGTGCTGTTCATCGACATGCGCACGGGGCGCTACCGGTTCGTGCAGGCCAAGGCCGTGCTGCTTGCTACCGGCGCCGGCCCCACCATGTACCGCTACCACACACCGTCGGGTGACAAGACCTGCGATGGCCTGGCCATGGCGCTGCGCTACGGTCTGTCGCTGCGTGACATGGAGATGGTGCAGTTCCATCCCACGGGCCTGCTCGGCGGGCCCGACACGCGCATGACCGGCACCGTGCTCGAAGAAGGACTGCGCGGCGCCGACGGCCATCTGCTGAACGGTGCCGGGGAACGCTTCATGACCCGCTACGACGATCGCGGCGAGCGCGCCACGCGCGATGTGGTCAGCCGCGGCATCTACGCCGAAATGCGGGCCGGTCGCACCAGCCCCATGGGCGGCGTGTACATCCAGATGAGCCACCTGGGGCCGCAGATGGTGGCCAAGAAATTTCCGGGCATGGTGACGCGCTGCAGCGATTGCGGTTTCGACCTGGCTGGTGGCCGCGTGGAGGTCGTGCCCACCGCGCACTACCTGATGGGCGGTGTGGAGTTCGAGATCGACGGCTCGACCGCATCGCCTGGCCTGTTCGCGGCCGGTGAGGACTGCGGCGGCGTCCACGGCGCCAACCGACTGGGTGGCAACGGCGTGGCGAATTCCACGGTGTTCGGCGGCATTGCCGGCGATGCCATGGCCGCCTATGTGCGCCGGGAAGGCCGCTGGCGCGATCCGGACACGCGCGTGCTGCAGCAGGGCGTGGCGCAGGCGGAGTTCCCGTTCTCGCGAGCTGCGGGCGCCGTGCACGAACTGCGCGATGCGCTCTCGCACACCATGTGGAACGACGTGGGCGTGCTGCGCAACCAGGCCGACATGCAGCGCGGCCTGGCCGCTGTCGCATCGCACCGTTCGACCTTGCTGGCCATGGGCGTGGCCGACGGGGACCGGCGCTACAACGTGAGCTGGCACGACTGGCTGAACCTGGAAAGCCTGGTCGCCATCTCCAAGGTGATCGCGGTGTCTGCGCTGGCCCGCGAGAACAGCCGCGGTGCGCATTTCCGCGAAGACTTCCCCGAGCCAGGTGACCTGCAGACCAGTTGCTACACGCGCATCCGCGCCGATGGCGATGCATTGCGGCTGCAGATGGTGCCGGTCACCTTCGACATCGTGCGGCCAGGGCAGTCCTTGCTGACCGGCGAGGAAGGCGCGGCTGGCCAACCGCCCAAGGTCACCGCCTGAGCGGCACTGCACAACAAAGGAGCGAGATGAACATTCCGATTCAGCGGGTGCGGGAAGCCGCGCTCGAAATCATGAAGCGCGCGGCGATCGAGATACCGCAGGACTACCGGGCCGGCATCGCAGAGCTGCGCAAGAGCGAGACCGGCAAGCTGGCCCGCTTTGTCATCCACGCCATGCAGGACAACTGGGAGGCGGCCGACCAGGACCGCCGCCCCATGTGCGCCGACACCGGCCTGCCGCGCTACTACGTGAAGGTGGGCAACGAAGCGCGGGTCGAAAGTGGCTTCATCGCGGTCGAGCACGCGCTGCGCAAAGCCACGGCCGACGCCACGCAGCTGGTGCCGCTGCGGCCCAACCGCGTGCACCCGCTCTGGCGCACCGACAACAACAACAACGTGGGCATCAACGCGCCCGAGATCGAGTGGAGCTTCGAGCCCGATGCTGACTGGATCGACGTGACCACCGTGCACAAGGGCGGCCTGTTCGGCACCGACTACCGCATGCTGTTCCCCGGCGACGGCATCGACGGCATCAAGCGCTTCGTGCTGGACACGTTGATCGCCTTCGGCAAGCGCGGCCTGGCCTGCCAACCCGCCATCGTGGGCATTGGCCTGGGCGGCTCCAAGGACACCTGCATGCAGCTGGGCAAGCAGGCCGCCTGCCTGCGCACCGTGGGAGACCGCAACCCCGACCCACGCATCGCCGAGCTGGAGCTGGAGCTCAAGCAGCTGGGCAATTCCATCGGCATGGGTGCGATGGGCTTTGTCGGCTCCTCCATGGTGGTGGACTGCCACATCGAGGTGGGCCACACCCACACCGGTGGCATGCCGATCAGCATCCACACCTTCTGCCTGTCGTCGAGACGTGCCACGGCCCGCATCCACGCCGACGGCCGCATCGAATACCGCACGGACCCGCAATGGTTCACCCCCTACATGCGCCGGGAGACAGTCGAATGGAACAGCAGCAAGACAACGCAGACGGCATGAAGGTGTTCCACCTCGAGCTGCCCGCGCAGACCGAGGACATCGCCAGGTTGGAGCTTGGCGCCGCGGTCTACCTGAGCGGCGTGGTCTACACCGCCCGCGAAGGCGTCTACAAGAAGGTGCTGGACGAGGGCCTGCCCCTGCCGCTGGACCTGGGCGCCATCAGCAACGTGAACTTCCATTGCTCGCCGGCCGCCGCGCCCAACGGGCAGGGCGGCTACAACGTCGGGGCGGTGACGGCAACCGCCAGCTTCCGCTTCTCCAAGTGGATTCCGCGCTGGATCGCCACAACCGGCGCCCGCATCATCATCGGCAAGGGCGGCATGCCGGCGGACGACTACAAGCAGGTGCTGGCCCCCGGCGGCGCGGTCTATCTGACCACTGTGGGCTACGGCACCGGTGCTCTGCTGGGCCGTGGCATCCAGCGCGTGCGTGAGGTCTTCTGGCTGGACGAACTCGGCATCGCGCAGGCGATGTGGCTGTTCGAAGTGAAGAACTTCGGCCCCTTCATCGTCGAGAGCGACCTCGCCGGCAACTCGCTGTTCGCCCAGCACGGCGCCATCATCAACGCCGGTATCGAGAAGCTGTACGAGGGGCTCAAGCCCCCTGCGCTGCACCGCTATGGCGAGAGCGATGACCGCAAGAACGAAGTGATGTGAGGGCATCCAGATGGTGATCGACTTCAGGCTGCGGCCGCCCGTGGATGGGTTTCTGAACACGCTGATGTACGCGGCCGGTGAACGCCGCGACGGCTTCACGCGCACCGTGGGCTTCACGCCCTCACCGGCGGCGCAGCAGCAGTCCATGGGCTTGCTGCTCGATGAGATGGACGAGGCCGGTGTGGCCCAGGGCGTGGTGGTCGGCCGGCTGGCCGGCGTGCTGGGCAGTGTGTCGAACGAGGACGTGGCCGGCATCGTGGCCGCGCATCCCGGCCGCTTCATCGGCGCCGCCTCGATCGACCCGACCTCGCGCAAGGGCGCCTGCGACACCATCACCCAGGCGGTACAGGCCGGCTTCAAGCTCGTCAACATCGAGCCTGGCTCGTATCCGGTGCCGCTGTATGCGGACGACCGCAGGCTCTACCCGGTCTACGCCCATTGCGAAGACCTGGGCGTGCCGGTGATCCTGATGGTGGGCGGCACGGCCGGGCCGGACCTGAGCTACTCGGACCCGATCCGCACCGACCGCGTGCTGGCCGATTTCCCGAGCCTCAAGGTGGTGGTGGCGCACGGCGGCTGGCCCTGGGTGAACGAGATCCTGCACGTGGCGTTTCGCCGGCCCAACATGTACCTGTCGCCCGACATGTATTTTTCGCGCATGCCGGGCTGGCTGGAGTATGTGAAGGCCGCCGATTCCTTCCTGGCCGACCGCATGCTGTATGCCAGCTCGTTTCCATTCTGTCCGGTGAAGGACTACAAGCGATGGTTCGAGGCCCTGCCGATCCAGCCCGTGAACCTGCGCAAGGTCATGGGCGGCAACGCCTGCAAGCTGCTCGGACTGTAGGGGCGGTATGGACGTCAAGACCCTCTACACGCTGGTCGCCATTGCCGACCGCGGCAGCTTCGTCGAAGCAGGCAACGCCATCGGGCTGTCGTTGTCGGCGGTCAGCATGCAGATGCGCTCGCTGGAGGAAGAACTGGGCCAGACGCTGTTCGACCGCAGCCGCCGCCCGCCGGTGCTGACCGCCAGCGGGCTGACGCTGACGCACCGCGCCCGCGACCTGATCGCACACTGGGAAAGCATGAGCGCCGCACTCAAGCGCGGCACACCGGGCGGGTTGCTGAAGCTGGGTTCGGTGCATACCTGTGTCTCCGGTGTGCTGCCGCTGGCGCTCAAGCGGCTGCAGCAGCAGGGCCACGGCATCGACATCCACCTGACGACCGGCCTCACGCACGAGCTGGAGCGCGCCATCCTGCACCGCCAGCTGGACGTGGCCGTGGTCACCGAGCCCGAGGTCGCACGCAGCGACCTGGACTTTCTGCCGTTCGTGGACGAGGCTTTCGTGGTCATCACGCACCGCACGAACCAGGGCGACTCCGATCAGCAGGTGCTGGAGAGCACGCCGTATGTGCGCTTCAATCGCTCGGCCCGCGTGGGCACGCTGGTGCAGGAGGAGATCGTGCGCCGCAAGATTGCGGTGCGCTCCATCATGGAGATCGACACGCTGGACGGCGTGATCGCGATGGTGGCCAACGGCCTGGGCAGTTCCATCGTGCCGGGGCGGTTGACGAGGAACGAGTTCCCGGCGCCGATCCGCACGCTGCCCTTCGGCTCGCCGCCGCTGACCCGGCGCCTGGGCATCCTGGTGCCGCGCGACAACCCGCGTTCTCACCTGTCCCACGTGCTGCTGGAGGCGCTGCGCGCCGTGGCAGCCGGCCCCAAGGGCAACCCGACACGGCCCACCCCCACGGGCTGACAGGCGCTGCGCCCACGGCGGCGCAGACATTCCGACATCCCCCGACAACAGACACAACAAAGGAGACCCCCGATGCGAGAAGCAAGGGATCTGAACCGCCCGAGGCGGCGGCTGGCGAGCCGGTTTGCAGTGGCGCTGCTGCTGGCCGGCCTGGGCCTGCCCGCGCTGGCAGCCGAATGGCCGGGCAAGCCGGTGCGGCTGGTCGTCCCGTTCGCGGCCGGTGGCGCCACCGACCTGCTGGGCCGGGCGTTGGCGGTGGAACTGGGCAAGGCCTGGAAGCAGACCGTCGTGGTGGACAACCGCCCGGGCGCGGGCGGCGCACTGGGCGCCGAGGTCGTGGCCAAAGCTTCGGCCGATGGCACCACGTTGCTGTTAGCCTCCGGCAGCATGTTCACCGTCAACCCGCATCTCTACCAGAATCTGCCGTATGGCAACGACAGCTTCGAGATGGTCAGCAAGGTGGCCAGCGGCCCCATGGTGGTGACCGTCCACGTCGGTGTCCCGGCCAAGACCCTGCAGGAGCTGATCACACATGGCAAGGCAAACCCGGGCCAGCTTGCCTTTGGCTCGGCCGGCAACGGCAGCCAGGTGCACATGGCGGGCGAAGCGTTGGCCGATGCGGCTGGCCTGCAGTTCGTGCATGTGCCCTACAAGGGTGAGAGCCCGGCCTACGTCGACCTGATGGCCGGCACGGTGCACCTGGTGGTGGGCAACATCAGCGGCGTCTCGCCGCTGCTCAAGGGCGGCCGCCTGCGCCCGCTGGCGGTGACCGGCAAGGAACGCTCGGGCCTGCTGCCCGACGTGCCCACTGCGGTGGAGGCCGGGCTGCCCGGCTTCGACTTCTCCGGCTGGTTTGCGCTGATGGCGCCGGCGGGCACACCACGCGCGCTGACCAGCCGCATGGCCGCCGACGTGCAGCGGGCTGTGGAACAGCCTGCCATGAAGCGCTACCTGAGCGAGCAGGGCATGACCGCCACGACCTCCACGCCCGCAGAGCTGCTGGCAGAGATCGGCAGCGAATCCTTGCGCTGGAAAGAGTTGGTCAGCCGCCGTGGCCTCAAGGCCAATTGATCTCCCAAGCCGCGCATGCCGCTGGGCGGTCGTGACGTAGCCACGCATGGACGATGGCACCGTCGCCCTGGCTGCGCTGGCCATCACCGTCGCCTACACGGTGTTCGGGCTGACCGGCTTCGGGGCGGCCATGGTGGCCGTGCCGATGCTGGTGCAGGTCGTGCCGCTGCAATTTGCCGTGCCCCTGGTGCTGCTGTTCGACCTGGTCGCCACGTCGCTGGTCGGGTTGCGCAACTGGCGCCAGGTGGCGACGGACGAGTTGAGGCGCTTGCTGCCCTGGATGCTGGTGGGGGTGTTCATCGGTGCGACAGCGTTGCAGCGGGTCAGCCCGCGCTGGCTGCTCATCGGCCTGGGCGTGTTCGTGCTGGCCATGGCGTTGCGCAGCCTGCTCGTGGCCGCGTCGGCGCAGACGCGCATTTCGGCACGTTGGGTGATCCCGGCAGGCGTCGTCGGTGGCGTGTTCAGCGCCTTGTTCGGCACCGGCGGGCCGGTCTACACCATGTACCTGGCACGCCGGCTGGACGACGTGGACCGCTTGCGCGCCACCATCGCGACGGTGGTGTTCACCAGCGCCGTCGTGCGTTTGGGAGCGTTCGGTGCGACTGGCCTGTTGCAGCAGCAGGGGCTGCTGCAGACGGCAGTGGTCCTGCTGCCCTGTGTGCTGTTGGGCGTGTGGATGGGCTCGCGGCTGCGGCGTCGCCTGTCGGCCCTGCTCGTCAAGCGCCTTCTGTTCTGCTGCCTGGCGGCCGGTGGTGTGGGCGTGATGTTGCGGGGGTTGGCGATCAGCGCCTGACGGTGCTTGGGGCACCGCCACCACGGCAGTGCCAGGCGCTCCGCCAGGAACTCGACGCGACCAGATCACGCCGCTGCGCGGGTGGCGCGCCTGACGACGGGCCGCCCGGGGCCGGCTAGCGTGCCGCAGGCCGCACGGCCGCCGCGGCCGCCGCGCGCGCCTGCAGATGCACCAGCAACAGCCGCGCCGCAGGCGACAGCAGCGCCGCATCGCGCAGGCAGATCGCAAACCGCCGCGTCGCCCAGGCATTGGTCAGCTGCACGATGCGCAGGCCCGCCCCCGGTTCGCCTGCCCCGGCGTACGGGCGGGCGATCTCCCCTGGCACGATCGCCACACCCAGCCCGGCCTGCACGCAGCGCAGCGCTGCATCGAAGCTGGAGACCACGGCCCGGTAGTGCAGCGGTTTGCCGATGATGGCCGCAGCCCGCGCCAGCATCGTGTGCACCGCCGTCGAGGCCGGCAGCCCCACGTGCTCGTGGTCCAGCGTCTGCGCGAAGCTGCACTGCAGCGCCTGCGCGAGCGGATGCGCGGGGTGCGCCGCGATCGCCAGGTGGTCGCTGTGGTAGGGCCGCGTCTGCAGTCCCTCCAGGTCTGCCGCATCCCAGCAGACGCCGAGCGGGGCCAGGCCCTCGCGGACGGCGGCGACCAGGTCGGTGCTGGTGCGCTCCTCCAGATCGACCCGGATCTGCGCGTTCTCGGGCGCCTGCAGGAAGGCCGCGATGTCGTCGGGCAGGCCCTCGGCAATCGAGGAGACAGAGGCCAGCACCCGCACCTGCCCCTTGATGCCGTGACGGTAGGCCGCCATGTCCCGCGCCACGCGGTCGGCGGTGGCCAGCATGGCGCGGGCGTGCTCCAGCAGGATCTCGCCCGCCGCCGTCGGCACCACGCCACGCCGGTGGCGTTCCAGCAGCGGCGCCTGCACCTGCTGCTCCAGCAAGGCCAGACGCTTGCTGATGGCGGAGGCGCCGATGTGCTCTTGCTCGCCCGCGCGGGCCAGATTGCGCTTGTCGCACGCGGCCACGAACAAGCGCAGGGTCGTCAGATCGAGGTCATACATGGCGTGTGTTTCCGGTTGGGCATGTCTGGGCGGAAAAATTGTCGCTTCAGTGCTTGGATGGTGAAGTCTAAAGTCGCACCCACCCCAAGAGGAGACAAGCGAGATGACATCCCTTCCCCCCCACGTCGTGGTGCGCGAGGTCGGCCTGCGCGACGGGCTGCAAAGCCTCCAGACCGTACTCGCCACCGCGCGCAAGATCGAATGGATCCGTGATGCCTATGCGGCCGGCCAGCGCGAGATCGAGGTCGGCTCCTTCGTGCCGGCGCGGCTGCTGCCGCAGCTGGCCGACACGGCCGAGCTGGTGAGCTACGCCAAGACGCTACCCGGCCTGGTGGTCTCCGTCCTGGTGCCCAACCTGCGTGGCGCCGAGGCCGCCATCGCCAGCCAGGCCGACCTGATGCTGGTCCCTCTGTCAGCCAGCCACGCGCACAGCCTAGCCAACCTGCGCAAGACGCCGGACGACGTGGTGGCCGAGGTGGCGAAGATGCGCGCCGCCCGCGATGCCGCCGGCTCGAAGACGCTGATCGAAGGCGGCATCGGCACCGCCTTCGGCTGCACGCTCCAGGGCCGCGTCGAGCCGGCTGAGGTGCTGCGCTGCATGCAGGCCCTGCTGGACGCCGGCGCCGACCGCGTCAGCATCGCCGACACCGTGGGCTATGCCGGCCCGGCGGCCGTGCGCGACCTATTCGAGCAGGCCCGCGCCATCGCCGGCGAGCGCTTTTGCTGCGGCCACTTCCACGACACGCGCGGGCTGGCGCTGGCCAACGTCTACGCTGCGCTGCAGACCGGGGTGGCCCGCTTCGACGCCACGCTGGCCGGCATCGGCGGCTGCCCCCACGCACCCGGCGCCAGTGGCAATGCATCCAGTGAAGACCTGGCCTTTTTGCTGGCTGACGCCGGCATCGACACCGGCATCGACCTGCCGCGCCTGCTGGTCCTGCGCGAGAAAGTCGCCGGGTGGCTGCGCGATGCGGGCGAGGGCGACAGCCTGCACGGCACGCTGTGGCGCGCCGGCCTGCCCAAGACCTTCCAGCCAGAAGCCGCTACCGCCTGAATCCACGAAAGCACTCCATGCACGCCGAACAGAACGCCCCGCACGCCAGCGCCACCGCCAAGGCGCCCCTGCCGCTCACCGGCGCGAACGCCGATGCAGCCTTGCCGTTGGCCGGTATCCGTGTCCTCGAATTCACCCACATGGTCATGGGCCCCACCTGCGGCATGATCCTGGCCGACCTGGGCGCCGAGGTCATTAAGGTCGAGCCGCCCGGCGGGGACAAGACGCGCAAGCTGCCTGGCCTGGGGATAGGCTTCTTCCGCAGCTTCAACCGCAACAAGAAGAGCATCGTGCTGGACATCACGACCGATGAGGGGCGTGCCACAGCCGCCGAGCTGGCCGGCTCCTGCGATGTGGTGCTGGAGAACTTTCGGCCCGGGCTCATGGAGAAGCTGGGCCTGGACCACGCCACGCTGTCGCAGCGCTTCCCGCACCTGATCTACGTGACGCACAAGGGCTTCCTGCCCGGCCCCTACGAGAAGCGGCTGGCGCTGGACGAGGTGGTGCAGATGATGGGTGGCCTGTCGTACATGACCGGCCCGGTCGGCCGGCCGCTGCGTGCCGGCACCAGCGTGAACGACATCATGGGCGGCATGTTCGGCGCCATCGGCGTGCTGGCCGCGCTGCGCGAGCGCGACCGCACGGGCCTGGGCCAGGAAGTGCAGAGCGCGTTGTTCGAAAACTGCGTGTTTCTTTCGTCCCAGCACATGCAGCAGTTCCTGATGACAGGCGAGCCGCCGCCGCCGATGCCCTCGCGCATCTCGGCCTGGAGCGTGTACGACGTGTTCACGCTGGCCGGGGGCGAGCAGCTGTTCATCGGCGCTGTCAGCGACAAGCAATTCGTCACGCTGTGCAAGGTGCTGCAGCGCGAAGACCTGCTGCAGCTGCCCGGCTTCGGCGACAACGCCTCGCGCGTGGCCATCCGCCCGCAACTGCTGGCTGTGCTGGGCGAGATCCTGTTGCACCACCAAGCCGATGAACTCTCACCCAAGCTGGAGGCCGCCGGCATCCCCTACGCGCCCATCATGCGGCCCGAACAGCTATGCGACGACCCGCACCTGAAGCAGAGCGGTGGCCTGGTGCCCATGGCCACCGACGAGGGCGGCGTGACCGAGGCGGTGCTGCTGCCCATCCTCATGGGCGGGCGCCGGCCCGGCGTGCGCATGCCGCTGCCCAAGGTGGGCGAGCACACGGACGAGATTCTGGGCGCGCTGCGGCAGCATGCCGCGCACAGCGCCTGATGCATTGATTGAAGAAACGGAGACCACCATGACGACTTCCCACGCCACTCTCACGCGCCGCACGCTGCTGTCGGCCACCGCACTGCTGGCCTTGCCCAGCTTCGCCCAGAGCGACAAGCCGGTGCGCTTGATCTTGCCGATCAGCGCCGGCTCCGGCGTCGACACGATTGCCCGCGCCTCTTCGGTCGCCATCGGCAAGGCCCTGGGCCATCCGCTGGTGGTGGAGAACCTGCCCGGCGCCGGCGGCATCACCGGTGCCTCGGCGGTGGCCAAGGCCGCGCCCGACGGGTTCACGCTGGGCCTGTTCTCCAACAACCACGTCATCAACCCGGCCGTCTACAAGAAGATGCCGTTCGATGCCGTGGCCGACTTCACGCCCATCAGCATCGTCGGCGCCACGCCTTTGGTGCTGGTGGCCGGCAAGGCCGTGCCGGCCAGCAACGTGAAGGAGCTGATCGCGCTGGTCAAGGCCAAGCCGGACGACTTCAACTACGCCTCGTCCGGCAACGGCACCATCATCCATTTGGCCGGCGAGATGTTTGTCGAGCAGGCCGGGCTGAAGGTGCGCCACATCCCCTACAAAGGCACGGGGCCGATGGTCAACGACCTGCTGGGCGGCCAGGTGCAGTTCGGTGTGGTCGCGCTGCCAGCGATCCAGGCGCACATCAAGAGCGGTGCGGTCAAAGCCCTCGGCCTGTGCGGCGCCACGCGTTCGCCGGCCGCGCCGGACATCCCGACGATTGCCGAGCAGGGTTTGCCGGACTACGACGTGGAGGGCTGGTTCGCCGTGGTCGGCCCGGCCAAGCTGCCGGCGGCGGACATCAAGCGCGTGCACGAGGCATTCGTCAAAGGCTTTGCCAGCCCGGAGGTGGCCGACGCCATGGCCAGACAGGGCAACGTCATCAAGCCCACGTCGCCGGAAGATGCCGCGAAGTTCTTTCGCAGCGAGGCCGCGCGCTATGCGGCGCTGGCCAAAAAGGCCAACGTCTCGCTGGATTGACCGGCCCAATCAGCCGGCCCAATCAGCCGGCCCAATCAGCCGGCCCGAATCAGCCGGCCCGAATCAGCCGGCCCGAATCAGCCGGCCCGCGCCGCCTTCAGCACATCGGCGATCTGGAACGCCAGCTCCAGGCTTTGCGAGCCATTCAGTCGCGGGTCGCAGGCACTGCGGTAGCGGCTGCTGAGGCCCTCGTCGGTCAGTGCCTGCGCGCCGCCGCGGCACTCGGTCACATCCTGCCCCGTCATCTCGAAGTGCAGGCCGCCCGCGCACGTTCCTTCTTGCGCATGCGCGGCGAAGAAGCCGCGCATCTCGGCCAGGATGCGTTCGAAGTCGCGCGTCTTGTAGCCGTTCGATGAGGTCACCGTGTTGCCGTGCATCGGGTCGCAGCACCACACCGGCTTGCGGCCCGCACGGCGCACGGCGCGCAGCAGCGCAGGCAGGCGCTCGGCTACCTTGTCGCTGCCCATGCGGCTGATCAGCACGATGCGCCCGGGCTGCTGGTCCGGGTCCAGCCGGTCCAGGAGACGCAGCACATCGTCGGCACTGGCGGTGGGGCCGAGCTTCACGCCGACGGGGTTGCCGATGCCGCGCAGGTACTCGATGTGCGCACCGTCCAGCCCGCGCGTGCGCTCGCCCAGCCACAGCATGTGGGCCGAGCCGCCATACCAGCTGCCTGTGCGTTCGTCATAGCGCGTCAGCGCCTGCTCGTAGTGCAGGTGCAGCGCTTCGTGCGAGGTGTAGAACTCCACCGCGTGCAGCTGCGGCGCGCGCGTCGCATCGAAGCCGCAGGCCTCCATGAACGCCAGCGATTCGGTGATGCGGTTGGCCAGCTCTTCGAAGCGCGTGCCCTGCGGGCTGGTGCGCACGAAGTCGGCCGTCCAGCGGTGCACCTCGTGCAGGTCGGCAAAGCCGCCCTGGGCCAGTGCGCGCAGCTGGTTGAGCGTGGTCGTCGAATGCGCGTAGGCGGTGAGCAAGCGCGCCGGGTCGGGCGTGCGGTCCTGCGCCGTGAACGGGCTGCCGTTGATGATGTCGCCGCGGTAAGAGGGCAGGGTGGTGCCGTCCACCGTCTCGACGTCCGAGGAGCGCGGCTTGGCGAATTGCCCGGCAATGCGGCCCAGCTTGACGACCGGGCAGGCGGCCGCATAGGTCAGCACCACGGCCATCTGCAGGATCACGCGGAAGGTCGATTCCACCGCCTCCTGGCCGAAGTCGTCGAAGCTCTCGGCGCAGTCCCCGCCCTGCAGCAGAAAGGCCTCGCCGCGCGCCACGGCGCCCAGGCGCGTGCGCAGCTGCGCGATCTCGCCCGGAAAGATCAGCGCCGGCAGCGTGGACAAACGCTGCTCGGTGGCGCGCAGCGCGGCCTCGTCCGCATAGGTCGGCAACTGCAGCGCGGGGCGGTCGCGCCAGGAGGAAGGGGTCCAGTGGTTGAGCGTGTGCATGGTGTGAGCTTATGCCGTTTGGCTGGCCCTGGATTTACCGGCCAGCCCTGTCACGGCCTGGCCCGGTCGCCGCTGAACAATTCCGCCATCGTCCGCCGCAACCACGCATTGCCATCGTCCGCATGAAAGCGCGCATGCCAGTGCTGGCGCACCGCATAGTCGGGCAGCGCGAACGGTGGCTCGATCAGCTTGACGGCCTCTTGCGTCGCCAGAATTTCGCCGAGGATGCGCGGCACGATGACCAGCAGCTCGGTGCGCGCCACGATGCGTGCCACGCCGAGGAAGCTCGAGAGCTGCACCACCACGCGCCGCTCGATGCCCTGGCGCGCGATCACCTTGTCGACGATGGCGTGTCCGGTGCCCGACGAGCCCACGACGGCGTGCGCCTCCGCCGCGAAGGCCTTGCGCGTGATGCGCGCGCCGACGCGCGGGTGGTTCTGTGCCACCAGGCAGACGAAGTTCTGGCGGAACAGGGTCTGGCCGTAGAAGCCCGTCTCCAGCAGCGGCATGAAGCCCACGGCCAGGTCGATCTCGCCATCCTCCAGCCGACGCGCGCTGGCGGCTGAGACGATCTCGGTTTCGATCAGGACGTGCGGGGCCGCGCGGCGCAGGTGCTCCACCAGCCGTGGCAGCAGCACCACCTCGCTGATGTCGGTCAGGCAGATGCGAAAGCGGCGTTGCGCGCGCAGCGGGTCGAACGCCTCGCGACTGTTGCGGGCCTGCTCCAGCTGGGCCAGTGCCTCGCGCAGGGCCGGCTGGATCTTCTGCGCATGCGGTGTCGGCTGCATGCCGAGCGAAGTGCGCTCGAACAGGCGGTCGTCAAAGTGGGCGCGCAGCTTGTTCAGCGCGGTGCTGGCGGCGGCTTGCGCCATGCCCAGGCGGTCAGCGGCCTGCGATACGCTGGCCGTCTGCCAGATGCCGTCGAACACCTTGAGCCATTCGAGGTCGAGTTTGGACATTGCATGTCTCCATGGCTTGGGTCGGCTGCTGTGGTGCGGTTCAGATCTCGATGGCGCAGTATTCAAAAAAGCAATGCCAAGTATCCGCCAGCAAGCTTGCTGCAATAGAACCCCGAGCCAACAATCACGCCACTGACACAGATCAACATCCCCGGAGACACCACATGACAACGCCGAACGCCCGCCAGGCCTACTACGACCGCATCCGCCCGCTGCACCTCACGCCCCTGTGGGAATCGCTGCACGCCCTGGTGCCGCGCGAGCCACAGAGCCCCTGTGTGCCGGCACTGTGGCGTTACGAGGCGATCAAGCCGTTCCTGATGGAGTCGGCCACGCTGATCACCGCTGAAGAGGCCGTGCGACGCGTGCTGGTGCTGGAGAACCCGGCCATCCCCGGGCGCTCGTCCATCACGCAGTCGCTGTACGCCGGCCTGCAGCTGATCATGCCGGGCGAGGTGGCGCCGGCGCACCGGCACACGCAGTCGGCGCTGCGTTTCATCGTGGACGGGCAGGGTGCGTACACCACGGTGGGCGGTGAGCGCACCACCATGTACCCGGGCGACTTCATCATCACGCCGTCGTGGGCCTGGCACGACCATGGCAACGAAGGCGTGGCCGGTGCGGCCGAGCCGGTGGTCTGGCTGGACGGGCTGGACATCCCCATGCTGCGCTTCTTCGACGCCGGCTTTGCCGAGAACGCCGACGCCATGTCGCAAGAGGTGGCCGTGCCCGAGGGCCACAGCTTCGCGCGCTTCGGCCACAACATGGCGCCGGTCAAACACCGCCACCGCTCGCCGACTTCGCCGATCTTCAGCTACCCCTATGCCCGCAGCCGCGAAGCGCTGGCCGCGCTGGCACGGGGCGAGGCGCCGGACCCGTGGCACGGCCACAAGCTGGCCTATGTGAACCCTCTGACCGGCGGCTCGCCGATGCCGACGATCCAGCCCTTCCTGCAGCTGCTGCCCCAGGGCTTCGCCGGCCAGGTGCACCGGCAGACCGATGGCGCGATCTACAGCGTGGTCGAGGGCCAGGGCACGGCCACCATCGGCGGCGAGCGCTTCGCGTTCGGGCCGCGTGACACCTTCGTCGTGCCGTCGTGGGCGCCGCTGCAACTGGCGGCCAGTGACGAGGCCGTGCTGTTCAGCTACTCCGATCGGCCCGTGCAGAACGCCATGGGCGTCCTGCGCGAGCGTTTCGAGTAGCCCGCATCCACACCCGCCGGCCTGCGCCGGCACCCCTTTTTTTTCAACCCCGGATGCCGCCACAGCGCGGCAGGAGACCACGCATGTCCTACGTTTTCGCCCCCACCCCCACGGTCGGCCTGCCGGTCACCGGCAGCGACCAGCTGTTCCCCGTGCGCCGCGTCTACTGCGTCGGCCGCAACTACGCGGCCCATGCGCGGGAGATGGGCTTCGACCCCGACCGCGAGCCGCCGTTCTTCTTCTGCAAGCCGAACGACGACGCATCGGTCGTGCCGGTCGCTGCCGGCAGCACGGCCACCATTCCGTACCCGCCGCTGACGCGCAACTACCACTACGAGGCCGAGCTGGTCGTGGCCATCGGCAAGGGCGGCAACAACATCCCGGTCGATCAGGCCGCCGAGCACATCTACGGCTACGCCGTGGGCCTGGACATGACGCGCCGCGACCTGCAGATGAAGATGCGCGAAGCCGGCCGGCCGTGGGAGATCGGCAAGGCGTTCGATTTCTCGGCCCCTGTCGGCCCTCTGCGCACGCTGGCTGCGGGCGGTGAAGTCAGCGCTGGTGCCATCACGCTGGAGGTCGATGGCCAGGTGCGTCAGAGCAGCGACGTGCGCAACCTGATCTGGTCGGTCGGCGAGGTGATTGCCAACCTGTCCACGCTGTTCACGCTACAGCCCGGCGACCTGATCTTCACCGGCACGCCCGAGGGTGTGGGCGCGGTGGAACGCGGCCAGACCATGACGGTGCGCATCGACGGCTTTGCGCCGCTCGTGGTGCGTGTCGATTGATGTCGTGACGAGACCCGAGGAGACAACCATGAACAAGACTGAACGACTCCCCGTGCTGGTGGCCGGTGGCGGCATCGGCGGCATCGCGGCGGCACTGGCCCTGGTGCGGCGCGGCTTCGACGTGCAGGTGCTGGAGCAGGCCCCAGAGCTTGGCGAGATCGGGGCCGGCATCCAGCTCGGCCCCAACGCCTTCGCCGCGTTCGACGCGCTGGGCATCGGCGAGATCGCCCGTGCCCGCGCCGTCTACACCGACGAGATGGTCATGCACGACGCGCTGGACGAGACGCTGGTGGGCCGCATTCCGACCGGCGAGGCCTTTCGCCAACGCTTTGGCAACCCCTATGCCGTGATCCACCGCGCCGATGTGCATGGCGCGCTGCTGGAGGGCGCGCAGGCCACCGGCCGCATCCAGGTCGCCACCGGCACCCAGGTGCAGCGCGTGGAGCAGGACGCGCAGGGCGTGACCGTGGTCGACGCGACAGGCCGGCGCCACCGCGGCCAGGCGCTGATCGCCGCCGACGGAGTGAAGTCAGCCGTGCGCCGGCAATACGTGGGCGACGAGGCGCGTGTCTCGGGCCACGTGGTCTACCGCGCAGTGGTCGAGAAGAACGACTTTCCCGAAGACCTGCGCTGGAACGCCGCCGCCATCTGGGTCGGCCCCAACTGCCACCTGGTGCACTACCCGCTGCGCGGCGGCGAGCAGTACAACGTGGTCGTCACCTTTCACAGCCGCGAGCAGGAGGAGTGGAGCGTGCGCGAGGGCAGCCGCGCCGAAGTGCTGAGCTACTTCGAAGGCATCAGCGCCCGCGCGCGCCAGTTGATCGAGTTGCCCAAGGACTGGAAGCGCTGGGCCACGGCCGACCGCGAGCCCATCAGCCAGTGGGTGTACGACCGCGCCGCGCTGCTGGGTGATGCCGCCCATCCCACGCTGCAGTACCTGGCGCAGGGCGCCTGCATGGCGATGGAGGATGCCGTGACGCTGGGCGAGGCGCTGGGCCGGCACGACAACGACTTCGTGAAGGCCTTTGCGCTGTATCAGACTTCACGCGTGGCGCGCACCGCACGCGTGGTACTGTCCGCGCGCGAAATGGGCCGCATCTTTCACGCGAAGGGCGTGGAGCGCCAAGTGCGCAATGCGCTGTGGACGGGCCGCACGCCAGAGCGCTATTACGACGCCATGGAATGGCTGTATGGCTGGACGGCCGACAACTGCCTGGCCCCCCTGATTGCAACTTCGGAGACAACGACACCATGAACAAACGCAACGCCCTCATCCGCCTGACCGCCCTGTCCGCCCTGTGCTGCACAGGCACCGCCGCGCTGGCCCAGGCCACCGACTACCCGACCAAGCCGGTCAACATCATCACGCCCTTTGCCGCGGGCAGCGGCCCCGACGCGGTGATGCGGATGGTGGGCGACAAGCTGGGCCGCTTGTGGAATCAGCGCGTGACCATCGACAACAAGCCCGGTGGCGGCGGCTTCATCGCCATCGACCAGGCGCGCCGCGCGGCCCCCGACGGCTACACCCTGCTGCAGCTGGACAGCGAACATGTGGCCGCCCTGCCGCACCTGTACAAGTCGAAGAACTTCGTCACGCTGCAGCATTTCGACCCGGTGGCCTCGCTGTTCCGCACGCCATTCTTCGTCGCGGTGGGCACCGACTCCAAGTACAAGACCATGGGCGATCTGATCGCCGACGCCAAGGCCCGGCCGGACAAGATCGTCTACGGCTCCTGGGGCGTGGGCAGCCCCGGCCACCTGGGCGGCCAGCAGGTCGACGCGCTGGCCGGCACGCAGATGCAGCACGCACCGTTCCGCGAGGTGTCGCAGCTGTTCACCAACGTGGCCACGGGCGAAGTGCCGTGGAGCTTCGCCTCGATCCCGTCCAGCCAGGGCATCTACAAGACCGGCAAGCTGCGCTACATCGCCGTGGCCGCGGCCAAGCGCGTGCCGCAGATGCCGGATGTGCCGACCATGGCCGAATCCGGCGGGCCGGCGGGGCTGGAGGTCAACTCGTTTGTCAGCTTGCTGGCGCCCAAGGGCATGCCGGCTGCGTTGCAGGCGAAGATCAACGCCGATGTGGCCAAGGTGATTGCCGACCCGGAGATCCGCGCGCGCTTCGACACCTTCGCGTTCGAGCCGCTGGCCTGGTCGCCGCAAGAGATTGCGCGGCAGGCGGAGATCAAGTCCAAGGTCTACGGCGAGCTGGTGAAGCGCGGGAACATCAGCCTGGAGTGAGGCGTTGACGACCGCGAAGCGCGGCGCCCGTGCGGGTGTGGCCATGGCCGCTTCATCCAAAAATGGATGCACGAGCGCGGGCCGATTTCCACAATCGCGGCAGTACTTCGAAAGAGTACCCATGAGGGCGGCACCTGGCAGGTGCTGTATTTGCCGCAAGGCGCCGACATCTGTTTCCGGTTGCGGCTGACCCGCTGACCTGCGGACTGCGCCCTGAATGGCGCCGCCAACCTTTCGTAACCTTCTCGCGGGAAACCCCTGATCGCAAACGTTTGCGCAATCGTTTTTGTCTTCCTATATTGGCTGCTTTCCAACGCAGCACAACAAGGAGACAGCCCATGCGTTCGACCCGCCGCACCCTGACCACCACGTTGGCCCTGGCCGGCCTGCTGGCCGCCACGCCCACCTGGGCGCAGAGCCCGCCCAAGGTGGCCCTGGTCATGAAGTCGCTGGCCAATGAGTTCTTCCTGACCATGGAAGAAGGCGCCAAGGCGCACCAAAAGGCCAACGCCAAGCAGTACACGCTGGTGGCCAACGGCATCAAGGACGAGACCGACGCGGCCGCCCAGATCCGCATCGTCGAGCAGATGGTGGCGCAGAAGGTCGACGCGCTGGTGATCGCCCCGGCCGACTCCAAAGCCCTGGTTCCCGCCATCAAGGCGGCCGCCGACAAGGGCGTGCTGATCGTCAACATCGACAACCAGCTGGACCCGGCGGCACTGAAGGAAAAGGGCCTGTCCGTGCCCTTCGTCGGCCCGGACAACCGCGCCGGCGCCAAGCTGGTGGGCGATGCGCTGGCCAAGACGCTCAAGGCGGGCGACAAGGTCGGCATCATCGAAGGCGTGTCCACCACCTTCAATGCCCAGCAGCGCACGCTGGGCTACCAGGATGCGATGAAGGCCGCCGGCGTGACCGTGGTGGGCGTGCAGTCGGGCCAGTGGGAGATCGACAAGGGCAACCAGGTGGCCTCCAGCATGATGCGCGAGCACCCCGATCTGAAGGCCCTGCTGGCCGGCAACGACAGCATGGCGCTGGGTGCCGTGGCAGCGGTCAAGGCCGCTGGCAAGACTGGCAAGGTCACCGTGGTGGGCTACGACAACATCAGCGCGATCAAGCCCATGCTGAAAGACGGGCGGCTGCTGGCCACGGCCGACCAGTTCGCGGCCAAGCAGGCGGTGTTCGGCATTGAGACGGCTCTGAAGGCCCTGGCCGCCAAGACGCCGCAATCGGGCATGCCGGCCGAGATCAAGACCGACGTGGTGCTGGTCACCAAGGACAGCAAGTAAGCATGGCGGCACTTTCTGTGCTGTCGCTGCAGGGCATCGGCAAGGACTACGCCGCCACCGTGCTCGACGGCGTGAGCCTGGATCTGCACGCCGGCCAAGTGCTGGCGCTGACGGGCGAGAACGGCGCGGGCAAGAGCACGCTGTCCAAGATCGTCTGCGGCCTGGTGGCGCCCACGCGCGGCAGCATGCAGCTGGGCGGCCAGCCGTTCGTGCCGCGTTCGCGCCGCGAGGCCGAGGCCCAGGGCGTGCGCATGGTGATGCAGGAGCTGGGCCTGGTGCCCACGCTGACCGTGGCCGAGAACCTGCTGCTGGGCCGCCTGCCGCAGCGCGCCGGCTTCGTGCAGAAGAGCCGGCTGCGTGCGCTGGCCGAGCGGCAGCTGGCCCGCATCGGCCTTGTCGACATCGACCCCGACACGCCGGTCGCGCAACTGGGCATCGGCCACCAGCAGATGGTGGAGATCGCGCGCAACCTGCAGGACGACACGCGCGTGCTGATCCTGGACGAACCCACGGCCATGCTGACCGCACGCGAGTCCGAGCGCCTGTTCGCCCAGATCGCCCAGCTGTCTGCAGCGGGCGTGGCGCTGGTCTATGTGTCGCACCGGCTGGAGGAGCTGCGGCGCATCTGCGACCAGGTGGCCGTGCTGCGCGATGGCCGGCTGGTCGACGCGCGGCCCATGGCCGGCGTCAGCGAGGCCGACCTGGTGCAACGCATGATCGGCCGCGCGCTGGACGACGACGCGGACCGCGCGCGCCGCCCGGTTGGCCCGGTGAAGCTGCGGGTGCGCGATCTGGGCCGCGGCCAGGCAGTGCAGGGCGTGAGCCTGGACCTGCACGCCGGCGAGGTGTTCGGCCTGGCCGGCCTGGTCGGCTCCGGCCGCACCGAGCTGCTGCGCCTGATCTACGGTGCCGACCAGGCGGACCGCGGCAGCGTCGAGCTGCTGGCGGCCAACGGCCAGGCCGCGCCGCGCTGGTCCAGCCCCATCCAGGCCGTGCGCCAGCGCATCGGCCTGGTCAGCGAAGACCGCAAGTCCGAAGGCCTGCTGCTGCCGCAACCCATCCGCGTCAACACCACGCTGAGCGACCTGCCGGCCGTGGCACGCGGCGGATGGCTGCAGCCGGGGCGCGAACGCGCCATCGTGCAGGCCCTGGTGCGCAAGCTGCGCGTGCGCTGCCAGGGCGAAGAGCAGGCGGTGTCCGCCTTGTCCGGCGGCAATCAGCAGAAGGTGGTGTTCGCGCGCTGGCTGCACCGCGACTGCGAGGTGCTGCTGCTGGACGAGCCCACGCGCGGCGTGGACGTGGGCGCGCGCGCCGACCTGTACGCCGAGCTGGAACACATGGCCGCCGACGGCCGCGCGCTGCTGATGGTCTCCAGCGATCTGCGCGAGCTGATGGCCATGTGCGACCGCATCGGCGTGATGAGCGGCGGGCGCCTGGTGCAGGTGTTCGAGCGCGGCGCCTGGACCGAGCGATCCCTGCTGGCGGCTGCATTCAGCGGCGTCAGCGAACCACGACACGAGGGGGCCTCTGCATGAGCGCGCGCCGGGCCGCCCCAAGCAAGCTCGCCCCGAAGGCGAAGCCGGAGGATTTTCAATGAGTGCCGCAGCAAGCACGACGCCGCGCAGCGGCCTGAACGCCCAGCTGGGCACCTACCTGGGCCTGGCCGTCGTGCTGCTGGGCATGGTGGCGCTGTTCAGCAGCCTCTCCGAGTACTTCTTCACCGCCGACACCTTCGTCGCCATCGTCAACGAGATCCCGGCGCTGGCGGTGATGGCGGTGGGCATGACTTTCGTGCTGATCATCGCGGGCATCGACCTGTCGGTCGGCTCGGTGCTGGCACTTAGCGCGGCGCTGAGCGCGATGGCCGTGCTGCAGTGGGGCTGGGGCACGCTGCCCGCCGCGCTGCTGGGCCTGGGCGCTGGTGCGCTGTGCGGCCTGGTGCTGGGCTCGGTCTCGGTGGCCTGGCGGCTGCCGTCCTTCATCGTGTCGCTGGGCATGCTGGAGGTGGTGCGCGGCTCGGCGTATCTCGTCACCGGCTCGCGCACCCAGTATGTGGGCGAGCGCATTGCCGGGCTGGCGGCGCCGCTGGTGGGCGGCGTGTCGGTGGCCTTCCTGCTGGCGGTGGCACTGGTCATCGTCGGCCAGCTGGTGCTCACGCGCACCGTGTTCGGCCGCAGCGTGGTGGGCATCGGCACCAACGAGGAGGCCATGCGCCTGGCCGGCGTGGACCCGCGGCCGGTGCGCATCATCGTGTTCACGCTGACCGGCCTGCTGGCCGGCCTGGCCGGGCTGATGCAGGCTGCCCGCATGGAGGCGGCCGACCCGAACGCGGGGCAGGGCATGGAGCTGCGCGTGATCGCGGCCGTGGTGATCGGCGGCACCAGCCTGATGGGCGGGCGCGGCTCGGTGGTCAACACCTTCATCGGCGTGCTGATCATCGCGGTGCTGGAGGCCGGGCTGGCCCAGGTCGGCGCCAGCGAGCCCAGCAAGCGCATCATCACCGGCTGCGTGATCGTGGTCGCGGTGATCGTCGACACGCTGCGCCAACGGCGCGCCAACAAGGGTTGAACCGATGGCCACCATCAAGGACGTGGCACGCCACGCCAATGTCTCGGTGACCACCGTCTCGCACGTGGTCAACAAGACCCGCTTTGTCAGCGAAGAGGGCCGCGCGCGCGTGGAGCAGGCCATCCGCGACCTGGGCTACGTGCCCAGCGCGGTGGCGCGCAGCCTGCAACGCAGTGCCACCCACACGCTGGGCATGCTGATCCCGAACAGCTCCAACCCCTATTTCGCCGAGATCGTGCGCGGCATCGAAGACCGCTGTTTTGGCGCCGGCTACAACCTCTTGCTGTGCAACACCGACGACGAGCCGCGCCGCCAGGGCATGGTGCTGCAGGTGCTGGCCGAGCGCCGGGTCGACGGGCTGATCGTGGTCTCGTCCGGCGAAGACCCGGCGCTGCCCGGTCTGCTGGCCGGCCTGCGCATTCCCACCGTGATGGTGGACCGCGAGATCGACACCTTGCCCTGCGATCTGGTGGAGACCGCCCACATGCAGGGCGCGCTGCTGGCCGTGCAGCACCTGACCACGCTGGGCCACCGGCGCATCGCCTGCATCGGCGGCCCGGCCGGCGTGGCCACGGCCGAGCAGCGTGCCGAGGGCTGGCGCCTGGCGCTGGCCGGCCTCGGCCTGCCCACGGCCGGCCTGCTGCAGCCGGGCGACTTCACCAGCGAAGGCGGCTATGCCGCGATGCACGCCATCCTGCGGCAGACGCCGCGGCCCAGCGCGGTGTTCGTAGCCAACGACCTGATGGCCATCGGCGCGCTGTGCGCCGCGCACGAATGCGGCGTGGCCGTGCCGGACGATCTGTCGCTGGTCGGCTTTGACGACATCGAACTGGCGCGCTTCGCCTGCCCGCCGCTCACCACCGTGGCCCAGCCCAAGCAGCGCATCGCCTCGATGGCGGTGGACATGCTGCTCGAGCGCATCGAAGGCCGCCGCCAGGACGCGCGCAAGGTGGTGTTGCAGCCGGAGCTGCGCGTGCGTGCGTCGACGGCGCCGTACCGGGGAGAGCGCGGATGACGGTCCAGCCCACCATCGTCGTGCTTGGCAGCCTGAACATGGATTTGCTGCTGCGCGTGCCGCGCGCCCCCGAGGCCGGCGAGACACTGACCGGCCATTCGCTGGCGCTGCTGCCGGGCGGCAAGGGTGGCAACCAGGCCGTGAGCTGCGCGCGCCAGGGGGCCTTGGTGCGGTTGCTCGCCCGTATCGGGCGCGATGCCGACGGCGAGGCCTTGTCCGCTGCGCTGGCCATGGACGGCATTGCGCTCGACGGTCTGCAGATCGACGACAACGAGCCCACCGGCCGCGCGCTGGTGATGGTGGAGGACTCGGCGCAGAACCGCATCGTGGTGCTGCCCGGTGCCAACGGCAAGCTGGAATTCGAGGGCTACACCCCCGTGTGGCACAGCGCCCAGTTCCTTGTCACGCAGCTGGAAACGCCGTTGCCGGTGGTCTTGCAGGCGGTCGCCGCGGCGCACCGGGCCGGCTGCCGCGTGCTGCTCAATCCCTCGCCGATGCAGCCACTGCCCGATGAACTGTGGCCGCAGCTGGACACGCTGGTGGTCAACGAGGTGGAGGCCGCGGCCTATGCCGGCTGCGAGGTCGCCACGCCCGCGCAGGCCGCCGCCGCCGGCCAGGCGCTGCGCGCGCGCGGCGTGGGGCGCGTGGTCGTCACGCTGGGCGCGCAGGGCGCCGTGATCGTGGAGCAGGGCGGTTGCCGTTTCCAGCCGGCGCTGCAGGTGCAGGCCGTCGACACCACGGCGGCGGGCGACACCTTTGCCGGCGCCGTGGCCGTGGCGCTGGCCCAGGGGCAGGATCTGGCGCAGGCCACGGCGCGCGGCGTGCGTGCCGCCGCCGTGTGCGTGACACGCCTGGGCGCGCAGGTCTCCATCCCCACGGCGGCCGAGGTCGATGCCCAGCCCGAACCACCCATTGCCCAGGATCTGCCATGAAGCGCACCACATTGCTGCACGCCGAACTCTCGCGCGTGATCGCCGGCATGGGCCACGGCGACCTGCTGGTGATCGGCGATGCGGGCCTGCCGATCCCGCCGGGGCCGCAGTGCATCGACCTCGCCGTGATGCGCGGCGTGCCCTCATTCGCCGACGTGCTGACCGCTGTATTGAGCGAGCTGCAGGTGGAGCGGGCGGTGGTGGCGCAGGAGGCGGCGGCCGGCCAGGTGCCCGGCTGGGCTGCGCCGCTGGCGCCTGCCGCCGTCGAGGTGGTGACGCATGCCCAACTCAAGCAGCTGTGCGCGGGCGCCAGGGCGATGGTGCGCACGGGCGAGTGCACGCCGTATGCGAACGTGCTGCTCTATGCGGGTGTGGCGTTCTGACCTGTAAGGTTTGGCCAAGTGGTGCGGCGCGTGGCGACGGGGCACAGGTCGTTCGAGGCTGGCTGGGCCGGTGCGCCGCGGACCGCTCTCGGCCAGGAGCTGTCCGTCGCCATGGCCTGCTTTCCGGCAACTCGCTGCCAGACTTCGAACAATGCGGCGTCTTCACTAGACGGCGACTTCACTAGCTGGCAAACGTCGGGAGTGCGAGGTGGCAGTCTGATAAGGCCTCGCGGCCCATCCGCAGCCTTGACTTCTCCGTGCGGGCGCGCAAACACCTGAGGGCTTGGCGCAGGTATCGGACGCAAGCAGTGGGGCGAAACTCTCTTGTAGACTTCTCTCAACAGAGCGCCAAATAACTGCGTGCTGAAGGAGAAAAAATGGCGACCCAATCCGCATCTGCGCCAACAAAGAAGATCATCCGAAAAAAGGCGACTACCTATCCTGCCTTGCTGATGACACAGAACAAGCATCGTTTTTACTTTACGACGATCCCAGTCGACGATCTGTTCAGTTATTGCTTCGTTGCAAAGCGAGACGAGGATCCTGTGGCAGGATTTCAGCGCGCCTTAAACGAGTCGCGCGCTGACGACATTGCAAGCTATCTTGCTGCTGGGACTGGTTCGATCCCGAGCAACATTGTCTTGTCTGCTCAACCGAATGCAACTTTCCTCTACAACCGGAAAACGAAATCTATTTCTTTCTCGCGCGAGCCGTCAGCCTTCTTGGTTTTGGATGGGCAACATAGACTTTGGGGTTACCAGAAATGTTCTGTTCGTCACAGAGTCCCAGTCGCTATCTACGAGGGCCTAACGCGTGCAGAAGAGACGAAATTGTTCATCGACATTAACACGACGCAGAGGGGTGTGCCTGCGGCGCTACTGCTTGATATCAAAGAACTCGCTGACGTCGAAGACGCGAAAGAACATACGCTCCGTCAGATCTTTGACCGCTTGAACACCGATTCGCAATCACCCCTCGCCGGAAAACTCAGCGCTTCCAAGTCGCTTGCGAACCGCATCTCAAGGGTGACATTCAACCGCGCAGTGGGTCCGATTCTGACTTCCGGTGTTGCTCTCGACGCTGGTGCAGAGAACAGATATAGGCTAATTCTTAACTTTCTCAACGCGTGGGATGCCGAAATTCCAGAGAAGTCACTACTTCTGCGGTCGGCCTTTTTCGAATCGATTTTTGAACTTTTCGGCGAAGTGATCCAGAGTACCTTGACCTCGAAGAAAAACGTTAAGCAGGCGATGATTCAAGCAACCATTCGACCGTTGGCTCGTCTTAGCTACTTCGGAACCGGTGGCAGGGTACTTTTGTCGAAGAAGGCAATCGTTGCGATCATGCAGTCCACCCTGAGAAAGACCGCTCCCATTTCGGCTGAGATGTTGTGAGCTTGCCTCAAAGCGCTCTTTGGCAGCGAATTCGCCAACGGGCTTTAGACGCAGTGCCGCCCGGGGCAAACGTCAGTTTCAAGAGCCCACTAACGCTAGCTGCATGGCAAGCGCGCGGCACTTATACAGTCGCATCAGCAACATCAACTAGGTTCTCCATAGCGGCCTCTCCAACTGACTTTGGAGGTGCATTGATCTCTGATGCCGCATACCACTTGGATCATGCGCTTGAGCATCAGGTTTCATTGATGAAGACGTTAGCGAGTTCAGAGTGGAACAGCCCAGCTTGGCAAGTGGTCACATTTTACTACTGGGCATACTTCGCAGCTATGGGTTTTTCGAGGATGGTCGGGCATGCTCTTTGGTTCGTCACTCCCGATGTGGCTAAGCAATTTACTAAGCTAGCGCCGACAGGTTCAATGTCGATGGGCAAAGGAACCTACGAGGTAATCTGCGGTGGTGCGATAAGCGCTGGAACGCGCGAGATTCTGCTTGTGAAGCGTCAGCGTCGCGTTCACGAGCAACTTTGGACCACTGTGTTCGGACTCTTTAAGGCCATATACGCCGAGGTTGGGTCGGGCGTAGCTTCCCCTCAAGAGGAGAGGCTTTTCATGGCGATCATCGCCTCGTCGGCGGTTCTTGGTGATGACTGGCCGAGCGCTTTGCGCAATGCAGTGAACTACAGACCGGGATTTGCATACACGGCACCGCGCTTCAAGAGCAGCCTGGATACCTTTACCTACCTTTCCACGGGCGCGCAAACCGTTGATGGACTGATTGACCGATTGGAAAACAACACGATTCTGATGCGGAGCGATCCTAGCGTAGAGCGGCAGCCAAAGCTCGCGGCGAGGATGCTTATAGATCTGACGCTTCTCTTGAGTCGCATCGCGCACTCGCTTCATGACGAGATCGTTGATCGAAGCGGTCTAGATCGACGCTGGCTAGTTAGCAAGAATCGGTTCGCACAACAGCGCGGATTGCTTAACGACGGTGCGCCATGGCCGTGTTGACGTGACATGCCACCACGGTTTGTAGAGAACACATCAGTAGCGTAGTCGCAAAGTTGATTTCTTGTAATGCCACAGTCGGTTGGGATCAAGCGCCGAATGTCGTATATCAGGCAAACGTTCTGCAGCCTCGACCGACTCCCCAGGGCGCAAAGTTGCCGGCGACGATGACCCGCTGTCGGCCAGGAGCGGGTGCCGGTCAGCGGCGGCTTCGACGTTGTTCGTTTCGTATCACTGAGCGCAGAACGCACTTCGCCATAGTCCACCAAGGCAGCGCGGAGAACTTGGCTTAGCATGATCTCGGCGGCTGCGCATCCCTACCATTTAGGATGCTTTCGCAAACTGAACTGAAAGAGCCTGTGGGACAATCGGGATAGTGCCCAAGCCCACAACATGCGAATGAGCGATGGCGTGGGAACGCGGGTCCGTTCATCGCTCAGTTCCTTGCTTTGCCCTCAGTGGACGAAACCTCTATAACAAGGTAGGAGTGGACATGTCCTTAAAGAAGCCGTCGTCTGCTGCCGTCTCTATGCTTAGAGATTTGCAAGAGCATGCGCGCACTGACTTCAAGTCTCTCTCAGTTCTGGACGAATCTGCCGCAGATAATCTCACGGCGGTGATGGCATACCGTCATCTAGCTTACTCAAATATCGAGATTCAACAGCTTGAAGAGTACAGGGCTGGCATTCGAAGTTCTATCCAAGACGCGCTGAAGCTTGAGAGGCCAACTCCCTACCAGGATCCACTAGATTATCAGTTGATCTGCAACCTCGACGAAAGACTCAGGAAGATAGTCTCCGAGGTATCCAATCACGGGCTCCATTCCGGAGTGCTTCTCGGGAGCCTGCCGATTGGTCAGTGTAATGCGCTCACCCTTTGCCTAGATGAGAGATCTGAAGAATACCTGATACTTTTTCAGACCGGCATCTTCGGTTCACTTAATCTGTTAGCTGCAGCACTTTTCAGCGAGTGGCCGGAACACTCGGACGGCCTCCCGCTATCGCCTGACCGCGATAAACTCGTTCGTGCGGTAAGACAGAACAAATTGCTGCACCAGCAGTTCCTCCAGGCGCTAAACGGAATTCTGATAGTAGGTGATCCGCGAAAGATAATCCCACCCGCGCTATCACCCATAAAGTCCGCGTCGAAGGAAGGACTACTCGGATTCGCGGAGCTATTCGTGCTTGCCCACGAATACGGTCACATCCGGCGAGGTGACTTCGGCCAAGAACGAAGGGTAGAAGCAAAGATCGGGAATAGGGCCTTGACGATTGCCGCCAGATCTCACCAAGAAGAGTTTGCCGCCGACATGCACGCGGAAGAATGGATTACGCGAGCCGGAACGGCCGACCCAATGCACATAATACATTGTTTTCAAGGCATTGCATTCTTCTTTGCATGTCAGATCGTTCTAGAGAATGCAATGGCGGCTATACCTGCGCGCAACGCTGGTCACTTAGCTAGAGATACCCATCCTTCGCCTACCGATCGATTTGACGCACTCATAGAAGTATTAGGCTTTCAGATTGGATACAAGAGCGCAAGAGTGATCCGCGAAGGTTGCCTAACCGCCTATGCGGTTTTCGAGGCTCTGTGGGAGTCCGTCAGGCAGGAATGGATTGTTGCAGTCAAGCGACCGGAATTTGCAATTGCGGAGATCTGGCGAGGTGCTGTTGAGTGCCAACTCCGGCCTCGGGAGAGATTCGAAGAGACAGCACCAGATCCTCTAGCAATGCAGCTTCTCGGTTTTGAGCTTAAGGAGATGGAAGGGCACAAAGGAGAGGCGTTCCTTCAGCTGTTGCATCTCGGGGACAAAGACCGCAATAAATCACTCTCCGCAGCGCGGTGGGTAGTTGAACAACCCCATCTTATTGTCCTGTGCTTGATTCACGAATTTTCGGCCGGTGAGGTCGTGCGTCGGGATGGACTTACCGACTATCTTGTTACTGAGTTTCCGGGAATCGAACGCTGGCTCACACAGCTTCGCTTTGTTCTTAGTCGTTACCGGGGAAATCCTGATATATTGGGTGTGCCCGCAGTTATGCCAGAATTCATGACCGGTTGCGAATTTTTGGTCTCGATTGCACAGAAGAAAATCGCCGGCGCTGAGCCTGACTATTTGCGACTCTTGTTCGAAGCTGCAAGGCGTGCGCATCATTCCGCGACCTAATCGTTATATTCTGTCTACCGGAACGTCTTCATAAGCTTTGATGGCTAAGCTACCGACGCCGGCGGCACGCGATATGCCCTTAAAGAATCTCCGCAGTTTCACCAATTTGAGCAATAGTGGTCCCGACGTACCAAGTGCGCGATAGGCAGCATCGCCAGAAACTACTAATCCGGAGTCGAGCTTTAGATCTCCCAATTCAAAAGACCTGAGCGCTTCAATTCCTCCCTTTAAGGATACCGTAGACGAGTCGGAAGCTGCTAACACCAAGGCCAAATTATTTGCCACTCGCAAGCTTGACACTAATACCCACGAAGAATCCCACCGGCTGTCCTCTCGAAGCAATGAGCATACTGTTTCTAAGTTTGCTACGTCATCGGTATAGGTTCGGCACGACTTCAGATATAACGAGTTTTGCCGGGCAAAATTTATCTGCATCTCCCCGCCGGCACCTCCGATCTCCAGTGTGGATGCGGTCACTTTTCCTTCCATTCCCAGATATTTGACCTGAGTTCCCGCACTAAGGAATTCGAGGTTCGACGGGGCGGAGCGGGTTTGCTTAAGAACATCCGACGGAAGAAACTCATCCAATTGACCAAGTTTCTGAAAAATTCCGTCTTGTAGCATGCCGAAATCCCCGAGCGAAATTCGAGTACCTGGCTCCCACACGGGATGCATACCTAACTCGCGCCTTACTGTTTTCGCATAGTTATCTCTAACCGACATTGGAACTCCTAAACTACATTCTTCACGCATCTGAAGATGCGATTGCGGTATTAGCTACAGACGGGATCGCTAAACATCAAGGGGCTCTCGCGGATTCTGACGCGACTACGCACTAAGTCAAGGCGGCGGCGCCTCTGGATGGGCGATGATCGGATGGCTACCACGCGCATTTGGAGCTCAAGTAGGCGCGCAGGGATCGGCGACCATCTTCTGTTCTCCCCTATGTCTGCTTCGACGACTGGATCTATGTGACCTGAATGACAGCAACGGGCGCGAAGCCGACCTTTTCTCCAGCGCTTCGCGCACGTCTGCCTGATCTTTCCCTGCTGCCGACCGACATTCAGCAGGCAGGCCACAGGCGGGGTTCGCGCATGGCGTACCAGCCACAACGCTGCGGAGCGATCGACCCTTACCGAATCGGCACCGGCCGCGTCAGCAAGTCCACGTAGAACTCGAAGAACCGCGCGTTGTCGAACTTCGTGACCACCTTCATCTTCTGCAGCGTCGGCCCGGCCGGCTGCGTGGCGTAGCCGATGGACTGGCCGTTGTTGGCGGCGCCCGGCGCGTTGACCACGTCCACGTACTCTTCCTTGACCTCGGTCGCATACGTGGGGTCCATCAGGTAGGCGATGGTCAGCGTGTCCCACACGTCCATTTCGTAGTTCGGGTCGCCCTCGAAGCCCACGCCGTTGAAGCCCGGGCCCATGACCTCCTGGAACTGCCGGGTCACGGCGGTCTGACGCGTGCCGCGCACGACGCGGTTGTACATCGGCGTGGTCAGCTGCACGGTGTCGGTCACGTCCAGCGGCACCACCACCTGCGGCACCGGCTGGCGCACCACGTACTGCGCGGCCTCGGGGTCGAACCACCAATTGAACTCGGCCGTCTTGGTGGTGTTGCCCGGCACGTGCACCGCCCCGCCCATGTAGATGATCTGCTTGATCAGCGGCACGATCTCGGGCGCCTTGCGCATGGCCTTGGCGATGTTGGTCAGCGGGCCGATGGCCAGGATGGTGATCTCGCGCGGGTTGGCCTTGATGCTGTCGATCAGGAAGTCCACGGCATGCTGGGGCTGCAGCGACACGGTCGTCGCGAAGCCGTCCGACGGCGCGACCACTTCGGCTGCGGTCGGTGCCGTCTTCTGCACGCTCCAGGCTCCGTAATAGCCGTCGTTGGCGGCGCCGGCCGCCAGTTCCTGCTCGATCGTGGCCCAGTCGTGCGACAGCGCGTAGTTCTCGCCGGCATAGACCGGGATGCGCTGGCCCATGCCCAGGCGCTCCATGGATTTCAGCGCCTCGGCCACACCCTGGTCCAGCCACTTGTTGCCCGAGACCACAGTGATGCCCAGCACCTTCAGCTTGCCTTCGGCCTGCAGCTGCGCGGCCATCACGCCCAGCTGGCCGTCGTCGCTCATGGTGTTGTAGTCGCTGTCGATGATGATCTTCTGTGCATCATCGTCGTCGCTGCCGCCGCAGCCGTGCAGTGCCAGTGCCAGTGCCAGACCGGCGAGCACGGCCCCGAAGGTGCGTCTTTGCATGACGGGCCCGTTCATTTGGAATCCTTGGTCACCAGCACCACGTCAGTCTTGATCTCGGCCGGCATGCCCGATTGCGGCGTCTTGGCGGCCAGGGCCTTCAGAGCCGTCTCAATGCCAAATACCGCCTGTTTGGCCGCGAACTGGTCGGCCGTGGCCAGCAGCCGCCCGTCTTTCAGCATGGGCTTGATGGCGCTGATGTTGTCGTAGCCCACCACCACTACCTTGCCGGTTTTGCCAGCAGCCTTGACCGCCGCCACGGCACCCAGCGCCATGCTGTCGTTGCCCGCCAGCAGGGCCTTCAAATCTGGGTGCTCGCGCATCATGCTGCTGGCCACCTGGTTGCCCTTGTCGATCTCCCACTGGCCCGACTGCACGCCCACCACGGTCACGCCGGCGGCCTTCATCGCATCCTGGTAGCCCAGCGTGCGCTGCTGGGCATTGAAGGTGGTGGACACGCCTTCGATGATGCCGACCTTGTCGCCGCTCTTGAGCGTCTTGGCCAGCGCATCGCCCACCAGCTTGGCACCGGCGCGGTTGTCCGGGCCGACGAAGGGCACGGACAGGCCCTTTTCCTTCAGCGCCGCCGGGTCCAGCTGGTTGTCGATGTTGACGATCAGCACGCCCTTGTCGGCGGCCGCCTTGATGGCGGGAACCAGGGCTTTGGAGTCGGCCGGGGCGATCACCAGCGCGTCGACCTTCTGCGCCACCATCTGCTCGACGATGCGGATCTGGGCGGCCGCGTCGGTCTCGTCCTTGATGCCGTTGGCCACCAGCGTGTACTGCTTGGCGTTGGCCTTCTGGTGCGCCTTGGCGCCTTCTTCCATGGTCAGGAAGAACTCATTGGCCAGCGACTTCATGACCAGCGCCACCTTGGGCGGGCTCTGCGCCCAGGTGGGCGTGGCGGCCAGCAGGCCGGCCAGGGCCAACGTGGTGGTGAGGGTGCGGCGGGTCGAACGCATGGGCTGTCTCCTTGTTGTGCTGCGTTGGAAAGCAGCCAATATAGGAAGACAAAAACGATTGCGCAAACGTTTGCGATCAGGGGTTTCCCGCGAGAAGGTTACGAAACGTTGGCGGCGCCGTTCAGGGCGCCAGCCGCTCGCGCAACCAGTCGCCGCCCTCCAGGCGGTACCGCAGCCTGTCGTGCAGCCGGCTCTTGCGGCCTTGCCAGAACTGCCATTCGGTGGGCACCAGCCGGTAGCCGCCCCAGTGTGGCGGGCGGGGCGGTTGCAAGAGGTACTGCGCGCCGATCTTGGCGGCGTTGGCCACCAGCACGCCGCGGCCCGAGATCACCTGGCTCTGCGGGCTGGCCCAGGCGCCGATGCGCGAGTCCAGCGGGCGGCTGGCAAAGTAGTCATCGCTCTCCTGCGCAGACGCTTTCTCCACCACGCCCTCGATGCGCACCACGCGTTCCAGCTCGACCCAGTGGAACTGCAACGCCGCATACGGGTTGCCGGCGAGTTCCTGGCCCTTGCGACTTTCATAGTTCGTGTAGAAGACCAGCCCGCGAGCGTCGTAGCCCTTGACGAGCACGATGCGCGTGGATGGCCTGAGGTCACCGCCCACAGTGGCCAGCGTCATGGCGTTGGGCTCGGGAACCTGGGCCGCGATGGCCTCGTTCAGCCATTGGTCGAACTGCTGCAGCGGGTCGGCATGCGAGGCCGATTCGTCGAGTTCGGCGCGCTCGTAGCTCTTGCGCAGAGCGGCGATGGAAGTTTGGAGTTCACTCATGGCGCAATTGTGCGCTGGCCGATCCAATGGCGATTGACGACTGAACATTCATTCGCCTAACATCGCCGCCGTGATGAAGCCCAAAGACGACGACAAACAGCAAGCCATCGCCAGCGCCACCTTTGCGCTGGTGGAGCAGGTCGGCCTGTCGGGCCTGACCATGGCCGGCATTGCGCGCCAGGCCGGCATCGCCACCGGCACGCTGTACGTGTACCACCGCTCCAAGGAAGAGCTGCTCAACGCGCTGTACGAGCAGGTCAAGGGCGCGCTGGCGCGGTTGATCACCGACGAGGCCGACGCAGGCCCCATGCCGTTCCGCGCGCGCTTTCAGCGCAACTGGCTGCGCATGCTGCAGCACCGGCGGGCGCATTACCCCGAGACGGTGTTCATGGAGCAGTACTACAACTCGCCCTGGTTCAGCGAGGCGTCGCGCCAGTTTTCGGCCCGCTTCACCAGCGCCTGCCTGGGCTTTTTCGACGAGGCGCGGGCGCAGCAGATCATCAAGGATGTGCCGACCATGCTGCTGGCGTCCAGCTTCTTCGGCTCGGTGCGCGAGACGGCCAATCTGCTTCGCAGTGGTGACCTGCCGGACACGGATGCCGCCCTCGCGCAAGCGTTCTCGATCTTCTGGGACGGCATCAAGGCCTGAAACCCGGGAAGTGCGTCTTTTGATTTCACCCGTAACAGAATGAACATTCATTCATAACATCCCCCACGAAGGAGTTCCCATGGCCACCTTGAACATCAATGGCAAAGACATGCGCGTCGATGCCGACGACTCGACGCCCATCCTCTGGGCCCTGCGCGACACGCTGGGCATGACGGGCACCAAGTTCGGTTGCGGCGCCGCGCTGTGCGGTGCCTGCACGGTGCATCTGAATGGCGCGGCGATCCGCTCCTGCGTGACGCCGATCGCGGCCGCCGCCGGGCAGAAGATCACCACCATCGAGGCCATCCCGAGCGACCGCGTCGGCAAGGCTGTGCACCAGGCCTGGGTCAAGATCGATGTGGCCCAGTGCGGCTACTGCCAGAGCGGCCAGATCATGAGCGCCACCGCGCTGCTGCAGGGCAATGCCAAGCCCAGCGATGCCGACATCGACGCTGCCATGGCCGGCAACATCTGCCGCTGCGGCACCTACGCCCGCGTGCGCGCCGCTATCCATGAAGCTGCGGCCACGCTGGCCTGAACGGGGAGACGACCATGCATTTGCAGAACACCACCACCGAACAACTGCGCGCCATGCTGCCGCCCGCGCTGGACCGACGGCTCGACACCGTCGCGCACACCGATGGCGTGCCGCGCCGCAGCTTCCTGAAGATCAGCGCCGCCACCGGCTTCGCGCTGGGCGTCTTTCCGCTGCTGGCCGACGCGCAGGGTGCCGCCGCCGCGCCGGGCTTGAAGCCTGCGCAACAACCCGCCGCGTTCGTGAACATTGCGAAGGACGGCATCGTCACCGTTACCGTGAACCGCCTCGAATTCGGCCAGGGCACGCACACCGGCCTGGCCATGGTGCTGGCCGAAGAGCTTGACGCCGATTGGGCGAAGGTGCGCGCCACGCACGGTGATGCGGCCCAGGCTTATGCCGACCCCGCGTTCGGCATGCACCTCACCGGTGGCTCCACGGCCATCAAGCATTCCTACACCCAGTACCGCGAGCTGGGCGCGCGCACGCGGGCCATGCTGGTCCAGGCTGCGGCCGCGCAGTGGGGCGTGCCTGTTGCATCGCTTGCGACCGAGCGCGGCGTGGTCATCGGCCCAGGCGGCAAGCGTCTCGCGTACGGCGCGCTGGCCGAGGCCGCCATGGCGCTGCCGGTGCCCGCCCAGGTGACGTTGAAAGTGCCGAAGAACTTCAAGCTGATCGGCCAGCCCACGGGCCGGCTCGACGCCGCCGCCAAGTCCAGCGGCCAGCAGTCCTTCGGCATCGACGTGCGCGTGCCTGGCATGCTGACGGCGGTGTGCCAGCACCCGCCCGTGTTCAAGGGGAAGATTGCATCGTTGGACGATGCCGCTGCCCGGGCCGTGCCCGGCGTGAAGGCCGTGCTGCGCGTGCCGCTGCACGACGGCGGCGAGGGCGTCGCCGTGGTGGCCACCGGCTACTGGGCGGCCAAGCAGGGCCGCGATGCGCTGAAGCTGCAGTGGAGCGACGCCGGCGTCGAGAAGGTCGACAGCGCCGCGCAGCTGGCCAGCTACCGGGCGCTGGCGGGCAAGACCGGCAACTTGAAATTCGACGCCGATGTGTCGGGCCTGGCCAAGGCACCGCACAAGATCAGCGCGGAGTTCGTCTTCCCCTACCTGGCCCATGCGCCGATGGAGCCGCTGAATTGCACCGTGCAGTTGACGGGCCGCGGCGCCGACGCCAAGGCCAAGCTCTGGGTCGGCACGCAGATGCCGGGCCTGGAGGCCGCCGCCGCCGTGCGCGTGCTGGGCATCAAGCCCGAGAACCTGGCGATCGAGGTGCAGATGGCCGGCGGTGGCTTCGGCCGTCGCGGCCTGCCGACCAGCGACTATGTGGTCGAGGCCTGCACCATCGCCAAGGCTGCGCAGGCCGCAGGTATCGACGCGCCCATCCAGACGCTGTGGAGCCGCGAGGACGACATCCGTGGCGGCTACTACCGGCCCATGCACCTGCACCGCGCCGAGATCGGCTTCGACGCGCAGGGCAAGGTGCTGGCCTGGGACCATGTGATCGTCGGCCAGTCCATCCTGGCCGGCACCTTTTTCGAGGGCGCGATGGTCAAGGACGGTGTGGACACCACCATGGTCGAAGGCATGCGCGAGCCCTACGCGCTGCCCATGCGCCTGTCCGCCCACCACCCGAAGGTGAACGTGCCGGTGCTGTGGTGGCGCAGCGTGGGGTCCACGCACACGGCCTACGTCATGGAGACGCTGATCGACGAGATCGCGCGCACGACCAAGCAAGACCCGGTGGCCTACCGCATGGCGCTGATGGACGAGAAGAGCGCGCGCCACCGCGCCGCCCTGCAACTGGCGGTCGACCGCTCGGGCTATGGCAAGCGCACGCTGGCTGCAGGCCGCGCCTGGGGCGTGGCCGTGCACGAGTCGTTCAGCTCGGTCGTGGCCTACGTGGTCGAGGCGTCCATCGAGAGCGGCACGCCCAAGCTGCACCAGGTCACGGCCGGCGTGCACTGCAACCTGGCGGTGAACCCCAAGAGCGTGGAGGCGCAGATCCAGGGCGCAGCGCTGATGGGCTTGTCGATGTGCCTGCCGGGCGCGGCCATCACGCTGAAGGACGGCGTGGTGGAGCAGAGCAACTTCGGTGATTTCGCCGTCCCGCGCATTACCGACATGCCCAAGATCGCCGTGCACATCGTGCCCAGTGCCGATGCGCCCACCGGCATGGGCGAGCCGGGCCTGCCGCCGCTGGCCCCCGCGTTCGCCAATGCGCTGGCGCGGCTGACGGGCAAGCCACTGCGCGAGCTGCCGTTCAAGCTGGCTTGAAGGCGATGCCGGGGGCACCTGTCGTGCTGGTGCTGGCCTCGGGCCGGGGCGAGCGCTTTCGGGCTTCGGGTGGGCAAGTGCACAAGTTGCAGGCGCTGCTGGCCGGCAAGCCGGTGCTTGCGCACACGCTGGACGCGGTGCGCGCCAGCGGGCTGGCCTGGCATCTGGAGGACGCGGGGCATCCGGGCATGGGCGACTCCATCGCAGCGGCGGTGCGGGCCACGCAGGGAGCAGGGGGCTGGCTGGTGTTGCCGGGCGATCTGCCGCTGGTTGCTCCGGCTTCCCTGCGTTTGGTGGCGGCGGCTTTGGCGCAGGCGGCTGTGGTGCTGCCCACGCACGACGGCGTGCGCGGCCACCCGGTCGGCTTCTCACGTGTTTGCCGGGACGAGCTGCTGGCGCTCACCGGTGAGGCGGGCGCCGCTGCCATCGTGCAGGCGCGCAAGCGGGCCGGGCAGGTGCTGGAACTGGTGCTGGACGATGCCGGCTGCGTGACCGATATCGACACGCTGGACGATCTGGCGCGGGCCGAGCAGCTGTGGCTCAGCCGGCCAGCCTGAGCAGCCGCCCCAGCGCCTTGTCGTGGATCTGATGGCGCTTCAGGCCGTCGTAGGTCTGTTGCGCGTAGTCCAGCGTCGTGCCGTAGCGGCCGCACGACTGCGCGAACACGCGGCGGTAGTCGTCGTCGGTCAGCACGCGCGTGAAGTTGGGGCTGTTGCGCGACAGCGTGAACGCCAGCGCGCGCACCGGGCCGTGCGGCGTGGCGCAGTCCAGCCAGCGCGGGTCGTACACGCCGGTCATCATCTCGCGCTCCCACAGCCGCTCCAGCACGGCATGGCCGTCGGCGCGCGGCACGCGGAACACCACGCCCTGGCAGCTGCCGCCCGACAGTAGCGCGAACACCAGGCCCGGGCATTCGGGCGTGCCACGGTTGATGCGGCTCCACATCTTCAGCGCCCGGTGCCAGCCGTGCACGCGGGCGGGGCGGTGCTCGATATGGTCGAACTCCGGGCGCCAGATCAGCGAGCCATAGCCGAAGATCCACAGGTCGCTCTGGCCGCCCCATTGCTGGCGTGCGCGCTCCAGCATGGGCACGGGATCGCGCAGCGGGGGCGGCAGTGAAGGGGGCGCAGGCGGTGTCACGGCTGCCACTCTAAGCCATGGCGGAGGGCGTGCGCGCCGGCCGGCGGCGCTGCTGGTTTCGTAACCTGCTCGTAACCCTGCAGGCCTGGATCACACGGGTTCGCGGTTAGCATCATCGAGGCCACCAGGCGCCGCGATCGGGCGTGCCCACGCGTGGTCCCACTTGCCGAGCGAGGCCACCACGATGAAGACCCACGCCACCGTCCAACACGTCACAGACCGCATCAAGGCCCGCAGTGCGCCCGGTCGCAGCGCCTACCTGGAGCGGCTGCAGGCCACCGCCAGCCGCACCCGCGGCTCCGACCGCATGGGCTGCGCCAACGTGGCGCACGCCTTTGCCGCCATGCCGTCCAACGACAAGTTCAAGGTCGTGGCCGAGCGCGCGCCCAACATCGGCATCGTCAATGCCTACAACGACATGCTGTCGGCCCACCAGCCGCTGCAGCACTACCCCGATCTGGTCAAGGAGGAGGTGCGCAAGTTCGGCGCCACGGCGCAGGTGGCCGGCGGCGTGCCCGCCATGTGCGATGGCGTCACGCAAGGCCTGCCCGGCATGGAGCTGTCGCTGTTCAGCCGCGACGTGATCGCCATGGCCACCGCCGTCTCGCTCACGCACGACATGTTCGATGGCGCGCTGATGCTGGGCGTGTGCGACAAGATCGTGCCCGGCCTGTTGATCGGCGCGCTGCATTTCGGCCACCTGCCCACGGTGTTCGTGCCGGCCGGCCCCATGCCCTCGGGCCTGTCCAACAACGCCAAGGCCAAGGTGCGCGAGCAGGCGGCCCAGGGCCTGGTGGGCCGCAAGGAATTGCTGGAGGCAGAGTCAGCTGCCTACCACTCTGCCGGCACCTGCACTTTCTACGGCACGGCCAACAGCAACCAGATGCTGCTGGAAGCCATGGGCCTGCATGTGCCGGGCACGGCCTTCGTGCAACCGGGCGAGGCGCTGCGCACCGAGCTCACGCGCGAAGCCGCCCGCACCGTGCTGGGCCATGGCAGCGCCATTGCTGGCAACACCGCGGCCTTCAAGTGCCCGCCCATCGGGCTGCTCGTCGACGAGCGCGCCATCGTGAACGCCATGGTCGCGCTGCTGGCCACCGGTGGCTCGACCAACCACCTGATCCACTGGGTGGCGGTGGCGCGTGCAGCCGGCATCACCATCGACTGGGACGATTTCGCCGCGCTCTCCGAAGTCGTGCCACTGCTCTCACGCGTCTACCCGAACGGCAGTGCCGATGTGAACCAGTTCCAGGATGCAGGCGGCCCGGGTTTCGTGATCCGCGAGTTGCTGGATGCCGGTCTCATGCACGAGGACGTGCTGACCGTCCGCGCCGGCGGCATCCGCGACTACACCCATGTGCCCGTGCTGCAGGGCGAAGCGCTGGGGTGGGCGCCGCCCGGCCCGTCGAAGGACGAGGCCATCGTGCGCAGCGCCACCGCGCCGTTCAGCGCCACCGGTGGCTTGAAGCTGCTGCAGGGCAACCTGGGCCGCAGCGTGATCAAGGTGTCGTCGGTGCCCGACGACCGCCACGTGATCGAGGCGCCGGCCCGCATCTTCGAATCGCAGGAGGAGCTGCAGAAGGCGTTCTCGGCCGGCGAGATGCAACGCGACCTGGTCTGCGTCGTGCGCTGGCAAGGCCCGCAGGCCAATGGCATGCCCGAGCTGCACAAGCTCACGCCGCCGCTGGCGGTGTTGCAGGGCCGGGGCTTCAAGGTGGCGCTGGTGACCGACGGTCGCATGAGCGGCGCGTCGGGCAAGGTACCGGCCGCCATCCACCTGTCACCGGAAGCGGCTGCCGGTGGCCCGTTGGCCAAGCTGCGCAACGGCGACATCGTGCGGCTGGACGCGCCCGCCGGCACGCTGCAGGCGCTGGTGCCGCAGGCCGAGTGGGACGCCCGCACCGCCGACACCATGCCCGAGGCCCTGCGTGTGGCCAACAACCTGGGCCTGGGACGAGATTTGTTTGCTGGCATGCGGCGCAACGCCGCCGCGGCCGAAGAAGGAGCGACGACATGGCTGTGAACACCCCCCTGACTTCTCTGGACGTGATGCGCGATGCGCCGGTCATCCCGGTCATCGTGCTGCACGATGTGGCCCACGCCGTGCCGTTGGCGCGCGCGCTGCTGGCCGGCGGCATCCGCATGCTGGAGGTGACGCTGCGCACGCCGCAGGCCCTGGCCTGTATCGAACAGATCGCCAAGCACGTCCCCGATGCCGTGGCCGGCGCCGGCACCATCCGCAGCGCCGCCGACGCACAGGCCGCCGCCATGGCCGGCGCACGCTTCGGCGTGAGCCCTGGGTACACCAGCAAGGTTGGCCAGGCCTGCCGAGACGCCGGCTTTCCGCTGCTGCCCGGTGTGGCCACCGGCAGTGAAATCATGATGGCGCAGGAAGATGGGCTGACCGAGCTGAAGTTCTTCCCCGCGATGCAGGCCGGCGGCATGGCCATGCTGAAGGCCTGGCAGGGCCCGTTCGGCGAAGTCACGTTCTGCCCCACGGGCGGCGTGACGGTGGGCAACGCGCCGGAATTTCTGGCGCTGTCCAACGTGGCGTGCGTCGGCGGTTCGTGGATCGTGCCGAACGACGCCATCGTGGCGGGCGACTGGGGTCGCATCGAACAGCTGGCGCGCGCTGCCAGCCAGCTTCAGCGGTAGATCCTGCGCACGGTGGCCGTCCGGCCGCTGCGCGCTCGTTTTCTGGAGGCTTGGCCGCCCCCGATTGGCCCTGCGGTCCTACCGGTGGCGCATGCACCGATGGCGCGCCAGCGTGGCCGGCGCGATGATGTCTTCTCCTGCCACAGCGCCTTCGCGGTGGCTTTTTTTTGGAGAGTACCCATGCACCTGCCGCACCCCGATCGTCGCCACGCCTTGGCCATCGCCTTGTCTGTGCTGCTGGCCGCCCCCGTGGCCGCGCAGCCAGCCCCCTATCCCGGCCGCCCCATCACGCTGGTCGTGCCGCAGGCCGCGGGCGGCACCAACGACATCGTGGGCCGCCTGGTGGGCCAGAAGCTGGCCGAAGTGCTGGGCGGCACGGCCGTGGTGGACAACCGGCCGGGTGCCGGCGGCAACATCGGCACGCAGCACGTGGCGCGCGGCCCCAAGGATGGCTACACGCTGCTGATGACGATCAGCAGCAGCCAGGCCATCAACCCCTCGCTGTACAAGAACCCGGGCTTCGACCCGGTCAGAGACTTCGTGCCGATCGGCCTGGTCGGCGCGGTGCCCAACGTGTTGCTGGTGAACCCCACGTTCCCGGCGCAGAACCTGGCTGAGTTCCTGGCGCTGGCGCGCAAGAGCCAGGCCGACTACCAGTACGCCTCGGCCGGTAACGGCACGCTCAACCACCTGCTGGGCGAGATGCTCAACAGCATGGCTGGCCTGAAGCTGCAGCACGTGCCCTACAAGGGAGTGGCCCCGGCCATGAACGATGTGATGGGTGGTCAGCTGCCCATGCTCTTTGCCAGCCTGCCGTCGGCGCTCGCCCACATCCAGGGCGGCAAGCTGCGCGCCATCGCCGTCAGCGGCGCCAAGCGATCGCCGGCATTGCCGAACGTGCCGGCCATCGCCGAGGCTGTGCCCGGCTATGACGGCACGCTGTGGATCGGCCTGTTCGCGCCGACCGGCGTGCCCGCTGCGGTGCAAACGACGCTGGAGGAGGGCATGCGCAAAGCGCTGGCCGCGACCGACCTGCGTGACAAGCTGACCCAACAGGGCGTGGAGATCGCGCCGCCCACTTCGCCGGCCCAGTTCAGCGCGCTGTTGCAGGACGACCTGGCCAAGTGGGCCCGGATCGTCAAAAGCTCGGGCGCTGCTGTCGATTGAGGGCCGTGCGCGGCCGGCGCATCAGAAGCGAGTGCCTCTCAAGCGCTCAGCGCAGACCGCCGCCGCTGCCACCTTCTGCGCGCTGGATGAGCTCGATCTTGTAGCCGTCGGGATCGGTCACGAAGGCGATCACCGTGGTGCCGCCCTTGACCGGGCCGGCCTCGCGCGTGACGTTGCCGCCACTCGTCTTGATGCGCTCGCAGGCCGCGGCCGCATCGGGTACGCCCAACGCGATGTGGCCGTAGGCGGTGCCCATCTCGTAGTGGTCCACGCCGTGGTTGTAGGTCAACTCGATCTCGGCGTGGTCGGGGTTGTTGCCGTAGCCGACGAAGGCGAGCGAGTACTTGTACTCGGGGTTCTCGCTGGTGCGCAGCAGTTTCATGCCGAGCACCTGGGTGTAGAAATCAATCGAGCGCTGGAGATTGCCAACGCGCAGCATCGTGTGGAGAAGTCGCATCGGCTGATTGTGCTTCAGCGCTGCGCAAAGACCAGGCAGGTGGTGGTGGCGTGGGCGTACAGCTTGTCGTCCGGGCCCACGATGCGGGCCTCGGCTGTGGCCATCTGGCGGCCGACGTGGATCACCTTGCCGATGGCGCGCAGCGGGCCGGTCTTGCTGGACGCGGCACGCACGATGTTCACCCCCAGCTCGGCCGTGGTGTAGCCGCTACCGGCCGGCAGGCTGGTGTGGACGGCGCAGCCCAGCGCCGAATCGAGCAACGTGGCGTACCAGCCGCCGTGCACCGAGCCCAGGGGGTTGTAATGCTTGAGCTGGGGTGTGCCCTGAAAGATCGCGGTGCCTGGGCCCACTTCCACCAGAGCGAAATCCAGCGTATCGGCGATGTGGGGGTAGGGAAGCTCGCCGGCCAGCATGGCTTGCATCACCTCCAGGCCGCTCTTGCCGGCCACGTGCTCGGGCCGAGCCAGGCCGGCCGCCCCACCGCCTGCGCGCATGCGGGCCACCACGTCCTGCACTTCGCGCGTCCAACGCTCCCGGGTTTCTTCTGCGCTCATCGCATCGTCCTTTTGATTGCAATTACAAAGGTTGTAGCTACAATCATAATCCATGAGCACCCGACCGCGCAACAGCCCTCAGCCCCAGGGTTGCACCAACATGCAACTGCGCCAGTTGATGCGCAGGGTCGCGCAGCACTATGACGTCGAGCTTGCCCGCGCCGGCCTCAAGACCACGCAGTTCTCGCTGCTGACGGCGGTCGACAAGCTGGGGCCGCTGCAGCCGGGGGCGCTGGCGCGCACGCTGGGGCTGCAGGCGTCCACACTCACGCGCAACCTCAAGCCCTTGGTGGCCGCTGGCCTGCTGACGCTGGGCCCGGGTGCGGACGGGCGCAGCCGCCTGGTGGCCATCACCGAGGCCGGCCGTGCCAAGCGCGCCGAGGCCAAGGCGATGTGGAAGCACGCGCAGCTGGAGCTGAACCGCCTGCTGGGGGTCGAGCGGGTGGTGGCGCTGCACAGCCTGATCCAGGAATCGTTGGCCTTGCTGGCACCCGTTCCTGTAGAGGAAGAGACCGATGCCGTCTGAACCCGCCCCCGCCTCCGCCACGCCGTCGCGCGCGCTGTGGCTGATCCTGCTGGCCGCAGCCGGCACCTTCGCGCTGACCATGGGCACGCGCCAGACCATGGGGCTGTTCCTGGGGCCGCTCAACACGGCCACCGGCCTGGGCCTGCCCAGCATCAGCCTGGCGTTCGCGTTCGGCCAGCTGTGGTGGGGGTTGACCCAGCCGTTCGCCGGCGCAATCGCCGACAAGGTCGGCACCGGCCGCGTGCTGGCGACCGGCATCGTGCTGGTGGCGCTGGGCACCGTCCTGACACCCTGGATGACCAGCACCGCAGGGCTGATCTTCGCCATCGGCGTGCTGTCCGCCGGCGGCGCTGGCATGGCGGGGCCGGCGGTGCTGATGGCCGCCGTCACGCGCATGACGGCGCCCGCACAGCGCGGCCTGGCCACCGGGATCGTCAATGCCGGTGGCTCGTTCGGCCAGTTCGTGATGGCGCCGCTGGCCGCCGCCTTGATGCTTGGTTTGGGCTGGGCAAGTGCCATGCAGGCGCTGGGGCTGATGGTGTTGCTGGCCTTGCCGGCCGTGTGGGCGTTGCGCGGCAGCGCGTCTGCTGCGGCCGCATCGCCTGCGGCCGCGGCAGCCGCCCGGCCCTTGGGCAACATGGATGCGATGCGCGTGGCGTTCGCGGACCGCAGCTACCGGCTGCTGGCGGCCGGCTTCGTGGTCTGCGGCTTCCACGTCGCCTTCCTCGCCACGCACCTGCCCGGCGTGGTGGCGGCCTGCGGGTTGCCGGCAGAGTGGGGCGCCTGGTCGCTGGCCATGATCGGCCTGTTCAACATCGTCGGTAGCGTGGGCATGGGCTGGGCGGTGGGCCGCTGGCGCATGAAGTCGCTGTTGGCGCTCGTCTATGCGCTGCGCGCGCTGGCCATCGTGCTGTTCCTGCTGGCGCCCAAGACGGGGCCGGTGATGCTGCTGTTCTCGGCCTTCATGGGGCTGACCTTTCTGTCGACCGTGGCGCCCACCGCCGGGCTGGTGGCCAAGTTTTTCGGCACCGGCAACATGGCGCTGCTGTTCGGCCTGTTGATGCTGGCGCACCAGGTCGGCGGCTTTCTGGGCGCCTGGCTGGGCGGGCAGGTGTTCGCGGCGACCGGCAGTTTCGATGCCATGTGGCTGCTGGACATCGCACTGGCGGTGGGCGCGGCGCTGATCCACTTGCCGATCCGCGAGGCCCGGCTGGCCCAGCCGGTGCGCGCCGCTGCAGCCTGAATCGCGGCCCTTCACCTGCCTGGCGGCGCGCCGCCAGCCGCAGGGGATGGCCGGCCGCCGCTGGCCGACGCGCGGCGGCGCCGGCCGCAAGCACGGCAGGGCCGTGTGTCAGCATCCTCCTACGTGACCACGTCTCCCCCCGATCTGCCCGCAGCTGCAGGCGCATCGCCATCGGGACAGGCGCATCCACCCGATCCCGAATTCGACTGGCTGCTCGCGCCCTTGCTGCTCGCACTCGGCCCGTCCGCCGATGACGCCGCGCTGCAGGGCGCTGTCCGCGCCTGCGAGGCCCGCTTTCGCGAGATGGCAGGGCGCCTGGACATGGCGCAGCACACCCGCGTGCGGCAGGAGATCCGGCGCACCGTCGACGACCGTGTCGCAATCTCTCGCCTGCAGCAGGAGATGGCCTCGCTCGAACTGGACCTGCCCACGCTGCTGGCCACCGTGGTGCAGCGCACACCGGCGCTGACGAGCGCCGACGGTTGCGCGCTGGAGCTGCTGGAGGACGACGGCTCGCTGGTGGTACGGGCCGGCAGCGGGTTGATGGCGCCCTTCATCGGCAAGCGCAGTCTGCCGGCCGAGACCATGCTGGGCCGAACCTTGGCCGAGCGCCGCGTGATGGCGTGCGAGGACATCGAGCAGGACAGCCGTGTCGACCGTCAGCTCGCCCGCCGTATCGGTGCGCGCGGCCTGGTGATGGCGCCGCTGCGCTCGGGCGACAAGATGGTGGGCGTGCTGGTGGCGGCCTACGCCGCGCCGCATGCCTTCTACGACCGCGACGTCGGCAATCTGCAGTTGCTGGGTGAATCGGTGGGCGTGACCATCGACCGGCACCGCATGAACGCCAAGCTGCGCACGTCCGAGGCCAAGTACCGCCTGCTCTTCGACCGCAACCCCCAGCCCATGTTCGTGGCCGACCGCGGCAACCTGCGCATCATCGCGGCCAACGCTTCGGCGGCCGAACGCTATGGCTACAGCGAGTCCGAACTGCTGGCCATGTCCCTGCCCGACCTGCTGGCGCCGGGCGAGACGGCCGGGCGTGAGCCGCAGCCCGGCGCGCGTTTTGGCGATCTGCAGTTGCGCCATCGAACCAAGGACGGCGAGCTGTTCGACGTCGAGGCTTCCGGCGCAACGATTGAGTTCGACGACCGCGTTGCGCGTCTGATCCGCTGCACCGACATCACCAAGCGGCTGCGCGCCGAACGCGACCTGGTGCGCGTCAGCCGGGCGCAGCACATGCTGTCTGCCTGCAACGAGAGCGTGGTGCGTGCCAGCTCCGAAAACGCCTTGCTGCAGGAGCTGTGCCGCATCGCCGTGGACATCGGCGGCTACCGCATGGCCTGGGCCGGTTTTGCCCACGACGACGAGCAACGGCGCATCGAACCCGTGGCCAGCGTCGGCGATGTGGGCAACTACCTGCATGATGATTTCTTGCTGAGCTGGTCCGACCAGGTGCCCCATGGCCTGGGGCCTGCGGGGCTGACCATCCGCAGCGGCGAGTTGGTGATCGTGGAGGATGTGCGGCGCGATCCGATCTTTGCGCCCTGGGCGGCGCGCGCGATCGAGCACTGCTTCTACGGTGTGGTGTGCCTGCCGCTGCGCGACGGCGAGCGCACCTTCGGCCTGTTCTACCTGTACCTGGCGGAGGTGGCGTCGCCGAGCGCGGACGAGGTGGCGTTGCTGCGGGCGCTGGCGGACGACCTGGCCTTTGGCCTGGTGACGCTGCGTGCGCGCGAACAGCAGCGCCGCACCCAGGAGACGCAGCAGCGCATCCAGAACGCCATGCTGAAGGTGGCGGCGGCGGTGTCCGCCAGCACAGGCACCGAGTTCTTCGAGCAGCTGGCACGCAACATGGCCGATGCCCTCGGCGCGCAAGCCGGGTTCATCGCCACGCTGGCGCAGGAAGAACCGCTGGTGGCGCGGGCCCTGGGCGCGGTGGTGCACGGCCAGGTGCGCCGCAATTTCGACGCACCGCTGCAGGGCACGCGGCTGGCGAAGCTGCTGGACGAGGGCCGCTGGATCGTCGAGGACGGGGTGCGCGAGGAGTACGCGCCCTGTGCGCTGCTGAGTGGCATCGGCGCCCAGGTCTACGCCGGCCATGCGCTGCAGGATGGCGCGGGCCGCACCACCGGCTTCGTGCTGGTGGCGTTCTCCGAGCCACTGGCCGAGCGCGCGTTCCTGATGTCCACGCTGCGCATCTTCGCGGTGCGGGTGGCCGCGGAACTGGACCGGCGCCATGCCGACGAGCGCAGCCGCCACCAGGCCTCGCTGCTGGACAAGGCGCGCGATGCCATCGTGGTGAGCGACATCGCCGACCGGGTGGTGTATTGGAACAAGAGCGCCGAACGCCTGTACGGCTGGGAGGCGGCCGAGGTCATGGGCCAGCCGGTCTCAGCACTGCTGGCCGATGACGGCGCCACCGCCCGCCACGCCCGTGCGCAACTGCTGGCCAGCGGCGAGTGGACGGGCGAGGTCGCGCGGCGGCGCAAGCATGGCAGCCCGGTGCTGGTGGAGGCGCGTTGGACCCTGGTGCGCGACGATCAGGGCGCGCCGCAATCGGTGCTGATGATCGATACCGACATCACGCAGCGCAAGGCGGCCGAGGCCAAGATCCAGAAGCTGGCGTTCTACGACGCCCTGACCAGCCTGCCCAACCGTCAGCTGCTGCAGGACCGGCTGCAAAAGGCCCTGGCGTCCAGCCAGCGCCACGGCAGCAGTGGCGCGCTGCTGTGCATCGACCTGGACAACTTCAAGACGCTGAACGACACGCTGGGCCACGACAAGGGCGACATGCTGCTGCAGCATGTGGCGATGCGCTTGGTCTCTTGCGTGCGCGAGATGGACACCGTGGCCCGCCTGGGCGGCGACGAGTTCGTGATCGTGCTGGAGGAGCTGGCCGGCTCGGCGGAGGAGGTCGGCGGCCACGCACGCCGGATCGGCGAGAAGATCCTGAACACGCTGGCCGAGCCCTATCGGCTGGAGGGCTATGAGCACCTGAGCACGGCCAGCATGGGCGTGGCGAGCTTCGGCCCGGGCACCGAGAGCGTGGGTGAGTTGCTCAAGCAGGCCGACATCGCCATGTACCAGGCCAAGAGCGCGGGCCGGCACACGCTGCGGTTTTTCGATCCCGGGCTGCAGGCGGCAGTGACGGCCCGCGCGGCGCTGGAAGGCGATCTGCGCCAGGCCTTCGTGCAGCGCGAATTCCTGCTGCACTACCAGCCACAGGTGGACGGTGCCGGACGCATCACCGGCGTGGAGGCACTGGTGCGCTGGCAGCACCCGCAGCGCGGCATGGTGTCGCCGGCCGACTTCATCCCGCTGGCCGAGGAGACCGGCATGATCCTGCTGCTGGGCCACCGCGTGCTGGAGATCGCCTGCACGCTGTTGGCCTCCTGGCGCGAGCGGCCCGGGGCCTGCGCCCTGACCATGGCGGTGAATGTGAGCGCGCGGCAGTTTCGCCACGCCGAATTCGTGCGCCAGGTGCGCAGCGTGCTCGAGCTGACAGGGGCCGACCCCGGGCGCCTGAAGCTGGAGCTCACCGAAAGTGTGCTGGTGGACGACATGGCGGCCATCGTCTCGAAGATGGCGGCGCTCAAGGACATGGGCGTGCGCTTCGCGCTGGACGATTTCGGCACCGGCTATTCGTCGCTGACCTACCTGAAGAAGCTGCCGCTGGACCAGCTGAAGATCGACCAGTCGTTCGTGCGCGATGTGCTGACCGATGCGAACGATGCCGCGATCGCCCGCACCGTGATCGCGCTGGCCAGCAGCCTGGGCCTGGGTGTGATCGCCGAGGGGGTGGAGACCGCCGAGCAGCGTGACTTTCTCGCCCGCGAGGGCTGCCATGCCTACCAGGGCTACTTCTTCAGCCGACCGGTGCCGGCCGAGGCGTTGGAACAGTTGCTGACCGACCGGGGCGTGACGAGCCCGGCGGTCGGGCGCTAGCAGCCCGGCGCCGGCGCCATCAGGCGGCCTGTGGGGCCTGCCAGGCGGCCTGTGGGGCCTGCCAGGCGGCCGCGAAGGCCGCCGCATCGCGCTGCACCGCGGCAGCCGCCTTGCCGGGCTTGTACAGCGCCGAGCCGATGCCGCAGCCTGCCGCGCCAGCGTCGCGCCACACCGCAATGTTCTCTGCCGTCACGCCGCCCACCGGCAGCAGCGCCGTGCCGGCGGGCAGCACCGCCAGCATGGCCTTGACCACGCTGGGCGAGGCCATCTCCGCAGGGAACAGCTTCAGGCCATGGGCGCCAGCGGCCAGCGCGCCGAACGCCTCGGTCGGCGTCAGGATGCCGGGCAGGCAGACCATGTCCAGCCGGGCGGCCTCGCGCACCACCTCGGCTTCGAAATTGGGCGACACGATCAGGCGCCCGCCAGCGGCCTGCACCTCGCGCACCTGGGCAGCGCTGAGCACGGTGCCGGCCCCGACGAGCGCGCCGGGGTGGGCCGCCGCCAGCTGGGCGATGCTGTCCAGCGGCTGGGGCGAGTTCAGCGGCACTTCGAGCATGGCGAAACCGGCGCCCGTCAGCGCCTGGCCGATGGCGGGTGCCTCGGCCGGCGTCAGGCCGCGCAGGATGGCGACCAGCGGCAGGCGGGCCATGGCGGCGCGAAGGTGGGAAGCGGCGTTCATGCAATGTCCTGTTCGTTGAGGGTGCGGGCCAGCGCGTGCAGGCCGGCCCAGGTGGCTTGCGCGCCGAGTGCGAGGGTCGGCACCTCGTGCACCTGCAGCGCCAGCGCGTAGCGTTCGGTCAGGGTCTGCGAGCCGATCAGCACCACGCGCTCACCCGCGGTGGGCGCGGCACCTCGCAGTTCGGCGCCGATCACCAGGCCCGACAGATAGCTGGCCAGCGCTGCGGCCGAGAGCCGGTCGAACAGCGACAGCGTGCGCGCGCTGAACGCGTGGTGCAGCAGGCCACCGGCGCCGCGCGCGCGGCGCACGCCTTGCACGAAGGCATCCTGCTCGAACGGCGCATCGGCCTGCAGCGTGCGCGCGAGGATGGAGTGCTGGCTCAGCAGCGCATAGAACTCACCGGTCATGAAGCTGCGAAAGTGCGTCACCCGGCCGTCGTCCACCCGGGCCCACTTGCTGTGGGTGCCAGGCAGCACGAACTGGCCCTCGCGCAAGCCGGCCAGCTGCATCGCGCCGAAGATCTGCACCTCTTCGCCGCGCATGACATCGGGCGTGCCGCCGTCTTCGGTGCTGAGACCGGGCACGATCGCCACCGGCATCGCGGGGCGGGCGGTGTCCACCCAGGCCAGGCGCGCGCCGAGTTCAGCAAAGCCGGCCGGGCAGGGGCAGTAGGGCGCTTCGATCCAGCCTTGCCGGCTGCCGGCCATGCCGCTCACCAGGGTCAGCCGGCCGGGCTCTCGCCAGTCGCCGTAGTGCTCGTCCAGCACGGCCTCGAAGCCGCCGGCCGGCACCGTCAGGATGCCGCGGGGAAAGGCGCGCTCGTGCAGCACCTGGCCGTCAGCGGCCAGCAGCGCGCCGCGCAACGAACTGGTGCCCCAGTCGATGGCCAGCAGGCCGAGGCGGGGTTGGATAGGGGCAGTGGAAGGCATGGCGGGGTTATACCGCGCGCGATACTCGCCGCTTTTCAAGGACGACGACCATGACGCAACTCCGCACGACTGTGCTCTTCACCGACACCGATGGGCGCGCGCGCTTCAAGGACGAAGAAGTGCCGCTGGCCGAGGGCACGCCGCAGGCCATGTTGTCGGCGCTGAAGGCCAGCGACGGCTACCAGTTTCGCGAGAGCCCGGTCGGCTTTCGCAGCCAGTTCCATGTGACCGTCACGCCGCAGTGGCTGGTGATCCTGAGCGGGCAGATGGAGATCGGCCTGCAGGACGGCAGCACACGCGTGTTCGGCCCCGGTGAGGTGTTCTATTCGAACGATGTGCTGCCGGCCGGCGCCACCTTCGACGCGAGCGTGCACGGGCATTGGAGCCGGCAGGTCGGGGACGAGCCGCTTCGGACCTTGTTCGTGCGGACTTGAGCCGCCACGGGCGGACCGGACGCAAAAAAAGCCACCGCATGCGGTGGCTTCTCTTTGCGTGCCGAAGCGCGCTCTCAATCGCAGCTGCGGGCGCCAACCTGTGACCCCCGCACGCTGGCTGCTTCAGCGGCCGTAGCCGCCACCACCACCACCACCGCTGCGCTGGCCGCCGTGGCCACCACGGCCGCCGCCACCACCACCGCCACCGCCGCCACTGCGGTTGCCGCCGAAGCTGCGGCCGCGACCGGCTGCCATGCTGTCCACGCTGGTGCGCATCGGGTCGGGCTGACCACCGGCACCACCTGCACCGCCGCCCGTGCTGCGAGGGGCTGCGTTGCTGCGGCCGCCCAGTGTGGACGTGCGCATCGGATCTGGCTGGCCATGGCTGTGGCCACCACCACCGTGGCCACCACCACCGTAGCCGCCACCACCACCACCGCCGCCGCCGCCGTGGCGAGCACCGGCGCCGCCGCTGGCCGGGCGGGCCGGCTGGTGACGCGGCTGACCGCCACCGCCACCGCCACTGCGTGCGCCACCGCCGCCACCGCCGCTGCGGCCTGCGCCCTGACGGCCGCCACCACCACCGCCACCACCACCGCTCTCACCCTTGGTCTCGCGCATGCGTTGCATCATCTCGCCGCGCGCGGCCTTGGCTGCAGCGGCCATGACCTCGCGGCTCGGCGGCTTGCCGGCACCGCCCCACAGGGTCTGTCGACCCATGGCGATGGGCTCGCCCTTTTCGCCGGCGTCGGGGCCGAAGCCATCGATCACCTGCACGGGAATGCGCTGCTTGGTGAAGTCTTCGATGTCCTGCATGAAGCCTTCTTCGTCCATGCAGACGAGGTTGATGGCTTCACCGCTAGCGCCGGCGCGGCCGGTGCGGCCGATGCGGTGCACGTAGTCTTCGCTGACGTTGGGGATTTCGTAGTTGACGACGTGCGGCAACTCGTCGATGTCGATGCCGCGGGCCGCGATGTCGGTCGCCACCAGGGCCCGGACTTCACCGGTCTTGAAGCCCGACAGTGCCTGTGTGCGCGCGCCCTGGCTCTTGTTGCCGTGCAGCGCCATGGCCGTCACGCCGTTCTTGTTCAGGTACTCAGCCACATGGTTGGCGCCGAACTTGGTGCGCGTGAACACCAGCACCTGGCTCCAGTTGTGCTCGCTGATGATGTGCAGCAGCAGGGCCTTTTTCTTCGCGCGGCCCACCGGGTGGATCACCTGCGTGATGCGCTGCACCGTGGTGTTGCGCGGCGTGACCTGGATGGATTGCGGGTCACGCAGCAGCGTGGCGGCCAGATCGCGGATCTCATCGCTGAAGGTGGCTGAGAAGAGCAGGCTCTGCTTGGCCTTGGGCACCACGGCCAGCACCTTCTTGACGTCGTGGATGAAGCCCATGTCCAGCATGCGGTCGGCTTCGTCCAGCACCAGGATCTGCACCTGGCCCAGGTCCAGCACGCCTTGCTGCAGCAGGTCCAGCAGGCGGCCGGGGGTGGCCACCAGAATGTCCACGCCTTGCTTGACCTTGCTGATCTGCGGGTTCATGCCGACACCGCCGAAGACGACGGTGGAGGTCAGGTCCAGGTACTTGCCGTAGGTCTGGACGGATTCCTCGACCTGGGCGGCGAGTTCACGCGTGGGCGTCAACACCAGGGCGCGGATGCCCTTGCCGTTGAACTTGTTGCGGGGGGCTTCGGTTTGCGAGAGGCGCTGCAGCATCGGCAGCACGAAAGCGGCGGTCTTGCCGGTGCCGGTCTGGGCACCGCCGAGCAGATCTCGGCCTTCCAGGACGACCGGGATGGCCTGGGCCTGGATCGCGGTGGGGGTTTCGTAGCCTTGCTCATGCACGGCTTTGAGGATGGCCGGAGCCAGGTTCAGTTCTTCGAATTTCATTGAACGACAGTTGGGCGCCCGTCCGGGCGCTAGGAGATCGGCCTGTCGCGATGGAGGGCCATCGGACCAGTCTTAGGCAGACATTGCTTGAGGAATGAGACCCGACGCGCCACAGAGCGTGGGCGGGAGTCGCCAGCGAAGTGCTGGTGTCGAGGCCGGCTGGAGGCCCACGACAGGGCGCATTGTCGCATGCTGGGATAATCCCTTCACCGCCGGGTGCCCCGGCCGCTGTTTTCTCTTCGCCGCGCCGGCTTCGGCAGGCTCCCCAACCGCAGGATCCATTCGCATGGCCCAGTACGTCTACACCATGAACCGCGTCTCCAAGACCGTGCCGCCCAAACGGCAGATCTTGAAGGACATATCTCTCTCCTTTTTCCCTGGCGCCAAGATCGGCGTGCTGGGCCTGAATGGCTCGGGCAAGTCTTCGCTGCTGAAGATCATGGCCGGTGTCGACACCGAGATCGAAGGCGAGGCCACGCCCATGGCCGGCCTGTCGATCGGCTACCTGGAGCAGGAGCCCAAGCTCAATCCCGAGCACACCGTACGCCAGGCCATCGATGAGGCCATGGGCGAGGTCAATGCCGCCAAGGCCCGGCTGGAAGAGATCTACGCAGCCTACGCCGAAGAAGACGCGGACTTCGACGCGCTTGCGGCCGAACAGGGCCAGCTGGAAGCGGTGATCGCTGCCGCCGGCACCGATTCGGAGCACCAGATCGAGATCGCGGCCGACGCGCTGCGCCTGCCGCCATGGGACGCCAAGGTCGGCCTGCTGTCCGGTGGTGAAAAGCGCCGCGTGGCGCTGTGCAAGCTCTTGCTGTCCAAGCCGGACATGCTGCTGCTCGACGAGCCTACCAACCACCTGGACGCAGAGTCCGTCGAGTGGCTGGAAGTGTTCCTGCAGCGGTTCACCGGCACCGTCGTGGCCATCACCCACGACCGCTACTTTCTGGACAACGCGGCCGAGTGGATTCTGGAGCTGGACCGCGGCCGTGGCATCCCATGGAAGGGCAACTACAGCACCTGGCTGGAGCAGAAAGGCGAGCGCCTGGCGCAAGAGCAAAAGGGCGAGGAAGCCCATGCCAAGGCCTTGAAGAAGGAGCTGGAATGGTCGCGCCAGAACCCCAAGGCGCGTCAGGCCAAAAGCAAGGCGCGGCTGGCGCGCTTCGAGGAGCTGTCGGACGTCGACTACCAGAAGCGCAACGAGACCAACGAGATCTTCATTCCCGTGGCCGAGCGCCTGGGTCAGCAGGTCTTCGAATTCAAGGACGTCAGCAAGAGCTTTGGTGACCGGCTGCTGATCGACAAGCTCAACTTCATCGTGCCACCTGGCGCCATCGTCGGCATCATCGGCCCCAACGGCGCCGGCAAGTCCACGCTGTTCAAGCTGATTGCCGGCAAAGAGAAGCCGGACAGCGGCGAAGTCATCGTCGGGCAGACCGTCAAGATGGCCTTCGTCGACCAGCACCGCGACGCACTGGCCGACAGCAAGACTGTCTGGGAAGACATTTCCAACGGCCTTGACATCATCAACGTCGGCAAGTTCCAGATGGCCAGCCGCGCGTACGCAGGCCGCTTCAACTTCAACGGGCAGGACCAGCAGAAGAAGGTCGGCAACCTGTCGGGCGGCGAGCGCGGGCGTCTGCACCTGGCCAAGACGCTGATCCAGGGCGGCAATGTGCTGATGCTCGACGAACCGTCGAACGACCTGGACGTGGAAACGCTGCGCGCACTGGAAGACGCGTTGCTCGAATACGCCGGCACTGTGCTGGTCATCAGCCATGACCGTTGGTTCCTGGACCGCATCGCAACGCACATCCTGGCGGCCGAAGGCGACTCGCAATGGGTGTTCTTCGACGGCAATTACCAGGAGTACGAGGCCGACAAGAAGCGCCGCCTGGGTGAAGAGGGCGCCAAGCCCAAGCGCATGCGGTTCAAGGCGCTGAAGTAACAGTCGCGCCTCGCGCACTACGCGCACCTCGCGCACCTTGATCTGGCCCGTCCCTGCGACGGGCCTTTTCGTTTCTAGGCGCCGTCCGCTTGGGTGGCCGGAGCCGTTGCCGGGCTCAGCACGCGCTTGCGCACGGCGTGGATGTTGTTGCGCAGCGCGTAGAGTTCTTCCGTGTAGGAGAGCGGCACGGCCACCTTGTTGACCACACGGTCGAGTTCGGCGAGGTCGGCCAGCAGCGTGTCGCGGTCGCCTTCGCCAGAGTCGGCGCGCGATTCGATCTCGCGCAGCCGCCCGTACCAGCGGAACACCCGTGAGCGCACCCGAAAGGCGTAGAGCGGCGGCACGATGCGCGACAGCGGCAGCATGGCCGCCAGTACCAGGCCCAGCACCAGCCACATGCGCTCGACCAGGTTGCCGATCCAGAACGGCAGATAACGTTGCCAGAACGGTGGCGTGCCGTTGATGGCGCGCTCGCCTTCGGCACTGACCGGCAGTTCGCTGGTGCGCGTGTTCGGAAAATCGCGCGCCCGGTTGAACCAGCCGGCGCCGCCATGGATGGGCTGTGCACTCTGGGCAAACAGTTGGCGCAGAGCGGGGTGCGTGTCCTTGCGCGACAGCAGCGAGGTGGTGGCCGCCAGCAGCTCCACGTCGCGTGCCGGCACGTCGGAGGCGATGTCCACCACGCCGCGCGGCAGCGTCACGGGCGACAGGAAGGGCAGGCGCCGTGCGTAGGCCTCGCTCTGCACGAAGTCCATCAGCTTGACGCCCGGCGTCTGCAGCAGCATCTGCACCAGTAGCGATTCGGGCGCGGAGACGAAGACCAGCGCGTCCAGCCGGCCGGCCAGGAATTCGACCGTGGCCGGCGTGTGCGCCAGGTGCGACAGCCGCAGGTCGCCCGGCGCCATCCGGTTGATGTCCAGCAGACGCGTCAGCAGGGCGGGCACGCCGCTGCCGGCGGTGTCGACGTTCACGCGCAGACGCCGCAGGTCCGCCAAGGTGGTCACCGCGGCGTCTGGCCGGCTCTTGGTCGTCGGCTCGCGGTAGAACAGCCACAGCGGCTCGACGAACAGGCTGCCCAGCGACGTCAGCGCTTCGTCGTCGGCCGCTGCGTCGGCCGTGCCGCCGCGCACGAACGCCACGTCGGCTTCGCCCTCGCGCAGCAGGCGCAGGTTGTCGGCGGCGCCCGCGGTCTCGATCAGCTCCACCGTGATGCCGTTGGTTCGCAAGGCTGCGGCATAGCGCTGGCCGAAGTCGGCGTAGGCGCTCTGCGCCGGGCCGGTGGCCAGCCGCACCTGGGTGGGCGGTGTCGGGTCCAGCCACCAATAGGCCAGCGCCAGCAGCAGCACCGGCAGCAGTGCCAACGGCCCGGCCGAGAGCAGCAGGTCGCGCACGGTCAGCAACCACAGGCGCACGGTACGGCCGATCTCGTCGCGGCGGCGCTCGGCCGAGGCTGGTTTGCGGGCCATCAGCCGGGCCGGCGCGTGGCGCCTGCGAAATCCCGCGCGCAAGGCAGGTGCAGCGTGCCGCACTGCAACGCCTGGGCGGCCCAGACGGCCTGCAGCACGGCGCGGGCCATGGCCTCGGCGGCCATCGTGGCCAGCACCATCATGCCGGGGGAGGGGCGTTCGGCCAGACCGGTGGCCAGCGCGAAGACGGTGTCGCCGTCCGACATCGTGTGGACGGGGTTGATGGTGCGCGCCAGGCCATCGTGGCCGGCCTGGGCCAGGCGCTGGGCCTGCGGCTTGGTCAGCGCGGCGTCGGTGGCGATCACGCCCAGCGTGGTGTTGGTGCCGGCCAGCAGCGGGCGCGGCAGTTCGCCGGCCAGCAAGGCACGGCGCGTGTCCCACAGGGCAGTGCCGTCGGGGCTGCGCGCGCCGGCGATGACCAGGCCAGTCTGCGGGTCGACCACGTCGCCCAAGGCGTTGCAGGCTACCAGGGCACCGACAGTCACGCCATCGACGCAGACAGACGCGGTGCCGATGCCGCCCTTCATCGCACGCCCGACGCCGAACACTTTGCCGACCATCGCGCCGCTGCCGGCGCCCACGTTGCCCTGCGCCGGTGCCGAGCGGCTGGCCGCCGCACAGGCGGCGTAGCCGGCTGCGGCGTCAGGGCGGATGCGGGCGTCACCCAGGGGCAGATCGAACAACACGGCCGCAGGCACCAGCGGCAAGGTGCCGTAGCGCACGTCCAGCCCTACGCCTTGCTCTTCCAGCCAGCGCATGGCGCCGTCGGCGGCGGCCAGTCCCCAGGCACTGCCGCCGGCCAGCATGACCGCATGCACGCGCTCGACCAGGTTGCCCGGAGCCAGCAGGTCGGTCTCGCGCGTGCCGGGCGCTGCGCCGCGCACGTCCACGCCACCGACGGCGCCGGCCCGCGCCAACACCACGCTACAGCCCGTGGGGCGGCGTCGGTCACTGAAGTGGCCGACCTCGATGCCCTGGACATCGGTGATGGCGCCACTGGGCGCTGGCGCTGACAGGCTGTTCGACATGGCGGGCGATTATGGAGCCCTGGCGCGGGTCAGCAATGGCGTGCTGGCTGTGTTCCACAGCGTACATACAGAGCACCAAACGCACACAAAGCCCTGTATTCGCGCATGATTTAGATCGTTTTATGTCTGTTACTCGTTCGTTTTTGTGAATAATCGCCGCGCGATCCCGGGCAGGCCTTTTGCGGACCTTGGCGCAGCTGTGGATCTATGAGTTTTCTTCCGACTTCGTATAACGCCTGGGGCGTTCTTGGCTCGCTGTTCATCGCAGCGTTTGCCTCTTACGTCACCCTCGATCTGGCCCGCCGCGTCCGCACGCCGGACCGCACCATCGCCCGCAACTGGTGGCTGGGCGGCTCGCTGGTGATGGGCACCGGCATCTGGTCCATGCACTTCATCGGCATGCTGGCGTTCTCGCTGCCGATCGCATTGGGCTACACCTATGGGCTGACCCTGGCCTCCTGGGTGGCGGCCGTGCTGACCTCGGCCACGGCACTGGGCATCGCCAGTTTGGAGACGCTGGCGCGCCTGCGCGTGCTGGGCGGCGCTGCCGTGATGGGGCTGGGCATCTGCGCCATGCACTACACCGGCATGGCGGCGCTGGACATGGCGCCCGGCATCGTGTGGGACGCGCGCTGGGTGGTGGCTTCGGCGGTGATCGCGGTGGCGGCCTCCGGGGTGGCGCTGTCACTGTTCTTCTGGCTGCGCAGGTTCGAGGGCTTGCGCCGGGGGCTCTATCAAGTGTTGGCCGCGCTGGCCATGGGCCTGGCGATCGCCGGCATGCACTACAGCGGCATGGCCGCTGCGGGCTTCCCACAGGACGCGGTGTGCCGCAGCGCCGATGCGCTGGGGGGCCCGCAGTTGTCTTTCGCGGTGGCGACCGCCTGTGCCCTGATGCTGGCGCTCACGCTGGGCGTGGCCAGCATCGACAACCGCGTGCGTCGCGGTGCGCAACGGCTGGCCACGTCGCTGCAGGAGGCCAACGCACAGTTGCAGTCGGCTAACGACGAGTTGCACCGTCGGGCCTTCACCGATCCACTCACCGGGCTGCCCAACCGCCTGTTGTTCGAGGACCGGCTGGAGCACGCGCTGTCGCGCGGCGAGCGCGCGGCCGAGCGCATCAGAGGGCGCAAGGCCGAAAAGATCGGCGTGCTGTTCATCGACCTGGACGGCTTCAAGCCGGTCAACGATTCGTTCGGCCATTCGGCTGGTGACCAGGTGCTGCAGGAGGCCGCCGCCCGGCTGCAACGCGAGGCACGCGAGAGCGACACCGTCGCGCGCGTGGGGGGCGACGAGTTCGTGCTGCTGATGGAGGACACGGGAAGCGTGGTGGACTGCCTGGCGCTGGCGGGCCGCCTGGTGGCCGCGCTGGGGGCGCCGTTCGACATCGCCGGGCGCCATGTGCAGATCGCCTGCTCGATCGGCGTCGTGGTCTATCCGGACCAGGGGCGGCGCGACAAGCTGGTGGCCAACGCCGATGCCGCGATGTATGTGGCCAAGCGCAACGGCGGCAACGGCTTTGCGCTGTTCGAGTCGTACATGGACCACAAGCCCGGCGAACAGCTGGGCCTGCAGAGCGATCTGCGCCAGGCCGTCGAACGCGGCGAACTGGAGCTGTACTACCAGCCCAAGGTCGACGGGCTGCGCGGCCAGATCCACGGTGTGGAGGCGCTGCTGCGATGGAACCACCCGCAGCAGGGCATGGTGCCGCCCGACGTCTTCATTCCGATGGCCGAGCGCTTCGGCCTGATCGGCAAGCTGGGCAATTGGGTGATTGACGAGGTCTGCCGCCAGATGCAGGCCTGGGCCGATGCCGGCGTGCGCATGAAGGTGTCGATCAATCTGTCCGTCCACCAACTGCGGGAGCCAGACCTGGTGACCCGCATCGAGCAGGCGCTGCTGCGCCACTACGTGCCGGCCTCACAGCTGCTGTGCGAGATCACCGAATCGGTGGCGATGGAGGACATGCGGGCCACGCAGCGCGCCTTCGAGGACCTGGCGCGCATCGGCGTGTTTCTGTCGATCGACGATTTCGGCACCGGGTATTCGAGTCTCAGCTACCTGCGCCAGCTGCCGGCGCGCCAGCTGAAGATCGACCGCAGCTTCGTGCAGGATCTGGAGACCAGCAGCGATGCGCGCGCGGTGGTGGACGCTGTGATCCAGCTGTCGCATGCGCTGGGCCTGCGCGTCGTCGCCGAAGGCGTGGAGACTGCGGCGCAGCACGACATTCTGCTGGCCATGGGCTGCGATGAACTGCAGGGCTATCTGTTTGCGCGGCCCATGCCGGCCGCCATGCTGATGGAGTGGACGCAGGGCCGCAAGCCCAGCGGCACGCTGGAATTTTCGCCCTCGGTCGTGGGACATCTGTGATGCCGCGCGGCCAGCGGCGCGCAGGCGCTCAGCGGTTGCGCGACTTCATGGCTCGCTCGACCTCGCGCTTGCCTTCGCGGTCCTTGATGGTGTCGCGCTTGTCATGCTCGGCCTTGCCCTTGGCCAGCGCAATCTCGCACTTGACCTTGCCATCCTTCCAATGCAGGTTCAGCGGCACCAGCGTGTAGCCCTTCTGCTCGATCTTGCCAGTCAGCCGCTTGATCTGCTCTTTGTGCAGCAGCAGCTTCTTGGTGCGGATGGCATCGGGGTTGACGTGGGTCGAGGCCGACTTCAGCGGGTTGATCTGGCAACCCACGACGAACAGCTCGCCATTGCGCACGATCACGTAGCCATCGGTCAACTGCACCTTGCCTTCGCGCAGGGCCTTGACCTCCCAGCCTTCCAGCACCATGCCGGCCTCGAACCGCTCCTCGAAGAAGTAGTTGAAAGCGGCCTTCTTGTTGTCGGCAATGCGCGTCGCGGCGTCGGGTTTCTTGGCCATGGGGCTCCAGATGGGGATGCGGAGCCGGTCCGCAAGGCATGTCTACAATTTGACGAGCCCTCGATTCTATGAAAACCGTCCAGAAGTCCGTTCTGATCTGGTACAGCGCCGAACAGATGTTCACGCTCGTGACCCAGGTTGACCAATACCCCCAGTTCCTGCCGTGGTGTGACCGCGCCTCGGTGCTGCAGCGTCACGACGACGGCATGACCGCAGAAGTCGGCATTTCCTTTGCGGGCATCCGCCAGAGCTTCACGACCCGCAACCGCCATGTGTTGAACCGCGAGGTGCACATGCAGTTGGTCAAGGGGCCGTTCTCGCAGCTACAGGGCGATTGGTCGTTCAGCGCCGTGGGCGACGGCTCGCAAAACGCCTGCAAAGTGGAACTGGCGCTGCGCTACGGCTTCAACAGCATGGCGCTGGCAGCAGTGGTCGGCCCGGTGTTCGACCGCATCGCTGGCAGCCTGGTCGATGCCTTCGTCAAGCGCGCCGAACAGGTGTACGGCTGATGACTGCGATGGCCATCACCGTGTCGGTGGCCACCGGCCCGCGCGAGGTGGTGGAGGCGACGCTGCAGTTGGCGTCCGGCGCGCGGCTCATCGATGCCGTGCGGGCGTGCCAATCGTTGCCCGGCTTCGCCTCGATCGACCTCGCGGCCATGCCAGCCGGTGTCTGGGGACGCAAGGCGGGTCCGCACCAGGGGCTGCACGATGGTGACCGCGTCGAGCTGTACCGGCCGCTGCTGGTGGACCCGAAGCACGCGCGCCGTGAGCGTTTCGCCAACCAGGGTGCGCGCGGCGCGGGGTTGTTTGCCAAGCGGCGCCCCGGTGCCAAAGCCGGGTATTGAGAGCTCAGCTGCAGTCGCTTGCGATGATGGTTTGCAGGCGTTGCGTCTCACTGGCGCGGGCCGCGTCGTCCAGGATCTCGCGTTCGCCCTGCGCGTTGGTGCGCGCGATGCGGACGCCTGAGTCGTAGTTGGACTTGGCCTGGCGGGCGCGGGCGCAGTTGTCGGCACGAGCCCGGGCCTGTGCCTCCTGCTCGGCCTTATTCTTGGCCGCTTCCTGCTGCTCTGTCTGGTCGCGGCGCTCTTGCAGCTCTTTGTCGGTCCCGCTGAGCTTGGGGACCGCCGCGCCGCTGGCCGCCGAGGTCGCGGCTGTGGCGCCCGGCGCCGGTGCGGTGGGGCGCAACACGCTGCCCTTGGGGCGCTGCAGGATGTCGGCGTCTGCGATGTGGGCGGGCGGCGGCCGATCGCTGTAGACCTTGCGGGCCTTGCCTTCCAGCCACACCCACTGCGCTGCAACGGGCAAGCCGGCGCCCAGCAACAGGGCCAGGATCAGGACACGATTCGTGCGCATTTCGGCAGTTTAGCCCCCTGCCCGAGGCGTGCGAATGACACGGGTACAATCTTTTTTTTGGAGCTTAGACATGCGCCTCCTCGGAAAAGCGCTCACCTTCGACGACGTGTTGTTGGTGCCGGCGTACTCCCAAGTCCTGCCCAAGGACGCCTCTCTCTCAACGCGTTTTTCACGCAACATCTCCCTCAATTTGCCGCTGGTGTCTGCCGCCATGGACACCGTGACCGAGGCGCGCCTGGCGATCGCCATCGCGCAAGAAGGCGGCATCGGCATCGTGCACAAGAACCTCACGCCGCAGCAGCAGGCTGCCGAGGTCGCACGCGTCAAGCGCTACGAATCCGGCGTGCTGCGTGACCCGGTGGTGATCACCCCTCAGCACACGGTATTGCAGGTCATGCAATTGTCCGAAGAGCTCGGCATCTCGGGCTTTCCGGTGGTCGATGGCGGCAAGGTGATCGGCATCGTGACGGGGCGCGATCTGCGTTTCGAGACGCGCTATGACCAGTTGGTCACCGCGATCATGACGCCGCGCGAACGCCTGATCTGCGTGAAGGACGGCGCCACCCCGGCTGAAGCCAAGGCCCTCTTGAACAAGTACAAGCTCGAGCGCCTGCTGGTCGTCAACGACAGCTTCGAGCTCAAGGGCCTGATCACGGTGAAAGACATCACCAAGCAGACCAGCTTTCCCAATGCCGCGCGCGATGGCTCGGGTCGGTTGCGAGTTGGCGCCGCCGTGGGCGTGGGCGAGGGCACGGAAGAGCGCGTCGAGGCGCTGGTCAAGGCCGGCGTCGATGCCATCGTCGTCGACACCGCACACGGCCACAGCAAGGGTGTGCTAGACCGCGTGCGCTGGGTCAAGCAGAACTATCCGCACATCGACGTGGTGGGCGGCAACATCGCCACCGGCGCGGCCGCTTTGGCATTGGTCGAGGCTGGTGCCGATGCGGTCAAGGTCGGCATCGGCCCGGGCTCGATCTGCACCACGCGCATCGTCGCGGGTGTGGGTGTGCCGCAGATCATGGCGATCGACAACGTGGCGACCGCACTGCAGGGCTCTGGTGTGCCGTTGATCGCCGACGGCGGCATTCGCTACAGCGGCGACATCGCCAAGGCCATCGCAGCCGGCGCGCACTCCGTGATGATGGGCGGCATGTTCGCCGGCACCGAGGAGGCGCCGGGAGAGGTCATCCTGTTCCAGGGCCGCAGTTACAAGAGTTACCGCGGCATGGGCAGCATCGGCGCCATGCAGCAGGGCAGCGCAGACCGGTACTTCCAGGAATCGAGCACCGGCAATCCCAATGCCGACAAGCTGGTGCCCGAAGGCATCGAAGGGCGCGTGCCCTACAAGGGTTCCATGCTGTCCATCGTCTACCAGATGTCAGGCGGTGTACGGGCCAGCATGGGCTATTGCGGTTGCGCCAGCATCGAGGAGATGCGTAACAAGGCCGAGTTTGTGGAAATCACCACAGCCGGCATCCGCGAGAGCCATGTGCACGACGTGCAGATCACCAAGGAAGCGCCGAACTATCGGGCAGAATGATCGCGCCCGAAACCCGTATACAAGGAGTCAGCATGGGATTGATGTCGTTCATCAAGGAAGCCGGAGAAAAACTGTTCGGCAAGTCACCTGAAGTTGCAGCAGCGGCAGCCGAGCCGAGCAACCAGGAGAAGGCGGCCGCTGCGAATGCCGCCGCTTCCAAAGCCATTGGCGACTACGTGCGTGCGCAGCAGCTGCCCGCCGACGCGCTGACCATCAACTTCGATGGCACCAGCCGCATCGTGACGGTGGCCGGCACCGTGCCCACGCAGGAGATCAAAGAGAAAGTCCTGCTGTGCTGTGGCAACGTGGAAGGTGTCTCCGGTGTGGACGATCAGCTCGTCTCGACCGAGCCGGCTGACCTGAGCCAGTACCACACCGTCGCGCGTGGCGATACGCTCAGCGCTGTGGCGAAAAAGTTCTACGGCAACGCCAACGCCTACCCGAAGATCTTCGAGGCCAACAAGCCGATGCTCTCGCATCCGGACAAGATCTACCCGGGCCAGGTGCTGCGCATTCCGCCGGCCTGAGTTTTCGAGCTCTCATGAACCAACGGGCAGCATCCGCTGCCCGTTTCACTTGCTGACCATGCAACACGACAAGATCCTCATCCTCGACTTCGGCTCCCAGGTCACGCAACTGATCGCGCGCCGCGTGCGCGAAGCCCACGTCTATTGCGAGATCCACCCGAACGATGTGGACGATGCCTTTGTCCATAGCTTTGCGCCGAAGGCCATCATCTTGTCGGGCAGTCACGCCAGCACGTACGAGGAGCATGACCTGCGCGCGCCGCAGGCCGTGTGGGATCTGGGCGTGCCGGTGCTGGGCATCTGCTACGGCATGTTCACCATGGCCGTGCAGCAGGGCGGGCAGGTCGAGGCCAGCACGCACCGTGAGTTCGGCTACGCCGAGGTGCGCGCGCACGGCCATACGGCGCTGCTGCAGGGGATCGAAGACTTCAGCACGCCCGAAGGTCACGGCATGCTGAAGGTCTGGATGAGCCACGGCGACAAGGTCACGGCGCTGCCGCCCGGCTTCAAGCTCATGGCCAGCACGCCGAGCTGCCCGATCGCCGGCATGGCCGACGAGGCGCGCGGCTATTACGCCGTGCAGTTCCACCCCGAGGTCACGCACACGCTGCAGGGCAAGGCGCTGCTGGAGCGCTTCGTGCTGCAGATTGCCAAGGCGCAGCCCGACTGGGTCATGCGCGACCACATCGCCGAGGCAGTGGCTGCGATCCGCGAGCAGGTCGGTGACGAAGAGGTCATCCTGGGCCTGTCGGGCGGTGTCGATTCCAGCGTGGCCGCCGCGCTGATCCACCGCGCCATCGGCGACCAGCTGACCTGCGTGTTCGTGGACCACGGCCTGCTGCGCTTGAACGAGGGCGACCTCGTGATGGAGATGTTCGTCGGCAAGCTGCATGCCAAGGTCATCCGCGTCGATGCGAGCGACCTGTTCCTGGGCAAGCTCGCTGGCGTGAGCGATCCGGAAGCCAAGCGCAAGATCATCGGTGGCGAGTTTGTGACGGTGTTCAAGCAGGAGGCTGCGAAGCTCAAGGCGGGCAGCGGTGGCCACAAGGGCGCGACCTTCCTGGCACAGGGCACGATCTACCCCGATGTGATCGAGTCGGGCGGCGCCAAGACCAAGAAGGCCGTCACCATCAAGAGCCACCACAACGTGGGCGGCCTGCCCGAGCAACTGGGCCTGAAGCTGCTGGAGCCCCTGCGCGACCTGTTCAAGGACGAAGTGCGCGAGCTGGGCGTGGCGCTGGGCCTGTCGCCCGAGATGGTCTATCGCCATCCGTTTCCCGGCCCGGGCCTTGGCGTGCGCATCCTGGGTGAGGTCAAGAAGGAATATGCCGACCTGTTGCGCCGCGCCGATGCGATCTTCATCGAAGAGCTGCGCAACTTCCGTGAAGAAGCACCCGGCCCGAACTTTGGCAAGAGCTGGTATGACCTGACCAGCCAGGCCTTCACCGTGTTCCTGCCGGTCAAGAGCGTGGGTGTCATGGGCGATGGCCGCACGTACGACTATGTGGTAGCCCTGCGCGCGGTGCAGACCAGCGACTTCATGACGGCCGACTGGGCCGAACTGCCGTACGCGCTGCTCAAGAAGGTCTCGGGCCGCATCATCAACGAGGTGCGCGGCATCAACCGCGTGACCTACGACGTGAGCAGCAAGCCGCCAGCGACGATCGAGTGGGAATAGTTGAAGGTCTGCCAAGCCGCTGCATGCGGTCTCGGCCCGCCCTGAAGCTCGAGCGCTGACGGGGCTCATGGGCCCCACATGGGCCTGCTAGGTACGCGTACGCATTGGGCGCTCGCCGCCAAGTCCCTATGGTGCGGGGGCCGGTGTGAGCATTGACGATCTCCGGTGTCCGGGCGGCAGGCCGAATGAATCTACACAGATTCAAGCGCGATCTTGCTGCCCGTTCCGCGTCGCGCCCCGCCTGCCAGAGAGACACCATGAGCCCGTTGCACAAGATTTTCCGTTTTCCGAAGGCAGCAGGTGTCGTCGCGATGCTGCTGGCGACCCTGATCGCGGGTTGCGGGGGTGGCGGGCTCGACCCCATCCTCGGCACACCGGGGGCCGGGCGCGTGCCGACCGTGACCGCCACCTCGCCCGTGGCCAGCACGCCCACCATCACTGGCGTGGCCAGCAGCGCCAAGGTATCCGCCACCTTCAGCGAAGCGATGTCCGCAGCGACGATCACCAACGCCAGCTTCACGCTGGCCTGCCCGGCCGGCACGCCGGTGGCCGCCAGCGTCACCTACGACGCCGCCACCCACACGGCGACCCTGACTCCCGACGCCACGCTACCAGCCAGCACCACCTGCCTGGCCACCGTCGCCGACACGGTGCAGGACAGCACCGGCACCGCAATGGGCGATGCCTTTGCATGGAGCTTCCTGACCGCGCCTGTGGACACGACACGTCCCACGGTGAGCTTCACGGTGCCGGCGGCAGCCGCCGCGGGCGTGGCCAGCAACGCCGTCATCAGTGCCACCTTCAGCGAGGCGATGAACCCGACCACGATCACCGCCAACAGCTTCACGGTGACCAACACCGCTCTGGGCACCACGGTGGCCGGCACGGTGAGCTACGTGGCGGCCTCGCAGACCGCCGTTTTCACACCGACGGCCCCCGCCGTCCTGGCCAACGCCAGTCCGTACAGCGTGACGATCGCCGGTGCCGCCACCGACCTGGCCGGCAACGCGCTGGCCGGCAACCTGGCGGTGCCACCAGGCGCCGGCAACCATGTTTGGACCTTGACCACCGGCGAGGCACCCGACACGACACGCCCGACCGTGACGCTGACCCTGCCCGCGGCAGGCGCCGGCGGCGTGCCGACCAACACCGCCATCAGTGCCACCTTCAGCGAAGCCATGAACCCGGCCACGATCACGGGCGCCAGCTTTACCGTCAGCAACACCACGTTGGGTACGGCTGTGGCCGGCACGGTGCGCTATGCCGCCGGTTCGTCCACGGCCGTCTTCACGCCGACCGCCCCCTCCATGCTGGCTGGCAGCAGCGTGTACATGGTGACCTTGACCGCTGCGGCCACGGACCTGGCGAGCAACGCGCTGGCCGGCAACACGGCCGTGGGACCGGCCGCCGGCAACCAAGTGTGGAGCTTCACCACTGCTGCCGCGCCCGACACCACCCGCCCCGAGGTGACGCTGACTGTGCCGGCCGCGCAGGCCACGGCCGTCGCCGCCAACACCGGCATCAGCGCCACGTTCAGCGAGGCCATGAACCCGGCCACGGTCACCGGGGCCAGTTTCACGCTGACCAACACCACGCTGGGCACCGCGGTGGCCGGCACGGTGAGCTATGCCGTCGGCGCGCGCACCGCCACTTTCACGCCGTCCAGCCCCGGCGGCCTGGCCGCCAGCAGCGGCTACACGGCCACCATCACCAACGCGGCCAGCGACCTGGCGGGCAATGCGCTGGCCGGCAACACGGCGCTGGCGCCGGCTGCGGGCCACCACGTCTGGAGTTTCACCACCGGTGCGGCCCCCGACACCACCCGCCCGGCGGTGACCTTCACGGTGCCGGCCGCAGACGCAACCGGCGTGGCCAACAACACGGCGGTCACCGCCACGTTCAGCGAGGCGATGAATGCATCCAGCCTCAACGGCACCAGCTTCACGCTGGTCAACACCACGCAGGGCACAGTGGTGGCGGGCACGGTGAGCTATGCCGCGGGCTCGATGGCAGCCACCTTCGCGCCGGCCGCCGCCCTGGCCAGCGGCAGCCTGTTCACGGCCACCGTGACCACGGCCGCCACCGACCTGGCAGGCAACGCGCTGGCCGGCAACACATCCGTTGCGCCGGGCGCTGGCAGGCACGCGTGGACCTTCACCACCGGCGCCGCCGGTGACACCACGGCGCCCTCGGTGACGGACGTCAGCCCGCCTGACTTCAGCGCCGGCGTATGCCTGACCCGCCCCATCAGTGCCACCTTCAGCGAGGCGATGGACCCGGCCACGGTTGTCGCTGCCACCTTCGTCGTCAGCGACAACGGCGTGGCCGTGGCCGGCAGCGTGAGCTACAACGTGTCCAGCCGTGTGGCCACTTTCGTGCCGAGTGCAGGGGCGGGCTTCACCCCCAGCCGCAGCTATAGCGTCACCGTCGTTGGCGGTGCTGCAGGTGTCAAGGACCTGGCCGGCAACGCGCTGGCCGCCGATCGGCAGTGGAGCTTCAGCACGGGCAACCAGCCGTGTCTGGCCCCGGTCCCGCTGGGCTCGATCGCATCCTTCGGCGCCTTTGGCGGCGCCGCCGGCATCACCAACCAGGGCATCAACACGGTCATCGGCGGCAACATCGGCAGCACCGCAGCCTGCACGCTCATCACGGGCCTGCACGACGCGAGCAACGCCTACACCGAGACGCCGCTGAACATCGGCGCCGTCAACGGCACCGTCTACTGCGCCCCGCCGGCGCCCGGCACGACCACCACCTTGGCCATCGCCACGCAGGCCCACGCCGACGCACAGACGGCCTACAACACGCTGGCCGCCTTGCCCCCAGGCAGCGACCCGGGCGCCGGACAACTGGGTGGCCTGGTGCTGCCCCCCGGCGTGTACACCGCGGCCGGTTCCACCTTCGCCATCACCGGTGCGAACCTGACACTGGACGCCCGGGGCGATGCCAACGCTGTGTGGGTGTTCCAGAGTGCGGCGGCGCTGACCGTCGGCGCGCCGGCCGCACCCCGCTCGGTGTTTCTCGTCAATGGCGCGCAGGCCAAGAACGTGTTCTGGCAGGTAGGCAGTGCCGCGCGCATCGAAGACGGCAGCACCATGGTGGGCACGATCATCGCGCCGGCCGGCGTGACGATTTCGACCGCCGACCAGACCGTACAGACCACGCTCATCGGACGCGCCATCGGCCTCACGGCTTCGGTGACCCTGGTCAACGTGACCATCGTCGCGCCATGAACGCGACCCACCACCCAGGCGCGCACGACATCCAAGGAAAACCGATGCACGCCATGCACACCATGCACACCTTGCGCCTGTGCGCACTGGCCTGCCTCGGCGCCCTGTTGGCTGCCTCGGCATCAGCGCAGGATCAGGGCTACGGCTACGTCGGCCTGTCGGGCGGTCCATCGCGCGCCAAGATCGACCAGGCGCGCATTGCCACCGGGTTGCAAGTCGAAGGCCTGGCCACCAGCGGCTTCGAACGCGACGAGAAGGGCAGTGCCTACAAGCTCTTCGGCGGCTACCAATTCAACCGCTACTTCGGCGTCGAAGCAGGCTACTTCAGCCTTGGCAAGTTCGGCTTCCATGCCACGACGGTGCCCGTTGGGATGCTGAGCGGCCAGCTCCAATCGCAGGGTCTCAACCTGGACCTGGTTGCCACGCTTCCGTTGAGCGCTCGGTTTTCCGCCATCGCCCGCGTGGGCGGCCACCTGCACCGCACGCGCGACCGCTTCACCAGCACAGGCGCGGTGAGCGTGCTCGACCCCAACCCCCGGAAACGCGCCGCTGGCTACAAGTTCGGCGGCGGACTGCAATACGAAGTGAATCGCAACTTCCTGGTGCGTGCCGAAGCCGAGCGCTACCAAATCGACGACGCCGTGGGCAACCGTGGCGGCGTCAACGTGGTGTCCGTGGGGCTGGTGTTCCCCATCGGCCGTGCCGGGTCACCGCCACCGCGTGCGATGGCGCAAGCGCCCTACGTGGCAGCGCCGCTCCCCATGCCTGCGCCACCGCCCCCGGCCAACCAATCGAATATCAAGCCCCCGTGACCAGCGCATCCGTGGCGTTCACGACGACCATGGATTGAAGCGCGCCAGCCCGTAGCCCGAACCGGCCACGTTGGCCGTTGCGAACCCGCCGAAGCCGAAGCTCGCGTCCAGGCTGCCGTCGGCCCGGTAGCGCGCAACGCCCGTGGGCCCGATGTTGCCGATTGGTGTGCCGCTCGCCATGATGGCGCCATCGGGCTGCACGACGAGGCTGCGCGCCAGGTCCGGCCCGCCCGCGATGTCGGCCAGCACCTGGCCGGCGCTGCCCAAGCTCGCGTCCAGACGGCCATCGGGCAGGTAACGCGCCAGCCTGAAGTTCTCGGACGCGGTGTCGTCGCCGGCCACCAGGATGCGGCCATCGGGCTGGATCGCCACCGCGAACGCGCGGCCCACCACGCCGCCGAGCACGGTGCCGCCGGCGCCGAAGCCGGTGCGCCCAGTGCCGCGCAGCTGCCGGGGTCGGAGAGTTGCAGGGCTAGAGAAGATCTGCTTGAAGCGCGTCGCCCGGTCCACAGCCGGACGAGGCGGGGCAGGGTGTCAACCCGGTCTGTCGGATGCGACCGCATGAACGCACGGGCTTCTCCTTGGACTTGGGCGCCATGTGGTCTGGCAACCGCTCGATGCGCACCCGCAGCGTCGCGATCTACCCGGCCAGGTTGTGCTGCTCGGTGCGTGGGAACGAGAAGGTGAAGGTGGTCCTCTCGTCCGACGATGCGACCGTGATGTCGCCGCGGTGGGCCACGGCAATCGCACGCACGATGTACAGACCCAGGCCCACACTGCGGGCCGCACGGTCGCTGGTGGCACCCCGCACCATCGGCTCGAAGAGCCGTGGTTGCAGGGCGGGTGGGATGGCGACCCCGTGGTTCGACACAGAGATGCGCACCACGCCCGCGTCCACTTCCGAGTGGATGGTGATCGCCGCGCCGGGCGACCCGTGGGTGCATGCGTTGCTCACGAGGTTGCCCAGAAGCTGGGCGACGCGGTCAGGGTCCAGCGAGCAACGCCCGTCGCCCAGGTGGGTGCAGTGCAAGGTCCGCCCCGGAACGCTGAGCGCCAGTTCATCCACGGTCAAGGCCACCAGGGCGTGCACGTCCATCGGCCTGCGCTGGACCGACAGCCCCCGTCCGACCCGCACCAACGTAAAGTCCAGCAGATCCTCGACCAGCCGCTGGGCGCGTCGCGCCGAGCTGGAGACACGGTGGGCCATGCGTAGCTTGCCTTCGGACGTTTCGCCACGCGCCAGCATCTCGGAGCCCACCAGAATGGCGGACAGGGGCGTGCGCAGGTCGTGGCTCACGATGCCGACCATCTGCTCGGCGAGCAGGGCGCGGTCCTCGGCCTGTTCGCGCTGCCGTGCAATGTCGGTGATGTCGCTGAGCACGCCCACGATGCGCAGCTTTGCGCCTTGCTCGTCCTGCAGAACGTGGCCAGACGACTCCACCGTGCGCATGCCGCCGGCGATGTCTGCCAGACGGTAGGTGCAGTGGTAGCCCTGCGCGCCCGAGATGGCAAGCTGCAGGGCCCCGCGCTCGCGCTCTATGTCGGCCGGATCGATCCGCGCGTCGAACTCGGCTTCGGACACGGACTGCGCTGCGCTGTGTCCCAGCAGGCGGGCCACCTCATCGTCGTAGTGCCTGAATCCCGTGGCGAGGTCCATCTCCCACAGGTACAGCGATCCCAGCCGCAGCGCTTGCCGCAGGCGGGACTGCGTCACCTGCAATCGCTCCTGCACCAGGCGCTCGCTGGCCAGGAGAGCGTCCGCCCGTCGGCGGGCGATCAGCAGCTCTTTCTCGTACTTGTTGCGCTCCTCCGCCATGGAGATCGAGACCTGGTCCAGCGTACCGCTGGCGCGCACGCGGCGAATGACGTTGAGCATGACCGGAAACGCGTGCCCGTCCGAACGCTTGAGGTCCAGCTTGACCTCGGACAGTGAGCCCTGCATCTCCAACATGGGCAGCCAGTGCGTCTGGTGGAAGATGCGCCCCCCGACGGTGAGCAGTTCCTGCAGCCGTCTGCGGCCGACCAGATCCTCCTGCGCCAGTCCCAGCCAGCCGCAGAAGGTGGCGTTGACCTTGAGAATGGTTCCGCTCGGGTCCAGCACCAAAAGACCGACCGGGACCTGGTCGAACAGTTCATCCGCAGTGGGCAGTGGCGGGCTGGGCTCGGGCATCAGAAAGCCAGGTCTTGCAGAAAGGCGTCGACCGCTTCGATGCTGGCGCAGGGCGCGCTCAAGTGGGGGCAATGGCCCACGTTGTCGACCACGGCGAGCCTGGCGTTGGGTAGCGTTCGCTGCATGTACTCGCCCACGGCGAAGGGTGCGATGAAGTCGTCGCTCGACTGCACGATGAGGGTGGGGGCCGCGAGTTTCGGCAGGTCTGCGCGGTTGTCGGCCAGGAACGTGACGCGGGCGAACTGCTTGGCGATGTCCGGGTCCGTGCGGCAGAAGGAGTTGGTCAGTTCCTCCCCCAGCTCCGGCTTCTCGGGTGTGCCCATGATGGCCGGCGCCATGCCACTGGCCCACCCGAGATAGTTCGATTCCAGGGTCTCCAGCAACGAGTCGATGTCGGCACGGCTGAAGCCGCCCAAGTAGTCGCCGTCATCGATGTAGCAAGGCGATGGGCCCATCATGACGTGCGCCGCCAGCGCGCCAGGCTCCCGAACGGCAGCCAACAGCCCGATCATGGCGCTGACGGAATGGCCGATGAAGACCACCGGGCCTTGTGCAAATGCGTCGACCAGCTCCAGTACGTCCGATGCGTAGCCTTGCAGGGAGTTGTACTTGGTGCGGTCATAGGCGTTGATGTCGGACATGCCTGCGCCCACCAGGTCGAACGTGACGACGCGAAAGCGCGAAGCATAGTGGGGCGCCAGGAGGCGCCACATGTTCTGGTCGCACCCGAAGCCGTGGCTGAACATCACCGTCGCTGGACCGGCGCCTGCGACCTTGACGTTGTTCCGCTTCTTCAAATCCATCCTGGCTCCGTAGACTCGCGACGCGAGGCAGCGGGATTGTTTCACAGGCGGTACGAAGCCTCGGGGCGTTCCGACCGGTGCGGCAAGCCGAGGTGCTGCGTTCACCGATGCGCAAAAAAGCGGTGGCTCGCAGTCACGACCGTCTTGGCACAGCGTGACCAGAAGAGGGCACGTCCCTAGGCCAACGTATGGCGCGGCAAGGCGATCGTGAAGACGCACCCAACGCCCGGCACATCACGGACCGTCAACGTTCCACCATCAGCCTCGACTGCACGCCTTGCAATGGACAATCCGAGACCAACGCCGGATTTATCGCTGCTTTGCTGGAAGAACGGGATGAACATTCCTGTCACGTCGCCTGCGGGCAGGCCGCCACAGTGGTCGCTGACGTCAATATGGACGCGGGTGCCGGCGGCATACGCCGCCAGCTTCACCTCGGTGTGCGATCTGGAGAACTTGAAGGCGTTCTGCAGCAGATTCTCCAGCGCGGACAGGACGAGTCCATAGTTCGCTTTCAGGGCCAGCTTCGGGTCGGCTGCTTCGACGGTGAAGCTGCAACCAACTTCGGCGGCGCGCAGCTCTCCAGAGGCTTTGGCGGCAGCGATCAGATCAGCGAGGGGAAAGAGGCTTGCAGCAATGCCGGTGGCCCTGTTGCGGACATCACCGAGCGCTTGGGTGACCAGCCTGTGCATGGCTGCATGGCTTCGTTTCAAGACCGAGCCGGTCGCTCCGGCAAGCGTGAGGCCCCCGAGTTCGAGGGCTTGCACCGCGAGGACGGCCGTCTGCAAGGCGTTGCGAAGCTCATGCACCAGCAGTCCAATTCGCTCGGCGGACTCATGCGCGCGCTTCGCGTCCAACAATGCATCGCGATGAAAACTGTACTCGCTGACGGCGTCCGCGATCGCATTGTCCAGACAGCGGTTCAGTGTCCGGAACTCCTCGATGGCAAACGGCGCATCGCGCTCAAATGCCAGATCGGTGACCGCTTGGCAAAGGTCGCCATAGTCATGCACCACCTGGTCCACTGTGTAGCCCAGTTCAAGCAACTTCTTGCCATGCGCCGCCGCGGTCACACTCATCTCGGAGAGCGTGCAAGTGGAGACACGGTCGGTTGGGCCTGAAATCTTCTCGCTGGCCACTTGCTCGCCAGCCTCGTCCGCGGCCAGTGTCTTGATCAGTTGGTCCAGGAACATCGGAATGCCGTTGACGAGCTGCTCGGCAGTCGCCCCGCGTCGTGGCCGCTGCGAGACTTTTTTCTTGCATCGCAGGATGAGCTCTTCGCGGTTGCCAGAGAGAAAGTTGTGCATCATGGGCGCAGCAGTGTGTGTGTGTCAGGCAGGATGGCCAGACACCCGGCCCCCAGAAGCGGTGCAGCCGCAGACGTGATGCAGCTTGCCTGCGCCGTTGGGTCCCTTCAGTGCGGTGTCCAACATAGCGATGCCCGTCGGTTGAGTCATGTCAATGAATTGCAGCCTGACCTGAACGCCAGCCCTTGGTTCACAAGGGGTGCGGCCCGGCGCCGACCCGGCCTCGCAGGGCCCGCGCCACGAATGGCGCGTGGTGCGCCATGGGCGTCAGGCGCCGGTGTCGACGCCACGGATGGTGAGCACCGGCACGGGCGAGAGCCGGATGATCTGCTCCGCGCCGCTGCCGAGCAGCACACGGCCGATGCCCCGGCGGCCATGGGTTCCAACCACGATGAGGTCGGCATCCCACTGACGCGCTTGTTCGGCCATGGTTTCACCCAGGCGTTGGCCGGGGAGCTCGACCAACTGCGTCTCGGCCTCGACACCTGCGGAACTGCAGATCTGAAGCGCCTCTGTCAGCAGGCGGGTTGCACCGTCACGCACCTGGCCCAGATACGCCCCGCTGTACTCAAATCCGCCCAGGTAGGCCAGCTCGTCCAGGCAGTGGACCAGGCGCACCTTGCCACCGGCATCGCGCGCCATCTGCAGCGCCATGGTCAGCGCGCTCTTGGACGTTTCGCTGCCGTCGACCGGCACGAGGATCTTTCTGAACTTGGACATGGCGGGCTCCTCAGGGAAATGGTGGAAGAGAAACGCAATCTGGGCCGGTTCTGGCCGCCCGCGCCCAGTTGCGATCTCGAAACGATCGGTGCGATGGCCTGGACGAGGACGGGTGTCGCGCGTTCTGACGTGCTCGCCCAGAGGGCTGCCGGATGGCCGGCCATCGCGCCGGCACATCGAGCATGTTCGTCAGGAGATCTGCAGCACCGAGCCCTTTACCTGCGCGTGCTTGGGCAGCGTCAGCGTCGGAATGCCATCCTTGAAGACGGCCTGTGATTCCTTGTCATTGACCTCGCAGGCCAGCGTGAAGCCGCGCGCCATGCGACGCAGGAGGTCGGAGGAGGGATCTGCCAGCAGGTCTCCCAGGCGATCGAATCGAGCCAATGCAGGCATGGTGAACTCCTTGTGTAGATGATCGGGGTGGGCAAAAGATCGTTGGCGGCCCACGGGTCAATATAGGTTCGGGGCGCCGCCTGCACTTTGCGGCGCGTCAACGCAGGCAGCGAGGTGGACGGACGCGTCTGCCTGGGACTTGCGTGAGCGCAAGCGATAGCCTCTCAAGCTCTCAGGTCGACGATGCTGCCGGCGGCCTCAGCGAGGCGATGAGGAGGGCGTCGCAGTCGATGGCCGTGTCGCGGCTCGGTTCCCTGTCCGCAAAGAGCCCGGTGGTTGCCGCGCGGTCAAAGAGGAACAGTACGCCTGCGATCAGGACAGCGGCCACCGGGCCGGCGAGCGGGTGCAGCATCGCCGCGACGACCGGTGCCATCAGGATCAACTGCCGGAGCCCGAAGCCGTAGAGCAGGCCGGCCTTGCGGACGTAGCGCACACCGATGGGCGTCCAACGCTTGCGGGCCTCCGATTCACCGGCATCCCGCCGATGCCCGCATGGGCTGCGCGCGCGATGCGCCCGGGGCTGCGGCGCTGCAGCACCAGCAGCAGCGCCTCATACAGCAGCAGCACGATCAGCGTCGCCACAACGGCTGGCCAGGCCCACTCCGGCGGCACGGGGTTCACCTGGCAGGCAGGGCCGGCGGCTCGGCGGAGACGCGCCGCTCCAACAGTTCGAAGATCCCCATGCCGGCCAGCATGGCCGCCACGAACACCGCAGCCTTCAGCTCGCCCATGCCCAGTGCCACCAGCGCCGGCCCAGGGCAGAAGCCGGCGATGCCCCAGCCGATGCCGAACAGCAGGCCACCGCCCACCAAGCGCCGGTCGATGCTGCTGCCTTTTGGCAACTGCATTTCCAGCCCGAGCAGGCTGCGGGTGCGGCGCTTGGCGAGCGAGAAAGCCACGATGCCGACGGCAATGGCGCCGGCCATCACCAGCGCGAGCGACGGGTCCCAAGGGCCGGCCAGGTCGAGAAAGCCCAGCACCTTGGCCGGGTCGGCCATGCCGGAGAGGATGAGGCCCAGGCCGAAGACCAGGCCGGTGAGCAGGGAGGTGATGACGGGCATGGTGGGCTCCTCAGGCGGACAGCAGGTGGCGGATGACGTAGACGGTGGCGAAGCCTGCGCCCATGAACGCCAGCGTGGCCACCAGCGAGCGAGGCGACAGCCGCGACAGGCCGCAGACCCCGTGGCCGCTGGTGCAGCCAGCGCCGTAGCGCGTGCCCACGCCAACCAGCAGGCCGGCCGCCACGAGCGCGACCCAGCCGGCGTCGATCTGTGGACGGGGCAGGGTGGTGATGAGCGCGTACACCAGCGGTGCGCCGACGAGACCGACCAGAAACGCCAGCCTCCAGCCGACGCCGCCCGCAGCCGGGCGCAACAGCCCGCCCAGGATGCCGCTGATGCCTGCGATGCGGCCGTTGAACAGCACGAAGATGGCGCTCGCCAGGCCGATGAGCGCGCCGCCTGCCAGTGCGGCGTAGGGCGTGAAGGCGTTCCAGTCGATGGTCATGTGATTAGTCCTTGGGACAGTAGAGGCGGTACAGCAACTCGAGGATCTTCAGCGTGCTCTTGTCGGCCACGCTGTAGAAAATTTGCTTGCCCTCGCGTCGGGTGCCAACCACACCCTCGCTGCGCAGCACACTGAGCTGTTGTGAGAGCGTGGGCTGGCGGATACCCAGGGTGCTCTCCAGGTCGCTGACGCACATCTCTCCCAGCGAGAGCTGACACATCAGCAGCAACCGGTCTTCGTTCGCGAGGACCTTCAGGGTGGCGACGGCCGACCCGGCGGCGGCACGCAGGGCTTCGGGATCGATGAGAACGCGCGCTGGAGACATAGACGTTGCGTGTTTAAATAATATATCGAATTATAAGATGTAATTCGTGAGAGTGACAAGCCCCGCGCGTTGGAGCCACAGGCCGGACACGCCCTTCAGCTGCAAATCGGCAGTGTCAGCACGACCGCCAGGCCGCCTTCGTCGATGGGATGCAGGGCCAGCGAGCCACCATGCCGCTGCGCAATGGCCTGCACGATCGGCAGCCCCAGCCCGCTGCCCGTGGTGCCGGGGCTGTGGCGCCAGAAGCGTTGTACCGCCTGCGCGCATTCGGCTTCGCTCATGCCGCGGCCATGGTCCTGCACGCGAAAGCACACCTGGCCAGCGGCTGGCCGGTCGATGGTCAGACGGACCGGCTGGCCGCTCGCGCCATGGCGCAGCGCGTTGTCGAGCAGGTTGCGCAGCGCCGCGCGCAGCAGGGGCGCCGGCACGGCCACCGCCAGGCCGGCGCCGCACGCATCGAACTGCACCGCGGCACCTGCGGCGGCATCGGCGATCGCCTGGCGCGCTGTGGCGTCGGCGTCGGCCGGCTCGGTGCAGGGGCTGGCGGACGGCCCGTCCAGCCGCGCCAGCGTCAGCAGTTGTTCCAGCGTGGCCTGCAGCGCCTGCACGCCACGCTCTGCGTCGGCCAGTGCCTTGGACGCGGTGGCCGCGTGCTCGGGCCGGGCCAGGGCCAGGCGCAGCACCTGCAGGTGTGTCTTGATGCCGGTCAGTGGTGAGCGCAGCTCGTGCGCCGCATCGTCGGTGAAGCGGCGCTCGCGCTCGATCGCGGCGTGCGTGCGTGCCAGGAGGTGCTGCACGGTGTCGACCAGCGGGCGCAGCTCCGGCGGGCTGGCCAGCGGCGGCAGTGCGCCGGCGTCGTCGGGGCGGCGCCGGGCCAGCGCGGCGCGCAAGTCCTCCAGCGGTCGCAGCCCGCGCCCGGTGCCGAACCACACGAGCAGCAGGCTGGCCGCCAGCGCCAGCAGGAATGGGACGCCGGCGGTCAACGCGATGTCGCGCAGCAGGCCGTCGCGCACGTCGATGCGGTCCGCCGTTGCGATGCGCAGGCCGCCGCTCTCCAGCACAAAGGTGCGCCAGGCGCGGCCGCCGAATTCGTAGGTGCCATAGCCGGGGGGAGCCGTGGCCAGGCCGGGGCTGCCGGACGTGCGGGCCAGCGGTGTCGGCTGCTGCGCCGCCACGACCTCGCCGCGCAGCAGGCTGACCTCGCAGGCCAGCCCGTCGCGTGCGATCACGTCCAGCGCCGCCCCGACGCGCGCATCCGGTGGCGCCCCGATGGCGGAGGCCGGCAGCTGCGAGACCAGCCCGGCCACCATGCGCGCAGAGGCGGCAAGCCGGTCGTCCAGTGCGCCGCGCACTTCCTTGCGCACGTCGACCAGCATCCACACCGCCACCAGGCTCCACACGCCCAGTAGCGAGGCACCGATGATGACCAGCAGCCGCAGGCGCAGGCTGGGCGGCTGTCTCACTGGAGTACCTTTGCTTGAGGCTGCGGTGTGAGCGCCCTTCGGACGGCCGTGCGGTCGCTCATGCGCCGATCTCCCCGAGCCGGTAACCCTGGCCGCGCACCGTCTCGACGATGCCGGCGCCGAGTTTGCGGCGCAGGTGGTGGATGTGCACGTTGACGGCGTTGCTCTCCACATCCTGCTCGAAGCCGTACAGGCTGTCACGCAGTTGCTCGGCGCTGAGCAATTGGCGCGGGTGCTGCAGCAGCGTGCGCAGCAAGGCCAGCTCGCGCCGCGACAGCTCCACCGGCAGGCCATGCAGCAGCACCTCACCGCGGCTCGCGTCGAACGACAACGGGCCGTGGTCGATGCGGTCGGTACTGCGGCCGCTGGCGCGGCGCAGCAGGGCGTGCAGCCGGGCCACCAGTTCGTCCAGGTCAAAGGGTTTGAGCAGGTAGTCGTCAGCGCCGGCCTGCAGCCCGGCCACGCGGTGCTCGACGGCGTCGCGCGCGGTCAGCACCAGCACTGGCAATTGCTGGCCGCGCGTGCGCCAGCGGCGCAGCAGGGCCATGCCATCTTCGTCGGGCAGCCCCAGGTCGAGGATGCAGACGTCGTAGGCCGCCGCCTGCTGCGCGGCCTGGGCGGCGCCGGCGGTGGCGAAGCGGTCCACCGTGAGGCCGTGCAACTGCAGTCCCGCGCGGATGCCGCTGGCAATCAGTTCGTCGTCTTCGACCAGGAGCACGTGCATGGCGGGGCAGGCGGGATGGGTTGGCAGCGCGATTGTCACCACGCCGCCGAGGGATTGTTAACGGCCGCTTAATCGGGCCTTGCCATCATGCGGCCACCCCAAAACTGTCCCTGGCCCATGCATCTTTCTTCCTATCTCCGAACCTGGCTGTGCGCCGCGATGCTGCTGCTGGCCACGGCCATCGGTACAGGCCCCGCCCGAGCGGCTGACGGCTTCCTCGACCCCGAACAAGCCTTTGTGCTGCAGGTCGAGCCGACCGCTTCGCCCGACGTGCTGGCCCTGCGCTGGACCATTGCGCCGGGCTACTACCTGTACCGCGAACGGCTGGAGGTTGCAGCTGTGCCGACCGGCGTGCAGGTGGAGTTCGAGCGGCCGCCGGGCGAGCGCAAGGACGATCCGAACTTCGGCGTGGTGGAGGTCTACCACGACCAGGTGGCGCTGACCGTGCAGGCGCGCGGTGCGCAAACGCTGCAGGTCACATGGCAAGGCTGTGCTGACGACGGGCTGTGCTACTTGCCGCAGACGCGCCAAGTGGCACTGGGCGGCGAGGCGGGCGGTGGCTCTGTCAGCAGCAGCGATGGCGCACTGGGGACGAGCAGCCAGGCCAGCGCCTGGGCGCAGGCCACAGCTGGCAGCGACAGCGCGGTGCGCACGCTGCTGGAAGACCGCAGCCTGGCCTTCACGGCGGCGCTGTTCTTCGTGCTGGGTCTGGCGCTGGCGTTCACACCCTGCGTGCTGCCGATGGTGCCGATCCTGTCCAGCATCGTGGTGGGCAGCCAGGCGGCACCCCGGCGTGCGTTCGCGCTGTCTCTGGCTTTCGTGCTGCCGATGGCGCTGACCTACGCCGGCTTGGGCGTGGGCGCGGCGCTTGCCGGTGCCAACCTGCAGGCGTTGCTGCAGCACCCCTGGGCGCTGGCGGGCATGGGCCTGGTGTTCGTGCTGCTGGCCGGCAGCATGTTCGGCTGGTACGAACTGCAGATGCCTGCGGCCCTGCGTGCGCGGCTCGACGGCGCCAGCCGCGGCCAGCGCGGTGGCACGCTGGCCGGCGCCGGCGCCATAGGTGTGCTGTCGGCGCTGCTGGTCGGCCCGTGCATGACGGCCCCGCTGGCCGGCACGTTGCTGTACATCGCCCAGGGTGGAGAGCCGGTGCAGGGCGGCCTGTTGCTGTTTGTGCTGGGCCTGGGCATGGGCGTTCCACTGCTGTTGGTCGGCACACTGGGCGCGCGCGTGCTGCCGCGGCCTGGGCCGTGGATGGAGCGCGTGAAGGCAGCTTTCGGCTTCGGGCTGCTGGCCACGGCCATCTGGATGGTGCAGCGTGTGCTGCCCGGGCCGGCAGCGCTGGCGCTGTGGGGCGCCTTGTTCGTGGCGGCTGCGCTGGCGCTGGCGCAGCTGGGCCGCAGCGGGAGGCCGCCTGTGCGCCGCGTACTGGCGCCAGCGGCGGCGCTGCTGGTCGGCCTGTGGGGTGGCGCCATGTGGCTGGGCGCGGCGGCCGGCGCCGGCGACCCGTTGCTGCCGCTGGGCTTCATCGCGCGGGCCCGTATGGCGCTGCCGGACGCCAAGACGCATGCCGGCCGCACCGTGGCGGTGGGCAGCACCGACGCGTTGGTGGACGCGCTGGCGCGGGCGCGCGCGGCCGGTCGGCCGGTGCTGCTGGACTTCACGGCCGACTGGTGCGTGTCGTGCAAGACCATCGAGCACGAGGTGTTCGGCGACCCGGGCGTGCAGCAGGCGCTGGCAGGCATGGAGCTGTTGCGCGCCGACGTGACGGCGGGCTCGCCCGCCCAGCGCGCCCTGATGCGCGCGCATGGCGTGATCGGCCCGCCCACGGTGATGTTGTTCGACGCGGCAGGGCAGGAGCTGCGGCCCCAGCGCCTGGTCGGCGAGTTCGACGCGCCTGCGCTGTTGCAGCGCCTGCCTGCGGCCGGAGCCCCGCTGTGAGCGGCGCGCTGCAGATCGGCCCGCTGAGCCTGCCGTGGACGCTGCTGCTGGTGGTCGCCGCCGTTGCGCTTGCCCAGTGGCTGGGCCGGCGCCTGGCGCGCCGTGCCGGACTCGATGCCGAGCCGCAGCTGCTGCGCATGCTGCTGGTGGCCTTGGTGGCGGCACGGCTGGGCTTCGTGTTCGTCTACCGCGACGGCTACCAGGACGACTGGCTGGGCGTCGTCGACATCCGCGATGGCGGCTGGATGCCGATGGCTGGCCTGCTGGCCGCCGGGCTGTATGTGCTGCACCAGGGCACGCGCCAGCGCGCGCTGCGCAAACCGCTGTGGGCCGCCTACGCCAGCGGCACGGCGCTGTTCGCTGGCGGCACTGTCGCGCTGGCCCTGGCGGCGCCTGCCGGCCAGCCGCTGCCGGCGCTCACGCTGACCAGCATGCAGGGCCAGCCGGTCGCGCTGCGTCAGTTCGAGGGCAAGCCGGTCGTCGTGAACCTGTGGGCCACCTGGTGCCCGCCGTGCCGGCGCGAGATGCCAGTGCTCGCTGCCGCCCAGCAGCGCTACCCCGATGTGCATTTCGTGTTCGCCAACCAGGGCGAGTCGGCGCAGAAGGTGCTGGGCTTCCTGGCGGCCGACCGGCTGGTGCTGCGCAACGTGCTGCTCGACGCGCGCGGCGAGGTGGCCCGCCACTTCGGCCATCGTGCGCTGCCCACCACGCTGTTCTTCGACGCCCACGGCGTGCTGGCCGATGTGCGCATCGGCGAGGTTTCCCAGGCCACTTTGGCCGAACGGCTGGCCCGGCTGGGTACGCCGCCGTCATCTCCCACGCAAAGGACCCCGACGCCATGAAGTTTTCATTGCATTTGCATCGCCGCACCCATGCCGCCTTGGCTGCGACCTGCTTGCTGCTGGCCCACGGCGTGGCGCCAGCCCAATCGCGCCCGCCCACGCTGCAGGCGCTGGAGCAACATGGCATCACGGTGGTGGGCAGCTTTCCGGCCGTCGGCGGGCTGCAGGCCTGGGCCGCTTACCGGGGCCAGACACCGATGGCGCTGTACGCCACTCCTGACGGCCGGCACATGGTGGCTGGCACCCTGCTGGACGCCAAGGGCTCGGATGTGAACCGCGCCGCGCTGGAGCTGGCCGTGGCCAAGCCCATCGCCGACGGCAGCTGGGCGCGCGTGGAGCGCAGCGGGTGGATTGCCGATGGCTCTGACAAGGCAGCGCGCGTGGTCTATGTGCTCACCGACCCGAACTGCCCGTACTGCAACAAGCTGTGGGCGGATGCCAGGCCCTGGGTGGACAGCGGCAAGGTCCAGCTGCGCCACATCATGGTCGGCATCCTCACGCCCACCAGCCAGGGCAAGGCCGCCGCACTGCTGGCCGCCGTCGATCCCGCAGCGGCGTTGGCGGCCCATGCCCGCGCCAACGCCGGTTCCAATGCCCTGGCCATGGCCTCGGGCCGGCCCCGGCCGCTGGGCAACGATGGCTTGCAGCCGCTGGCCACCATCCCCGCGGAGATCGCAGCGCGCCTGCAGGCGAACGAGGCGCTGATGGCCTCGCTGCAGCTGCGGGCCACGCCCGCCATGGTCTGGCGCGACGCCCAGGGACAGTTGCAAACTCGGACCGGCGCGCCCGAAAGCGCATTGCCGGCCATCTTCGGCCCCCGCTGAACCGTCCCCACCAACAGGAGCCACCATGCCCACCCACCACAGTACCGACATCGCCGTCATCGGCGCCGGCACGGCCGGCCTCACGGCCTTCCACACCATCCGTGGCGGCGGCGCCGAGGCGCTGTTGATCGACCACGGCCCTCTGGGCACGACCTGCGCGCGGGTGGGGTGCATGCCCTCCAAGGCCGCGCTGCATGCGGGCCAGCAGTGGTCCGCGATGGCCCGGCTGCCGGGTGCCGATGCGTCCGCGCTCGCCGCTGCGCGCACGGCGCTGTGGCAGGACGCGCGCCACACGCGCGACCAGTTGGCCCAGGGCGCGGTCGACCGCACCGTGCAGGTCGCCGGCGACCGGCTGCTGATGGGGCGTGCCCGTTTTCTGGACGCGCACACGCTGGATGTGGACGGGCAACAGGTGCGAGCGCGCGCTTTCGTGGTGGCCACCGGGTCGCGGCCTGTCGTGCCCGCAGCGCTGCAGTCCCTGGGCGACCGGCTGCTGACCACCGACACGCTGTTCGACCTGCAAACGCTGCCAGCGAGCATCGGCGTGCTGGGCATGGGCGCGATCGGCCTGGAGATGGGCCTGGCGCTGGCGCGCCTGGGCGTGCGCGTGTTTGGTGGCGATCTGCGCGAGACGGTGGCCGGCATCGCCGACCCCGTGGTGGCGGCGCGCGCGCTGGAACTGCTCCGCCCGGCGATGACGTTGTGGCTCGGCCGGCCGCTGGAGGCGCTGCTTGTCGACGAGCGGGTCCGCCTGCGCAGCGGCGACCAGACGGCCGACGTGGACCTGTTGCTGGCCGCGCTCGGCCGCAGCCCCAACGTGCAGGCATTGGACCTGGTGCGTGCCGGTGTGCTGCTGGACGACCACGGCCAGCCGCAGATCGACGCCGCCACGCTGCGGGCTGCTGGCGACGCCGCCGTCTACCTGGCCGGCGACGTGAGCCCGGACCGGCCCCTCATGCATGAGGCAGCGGACGAGGGCGCTCTCGCAGCCCGCAGCGCGCTGGCCTTCCTGCGCGACGAGGCGTCACGGCCTGCGCAGCGCAGTGTGCCGCTGGCGATCGTGTTCAGCGACCCCGATATCGCCAGCGTGGGCACGGCCCTGCGCGACTGCGATGTGGACACGACCATCGTCGGCACTGCAGAGGGCGCCGGCAATGGACGCTCCAAAGTGCTGCACGCGCCTGGGAACATGGTGCGCGTGTACGTGGACAGCGGCAGCGGCAAGCTGCTGGGCGCCAGCCTGGTCGCCACCCATGGCGAGCACCTCGCGCACCAGCTCGCCTGGGCGGTGCAGCGCGGGGAGACGGTGGACGAGCTGCTCAGAATGCCGTACTACCACCCCAGCATCGAGGAGATGCTGCAATCTGCTTTCAAGGACGCCGCGCGGCAACTGCGCGCTGGCGCATCCGCCTGACAGCCCCCACAGTTTTGGAGCACCCCATGCCGGCCAACCCCGAGCGACCCCTGCAGATTCTCTTGCATGCGCCCACGCAGCGGGCGCTGGCGCGGGCGCGCAGCCATGCGGCCAATCTGCTGAAGGAGCAGCCGGCGCCGCAGGTGCGCATCATCGCCAACGCCGAAGCAGTGAGCGCAGCGCTGGACAATCCCGATGCCGGCGCGGATCCGCTGACCTGGTTGTGCCCCAACACCCTGCGCAAGCTGGACCGGCAGGCGCGGCCGCCCATGCAGGTGTTGCCGAAGGCAGCGGTGCTGATGCTGGCCACGCTGCAGCGCGACGGCTGGACCTACCTGCGCGCTTGACGCGGCCACCAGCCGGCGGTGCAGGCGACGGGGGGCGCCCCAAGAATGTTCTCAGATCGCTGCACATCGTGCGTCAGTTGCGCTTCGTCAAGTTTGCCAGCCGTGTCCGCGCCTACGCTTGGTTGATGCATACCCACAGGCATCGATGACATGGACAGCCGCCATCCCGCCGCCCGGGATCGCTCGGGCCGTTGCCGAGCTCCAGTCGATGGCGCCGCCGCCGTAGCAGTCGATGGCGTCGTGCCGACACACCGGCCCCCGCGACGCGACTGCAGTGGGCCAGATGGGTGTTGACGCATTGCCCGATAGCCCCGCAAAGGCCTCGCCTGTGCCCGGCAGCCGACGCGACGCGACGCCCGCGGCTAAAGCCCGCTCACCCCGGAAGCGACGTTGGATCGTGCTCGTCCTCGCATCAGCTGCCCTCGCGGCTGCTGCTGCGCGGTGGGGTCCACGCTTGCTGCTCGGGCCCGAGGTGGAGGTCCACGCGATCGCCCGGCATGCACTGGTGCAGTCGGTGGTGGCCAGCGGGCACGTGGAGGCGGCGCATCGGGCAACCATCGGTTCGCAAATCGTCGCATCGGTCCGACGCATTCCGGTGGCTGAGGGCCAGCGCGTCGAAACAGGGCAGGTGCTGCTCGAACTGGAAGATGACGAACTGCGGGCCGCCGCTGCGCTGGCCGACGCAGCGGTGACCTCGGCGCACGCGCGCCTGCGCCAGCTGACCGAGGTCCAGGCGCCCGTCGCCCAGCAAGCGCTGCGGCAAGCACACGTCACGCTGGCCACCGCCAGGAGCCAGCTGGCGCGCAACCAGCAATTGCAGCAGCATGGCTTCATCGGCCCTGCCGCCATCGACGAGTTGCGCAAGGCCGTCGACCTAGCGGCTGCGCAGGTTCAGGCCGCGCTGACGCAGGCGGCCGCGCTGCGGCCGCAGGGAAGCGACTACGCCGTGGCGCTCACTGCGCTGGCGCAGGCCCGTGCCAGTGCGGACGCAGCCCAGTCACGATGGCGCCACGCCACCATCAAGGCGCCGGTGGCTGGGATTCTGATCAAGCGTGAAGTCGAACCTGGCGATGTGGTGCAACCAGGCAAGATGCTGATGACGCTTTCACCCGATGGCCAGACCCAGCTGGTCGCCCAGATCGACGAGCGCCACCTCAAATCGCTGCGGACAGGGCAGCGAGCGCAGGCATCGGCGGACGCCTACGCCGACCGCTGCTTCGGGGCCGAGCTCATCTACATCAACCCTGGCATCGATGCGCAACGCGGCTCGGTGCAAGTCAAGCTTGCAGTCGCGGATCCACCGGACTACCTGCGCCAGGACATGACGGTGTCGGTGGACATCACCGTGGGGTCGCGCGAGCAGGCGCTGGCCATTCCGCTTGGGTCTGTGCAGGAGGCCGACGGGCCTACGCCGTGGGTCCTGAAAGCCGAACACGGCCGGCTCCAGCGCCAGGACATTGCGCTCGGGCTACGTGGTGGCGGCCTGGCCGAAGTGGTGCAGGGCCTGGATGTCGGTGACCTGGTGGCGCCGTCGAGCGCCGCGTTGACGGACGGCACGCGCGTTCGCCCGATCGTCGGACCGCCGCTCGCGCCCGCACCGTCATGCCAGCGTTGAGCCGGCTGGCACCGTTCGAGTGGATCGTGGCTTCGCGCTTCCTGCGCGAAGGCCGGGCGCAAACCCTGCTGATCCTGCTCGGCATTTCCATCGGTGTCGGTGTCATCGTGTTCATGTCGGCCCTGCTCAATGCTTTGCAGACCAACTTCATCCGCCGCGTACTGACCGCGCAGCCGCACATCCAGTTGCTGCCGCCCAGGCAAACGGTGCGGGCGCTCGGCGTTGCCCCAGCGTCGCCTGCGGGCGCGGTGCAGATGGCATCGGTGCAAGCCCCCTTGCAGCGTGTCAAGTCAATCGACCAGTGGCAAGCCATTGCCGCGCGGATCCGGGCCATGCCGCAGACGCTTGTCGTGGCGCCCAACGCTACCGGCCAAGGGGTGGCCATACGCGGCGACGCTGCGCGCGCCATCTCCATCATCGGCGTGGAACCCGAGCTGTATTTCCGCATCGTCGCGCTGCCGGACAAGATCGTGGACGGCCGTGCCCGGCTGACCAGCAGCGACCTCGTCATCGGCACCGATCTGGCCAGCGAGCTGGGCCTGGCCCCGGGCGACAAGCTGCGCATCACCACAGCCACCGGCGGTGACAGCATCTTCAGCGTGACAGGCATCTTCGACCTCGGCAACAAGGGTGCCAACCTGCGCAACACCTACATGGCCCTGTACAGCGCGCAAAGCCTGCTTGGTCTGGAGGGTGGCGTATCGGGCATCGACGTGACGGTGCGCGATGTCTATGCCGCCGAGACCGTCGCACAGCAGATCACCGCGTCCAACCGGGTGCAGGCGGACAGCTGGATCGCGACCAACGCCCAGTTCTTCAGCGCGGTGCGTGCGCAGACGGCGGCCAACACCGCGATCCGCCTGTTCGTCGGCCTGTCGGTTGCGTTCGGCATTGCCAGCGTGCTCGTCGTGTCGGTCGTCCAGAAGTCACGCGAGATCGGCATCCTGCGGGCAATGGGCATCTCTCGCGGCCAGGTGCTGCGGGTCTTCCTGCTGCAGGGCGGTCTGCTCGGCATGCTGGGTGCTGTGGGTGGCTCGGGTCTGGGTGCGGGCGCGCTTGTGCTGTGGCAGCGGTACGCACGCAACGCCGATGGCACGCCGATCTTTGAGCTGCAGTTCGAGCCGGGCCTGTTCGGCGTGTCGGTGCTGCTGGCCGCCGTGACAGGCCTGGTTGCCGCCTTCATGCCAGCGCTGCGCGCGGCGCGGCTGAACCCCGTGGTGGCGATCCGTGGCTGAGACCGTCGTGGAGATGGCGGCCTTGCGCAAGGCGTTCAACGTCGGCCAGCCGAACGAGACCGAGATCCTGCACGGGGTCGATTTCACGCTGGCGCGCGGAGAGTTCTGCGCCATGATGGGCCCATCGGGCTCGGGCAAGAGCACGCTTCTCAACATCGTGGGCCTGCTCGATCGGCCAACGGCCGGCACGCTGTCGATCTGCGGGCAGGTGACGACGTTGCTGGGTGATGCCGCCCTTACGCGCCTGCGCGGCCACGCCATCGGCTTCGTGTTCCAGCACCACCACCTGATCTCCGCCTTCACGGCCGTGGAGAACGTGATGATGCCCATGCTGGCCGACAAGGGCTTCGCCGACGAGGCGATGCGCAGGCATGCCGAGGACCTGCTGGCGCGGGTCGACCTGTCGCCATGGAAGGACAGCATGGTCGATCACCTGAGCGGTGGCCAGCAACAGCGCGTAGCGGTTGCGCGCGCGCTGGTGATGAGCCCGGCCCTGGTGCTGGCCGACGAACCGACCGGCAATCTGGACACCAAGTCTGCCGACAAGGTGTTCAGTCTGCTGCGCCAGGTGAACCGCGAGCACGGCACGGCGATCCTGTTCGTGACACACAACCCTGATCTGGCCCGACGCTGCGACCGGAGCGTCCGGGTGGTGGATGGTTTGCTGGATGGTTGACGATCTTTGGTCGAGTGCCTGCGCTACGTTCAGACCATTGCCACCCGCAACACGCGGGCGGACCTTGAAACCGCAATGCGCTGGTCGGTGCTGAGCGATGCGTGTTGGGAACGCTACGCCCAGTGTCACGGCGTGATCGCGATCTTGAGCACGCCGTCACGCTGGTGTCTGAACAGCTCGTAGGCCTGCTCGATGTCATCGAGCTTGAACCGATGCGTCACCATCGGCCCCAGGTCCAGGCGGCCCGCCTGGATCACCGACATCAAGCGACGCATGCGTTCCTTGCCGCCGGGGCAGAGCGTGGTGATGATCTTGTGGTCGCCCAGCCCAGCGGCCATCGCGTCCAGCGGGATCCTGAGATCGCTGGAGTACACGCCAAGGCTGGACAGCGTCCCCCCCGGTCGCAGCACCCGCAGGCACGCCTCGAAGGTGGCCTGCTGGCCCAGCGCCTCGATCGCCACGTCGACGCCACGGCCGGCGGTCAGGCGCATGATCTCCGCTACCGGGTCCTGGCGGCTCGAGTCGATGACAACGTCGGCACCCATGCGCCGTGCAATCTCCAACCGTCCGGCAATGTGGTCCACACCAATGACCATCGTGGCGCCACTCAGCTTGGCGCCGGCGCTGGCGCACAGGCCGATCGGTCCCTGCGCGAACACGGCCACCGTGTCGCCGATGCGGATGCCGCCGCTCTCTGCGCCGCCGAAGCCGGTCGACATGATGTCCGGGCACATCAACACCTGCTCGTCGCTCAGCTCATCGGGTACCACGGCGAGGTTGGTCATCGCATCGGGCACCAGCACGTACTCCGCCTGGCAGCCGTCGATGGTGTTGCCAAGACGCCAGCCGCCCAGCGGCTTCCAGCCATGTGCGGTGCCCGCGCCGTCCTGCGAGCCATAGCCGCACTGGCAGGCATTGCTCCAGCCGCTCGGGGTGATTGCGCCTGCGATGACGCGTTGGCCTTCGCGGTAGCCGCGCACCGCCGAGCCGAGCTTCTCAATCACTCCCACCGGCTCGTGCCCGACCGTCAAACCCTTGGCCACCGGGTACTCGCCCTTGAGGATGTGCACGTCGGTGCCGCAGATGGTCGTCGTGGTCACACGCATGAGCGCGTCCAGGGGGCCCACGTCCGGCACCGGCTTTTCGTCGAGCACGATGCGACCCGGTTCGACAAACACGGCTGCCTTCATTTTGGCCATGGGGATCTCCTTGCGAGGATGGTGTATGGACGACGCGATCCCATCTTCGCCCGCGCGGCGCGCGTGCGGTTGAGCCACGTCAATCTGGCGCAGTGGTACCAAGGCATTGCGGGGGCGCGATGACCTGGACGCGACACGCCGTTCGATCAGCCGCACGAAACTGCATTTCATTGAGCGTGCTCAATCCCCGACCACCAGCCGCAAGCACACTGAACCTGCCGATGCACGGCGCAGCGCCACAAGCAGGACGTGGGTGTCCAGCTTGAGCGGTCCCTCCATCAACCGACATTCGCAGGAGCGTGAACATGAAGCAAGCTCAAGTCATGGCGAGAAAGCCTCGTGCGGTGGTCAAACACCTGCCGATGCCGGCCGCAGGCGAGACCAGCCAGGAACAGCTCGAGGACGGACCTGCCGACGAACCTTGCGCCGAGGTGCGCATCCATGCAGTGGCCTATGCCCTGTATGAGGCTCGCGGGCGTGTAGACGGTCACGCCCTGGAGGACTGGTTGACCGCGGAAGAAGCGGTCACGCATCAAGACCAGATGGCAGGGGCCAAAGACCCTGGCGTGGGCCACTGAGGGCGCGTTGGTCCGCGGAACAAGCATGAAGTACGGATTCAAGACCACGCTCGAACTTTCGTTCGACGACGCCCTTGCACGCGTTGTGGCGGCCCTGAAGCAGGAAGGCTTCGGCGTGCTCAGCGACATCGACGTGCAGAGAACGATGAAAGAAAAGCTCGGCGTCGACATGCCGCCCTACCGCATCCTGGGCGCCTGCAATCCGCCCCTGGCGCACCAGGCGTTGCAAGCCGAGCTCGACATCGGTTTGCTGCTGCCGTGCAACGTGGTCGTGCGCCAGGAAGCAGCGGGTCGCGTGTCGGTGGCGTTTGTCGATCCACTTGTGATGATGGAGACGGTCATCCAGTCCGAGGTGCAGACCGTCGCCAAGGAGGCTGAACAGCGGCTGCGCCGGGCTTGCGAGAGTCTTGCGAGCGGCGTGTGAAGCTTCGTGGAATGGGCCGGACCGCACGGGGCTCGGCCTGGGCTCACGGCTCTGCGTGTCGGGCCGTGACCGTCAGCGGACATTGAAGTCGACGGTGCTGACGGCCTGGTAGGTCGATCTGTCCAATGGGCGGCCGCCCCCTGCGCGCCATGGCGTGGTGGAAGGCGCCGGTGTGGGCTCGGCTTCGTGGGGCGATCAGGCGTTCCCTCCCGGTCATGCACCTGATGCTGAGACCCCTCGCACCCTCCCATAGCCCCAGCGGTCGCCGCACGGATCAGAACATGGGGTGGCGCACGTCGCTGGCGCAGCTTCCTCCCCGCCGGTGATGAACAGAGCATGAACGCGCCATTCAGCGTGCGTACAGGGTGGCTCTTCCAGAATCCCCTCCAACAGGAATGCAGCGGTCAATCACCCGTGCAGTTGCACGGCTCAGGAACTGCCATCCGTGTGTCATCCGTCGCGCTGTCAAGGAGCCCTCATGCCGTACTACCGTTCTCTGCGCCATAGCTTGCTGGTGTTGTCACTTGGCGTGGCAGCGCTGCCCGTACGGGCCGGTGACGATTGCGATGCGCCTGTCGATCGCTGGCAGAGCCGTGATGCCGTGCGGCAGATGGCAGCCGCACAGGGCTGGCAGATCCAGCGCCTGAAGATCGACGACGGCTGCTACGAGATTCGCGGCACCGATGCCCAAGGGCGCTCGTTCAAGGCCAAGGTCGACCCCGAGACCCTGAAGGTGCTGAAGATGAAGCAAGACGGCCACCCGCGTGCCCGGGAACGCGAGCGTGACGACGAGGGGGCTGCGCGGCCTGGCCCACCGCCGCAACGAGACAGCGCCGCCGCGCCATCGCCCTTGCCCACCCCCGGCGCTGCACCGCGCAGCCCCACCGAGTAACGACCCATCCTACGGAGCATCACCATGTCCAAACCTCTCCTGTCCCTCCTGGCCACCGCCTGCGCGCTGGCCCTTCCTGCCCTGGCAGACAGCCGCCCGTTGACGCTGAGCGCCCAGCTCAAAAACTATGGGGGCGACGGCGCCTACCTGGCGGCGTACCTGACCGATGCCAAAGGCGGCTATGTGCGTACGCTGTGGGTGTCCGGCGGCAAGGCCAAGTACCACAAGCACTTGTCCGACTGGAGCCGCCTGTCCGCCGGCGACGCCAAGCGCCTGGACGGTGTGACCGGTGCCAGCGTGGGCGCGGGGCGCACGCTCAAGGTCACCGCCGATCTGGCGGATGCACTGATCGATGCCGGCTATGAGATTCGCATCGACGCTGCTGCAGAAGACATGCGCGACAGCCCGTCCGAAGTCCGCATCCCGCTGACCAAGGCCAACGCCGGCAAGCCGCAGGCCGGCAAGCAGTACATCCAGTCGGCGACCTTCCAGTTCCCCTGATGAGGCCCACATGAGCTGGAAGGCAGTCCACCGCTGGCTGGGCCTGACGCTCGGCACCCTGGGCGTGGTGCTCGGCGTCACCGGCGCCATCCTGGCCATCGATCCGGTGCAGCAGGCCTGGCAGGCACCCGCCGCGCCGGTCGATTTGCCGGTGGCCACGCTGGTCGAGCGCCTGGCGCATACCGTCCCGGGCGTGGAAGAAATTCGACGCCTGCCGTCGGGTGCCATCGTGGTGTTCAGCTTTGCCGGCGATCAGCCGCAGGCGACTTACGTCGACCCGGCCGATGGCAGGGTTCTGGGGCCGTGGCAAGCATCGGCTTTGCCGCGGTGGGTGAAGAACCTGCACCGCTCGCTGCTGTTGGGCGACGCCGGGCGCTGGGGCGCCGCGGGCACTGCGCTGGCGATGGGCCTGCTGTGCGGCTCTGCCCTGGTGTTGCTGCTACGGCGCATGGGCGGCTGGCGCCGGCTGGCATCGCGGGTGCGTGGCTCGCTGGCGCAGCGCATCCACGTGGTCGCGGGCCGTGTGGTGCTCGCCGTCCTGTGCCTGACCTCGCTCACGGCACTGACCATGAGCGCCTCTACCCTCGGACTGGTGGCGCTGGACACCCGGGCCGAGCCCGAAGTGCTCTCGGTGGTCACAGGCCAGCCTGCCATGCCCGGCGCTCAGCTTGCCACGCTGCAACGCCTGGCGGTGCAGGATCTGCGCAAGATGAATGTCCCCGCCGGCAACGACCCGCAGGACACCTGGAAGGTCGCCACCGCCCAGGGTCAGGGTTGGATCGACCGCTACTCGGGCGTGATGCTGGTGTGGCAGGACGCCACCTTGGCCCAGCGCGTCTACGACCTGGCCGTGGTGCTGCACACGGGCGAAGCGGCGTGGCCATGGGCCGTGGTGCTGGGGCTGGCGGGCACCAGCGTGCTGCTGTTCTGGCTGTCCGGCATCGTCATCTGGTGGCAGGCACGCCGCCAGGCGCCACACATCACGGGCAGCAGCCCTGTGGCACAGGCCGACGTGCTCATCTTCGTTGCCAGCGAAGGCGGCAGCACCTGGGGCTTCGCCCAGACGCTGCAGGATGCGCTGAACCGGGGCGGCCACCGCGTCCACACCGGCGCGCTGGAGAACTTCCGGACCACGGCCGCCACGCGGCAGGTGTTTGTGCTGGCCGCAACCTATGGCGAGGGCCAGGCCCCGGCCCACGCCAGCCATGCCCTGGAGAACATCGCCAGGCGCAGCGCCGGTGCTGTGCCGGTGACGGTGGTGGGGTTTGGCGATCGGCAGTTCCCAGCCTTCTGCGCCTTTGCCGAGGCGCTGGATCAGACGCTGCGCGCACAGGGGTGGCCCGCGCTGTTGCCCCTCGAGCGCATCCACCAGCAGTCGGCGCAGCAATTTGCGCGCTGGGGCATGGCGCTGGCGCAGGCGTTGAGCGAGCCCCTGGTGCTGGAGCACGTGCCGCGCGTCCCACCCACCGCGACGCTCACGCTCACGACGCGCCAGGACTACCCCGGTGCCGGTGGCGGGCAGGCCACGGCGATCCTGCGCTTTGCGTGGCCCGCGCAGGGCCTGGGCGCACGCCTGCGCGGGCACGGGCTGGCGCGGTTTGCAGCGGGCGATCTCGTGGGGATCGTGCCGCCGGGTTCGGCCGTGCCGCGCTACTACTCGCTGGCGTCGGGTTGGGACGACGGGTACCTGGAAATCTGCGTGCGCCAGATGCCCCAAGGTGTGTGCTCGACGCACCTGCTGGGCCTGCAGCCGGGGGATGCTGTTGCGGCATTCATCCGGTCCAACCCCGGCTTTGCACTGCCACGAACGCGCAGGCCGGTGCTGTTGATCGGGGCGGGCACCGGTGTCGCGCCGCTGGCCGGCTTTATCCGCCGCAACGACGGGCACCATCCCATGCACCTGTACTTTGGTGGGCGCGACCCGGCGCGGGATTACTTCTTCGGCCCCGAGATCCAGCGCTGGCTCGGCGAAGGGCGCCTGTCGACCGTGCAGGCGGTCTTCTCCCGCGTGCCGGGTGGCGGTGGCTACGTGCAGGACGCGCTGCGCCGGGACGCCGGGCAACTGCGCGACTGGGTGACGCAGGGGGCCATCGTGCGAGTCTGCGGCAGCAGCGCCATGGCCCACGGCGTGGCGGCCGCGCTGGACGAGGTGCTGGCGCCACTGCGGTTGAACGTATCGACGTTGAAAGCCCAGGAGCGCTATGCCGAAGATGTCTTCTGAGTCGGCTGCGCTGTGCAAGCGCAGCACCCTGCACGGCCCGACCATGGGCACACGCTGGTCCGCCAGTGTCGACGCCGACCCCACCACGGACCTGGCAGCCCTGCACCGGGACCTCGCCGCTGCGGTGGAGCAGGTCGACGCGCAGATGTCGCCCTGGAAGCCGGACAGCGACCTCGCACGCCTGAACCGCGCGCCTGTGGGCACCTGGGTCGGCCTGGCCGCAGACATACGCGAAGTACTGGGGGGTGCGCTGGACGTCCAGCGCCTCAGCAACGGCGCATTCGATCCGTGCGTGGGGGCGCTGGTCGACGCCTGGGGGTTCGGCGCGGTGCGCGATGCGCCGGATGGGGAGGCCATCCGCGCCGCTCGCCAGGCCATGCCGCGCAGTGCGCACGGGTGCCTGGAGCTTGACGTGCCCGCAGGCCGCGCCCGCAAGCGTTCGCCCCTGCAACTCGACCTGTGCGGCATTGCCAAGGGCTACGCAGTGGACCGCATGGTGGCGGTGCTTCGGCAGCACGGTGTGCGCCATGCGATGGCAGCGCTGGATGGCGAGCTGCGTGCGCTGGGCGCGCAGGCCAGCGGTGTGCCCTGGGCGGTGGCGCTCGAACGCCCCGAGGACGGGCGCCGCGCGGTACACGGGGTCATCGAACTGGAGGATCTGGCCGTGGCGACCTCGGGCGACTACCGACGCTATGTGAAGGTGGGCGAGGCGCGCCTTGCGCACACCATGGACCGGCGCCGCAGCGCGCCAGTGAACAATGCCGTGGCATCCGTCACCGTACTGGCACAGAGCTGCATGCATGCGGACGCCTGGGCCACGGCCCTGCTGGTGGCAGGCCCCGGCGAAGGTCTCGCCTTGGCACAGCGCATGGGCTTGGATGTGCTGTTCCTGCTGCGCAGCGCAGAGGGATTGGTGGAGGTGGGGTTGGGCCGCTTCGGCGGCGCCGCAGATCGGTCGTCTTTTCAGTCGGGCTGACGTCTCATGCGCGAGGCCAGGCCAAGGCTCATCACGCCGATCAAGGCACCGCCCCCCGCCAGCAGCAGCCAGTCCACGGCGTGCAGGGGCCGCAGGTTCAATAGCCGGCTGATGGCTGGAATCTGGATGATCACCACAAGCGACAAGAGCACGGCAGCGACGAGCCACCGCGTGGTGGCCTGCTGCAGCCTGGTCAGACCGCTTGTGATGCCGGCGCTGGCGACCAGCAGCACCGCCAGCGCCATCGCGCGTGCGTGCTCGACATCCTGGTCGGCACCGAGCGCGACAAGGTAGCTCCAGACCACGGCAATGCTCACCACGCCGCCGAGCAGACCGATCCACAGCCAGATCTCGGTCGAGAAGAATCGTGCCTGTTGGTGACGCTGCACGCTTGCAAGCGGCCCGAGCATGGGCAGATCCTGGAAGGCCAGCATGGCAGTCGGGTGAATGACCAGTTCGAGCCACACGATGTGGATGGGCATGAACAGCAAAGGCAGGCCCATCAGCGGGATCGCTGTCGCTCCGATCACGATCGGCAGGTGCACGAGCAGTAGGTAGGCGAAAGCGACCCGCAGGTTCTGGAAGAGCTGGCGACCTTCTGCCACAGCGTCGACGATCGTCCTGAAGTTGTCATCGAGCAGGACCACTGGTGCCACCTCGCGTGCACTGCGCGTGCCGCGCTCTCCCATGGCCACGCCGACGTCGGCCTGGCGAAGCGCAGGTACATCGTTGACGCCATCGCCGGTGACGGCCACCAGTTCTCCTTCGGCTTGCAGCGCTTTGACCAGGGCGAGCTTCTGGGTTGGAGTGGCCCGCGCCACGACGTGCAGCCCGGGGTGGGCGCCCAGCACGACACCGGCGTCGTCCTCGGGCGCGAGAACCACGACATCCGGAGCTGCTCCCCCGAGCCCGATCTCGCGGGCGATCGCCGCTGCCGTGGCAGGGTGGTCTCCGGTGACCATGATCACGCGCATGTTCGCGGCCATGCAGTCGGCGATTGCCTCCCGCACGCCGTCGCGCACAGGGTCCTCGAAGGCCAGCAAGCCTGCAAACTGAAACCCTTGCGCGGGTTCGGTGCTGACGGGGGCGTCTGCGGGCATCTGGCGGCGGGCGCAAGCGATGACTTTGTGCCCGGACTGGGCGTACTCCTCCACCCGGGCGATCCAGCCGGCTCGCGCATCGTCGGACAGGTCACACAGGGCCAGCACGGTTTCCGGGGCACCTTTCGTGTACGCCGTTGTTTCGCCAGCAGCCTGGGTCCAGACAACGGTTTCCCGACGCCTGGCCTCCGTGAATGGGAAGTCGGCCAGCCGATCGGCTTGCGGCAAGGGCCCCGCTGCGCCGTGCAGGGCCTGGTCGAGCGGATCACCGCTGTCCGGCCTCGCGGCGAACGTGGCCACCTGCAGCACAGAGGTGTCATCCATGCCCTCTGCGGGCGCCCGATGGGCAAGTACCAGAGAGCCCGCGGTGATGGTTCCGGTCTTGTCCGACACGATGCACGTGATGCGGCCGATGTTCTCGACGGCGACCGCCCGGCGCACCAGCGCCTTCTTGCGCGCCAGCCGGAAAACCCCTACACCGAGAAAGAACGTGTAGACGACGGGAAACTCCTCGGGCAGGGCCGCCACCGCCAGCGTCACCGCGCTCAAGAGCGCGTCGATCCACCCGTGGCCGTGCCACAGCCTGACGGCTGCAAGCACAAGGCACATCGCCACCGCACCACCGAGCAGCACGGCCACCAGCTCCCCGATGGCCTTTTGCAGCTGGGTCGCCGCATGGCCACCTTCGGTCGCAGAACGAACGATCTCGCCATAGCGCGTGTTGCTACCGGTGAACACGATGCGCAGACAGGCGGTACCGGTCAGCAGGCGTGTCCCCGCCGTGCCCCAATGTTCCTCCGATGTGCTGGGCGGCAGAGGAGCGCTGGCATCCAGCGTGCGCTTGGCCACCGGCAGGGACTCGCCGGTCAAGGTTGATTCATCCACCTGCAGGCCCACACCGCAGACCAGCAGACCATCGGCTGGGAAGTAGTGGCCTGGGGTCACCTCGACCAGGTCGCCGGGAACCAGTTCTCGCGAGGCAATGTCCCGCCAGAGCCCGTCTCGCAGCACCCGTGCCGAGCTGGCCAGCCGGCTTGCCAGGCCAGCAGCCGAGGCAGCGGTCCTTCGATGCAGATAGGCGTCCATGCCGAGCAGCGGCGCCATTGCGAAGAGGAGCGTCACCGACTCCGCCGTCTGGCCCAGCAGTCCGAAGAGAACGGCAGTGAGCACGAGGAACCACAACATGGGGTCGCGCGCCGTGTCACGCGCAACGACTTTCCAGCTGCTGGAAGCGTGCGGGACGATGTCGTTGAAGCCGTGGACCTGCTGCTGGTGCGCGACCTGTGCTGCGCTCAACCCCACAGTGCCCGAATCCAGGGCGGGCAGGGTGTCGAGCGGAATACGTCGCTGGCTCATGGGGTGTGAGGTGGTGACAAGAAAGACCCCGGCAACACCGGTCCGACAAGTTGGCAGCACAACCAGCGACCGGACATTGACGATCATCAGTTGCGCGACAGAAGCCCGTCAGCGCGCGTGGAACCGCCCTGGGTTTCGCCGTGACCCATGGCCGTGGGTCAGGCCGGCATGGCCTCTCCACATCCCTTCTGGTCATCGCGGTGTAAGACGCAGCGACGATGGCGGCGGGATCGCCGCCGACGCGTGCGTCTTCAAAGAGCCCTTACGCTTCCCGGATGATTTTTCTCCCAAGTCCTCACTCGCTGCTGCGGTGCAGCCCCGTGTCTTTGGCCCCTGTCGGCGAGAGGGTGTCGACGTGAAAGCCTCACAGTGGTGGCAGGTGTGCAAGGACACCGTCAAGGCCTGGTCCGATGACTTCGCACCCAGCATGGGGGCGGCGATTTCCTACTACACGATGTTCTCGCTTGCCCCGTTGCTGGTGCTCATCATCGCGATCGCCGGGCTGGTGTTCGGCACGGAAGCCGTGCGGGGGCAGATTGCGGGACAGCTGACGAGTCTGATGGGCCAGGACACCGCGAAGGCGATCGAGGGCATGATCGAGAGCGCCACCTTGAGTGACAGCGGCTGGTGGGCCAGCGCTCTGAGCGTGATCGTGTTGATAGTGGGTGCCACCAGCGTGTTCGCCGAGCTGCAGAGCGCGCTCGACCGCATCTGGCACGTGCCGGAATCCAAGAAGCCCAACGGTTTGTGGGGCCTCTTGCGGGCCCGGCTGTTTTCGTTCGGCCTCATCCTCGGGCTGGCGTTCCTGCTCATGGTGTCGCTGGCGGTCAGCGCGAGCCTGGCGGCGCTGGGGACCTTCTTCGGCGGGCTGATGCCAGGGCAGGAGCTGCTGTTGCAAGCGCTCAACCTGGTGGTGTCGCTGAGCGTGCTCACGGTTCTGTTCGCCATGATCTTCAAGCTGATGCCCTCCGTCCAGGTGGCCTGGCGCGATGTGTGGCTGGGCGCAGCGGTGACGGCCGTTCTGTTCGAAGTCGGCAAGCTGCTGATCGGGCTGTATCTGGGCAAGAGCAGCATGGCCGACTCGTTTGCAGGCGCCGGCGCCTTGGTGATCCTGCTCGCGTGGGTGTACTACGCCGCGCAGATCTTCCTGCTCGGCGCCGAATTCACCAAGGTCTATGCGCACGGACATGGATCGGCGCGCGGCCGGCCGTTCCCCGCCGACGCTGCAACGCCCACAGGCCGAACCGCCGAGACCCCGGCACCGTCGCCGACAACCACGACAACCACGACACCCACGACACCCACGACACCCTCTGCCGCAGAGCCGTCGGTGCAGGCGCGCCTGGCCAAGGCAGGCGCCGAAGCCTTACCGCAGCTCGTCCTGCTCGGCGTTCTGATCTTGCTGCGGGGCGTGGCGGAAAGTCGCATCCCCACGGAGTTGCGGCGGATCAAAACCGCCAGGCGGCGTGCGAAGTAGCGATCGCACGCTCAGCGCCGCCGCAGCAGCTTGCGCCCTTCGCTGAACCAGAGCACCCCGCTGGCCATGGCCACGCACACCCCCCACTGGCCCGGCGTCAGCGGCACCGTGCCGAACGCGAGGTTGAGAAAGGGCAGGTGCACCACCGCCACCTGCAGCGCCGCTGACAGCGCCACCGCGCCCCACAGCCAACCGTTGGAGAAGGACGCGCGAAAGGCCGATACGGTGGCCGAGCGCGCATTGAAGCAGTTGAACAGCTGCGTCAGCACCAGCACCGTGAAGGCGGCGGTGCGCGCCAGCTCCAGGCTGTGCGGGCCGGTGCCCAGCCAGGCATCCACCGGCTCGACCATGCCGCCAGGCAGGAACAGATCCAGCGTCACAAGCGTCAGCAACGCCATCACGACACCGGCCTCCAGCACGTTCAGCCCCAGGCGGCCATCGATGATGCGCTGGCTGCGCGGGCGTGGCTTGCGCGCCATGACGTCGTCGGCGATCGGGTCCACGCCCATGGCCAGCGCAGGCCCTGTGTCGGTGACGAGGTTGATCCACAGAATCTGCGTGGCCAGCAGCGGCAGCACCACCGCGCCGCCCGATCCGGTGGCCGTGGCTTGCAGGCCAATGACACCGGCGCCCACCACCCCGGCAAACACCGTCAATACCTCCGCCAGGTTCGAGGACAGCAGGTAGCGCAGAAACTTGCGGATGTTGTCCAGCACGCCGCGCCCCTCGCGCACCGCCAGCACGATGGTGGCGAAATCGTCGTTCGCCAAAACCATGCGGGCCGCCTCCTTGGTCACCTCGGTGCCGGCCACGCCCATGGCCACGCCGATGTCGGCCGCCTTCAGCGCCGGCGCGTCGTTGACGCCGTCACCCGTCATCGCCACCACGGCGCCATGGCCCTGCAGCGCGCGGACGATGCGCAGCTTGTGCCGGGGCGCCACGCGGGCGAACACCGAGGTCTGCAGCACGGCCGCAGCGAAGGCGGCGTCGTCGGCCAGCGTGTCGAGTTCGATGCCCGACAGCACGGGTGCGCCGGGCTCGACGATGCCCAGGTCGGCGGCCACGCGCGACGCCGTGCGCGGGTGGTCGCCGGTGATCATGATCACGCGGATGCCGGCCCGGCGGGCCTCGGCAATGGCCACCGCCGCCTCTTCGCGCGGCGGGTCGATGATGCCCACGGTGCCCAGGTATTCCAGGCCCTGCTCGAGCGCGGCTGCCGCCGTGGCTTCCTTCGGCATCTGCGTGCCCGGTGCCAGCGTGCGGCGCGCCACCGCCAGCGTGCGCAGAGCGTCACCGGCCATCGCCGCCACGTCATCGAGAATCTGGGCCTGCAGCGCCGCGTCGAGCGACACCGTGTCCGCGCCGCGGCGCGCGTGCGTGCATAGCGCCAGCAGCACGTCGGGCGCGCCCTTGACGAACAGCACCGGCGCGGCGCCGTTCGCACGGTCGGCCACCAGCACCGACATCATCTTGCGCTGCGAAGTGAAGGGGATCTCGCCGATGCGCTCGAAGCCGTTGGCCCAGGCGGCCGCAGGTGCGCCTGCCCGTGGTGCTGGTGTCAGCTTGTGTGCGGCGACGAGAAACGCCGCCTCGGTCGGGTCGCCCTGGATGGCCCAGGCGCCGGTCTCGTCCTGCTGCAGCTGGGCGTTGCCGGCCAGGCTGCCGCCTCGCAACACGGCCTGCAGCTCGTCGCGCAGGGCACCGGCGGGCAGCTCGGCACCTGCGTGCTCGGCGCGGCCCTCGGGCGCGTAGCCCACGCCGGTGATGTCGCTGCGCCCCGATGCCGTCATGACCCGCTGCACCGTCATCTCGCCGCGGGTCAGCGTGCCCGTCTTGTCCGATGCGATGACGGACGCCGAGCCGAGCGTCTCGACAGACGCCAGCTGCTTGACGATGGCGTGGCGGCGCGCCATGCGGCGCACGCCCATCGCCAGCACCACCGACAGGATGGCCGGCAGGCCCTCGGGCACGGCGGCCACGGCCAGCGATACGCCCAGCAGCAGCACGGTGACGACATCGGCCACGCTGTGGACATCCGAGATCAGCAGGATGGTGGCCACCACGACACCGGCGATGACCAGCGCCGCGATGCCCAGCACCTTGCCGACGTAGGCAATTTCCACCTGCAGCGGCGTCGGCGCATCGGGCGTCGTGTCCAGCAGGGTGGCAATGCCGCCCAGTTCGGTCTGCATGCCGGTGGCGGTGACGATGGCGCGGCCGGTGCCTTGTGCGACTGCCGTGCCCTTGAAGACCATGTTGAGCCGGTCGCCCAGTGCCGCAGGCGCAGGGAGCAGCGCCGCATCCTTGCGCACGGCCTCGCTCTCGCCGGTCAACGGCGCCTCCAGCAGCATCAGCGCGGCGGCCTGTGCCAGCCGGGCATCGGCGCCGACCGCGTCGCCTTCGGCCAGCACCAGCACATCACCGGTGACGAGTTCGGCGCTGGGTACCCGGGCCACGGCGCCATCGCGCAGCACCGCCGATGTGGCGGTGGTCATCCTGGCCAGCGCCGCCACGGCGTGCGCCGCCTTGGCCTCCTGCACATAGCCCAACACCGCGTTCAGCACCACCACGCAGGCGATGACGATGGCATCCAGCGGCCAGCCGGCTGCACCAGGGTGGCCGCGGCCTTCGAACCACCAGGCGGCCAGGGCCACAGCCGCAGCCGCACCCAGCAGGTACACCAGAGGGTCCTGCAACTGCGCCAGCGCGCGACGCCACAGCGGCACGGGCGGCAGTGCCCGCAGTTCGTTGGGCCCGTCGGCACGCAGCCGATCCGCAGCTTCTTGCGTGCCGAGGCCGCGCTGCAGGTCGGTGCCCAGGCTCAGGGCCAGGTCGGCGATGTCCGTCAGCGACGGGTCATGCGGTGGTGAGGAATGCGGGGCAGCCACCGCCGTCATGGTCGGGTGGGCACTGGCGCCGCGCCTGCGTACGTGCAGCGCGGTGCACGCGGTGGCAGGAGCGGGAGCGTTGGGATCATTCGCATCGATTGTCGCGCTCCATGCCAGCGGCGCTGTGCGCTGTCGTACAGAGGCTCGCCCGCGCATCGCCTGTATCGCTGAAGAAGAAGCAACCACCTCAACGTACCAAACTTAAAAAAAGCGGCCTTGTCCTACGCGAAAATGCGACATCCGGGTGGGCAGATGTTGCGGTAGCGACGATGGTCGGTGTGCAGCATGGCGCCTATCGTTCCTATGTGCGCTATCGAACAGAAAAGATGCATGGTCCCGCTAAGATAAATCGAGGCTTTGCCAATATGGCAGAGCTTTCTTCGTCTGCTTGCAGCTCCACCCCAAGACTCTCAGGAGTTGCCGCCATGTCCAATGCCATCACATCCGTTCAGAACCATTTGCTCGCCGCCCTTCCAGCTGTCCAGTGGAAGCGATGGCAGCCGGATCTGGAGCTGGTCGAGCTTGCGCTCGGCCAGGTGGTCTATGAGTCCGGCCGCGTCATGAGCCATGTGTACTTCCCGACGACCGCCATCGTGTCTCTGCTGTACGTGATGGAGAACGGCGCATCGGCCGAGATCGCTGTCGTCGGCAACGAGGGCATCGTCGGTGTGTCGTTGTTCATGGGCGGCGGTTCCACCCCGAGCCGGGCCGTGGTGCAAAGCGCCGGCCATGGCTACCGCTTGAAGGCGGAAGCCATGCAGGCGGAGTTCGACCGCGGTGGCCCGGTGCTGCACCTGTTGCTGCGCTACACCCAGGCGCTGATCACGCAGATGGCCCAGACTGCCGTGTGCAACCGCCACCACACGCTGGACCAGCAGCTGTGCCGCTGGCTGCTGCTCAGCCTGGACAGGCTCACCGGCGTCGACCTGAAGATGACGCAGGAGCTGATCTCCAACATGCTGGGCGTGCGCCGCGAAGGCGTGACCGAGGCCGCGCTGAAGCTGCAAAAGGGGGGCCTCATCCGCTATTCGCGTGGCCGCATCAAGGTGCTGGACCGCGCCGCACTGGAGGAGCGCTCCTGCGAGTGCTACGCCGTGGTGAAGAAGGAATACGACCGGCTGCTACCGCCTGCCATGGCGTCCTAGCGCAGCCGGCTGCCGACGCACATCACGTGGCGGGAAGCGCCAGGTTCTGCTCATGCGGGCCGAACCGGACGGCCCCATCTGCGGCAACGTGCGCCATCGCACAGACCTGTGCGCGGGACCTCGCTAACTTGGCTGAATCTGCAGCCCCTGGCCCATCATGGATCGGACTCTCGGTATGCACCCGCAACTGCAGTTGAAGGATGTGGTGGACCCCGATCGCCCTGACACGGGTCGCGGCGGGTGTGAGCGTGTCGCAGCGCTTCTTGCGCAGCTGGTCGACTCCGGCGCGCCTGCGGTGGAGATTGCCGCTGTGGTCGTCGCTGCACTGCGAGACGTCGAAGCAGCACTGAAGCCCATCGTGGGGGAGCGGGGCGTCGCCGCGCTGTACCGGCGCACCCTGCATCTGGCCGCGCCGGCGCACGCGTGGCTCCCGAGCGCGCCGCAAGCCGCGTGCATGGCGACCGAGCTGAACGTATTGGCCACCGCTCTGGCGCAGCAGCCTGCCACGGCTGCGGCCTCGGCAGGTCGTGATCTGCTGCACGCTTTCGTGGATCTCTTGACCAGTCTGATCGGCTCTTCCTTGACCGAACGTCTTCTGTGCCCGGTGTGGGCCAACCTGTTGAGCGGGCCGTCCGCACGAGGCACCACGTCATGAGCAGCAAAGTGACCATCAACCGCCTGAAAACCGGCGTGCCGGGGTTGGACGAGATCCTGGGCGGGGGCTTGCCCGAGTTCTCCTTCAACCTGATCGCCGGCCAACCCGGCAGTGGCAAGACGACGCTTGCACACCAGATCATGTTCGCGCTGGCAACGCCCGAGCGCTCCGCCCTCTACTTCACGGTCCTGGGGGAGCCGCCGCTCAAGATGCTGCGCTACCAGCAGCAGTTCGGGTTCTTCGATGCGGAGTCGATCAACCGGGCCGTGCGGTTCGTCAATCTGTCGGACGATGCGATCGCCGGCAATCTGGACCTGGTGCGCAAGCGCATCGTGGACGAAGTGACATTGCACGGGCCGGCGCTGGTGTTCGTCGATTCGTTTCGCTCGATCGTTCTGCCGACCGAAGGCGACGCGCGGTCGCACCACAAGCTGCAGCAGTTCGTGCAGCAGCTCGGCGTGCTGATGACCAGCTGGCAGGCCACAACCTTCCTGATCGGCGAATACCTGGTCGCGACCGACGCCGATCCGGTCTTCGCCGTCGCCGACGGCCTGATCTGGTTGCGCCAGAGCGTGCAGCGCAACTCGATGGTGCGAAAAATGGAGATCCTGAAAATGCGCGGCCACGCGACCTTGCCAGGACTGCACACGTTTCGGATCACCGCGTCGGGGATCGAGGTGTTCCCGCCTGCGCACGGCGCGGGTTCGACGCGGGCTGTTGTCGATGCGCTGCGCGCCGCGCCGCGGCTGCGGATGGGCAATCCGCAACTGGACGACATGCTGGGTGGCGGCCTGCCACGCGGCTATTCCCTGCTGGTGGCCGGTCCCTCGGGGTCTGGCAAGAGCATCATGGCCACTGCGTTTCTGGCCGAGGGCGTCCAGGCGGGCGAAACCGGCGTGATCGCCGTGTTCGAACAGCACACGAACCGGTCGCGCAGCCGCACCATCGGCAATCTGGTGGCCGCCGGCCAGGTCGGCCTGGTGGAGAACCGGGCCGCCGACCTTTCGATCGAAGAGGTCGTCTACCTGCTGCTGCGCGAGATTCGACGGCTGGGCGCGAGCCGGGTCGTGATCGACTCTCTGACCGGCTTCGAACTCGCGCTGGCGCCGACCTTTCGCGAGGACTTTCGCGCATCGCTGTCGAACCTGGTGGCCGCCTTGGCCGAGACCGGTGTGACCGTTCTGATGACATCCGAGCTGGAAGACCGCTACACAGATCTGCGCTTCAGCCCCTATGGAACCGCCTTCATGACCGACGCGATCATCGTGCAGCGCTACATCGAGGTGGACAGCCGGCTGCGGCGGGTGATGGCGGTGGTCAAGGTGCGCGCGAGCGCCCATTCGGACCAGCTGCGCGAGTTCAGCATCGATGCGCAGGGCATTCACATCGGCGACATGCTTGCCGACCGGGAAGGGCTCCTGGGCGGCAGCCCGACCCGCACGCCGGCAGAACCGAATGCAGCATTGGCCGCGCCAGATGCCGGTGCGCAGCTGCCATGAAAGCGCGGACGCCGTGAGCGAAGCTCCACGCCCGCTGAGCGCAGCGGCCGAGTTGGCTGCGGCACAGCTCGACCGCCTCAACGCGCAGGTGGCCGCCATGCGCAAGGTGCTGGCGCAGTTGATGCAGGAAGTGGTCGTGGCCGAGCGCCGCCTGGCCAAAAGTGCGCCGCGCCAGCTGCTGGAAGCCAACGAGCACCTCGTCGTCAGCGCTTTGCTGGCCGTCTCTGAGGCCGAGGCCGCCAAGGACGCGCGGGATGAGGCTTTTCGCGTCGGCGGGCTGGACCCGCTGACCGGCTTGCCGAACCGCACGGTGCTGCTGGTCCGGTTCGAGACCGCCATCTTCAACGCGAAGCGCCATGGCAAACGCGTGGCGCTGCTGTTTCTGGACCTGAACGACTTCAAGGGCGTCAACGACACGTGGGGCCACGCGGTCGGCGACCAGGCCCTGCAACGGGTCGCCGATGGTCTTTCCTCGCTGGTGCGCGAGACGGACACGGTCAGCCGCCACGGCGGCGACGAGTTCGTTGTCCTGTTGGCCGAGGTCAACCATCTTGCGGATGCGCAGCTGGTGGCTGAGAAGGTGCATGCCAAGCTGGCGGCCTGCCACGCGCTGGACCGCCATCCGGTGCGCCTGCGCGCCAGCATCGGCATCAGCGTCTACCCCGAGGACGGCGACGATCCGACCTCGCTGATCGACCGCGCCGACGCTGCGATGTACCTGGCCAAGAAGGAAGGGCCCGGGGGCTTCACATTCCATGGCGACCGTCCCTCGCACCACGGATCGGCTTGAACCGCCTACAGCACGTCCGCGTACACCTTGCAGTCGGCGGCATAGCAGCTGCAGGCAGCGGCTTCGAGCCCGGCGCGGTCGCGCACCGTGAGGCTGCCACGGGTGTATTCGATCAAGCCGTCGCGCTGCAGGTCTCCGGCGGCGGCGGTGATCCCGACCCGGCGCACGCCCAGCATGTAGGCCAGGAATTCCTGCGTCACGTAGAAGGTGTCGGCGTGCGCGCGGTCCTGCGTCATCAGCAGCCAGCGCGCCAGCCGGGGGCCGATCCGGTGGTACCTCAGGCACGCCGCCGAGGTCGTCAGCTGCGCCATGAGCACGTACAGGTAGCGGTCCAGGCCGCGTTGCAGTGACACGCTGCGCTTCAGTTCGATCTGAAATGCCTGTGTGCCGATGCGCCATGCATCGCCAGGGCCCTGCACCAGCGCACGCAGCGGTGCGGTCACGACGCCCAGGGCCAGCTGCGCACCGACCATGCCTTCGCTGCCGACCATGCCCACTTCCAGCGCCGGGTGATCGGGAACCAGTGTGACCAGCGAGATGAAGCCTTCGGTGGGGAAGTAGACATGCCGGGTCGGCGCACCCGGTTCGCACAACACCTCGGACAGCACCAGCCGGACCGGCTCGCATATCGCCAGCAACCTCGCTTTGTCGACGCGGGGGAGGGACTCGATCAGGTGGTTGACGGCCAAGGGTGCTTTCGCGTTGCGGACAGCCCGTGTCAGGTGGAGTGGGTGCGGCGGCATCCGATGACGCTGGCGCTGACACTGCAAGTGTGGGGCTGCCGAGCGGTCAGCACTGTCTCCCAGCGCACATAGTGGGTCATTCGGCGCCACCCGGCACGTGGCGGCACCGTGTCCGGGGTGCAGCACTGTCGGGCTGCGTTCTCCACCGCACAGACCATCGGGCCTACCAATGGCCTGATGCAAGGATGGCGATCGCACATCCGAGTCGGCTGGTGGTCGAGCCTGCAGGAGCGCCCATGGCCCAAGACGCCACCTTCAAGTTCCGACCGCATGTCGCGGACAGCCTTCAGAGTGCATCGCATGCGCGGCCGCATCTGGTCGAGCTGTGCGAGAAATGCGCCGACGGCCGGTACGGGATCGAGCTGGTCGACACCGAGCGCCGCCTCAGCGACCTGTTCAGGAACGCGGAGCTGGCAGCCGTGGTGCTGGATTGCGACGCGCGCATCACCTACTGCAACCCTTTTTTGCTGCAGCTGACCGGATAGCGCAAGGAAGAGGTGCTGGGGCAGGACTGGTTCGCGCTCTTCATGCCGGCCGAGCTCGGCGACATGAAGCCGGTCTTTGCGGCGCTGCTGACCGATGCGCCGCAGGCCTGGCATGTGGAGCAGGAGATCTACACCCGCGCGCGCGAGCGGCGCCTGATCCACTGGAGCAACTCCGTGCTGCGCTCTGCGACGGGCGTGGTCATCGGCACGGCCAGCATGGGCGTGGACGTCACCAAACAAGCCCACGCCAACCGCAGGATCCAGCGCCTGCATCTGTCCTTCTGCGATGTGCTTACCGGCCTGGCCAACCGCAGTCTGTTCCTCGAACGCCTGGCGCATTACCTGCGCAGCGCTGATGACAACGGCGAGCGACTGGCCCTGTACGTGATCGACGTGGAGCGGTTCAAGAACATCAACGACAGCATGGGGACACCGGCGGGCGATGCCGTGCTGCGCCAGATCGCCGAGTGGCTGGAGGCCAACGTGGGCGACACCACCTTGCTGGCGCGCGTGGGCGCGGACCGCTTCGCGATCGTCCAGCCCGTGGTGGACGCAGAGGAGGACCTGGAGAACGCCATCCGCGTGCGTTCGCAGTCGTTTGCAGACCACGCTTTCGACGTGGGCGACGCCGTGGTGCGCCTCGCCTTCAAGACCGGCATCGCCGTGTCGCCGCGTGACGGCGCGGACGCGGACACCCTGTTCAAGCATGCCGAGGCGGCCTTGAAGCAGGCCAAGGCCCTGGGCGAGCGCCACCTGTTCTACGACCGCCGGATGACGGTGCGGATGGCCGGCAAGGTGACGCTGGAAAGCCGGCTGCGGCAGGCGCTGGACCGCGACGAGTTCGTCTTGCACTACCAACCCAAGATCGAGCTGCGTGGCGGCAGGGTTACCGGCGCCGAAGCCCTGATCCGCTGGAACGAACCGGGCTCCGGCCTGGTGGCGCCCGGGCTTTTCATCCCGTTGCTGGAGGAGACCGGGTTGATCCATGAAGTCGGCCGCTGGGCGCTGCGCCGCGCCGTGGCGGACAGGCTGCGCTGGCGCACAACCGGCCTGCACACCGTCCCCATCGCCGTGAACGTGTCGCCCTTGCAGCTGCGCAACCGCAGCTTCATCGATGAAATCAAAGACGCCATCGGCACCGACCCGCAAGCGGCGGCGGGGCTGGAGCTGGAGATCACCGAAAGCGTGATCATGGACGACGTGCGGCACAGCATCGACAGCCTGACCCACATCCGCGCGATGGGCGTGCGGGTCGTGATCGATGACTTCGGCACCGGCTTTTCTTCACTGAGCTACCTGTCCCGCTTGCCGGCGGACAGCCTGAAGATCGACCGGTCCTTCGTGACCGACATGACCGCCACGCCGCAGGGTCTTGCATTGGTGTCCACTATCATCGAACTGGGGCACGCGATGGGCCTCAGGGTGGTGGCCGAAGGCGTCGAGGAAGAAGAGCAGCAGCGGCTGCTGCACCTCTTGGGCTGCGATGAGATGCAGGGCTTCCTGTTCAGCGCACCGGTGGCGGTCGAGGACTTCGAGGCCAGGTTTCTGGTGCCGGCCACGCCCGCGTGATGCGCTATGTGCGCTGGCGAACGGATGGCCGCCGGCGGACGGCGTACGGTAGTGCTTCCCTCACGAGATGCGAGTTCCTATGAGCATTTCCAGTCACAGTGCAGCCACGCTGGTACGTGCGTACCTGGCTGGGCGTTCGATGGACGAGTGCCTGTTCGGCGCCGTGGTGTGGATGGCCGAGAGACGTCAGGCAGCCGGCTTGACGCCGGTGTTGGACCAGCGCCTGCAGATGGACATCGACAGCCAGGCCCAGGGCCCCACAGGGTCCTGCCGCTGCGCGCCCATCACCGCGCAGGCGTCGCCGGCGATCCAGTGACCGGGCCAGCGGCTGTGGACGCCCTCGCCCAAGGGCGCGAGCGTGTGGCGGCATGGCGGGCGTCGCTCGAAAGGTCCCAGGGTGCGGCGGTGCAGTTGGTCGAGACCCACATCTCCTGGGTGCTGCTCACGCCGTCACTCGCCTACAAGTTGAAGAAGCCGGTGCGGCTGCCGTTTCTCGACTTCTCCACGCTGGCCGCGCGCCGCCACGATTGCGAGGAAGAACTGCGCCTGAACCGGCGCTTGGCACCCGCCTTGTATCTGGATGTGGTGGACATTCGCGAGGGCCCGCAAGGCCCGGTGCTCGGTGGCGACGGGCAGGTGCTGGATGTCGCCGTGCGCATGCGCCGCTTTCCCGACGGCGCGCTGTGGAGCGACATGCTGGCCAACGGCACGCTGGCGGCGCAGCACGTCGACGCCATGGCGCAGACGCTGGAGGCGTTTCACCGGGCGGCTGCCGTGGCGCCGGCGGGCAGCACGTTCGGGCTGGCTGCCGTCCACCAGCGCGTGGTGCAGGGGCTGATCGATGGGATCGAGTCGTCGCAGGTGGCAACGTCGACGCCGGCTCTCGCACTCGGCTGGCCGGCCCTGCGGACGTGGCTGGCGCAGCAGCAAGACGCCTTGGCGCCGCTGTGGCTTGCGCGCCAGCGCGCGGGCCGCGTGCGTGAATGCCACGGTGACCTGCACCTGTCCAACGTGCTGCAGCTCGAGGGCCGCGCGACGGCCTTCGACGGCATCGAGTTCGACGCGGAGATGCGCTGGATCGACGTGCTCGACGACATGGCCTTTCTGGCGATGGACCTGCTGGCGCACGGGCGGCGCGACCTGGCGTTTCGCTTCATCAATGCGTACCTGACCACCAGCGGCGACGACGAGGGCCTGCCCGCGCTGCGCTACCACCTGGTGTGCCGTGCGCTGGTGCGAGCCCACGTGGCGGCGCTGGCCGGCCGGCAAGGGGGGGCGCCCACCAGCGGTTGCAGCGCCGCGCACTACCTGGCGTTGGCGGTGGCCTTGTCGCGCGGGGCCGATGCGCGCCTGGCCATCACGCACGGGCTGCCGGGTTCGGGCAAAAGCTTCGTCGCTCAGGCTGTGGTGGAGGCGGTCGGCGCGATCTGTGTGCGCTCCGATGTCGAGCGCAAGCGCCTGTTCGGGTTGGGCGCCCTCGAATCGTCGGCGGGGCGTGTGCCGGGCGGCATCTATGCCCACACGTCCACCGTGCGCACGTATGCGCGGCTGCTGCACACCGCGCGGCGCGCGCTGTCGGCGGGATGGCCGGTCGTCGTCGACGCCGCCTTCCTGTTGCGGGCCGAGCGTGATGCGTTCGCCGCACTGGCTGCATCCACCGCAGTGCCGTTCACGATCCTGGACTGCCAGGGCGCGCTGGCGTTGCTGCGCTCCCGGATCGAACGGCGCCAGGCCACCCGGTCTGACCCGTCGGAGGCAGACGCCGCCGTGCTCGATCGGTTGGCGGGGGTGGACGAGCCGGTCACCCACCCGGAATCCGTGCGCGCCATCGTGGTCGACGCGGCGCAGCCGGTCTCGCCGGAGCAGATTGCGCAGCGCTGGCTTGCAGCGGTTGCGCCAGGTCGTGAAGGTGGGACCAAGTCACCATGAACTCGCACTGGGTACCTGGCAACCGCATCACCTTGCTCGAAAACGGCGAGGGCTTTTACCCGCGCGTGTTCGAGGCCATCGGCGCGGCCCGGCACGAGGTGCTGCTTGAAACCTTCATCGTCTTCGACGACAAGGTGGGGCGCGCACTGCAGCAGGCGCTGCTGCTCGCCGCTGGCCGCGGCGCCAATGTCAACGTGCTGCTCGACGGCTGGGGCTCGCCCGACCTGCCGCCGTCGTTTCTGCAGCCGCTGCGCGAGGCGGGCGTCCAGTTGCGCAGTTTCGAGCCGGCGCAGCGCCTGTTCGGTGCCCGCATCAACATGCTGCACCGCATGCACCGCAAGCTGGTGGTGGTGGATGGCCGGTGCGCGTTCGTGGGCGGCATCAATTTCTCTGCGGACCACCTGGCCGACTTCGGCCCGCTCGGCAAGCAGGACTACGCCGTCGAGATCGAGGGCCCGCTGGTCGGCCAGATCCACGCGTTCTGCCGCGCCAGCCTGGCCTCGCCGCAACCGGCGCGACGTCAGTGGCTGCAGCGCTGGCGCCAGCGGCGTGCGCACGACCGCGACCTCGGCCTGCACGACGAGGCGGACACCGCAGCCGCCACGCCGGGCGCACGCGCCGCCTTCGTGACGCGCGACAACTGCAGCCAGCGCACCGACATCGAGCGCCACTACCGCGCTGCCGTGCGCACGGCGCGGCACCGCGTGCTGATTGCCAACGCGTACTTCTTTCCCGGCTACCGCCTGCTGCGCGATCTGCGCCGCGCGGCCCAGCGCGGCGTGCAGGTCGATCTGGTGCTGCAGGGCCGGCCCGACCAGGCCTGGGCGCAACATGCGTCGGAACTGCTGTATGGCTACCTGATGCGTGCCGGTGTGCGCGTCTACCTTTACGAAGAACGCCCGCTGCATGCCAAGGTGGCAGTCGTCGACGACCGCTGGGCCACCGTCGGATCGAGCAACCTCGACCCGACCAGCCTGGGCCTGAATCTGGAGGCCAACGTCGTGGTGCGCGACGTGGCCTTCGCCACGCGCCTGCGCGAGCAGATCGAACACCTGATACAGCAGCGCTGCGAGCGCGTGCGGCTGCCAACACCGGGGCCGTTGCGCTCAGCCTGGATCGCGCTGCGCAGCCTGGTCGTCTACCACGCCATGCGCCACTTTGCGGCCTGGGTGCAGCGTTCGCCGAATGCAGCGCCACGGGTGGTTGCGCTGCAGGCCGAGCCGAAATGAGTGCGCCTGTGGTGATGGCGGCGGCCCTGCTCGCGGCTGGGGCAGTGGCGGGCGGCATCCGCTACGGCAAGTCGCGCTGGGCGGCGGCCACCGACACGCTGCACACGACGCTGCAATCGGCCCGGTCCACCGCCGTGCTGCCGGTGTTCGGCATGCACGAGTTGCAGGGCCTGCCCGCACCCGTGCAGCGGTATTTCCGCGCGGTGCTGACCGAGGGCCAGCCCATGGTCGCTGCCGTGACGCTGGCGCACCAGGGCCAGTTCAACATGAGCGCGACCGCAGCGCGGTGGAAGCCCTTTGCCGCCACCCAGCGCGTGGTCGTGCGGCGTCCCGGCTTTGTCTGGGATGCGCGCGTGCGGATGCTGCCCGGCTTGCCGGTCCACGTGCACGACGCCTATGTGGCGGGGGCAGGGCGGCTGCACGCTGCCGTGCTGGGGCTGTTCTCAGTGGCCGATCTGCAAGGTACGCCGCAGTTGGCACGCGGTGAGCTGATGCGCTGGTTCGCTGAGGCCGTGTGGTACCCCACTGCCCTGCTGCCCAGCCAGGGCGTGCGCTGGCAGGCCGTCGATGCGCACGCCGCGCGCGCCACCTTGACGGATGGGGACATCACGCTGACGCTGCAGTTCCATTTTCAGGATGACGGCTTGATCGACACCGTGCGCGCCGATGCGCGAGAGCGCGTGGTGGACGGAGTCGTCACCACCGCACCCTGGCAAGGGCGATTCTGGAACTACGCGCTGCGCGATGGCATGCGCGTGCCGCTGGACGCCGAAGTGGGCTGGGACCTGCCACAGGGCCTCCAGTTGTACTTTCGTGCGACCACGAGTTCGCTGGCGTATGCGTTCCATTGAGCCCCTGGCCGGCGCACACCTGGTCGATGCTTGGCAACGTCGCCCCGTCAATCAGTGAACGTGGGGGTGCGCCGGGGAGGGTGGTGCGGCAGCCGTCATCGACACCCCCGCTGGCGCCAGCGTGGCGCAGGGCGCTGTGAAGGGCACCCGCACGATCTGGATCGTCACGTGCTCGATCTCGAACCGGTCGTGCAACTGCGCAGTGGCATGCTGCAGAAACGCGTCGTCTGCGTCGCCATGCGGCATCACCAGATGCGCCGTCATCGCGATCTGTGAGGTGCCCATCGCCCACACATGCAGGTCGTGCACCCGCTCGACACCGGGCAGCGACTCCAGCAGGGCCTGCACCGCGTGCAGGTCCACGCCGTCCGGTACGCCGTCGAACAGCAGGTGCAGCGACTGCTTGAACAAGCTCCAGGTGCCGACCACGATGACGGCGGCAATCAGCAGGCTGACGACAGGGTCGAGCCAGGTCCAGCCGAACCACAGCGCCAGGCCGCCGACCACCACCACGCCGGCAGAGACCAGCGCGTCCGCCGCCATGTGCAGGAAGGCGCCGCGGATGTTGAGGTCGCCCGCCCGACCCCGCATGAACAGCAGCGCCGTGGCGGTGTTGACCACGATGCCGATGCCGGCCACCACCATGATGGTGACGCCCTCGACCGCCTGTGGTGTCTGCAACCGGTGCGCCGCCTCCCAGACCAGCGAGCCCATGGCCACCAGCAGCAGCAGGGCATTGAGGAAGGCGGCCAGGATGCTGGCGCGCTTCCAGCCATAGGTGTGGCGGGCATCGGGGCGCAGGCGCCCGGCCAGCGCGCCGCCCCAGGCCAGCACCAGGCCGAACACGTCGCTGAGGTTGTGGCCGGCATCGGCCAGCAGGGCCAGCGAGTCGATCTTCCAGCCATAGAAGGCCTCGACCGCGACGAAGGCGATGTTCAGCGCGATGCCGATGCCGAAGGCGCGGTCGAAGTTGGCCGGTGCGTGGCTGTGGTCGTGGCTGTGAGCTTTCTCGGTCATGGGTGCGTCTTCATGGAACGATGGGGGCATGCCGGCACATCTCACCACGAATCTCCGGCCTTTGGGCGCGCCACACTGCGCTTGCACCAGGCCGTCCAATCTTCAGGCGCCCAGTGTGCAGGCCGGTGCTGCTGGCGATGCCTGCGAGCACGCCAATGTCGATGCCGAAGTCTCTTGGCTTGATCCAAGTCACGGCCGCATCTGCGTATTGGGCGAGGATGGAGCACTGGCCTGTCTTGCGCGAGCCCCATTGCTTGCAGCGTTGGTCTCCACATGGAAGTAGTCGACATGAACACCACAGTGCCCGGACCCGATGACGCACAAGCCGCCGTGGAGCCCAGCCAGCTCGGGCTCTTGCGCCACCCCACACGCCATTTGTTCTTCACCGGCAAGGGCGGCGTCGGCAAGACCTCGCTGTCCACTGCCACCGCGCTGACGCTGGCCGACGCCGGCAGCAAGGTGCTGCTGGTCAGCACCGATGCAGCGTCGAATCTCGATGAAATGCTGGGCATCGAACTGCGCAACACGCCCACGCCGGTGCCGGGCGCCCCCGGCCTGTCGGTGTTGAACATCGATCCGGACACGGCGGCCGAGTCCTACCGGCAGCGCGTGGTGGCGCAGATGGGCGCCGGCGCCAGCGATGCCGAACTGTCCACCGTGCGCGAGCAACTGTCGGGCGCGTGCACCACCGAGATCGCGTCGTTCGACGAGTTCGCCTCGCTGCTGTCGGGCGACAGCGAACACTTCGACCACATCGTCTTCGACACGGCGCCCACGGGCCACACCTTGCGCCTGCTCAGCCTGCCCCAGGCATGGAGCGGGTTCCTGGCCGGCAACGACCGGGGCGCCTCCTGCCTGGGCCCGCATTCGGGCCTGAAGATGCAGGAGGAACGCTTCAAGGCCGCACTGGCCGCGCTGAGCGATCCGGCCCTGACCACGGTCGTCCTCGTGACGCGGCCCGACAAGGGCGCGATGGCCGAAGCGGCGCGCACGTCCGACGAACTGCGTGCGCTGGGCCTTCGCAACCAGCGTCTGGCGGTCAACGGTGTCTTTCATGCGAGCGAGCGCACGGATGCCGTGGCGATGGCCATCGCCGCCCTGGGCCAGCAGGCGCTGGACGAGATGCCGCCGGTCTTGCGCGCCTTGCCGCAGGACCAGATCCCCCTGCGGGCGTTCGACACCGTGGGCTTGCCTGCGCTGCGCGCATTGCTGGCCGGTGGCGTCGCGTCCGGCAAGGCAGCCACGCTCGCGGTCGTCGAGCACGATGGCGACCTGCCAGGTCTCGCTGCCCTGGCCGACGAGCTGGCCGCAGCTGGGCATGGGCTGATCATGGTCATGGGCAAGGGGGGCGTGGGCAAGACCACCGTGGCGGCCGCGCTGGCCTTGGGGCTGGTGCAACGCGGCAAGACCGTGCACCTGAGCACCACCGACCCGGCCGCGCACCTGGCCGTGACGCTGCAGGGCGAGGTGCCCGGCCTGCGGGTGGACCGCATTGACCCCAAGGCCGAGACGCAGCGCTACATCGACAAGATCATGGCGGCCAAGGCACCGGGGCTGGATGCGCAGGAGCAGGCCCTGCTGCTGGAGGACCTGCGCTCCCCGTGCACCGAAGAAGTCGCCGTGTTCCACGCGTTCTCGCGCATCGTGGGCGAGGGCCGCAGCGCCTTCGTGGTGCTGGACACCGCCCCCACCGGCCATTCGCTGCTGCTGATGGACGCCACCGGCGCCTACCACCGGCAGATGCTGCGCGAGTTCGAAGGCCACGGCGCCGGCCGCGTGGTCACGCCCCTGATGCGGCTGCAGGACCCGGCGTACACGCGGATCATTCTGGTGACGCTGCCGGAGGTGACGCCGGTGTCCCAGGCCGCCGCGCTGCAGGACGACCTGCGCCGCGCCAGCATCGAGCCCTATGCCTGGGTGCTCAACAAGAGTGTGCTGGCGGCCGGCACGCGCGACCCACTGCTGGCGGCGCGCCTGGCCGGCGAGCGCAAGCAGCTGCAAAGAATGGCCGGCGGCCTGGCCAGGCGCCTGTTCACGGTGCCCTGGCTGACGCTGCCACCCATCGGCGTCGAGGCGCTGTCGGAGTTGGTGGTGCCACAAGACCAACAGCGGGCCGGCATGAAGTGATTCAGCGGTACCCGGCCCCCATGACGTAGTCGCGCAGCAGTGTTTCCCCGTGCTGCCCGTCGGCCAGCAGCGCCCGCAGCGCGTCGCGCGCGTTGACCACGCCCACCGGTTTGCGGTCGTCGTCGAGTACGGGAGCGTGCACGAGGCCGCGCTCTGCCATCCGCATCAGCAGGGCGGGCAGGCTGTCGGCGCGTTGGCACCAAACGACATCGCGCACCATCAGATCCGATGCCAGGCGGGTTCTGACCCATTCCTCGCCGCATCCGAGCTGCTGCACGATGTTCGTCTTGGTGACGACGCCGACCATGGTCTCCGACCGGTCGCAGACCACCAGCAGGCTGATCTGCGTGCTGCACAGCAGCGCCGCCGCGTCTGCCAGCGGGGCGTTCCACCGCACGATGCGCAGGCGCGAGCGGGTCATGGCGTCCATGCTGCCAACGAGCTTGGTGTTCATCCGGCGATCGATGTGGGTGGGTGTCAGTGGAATGGCCTTCGCCCGTCTTGCGCGCGCTGCAAGTGCGTGATCGGCGGGCTGTCTGCCGCGGTAGGCGAACATTAGCGACTTGGCGCGGCGTTCACTGTTCGCCACCGTACAGAAAGGCAGACTTTGCTTGCACATGTCAGGCGGCTGCAAGCCGCCATGGGGGTGCGCCAGCGCACAGACCTGCCAGCGCCCCGCGCCTAAGGTGTGCCGGCCAGCACGAGCTCACTCCGAAGGTACGCATTGAAGACCCTGCACACACCCGATCCGCTGACCCAGGGGCGCCTCGCCGAACTGGCGTCGTTCCAGGGCCAGCCCTGTTTGTCCCTCTACCAGCCGACCCATCGGCAGCATCCGGGCAACGGTGAGGACCCGATCCGCTTTCGCGATCTGCTGGTGGCCCTGGAGACCTCGCTGCGACAGCAGCACACGGCCGACGCTGCCCGCGCGTTGCTGGCTCCGTTCGAGGCGCTGGCGCAGGACCGGGAATTCTGGAACCACACCCTGGACGGCCTGGCCGTGCTGGGCGCACCGGGCCTGTTCCGTGTGTTCGTGCTGCAGCGCCCGGTGGCCGCGCTGGCAGTGGTGGCCGACAGTTTCCACACCAAGCCCCTGCGGCTGCTGGTGCAGTCGGCGGCGCGCTACCAGGTGCTGGGCCTGAGCCTGGGCCGGGTGCAGTTGTTCGAAGGGGACCGGCATGCGCTCGACCCCATGGCACTGGCGCCTGGCGTGCCGGCCACGATGACCGACGCCCTGGGCGAACAGCGCGCCGGCCCGCAGGCTACGGTGTCCTCGCATGGCGGCATCGGCCGCGGCCACATGGCCCCGCAGCACGGTCAGGGTGGCAACCCCGAAGAGATCGACAAGGATGTCGCGCGCTTCTTTCGTGCCGTGGACCGCGCCGTGCTGGAACACCACTCCCGCCCCAGCGGCCTGCCACTGATGTTGGCGGCCTTGCCGGAGCACCACCACCTGTTCCGCCTGGTCAGCCAGAACCCATGGCTGATGCCGGCGGGCGTGATGTGCAACCCGGAAGAGCTCTCGGCAGAGGTCTTGTGCGAACGCGCGTGGCAGGTCGCACAGCCCCAGCACGAAGCCCGGCAGGTGGCCTGGGCGGATGCGTATGGCGTGGCGAACGCCAAGGGGCTGGGCAGCGCGAACCTGGACGACGTGGCCCACGCGGCAGCGGGCGGGCGTGTGGCCAGTCTGCTGATCGAGGCAGAGCGCCAGTTGCCCGGCCGCATCGACGTCAGCACCGGCCGCATCGATGCGGCGGATCTTGGCCGTCCGCGCGTGGACGACGTGCTGGACGACCTGGGCGCGCTGGTGGAGAGGATGGGCGGCGAAGTCCATGTGCTGCCGGCCCGGCGCATGCCCTGCCGCACCGGCGTGGCCGCGAGCTTTCGCCACTGACGTCGAACCCCCCGACGTCAAGGAACACGGCATTCAGGCCAGACCACCGTCTGCACGCGGCCGTGCAGGCAGACGGACGGGATGTCAAAGCGCCGACGCGCCCCAGGTCCAGTCCTGAATCTCCGGCATGTCGTGCCCGTGCCGGTCGATGAAGACCTTGTGCGCTACGAGCTTGTCCGCCAGCTGCTGGCGCAGGCGCAGGCCCGCAGCCCCGGTCTGCGGCAGCCGGTCCAGCGCGGCCATGGCCAGGTGGAAGCGGTCCAGCCGGTTCAGCACCGTCATGTCGAACGGCGTGGTGATGGTGCCTTCCTCCTGGTAGCCATGCACGTGGATGTTGCGGTGGTTGGTGCGCCGGTAGGTGAGCTGGTGGATCAGCCGCGGGTAGGCGTGGAAGGCGAAGATGACCGGCTTGTCGCGCGTGAACAGCGCATCGAAGGCGGCATCTTCCAGGCCGTGGGGGTGTGCGTCTGGCGACTGCAGCTTCAGCAGGTCGACCACGTTGACCACCCGCACGCGGATGGCCGGCAGGTGTTCGCGCAGCAGGGCCACGGCCGCCATGGTCTCCAGCGTGGGCACGTCGCCGCTGCAGGCCATCACCAGGTCGGGGCCATCCGAGTCGTTGGCGCCTTCGTTGCCGGCCCATTCCCAGGTGCCGATGCCGGCGGCGCAGTGCAGCACCGCCGCATCCATCGTCAGCCACTGCGGCGCCGGGTGCTTGCCGGCCACCACCACGTTGACGTAGTGGCGGCTGCGCAGGCAGTGGTCCATGACGGAGAGCAGGCAGTTGGCATCGGGCGGCAGGTACACGCGCACGATCTCGGGCGTCTTGTTCAGCACCACGTCGATGAAGCCCGGGTCCTGGTGCGTGAAGCCGTTGTGGTCCTGCCGCCAGACGTGCGAGGCCAGCAGGTAGTTGAGCGAGGCGATCGGCGCGCGCCACGGGATCGTGCGCGTCACCTTGAGCCACTTGGCGTGCTGGTTGAACATCGAGTCGACGATGTGCACGAAGGCCTCGTAGCAGTTGAAGACGCCGTGGCGGCCGGTCAGCAGATAGCCTTCCAGCCAGCCCTGGCACTGGTGCTCGCTGAGCATTTCCATGACCCGGCCGGTGGGCGCCAGCGAGGCGTCGGTCGGCAGCGTCTCGGCGTTCCATTGCCGCGAGGTGACCTCGAACATCGCCCCCAGGCCGTTGGAGAGCGTCTCGTCCGGCCCGAACATGCGGAAGTTGCGCTGGTCCTCGTTGCGCACGGTCACGTCGCGTATGAACTTGCCCAGCTCGCGCGTGTCACCGATGCCGCGCACGCCGGGGTGCGGCACGTCGACCGCGTAGTCGCGGTAGTCGGGCAGGCTCAGCGGGCGCAGCAACCGGCCGCCGTTGGCGTGCGGGTTGGCGCCCATGCGGCGCGGGCCCTGGGGCGCGAGGGCGGCCAGCTCCGGCAGCAGCCGGCCCTGGGCGTCGAACAGCTCGGCCGGCCGGTAGCTCAGCAGCCATTGCTCCAGCGCTGCGAAATGCTGGGGCTGGCTGGCCAGTGCGGACAGCGGCACCTGGTGCGAGCGGGCCGTGCCCTCCATGGGCTGGCCGTCCACCACGGCGGGGCCGGTCCAGCCCTTGGGCGATGCCAGCACGATCATCGGCCAGCGGGGCCGGCCGCTGCGGCCATGCTCGCGTGCTTCTTGCTGGTGGTCCTGGATCTGTTCGATGGCGCTGTCCAGCGCCGAGGCCATGGCCTCGTGCATCAGCATGGGGTCGTGGCCCTCGACGAAGATCGGCGACCAGCCGTAGCCGCGCAGCAATTGTTCGAGCTCGTCGCGGCCGATGCGGGCCAGCAGGCTGGGGTTGGCGATCTTGTAGCCGTTCAGGTGCAGGATGGGCAGCACCGCGCCGTCGGTGACGGGGTCCAGGAACTTGTTGGAATGCCAGGCGGTGGCCAGCGGCCCGGTTTCGGCCTCGCCGTCGCCCACCACGCAGGCGACGATCAGCGAGGGGTTGTCGAACACGGCGCCAAAGGCGTGGCTGAGCGAATAGCCCAGCTCGCCGCCTTCGTGGATGGAGCCCGGGCATTCGGGCGATGCGTGGCTCGGAATGCCGCCCGGGAACGAGAACTGCCGGAACAGCTGGCGCAGCCCTTCGGTGTCCTGCCCGATGTCGGGGTAGACCTCGCTGTAGCTACCCTCCAGGTAGGTGTTGGCGACCACGGCCGGCCCGCCATGGCCCGGTCCGGAGACATAGACCATGTCCAGGTCGTACTTGCCAATCACCCGGTTCAGGTGCACGTAGATGAAGTTCTGCCCCGGCGTGGTGCCCCAGTGGCCGAGCAGCATGCGCTTGACATCGTCCAGCGCCAACGGGCGCTGCAGCAGCGGGTTGTCGTACAGGTAGATCTGGCCGACGGACAGATAGTTGGTGGCACGCCAGTAGGCGTCCATTCGCCGCAGCAGTTGCGGCGACAGCGTGGTGGCGGGCATCGCGTCGTCGCCCGGTGGATGGTGCGCGGGGGTTGTTTGTGGCATAGGTTGTGCCAGTCTGACACGCCTGTCGCGGCAGTCTGTCCGCCACCGTACAGACGTGGCTGCCTAGGGCGCCCAAGCTTGAGCCGATAAAACCCATCGGTTGGACGAAACCACCTGCCCCGTGGCATCGGCCCCAGCCAGCACCACGCCATGAAGTTCAAGGACTATTACGCCGCACTGGGCATCGCGCGGGACGCCGACCTCGACCAGATCAAGAAGGCCTACCGCAAGCTCGCGCGGCACCACCACCCGGACATGTCGAAAGCGCCCGACGCAGAGGCCAAGTTCAAAGAGGTGGCCGAAGCCTATGCCACGCTGAAGGACACGGAGAAGCGCGCCGCCTACGACGCACTGGGCCAGCGCACCGCGGGCGAGGAGTTCGCGCCGCCGCCGCCGTGGCGCCAGGAGCACGGCGCACAGGAGGCGGGATTCGACGAGATGGATCTGGCCGATCTTCTCGCCGCCATGCGGCGTGGACAGGGCCAGGCCCACGCGCCAGTGCCCATGCGCGGGCAGGACCACGAAACCAGCGCCCGCATCAGCCTGCTGGATGCCCACCGTGGCACCAGCATGCACCTGGACCTGGCCGATGCGCAGGGACGGCGCACGCTGGAGGTGACGATCCCGCCCGGTGTGCGCGAGGGCCAGAAGCTGCGGCTGCGCGGCAAGGGCGGCCGAGGGCGCCACGGCGGGCCCGATGGCGACATCTACCTGCACCTCACGCTGGCGCCGCATCCCGTGTTTCGGCCCGACGGCCATGACCTGCACTTCGTGCTGGCGCTCTCGCCCTGGGAGGCCGCTCTGGGCGCGGACATCGAGGTGCCGACGCTGGACGAGCCGGTGCTGCTGACCGTGCCGCCCGGCACGCGGGGCGGCGGGCGGCTGCGCCTGCGCGGGCGTGGCCTGGCCGATGGCCGGGGCGGGCGCGGCGACCTGTACGCCACCGTGCGGATCGACGTGCCCGCCACGCTGTCCGAACGTGAGCATCAACTCTTCACCGAACTGGCTGCGGCCTCGCGCTTCGATCCGCGCGCAGCCCCGTCACAGGAGCCCTCCCATGCACGCAGTGTCTGAACTCATCTGGCTCGACGTCGGCGAGGTGCTGACCTTGCCTGAACTGGCCGAGGCCTGCGCCGTGCATGCGGCCGAGCTGCAGGAGCTGGTGGACGACGGTGTCGTCCAACCGGTGGAGCGCGACGGGCCGGTGTGGGTCTTCAGCGCCGCATACGTGATGCCGCTGCGCAAGGCTGGCCGGCTGCGCCGCGACTTCGATCTGGACCTGTTCACCGCCGGCCTGCTGCTCGACCAGCTGCTGCGCATCGATGCGTTGGAGGCGCAGGTGCAAACCTTGCAGGCGCGCCTGGGGCACCAACGCTGAGCGCGCGCTGCGGCGTGCGTGTTCGCTAGCGCACAGACGCAGGCGCGGTCGCGGTTTCAAGATGCCCGCCATGCGATTTTCCTCAGCGCTCCGCCCCCACACCGGCGTTTTCAACCCCACGAAGGCAGCTGGCGTGGCTGCGGGCGCGAGCCCGGGTGCGGCGCCCGTAGCGGCCATGTCTGCAGGCACGTCAGCGGCTACATCTCCGGGCACACCTCCAGGCGCATCTCCTGGCGCATCTCCTGGCGCATCTCCGGCCACCGATGCGGCCTTTGCCGCGGCGCCGGATCTGGCCTCGCAACCCGGCTTGCCGTGTGTGCTGAGCGTGAACGGGGGCTCGTCCTCCATCAAGTTTGCGCTGTACCAGACCGGCCCCGGCCTCACACCTCTGCTCAGCGGCCAGATCGAGCGGATCGGCCAGGGCTATGGCACGTTGGTCTTCCGGCGTGCGGGCGAGCCCGAGGCGACGACACAGCCGATCGATGCCGGCGACCACGCGGGCGCCGTCGCCCTGCTGATGCGCCTGCTCGATGCCGAAGTCGGCGCGGCGGTGATCGGGGCCGTTGGCCACCGGATCGTGCATGGCATGCGCCACGTGGAACCCGAGACCATCACGACGGAGCTGCTGCAGGAACTGCGCGCGATCATTCCGCAGGACCCGGAGCATCTGGTGGGTGCCATCGCACTGGTCGAGGCTTTTGGCCAGGCTTACCCGGCGCTGCCGCAGGTGGCGTGTTTCGACACTGCGTTTCACCGTGACATGCCGCGCGTGGCCACCATGCTGCCCATCCCGAGGCGCTACGAGGCGCTGGGCGTGCAGCGCTATGGCTTTCATGGCCTGTCGTACGCGTTCCTGATGGAAGAGCTGGCGCGCCTGGACGGTGCACAGGCGGCGCAGGGCAGGGTGGTGCTGGCCCACCTGGGCAACGGGGCCAGCCTGGCGGCCGTGCACCACGGGCGCAGCATCGACACCAGCATGGGATTCACGCCGTCATCGGGCATCCCCATGGGCACACGCTCGGGCGATCTGGACCCTGGCGTCGCCGACTACCTGGAACGCACCGAGCACATGGGACGGCCCCAGTTCGACGCGATGGTGCACCACGCCAGCGGCTTGCTGGGCATGTCCGAGACCAGTGGCGACATGCGCGAGCTGCTCAAGCGCGAGGCCGATGACCCAAGGGCGGCCGAGGCGATCGCGATGTTCTGCTACCAGGTGAAGAAGTACGTGGGCGCGTATGCAGCCGCACTGGGGGGCATCGAGACGCTGGTGTTTGCCGGTGGCAGCGGCGAGTACGCCGCGCCGGTGCGCGCGCGGATCTGCGAGGAGCTGGGCTTTCTGGGCATCGAGATCGACGCGGCGCGCAACGCGGCGCATGGACCCGTGGTGTCGACTGCGGCCAGCCGCGTGATGGTTCGCGTCGTGCATACGGACGAGGAACGCATGATCGCGCGGTCGGTGTGCCGTGTCGTGGGGCTGCAGTGTGCGTTGCCTGCGGAGGCCGATGTCGCCGTGGAACGGTGACGGTCGCCTGCGGCCACGGCGCCGCAATCACTCCATGCAAGCGCCTGCCGGTGCGCCGGCACCGTGCGGCGTGGCAGCGTAGGCGTTGCCGGCGTGGAACGCGTGAGCCGTCTCGATGAACGCCCGCAGTCCTGCGGGCACCTGGCGCCGGCTGGGGTAGTACAGGAAGAAGCCCGGCTCGGCCGGCCGCCATTCGTCCAGCACGCTGACGAGGTGGCCTGCCTGCAAACCGGTTTGCGCGTACTGCGCGTAGACATAGGCCAGGCCCAAGCCCTCGTGCGCCGCACGCACCATCAGGCGCATGTCCCCCAGGGCCAGTGGGCCGTCGACGGCAATGTCGATGCGCTCCTCGCCGCGTGAAAACGCCCAGCGGTAGAACGCACCGTCCGGAAACCGCAGCCGGATGCACGGGTACCGGACCAGTTCGCGCGGCGATGCCGGCCGGCCATGCCGGTCCAGGTAGCCTGGCGATGCCACGACGACGAAGCGCTGCGCCGGCCCGAGCGGCACGGCCACCATGTCCTGCTGCAGGCTTTCGCCAAAGCGCACACCGGCGTCGAAACCGCTGGCGACGATGTCGATCAGGCGATCGTCGCCCACCAGTTCCAGGCGCATGCCGGGATGCTCGGCGAGGAAGCGGGCCACCAGGGGGGCCAGCACCCAGTCGCAGGCCGCGCGCGGCGCGTTGATGCGCAGCGTGCCGGTCGGCGATGCGCGGAAGTCGTTGACGGCATCGAGCGCAGCGGCGATCTCGCCCAACGCCGGCATCAGGCGCGCGAGCAGCTTTTCGCCGGCTTCTGTGGGCGTCACGCTGCGCGTGGTCCGGTGCAGCAGGCGCACGCCCAGCCGCGTCTCCAGCCCGCGCAGCGCATGGCTCAGCGCCGATGGCGAGATGCCCAGCGCCGTGGCGGCCTTGCGGAAGTTGCGCGCCTGCGCCACGGCGACGAAGCCGTGCAGTTCGTTCAGGCTGCTGCGTGCAGCGTCAGGCGGGGTCATTGCTGAATTTTTCTCAACAGGGCGTGCCGGATTATCTGGCTTGTCGCATGCAGTGCACCTGCCTACGCTCGGTGGATCAACCGATTCAGAAAGGACACCATGACGCAGATTTCCACAGAACTCCGGGGCAAGGCGGTGCTGGTGCTGGGCGCCTCGTCCGGCATCGGCGCGGCCACGGCCCTGGCGCTGTTGCTACTGTCGGACGCGGCCCGCTACATCACCGGCCGCGAGCTGAGCATCGACGGCGGCTTCACACTGCGCTGAACACAGGAGAAGCGATGCAACAACGCACACTGGGAACGCCCGGGCCGGCCGTGTCGGCCATGGGCCTGGGCTGCATGGGCATGAGCGAGTTCTACGGCCCCAGCGACGAGGCCGAGGCGATGCGCACGCTGGCGCGCGCGCTGGAGTTGGGCGTCACGCTGTTCGACACGGCCGACACCTATGGCCTGGGTCACAACGAATCGCTGCTGGGGCGCTTCGTGGCCGCAGGCGGGGCGGCCCGGCGCCGGCAGATGGTGTTGGCGACCAAGTTCGGCATCGTCCGCGCAGCCGGCCAACCTGAGCGGCGGATCGACAACTCGCCCGGCTACATCCGCGCCGCCTGCGAGGCCTCGCTGCGCCGGCTGGGCGTGGAGCATATCGACCTGTACTACTGCCACCGCCGCGACCCGGCCGTGCCCATCGAGGAGGTGGTTGGCACCATGGCTGATCTGGTCACCGCGGGCAAGGTGGCCGCCATCGGCCTGTCCGAGGTGTCGGTCGAAAGCTTGCGGCGGGCGCATGCCGTCCACCCCGTGGCGGCAGTGCAGAGCGAGTACTCCTTGTGGAGCCGCGAGCCCGAGGCCGGCATGCTGGCGGCCTGTGCCGAACTCGGCACGAGCTTCGTCGCCTACAGCCCGCTGGGCCGCGCCTTCCTGACCGCCACGCTGGACACCGCCAAGCTGGCCGAAGACGACTTTCGCAAGCACAACCCGCGTTTCAGCGGCGCGGCCGAAGCGGCCAACCGCCGCCTGGTGGTGGCCCTGGACGGGTTCGCCCGCCCGCGCGGTTGGACGGCGGCTCAGGTCGCTCTGGCCTGGCTGCTGCACCGGGCGCCGCATGTGATCCCGATCCCGGGCACACGGCGCGTCGCCTATCTGGAAAGCAACGTGGCAGCGGACCGCATCGCGCTGGCGGGGGACGAGATCGCGCAGCTCGACCGCCTGTTCGATACGGCCGCCGTGGCTGGCGCGCGCTACCCACAGGCCGGGTTCGTCGGGATCGAGGCGCTCTGACCCCCTTGCGCGGCTCGCACCGCAGCCGGCGCAGCGGCTGCACCACAATCCCGCGATGAGCCTTGCCGATACCCACCTCCGTACAGTCCTCGCCGCGATGGCGGGGCCCGCCGCGCGCCCGCGCGATGACCAGACCGCTGCCGTCGCAGCGCTGGTCGAGCAGCACGCCCGCGTGCTCGTGGTCCAGGCCACCGGCTGGGGCAAGTCGGCCGTGTACTGGGCCGCCACCTCGGCTTTGCGCGCCCAGGGCAAGGGCCCCACGCTGATCGTCTCGCCGCTGCTGGCGCTGATGCGCGACCAGGTCGACGCGGCCGCACGGGGCGGGTTGCGTGCTGCCACCATCAACTCCACCAACCTGGACGATTGGGACAAAGTCTTCGACGACATCGCCGCCGACCGGCTGGACGTGCTGCTGGTCTCGCCGGAACGGCTGGGCAACCCGGGTTTTGCACGCCGGCTGCCCATGCTGCTGGCCAGCACCGGGCTGGTGGTGATCGACGAGGCGCACTGCATTTCCGACTGGGGCTTCGACTTCCGCCCCGACTACCAGCGGCTGGCCAAGACGCTGGTGGCGATCGGCGCCGACACCCCGGTGCTGGCCACCACGGCCACGGCCAACCAGCGCGTCACCGAGGACATCGCGCGGCAACTGGGGCCGGACACGCAGACCTTTCGCGGCTCGCTGGCGCGCTCGTCCTTGCGCCTGGCGGTGGTGCCCGGGCTCGATGCGCTGCAGCGCCTGGCCTGGGTGGCCGATGCGCTGGACACGTTCGCCGGCTCGGGCATCGTCTACGCGCTGACGGTGGCCGAAACCGAGAGGCTGGCGGGCTTCCTCACGTCCTGCGGCTTCGAAGTGGCGGCCTACCACGGCGGGCTGGAGACGGCCGCGCGCCAGCAGATCGAAGATGCCCTGCGCCGCAACGCGCTCAAGGCCGTCGTGGCCACCTCGGCGCTCGGCATGGGCTACGACAAGCCCGACCTGGCGTTCTGCATCCACGTCGGCTCGCCAGCCTCGCCGGTCGCGTACTACCAGCAGGTGGGCCGCGCCGGCCGGGCGCTCGACGATGCCGTGGCCGTGCTGCTGCCGGCCGAAACCGACGAGCGCATCTGGGCCTATTTCGCGACGGCCGGCGTGCCCGACGAGAAGCGCGTGGGCCAGATCCTCGGCGCGCTGGCGCAGGGGCCGCAGACCCTGCTGGCGCTGGAGAACAGCACCTCCATCCGGCGCGGCCGGCTCGAAGGCCTGCTGAAGATCCTGGCGGTGGAGGAGGTGGTGCAGCGCGAAGGCACGGCCTGGGCGGTGACCGGAACGCCGTGGACGTATGACGCCCAGCGCTGGCAGGCGCTGGGCCAGGTGCGCGCGCGCGAGGCCGGCCTGATGCGCGCGTTTGCGGCAGGGCAGGGCTGCCTGATGCGCTTTCTGCAGGAGGCGCTGGACGACCCCGCGCCCACCGACTGTGGGCGCTGCAGCGTGTGCACGGGCCAGCTGCCCGAGCCGGGTGCTCTCCCCGGCGCGGCGCGTGTTGAGGCGGCGCGGGTCTACGCGCGCGGCCAGGACGTGGTGATCGAGCCGCGCAAGCTGTGGCCGAGCGGTGCCGCGCGCGCCGGCCGCAAGGGCAAGATCGCGGCCTGCAGCGAAGGCCGCGCGCTGGCCTTTGCCGACGATCCTGGTTGGGCCGATGTGCTGCTACCGCTGTTCAGCGCGCCCGATGCGCCAGCGCCGCAGCCCGTGCTGGACGGGGTGGTCGCCGTGCTCGCGCGTTGGCGGCGCGGCTGGGGTGCGCGGCCGGTGGCCGTGGTGCCGATGCCTTCGGCGACGCATCCGCAACTGGTCGCATCGGTGGCGGCGCATGTGGCGGGCCTGGGCCGGCTGCCGCTGGTCGATGCACTGCGCCTGGCGGGCCCGTTGCCGGACGCCGACCTGGCCTCCGCCGCCAAGGTGGCGGCGCTGAACCAGGCGTTGGTGTTGCAGCCCGATGTGGCGGTGCCGGACGGGCCGTTGCTGCTGGTCGCGGACCGCTACCGCAGCGGCTGGGCCGTCACCGTGGCCGGTGCACTGCTGCGTGAGGCGGGCAGTGGGGCGGTGTTGCCGCTGGTGCTGCATCAGATGCCTTGAGCCTGCGCTTCAGTCGGCAAGTCCAGTCAGAACATTTGCTCTTTGTATTACCTATTGCCAGGCGGTAAGATCCTGGCCATGCATACCCTCACCATCAAGATTCCCCCACGTTTGGAAGAGGCCGTCGCCCAGGCAAGCGCCCAGGCACACGTGAGCAAGTCCGAGCTGGTTCGGCGAGCTTTGGAAGCCTATCTGCGGCAGCGCGATGCGCAGGCGCCCTTCGTTTCGGCGCTGGACCAGGCTGGGGATCTGGTGGGCTGCTTTGCTGGTGGGCCTGCCGATCTATCGTCCAACCCTGAACATCTGGCTGACTTCGGCCGCACCTGATCCACACAGGCTGGTCGATGAACTTGCTGCTGGACACCGGCCCCTGGGTCGCGCTTCACTGCCGGGATGACCGCCACCACGCCTGGGCCCGCACCCAGTTTGCGAGCCACCCGGGACCGTTCCTGACCTGCGAGGCCGTGGTCGCCGAGACCTGCTTTCTGCTGGCCCGCGGCGGGTTCGATCCGAGCAAGGCATTGGCCCTGATCGAGCGCGGGGTGGTGCAGATCGCCATGTCCTTGAACGAAGAGATGGCGCCTGTGCGTGCGTTGTTCGAACGTTATGACAACGTGCCAGCCTCATTGGCAGATGCCTGCCTGATCCGCTTGGCCGAACTGCACGAGCCTTCTCGCGTGCTGACGCTGGACAGCGACTTTCACATCTACCGGCGCCACGGACGCAAGTCCATCGCGCTGATCACGCCGGGCGCCTGACCGGCGCCAGGGCGGGGTTTTCAGCGGGCCGCAGTCAAGCCGCGCGCCAGCTTTTCCACCGCCGGCCTGCGCCGCAGCAGCCACACCCCGCAGGCGATCATCCAGACCGACTGCGTGCTGACAGCCACGGCGACCGGAAACTCCACCGGCACGCCCAGCGCAGGCAGTGCCAGCGCGGCCAGAAAGGTGGCGCTGAGCAGGCCCAGCGCGCTCAGTGCGCGCGGCAGCCCGCGGCCGCGCCAGGTGCCGATGCTGAGCACGCCCACGGCCACGGCCATGAACAGGCTCACCCCCAGCAACTCGCCCACCCCGCCGCCGAACTCGGTGATGGCCAGGAAGGCGAGCTCGATCATCGGTTTGCCGGCGGCATCGGCAGCAGCCCAGGCGGCGGCCAGCGCGGGCATGGTGGTGAGCCAGCGTGAGATGCCGATGGCCCGGGCCAGCGTCGACAAGGCCGCGAACGATGCCACCGTGGCCGCCGCCGGCCGGTGCAGCCCGCCCAGCGTGTGGTGGGCCAGCAGCAGCAGGGCCGGTGCCACGCCCAGGCTGTACAGCAGGTACAGCGCGTAGCCCAGCGTCACGGCGCCTGCATTGGCATGCACCAGCGCCAACTGTTCGGCGGGCGGCAGGCCCAGCGATGCCGGCCAGCCGATGGTGGGGGCGAGCACGGCGAGCGGGGCAAAGGCCATCAGGCCGACGGCGATCAGCAGGGCGCCGGCGCCGGTGGGCCGGTCTGCCGTCGGGGTGAAGGTGGCCGAAGCCGGGCGCACTGGTGCGGCGAAAGAAGGGATGGAAGGGGTCATGGCGGTTTCCTTGGTGGGTGGATCAAGCAACGAACTGCCCCAGCGGGCGCCGGGGCGTGTGCGGTTGGGGTGTGCAATGGCCGACGCGGCAGAACATCTGCACCACGCCACCGCTGGCGGCGCTGCCGGTGAGCTGCTGGTGCAACGCGTCGTAGTGCGGCTTCATCTCCGCGAACTCCTGCGGCGCCTGGCTCAGGGGGTGGACCTGCAGGCCCATTGCGTTGGCGGCCAGTTGCTGGCGCACGAAGGTGCGGCCGGCCCAGACCTCGGCGCTGCGGTTGGCACCGGCGCTCGCCCAACTGGTGATCCAGTTGAAGGCCATGGCCGTGCCGGCCTGCGCCTCGTAGGTCTTCATGATCGTGTCGAAACCGCTGCTGCCCGGCGGCGCGGCCTGGCTGCGGTCGAACAGGCCCAGCGCCACGGCCACGCGCGGCAGCAGGCCGTTGATGGTGATGCCGTCGCGGTGCTGCGCGATCTCGTCGGGCCCCACGCGCGTGAGGCGGTGGCTCTCCAGCACGGTGCGCGGCGTGCCCACCTCGACGCGCGCGGCGGCCAGCGCCAGGGCGCGCAGTTGCGCCACCTGCGCGGGTTCGGCCGTGCTGCCCAGCTTCAGGGTGGGCGGTGCGTCGGCGGGCAGCATGGTGTCGAGCAGGGCCAGCGCCTGGGTTGGCGGCACGCGCGTGGTGTCGTGGGCGACCTTGGCGGTGTGCCGCTGCAGCACCTGGGCGAACAGCGGGTCGGGCGTGGGGGCCGGTGCGCCGGCCACCCAGTGCACCCGCGCCACCGGCCGCGCGTCCAGCGACCGGGCGGCGAATTCGCCCTGCGGGAACAGTTCGACGGTGGGTGCCATGCCGCGCTGCTTCAGCGCCATTACCAGCAGTTCCAGAAAGCAGCCCTGGCTGACCATGATCTGGCGGAACCAGGGGTCGGTCTCGGGCAGCAGGCGTTCGCGGTCGACGTACAGCGTCAGCGCATCGGGCGTGCCCAGGTCCACCAGCCAGGGCTGGCGGTTGTGCGAACTGGGCGCCAGGATGGCGTGGGCCAGCGCCCACTGGCGCACCTCCAGGTCGGCGGGCGGGCCGGCCCAGGCTTCGACGGCGGCGGGCGGCAGATCGGTCGAGCAGCCGGCGAGCAGCGCTGTGGCCGTGCCGCCGCCGACGAGACGGATGAAGTTTCTGCGGTGCATGGGATGGCTCCTGTGGGGTGGTGGCGCAGGCGGCTAGCGCGCGGCCAGGCCGAGTGACGTGAAGCACGCGTGCAGCGCGGCCGGCAGCGGCGTGGTCAGGGGCGTGTTCAGGTGCGGGGTCAGGGGAGGGACCACGGGAGTGCTCAGGGGAGAAGCCATGGGCGTGAACAGTGGGTTGGTCCGTGGCGTGGTCTGTGGCGCGATCCGTGGCGTGGTCACGCGCACGTCCGCCGCCAGCGCCTGCAGCCGCCGTCCGTCCAGCGCATGGGGCGCGCGCCACAGGTAGGCCATGCGGGCCAGTTCGCGCCACAGCGGGTAGACCCGTCCGACGGCCGCGATCAGGCCCCATGGCATGCGGCCGATGCGAAACCCCCCCGCCGGGCGCAGGCCCAGCGTCTGCGCGGACTGGTCGATGGCGTGCAGCAGTTGCGTGCCGGTGAGCGTGTGCCCCTCGAAATGCCAGGTCTGGAAAGTCGGATGCTTTGGCTGCGAGGCCACCTGCACGAAGGCCCGCGCCAGATCGGGCAAGTAGGCCCAGGCGTGCGGCAGGTCCATCGGCCCGGGGTAGACCAGCTTGCCCGCGCGCAGTGATTTCGCGATCACCAGGTCCAGGTAGGTGCCGGTGCCCGGGCCGAGAAAGTCACCGGCGCGGATGACGCTGGCGGTAAAGCCGCCGTCACGCGCCGCCTGCGCGATCTGCGATTCCATCTGGACGCGCAGAGCGCCTTTTGCAGTGGTGGGCTTGAACGGTGTGTCTTCGGCGAGCAGCTGCGGCATGGCCTCACCGTAGTTGTAGACATTGCCCGGCAGCATGAAGTGCGCCTGCGTGCGCTGCGCAATGCGCATGCCGGCCTGCAGGGCTGGCAGCGCCTCGGCATCCCAGCGGGTGTAGGCGGGGTTGACTGCGTGGAGCACCACGCGGCGGGCTGGCGCCGCGTCGACCGGCCCGGCGAGAGCGGCCACCAGCGCATCGGTCTCCGTGATCGCCGCGCGCAACAACTGCACACCGGCCGGCATGCCGGGCACGGCTTCGCGCCGCACTTGGGCCAGCACGCGCCAGCCTGCGGCATCGAAGGCCTGCGCTGCGGCGCAGCCGAGGCGGCCGTTGGCCCCGAGGATCAACACGACTGGGCGGGTGGAGGCGGTGTGGGCAGTGGTCACGTGGGGCTTTCGGATGCGGTATGCCCGCAGTCTCGGCCTTGGCGAGGCATCCGCCAATTGCCGATCCCTGCAAGCCAGCCATACACTTGTGCATGACCCGTGATTTGCAAGGATTCGACTGGGCACTGGTGCGCAGCTTCCTGGCCGTGCTGGACGCAGGCAGCCTGATGGGCGCCGCCCGCACCACCGGCGCCCAGCAGCCCACGCTCAGCCGCCACGTGGCCGAGCTTGAAGCCCAGTTGGGCGCGCCCCTGTTCGAGCGCACCGGCCGTGGCGTGACGCCCACCGCCGCCGCGCTGGCCATCGTGGACGCCGCGCGCCACATGCAGCAGGGCGCAGAGGCCCTGTCGCGCGCGCTGGCCGGGGAGCGCGCGCAGACCACCGGCACGGTGCGCATCACGGCCAGCATGGTGGCCGCCACCTACCTGCTGCCGCCGCTGCTGGCCGCGCTGCACGAACAGGAGCCCGGCATCCAGCTCGAACTGGCGGCCAGCAACGAACTGGCCAACCTGCTGCGCCGCGATGCCGACATCGCCGTGCGCATGGTGCGGCCGGTGCAGAGCTCGCTGGTGGCCCGTAAGCTGGGCATGGTGGGTGTCGGCGCCTATGCGCACGAGCGCTATCTGAAGCGCGCCGGCACGCCGTTGTCACCCGAGCAACTGCTGGGGCATACGCTGATCGGCTTCGCAACCGACGACACCATCGAACGCGGCTTCGCGGCGATGGGCATGCCGCTCACGCGCAATGACTTCGCGTTGCGCACCGACGACCAGGTGGCCTACGGTCGGCTCATCGCCGAAGGCGCAGGCATCGGCTTCGTCGCGCACTACAACGCGCGCCACTGGCCCGGTGTGCGCCGGGTGTTGCCCACGCTTGCCATCCCGCCGCTGCCGTGCTGGCTGGCCGTGCACCGCGAGATCAAAACCAGCAAGGTGGTCCGCCGGGTCTACGACTTTCTGGCCGAGGCGCTGCCGCTGGTGCTGGAGGAGGCGGAGCAGGCGGTGCGGTAACGGGCCGCCCGCGCGTGCACCGTCATGCAACGCCGCGGGTCACCGCACCTCGACACGAAACGGAAACCGGCCCAGCACCTCACGCGCCAAGGCGATGGCGCTGCTGTCCTCCACGGCGACCTCGACGCGCAGGCCGAGGCTTGGATCGTGGATGACCTCCAGCCCGCTGGCCGGCGCGCCCGCGTCGTGCAAGGCCGAGCGCAGCACATCGGCGATCTCGCGATGTCGCAGCGCGGGTTTGAAGATCTTGCCGACGCCTGTCAGCGGCAACGCCGCCATGAGCCGAATGGCTTTGGGGACCGCCGCCCGTTCACCGATCTGTGCACTGGCAAAGGCCAGCAATTCGTCTTCCGTCACGGCCGCGCCGGGCTTGAGCTGCACATAGGCCACAGGCAGTTCGCCCGCGTGCACGTCAGGCCGGCCGACCGCTGCGGCGAGCAGCACCGCCGGGTGCCGGTGCAGTGGCTCTTCGATGCTGGCCGGGTCGATGTTGTGGCCGCCGCGGATGATGAGTTCCTTCTTGCGGCCGGTCAGGTAGAAGTAGCCTTGCGCGTCCTGCCGGCCCAGGTCACCGGTGTTCATCCAGCGACGGCCGTCGCCCAGGTCCAGCCAGAGCCCCTGGTTCTGCCCGGGGTCGCGATAACCTGCGAACACGTTGGGGCCGCTGATCGCCAGCACGCCGGATTCGTCGATGTCGCAATCGCGCACATACGCCCCCGCGTCGTCCAGCACCACGGCCTTCATCGCCTGCAGGGGCACCCGCAGGCCGATCGACCCCGTGCGCCGCTCGCCTTGCGGCGGGTTGCAGGTGCTCACGCAGGTGCCTTCGGTCAGGCCGTAGCCTTCCAGGATCTTCAGGCCGGTCGATGCCTGGAAGTTGCGCATCAGTTCCAAGGGCATCGGCGCGGCGCCGCACAGCCCGTATTCCAGGGTGCTGAGGTCGCGGCCCTGCGTCGGCTGCTGCAGCAAGGCCGCGTACAAGGTCGGCACACCGCTGAAGAAGTTGATGCGGTGGTGCTCGACCAGCTCCCAGAAGCGCGGGATCACACCCTCGCCGCGAAAGCCGCCAGGTGTTCCCAGCAGCACGTGGGCGCCACGCGAGAAGGGCAGCAGGCCAGTGACCAGCACCCCGTTGACATGGAACATCGGCAGACCGCAGAAGAGCGTCTTGCCCGGTGCGATGCCTTCCCCCAGGAACTGGCCCACGCTCCACGCGTTGGCCACCTCGTTGCCGTGCGTGCGCACCGCGATCTTGGGCGCACCGGTGGTGCCGCCGGTGCAAAAGTAGGACGAGTGGTCGTCCGGGCGCAGCACGCGGCCGCTGACGAGCCGGTCCACCGGCTGCGGGCGCAGTCCATCTTCGAAATCGTGGATGGCATAGCGCTGCGCGGCGCCGCCCGGGGCCACGCCTGGGACCACGCCCGGGACCGGGGCCGCTGGCGTGTCCGCACCGACCAGCACCACGTGTTCAAGGCCGCGCACCCGGTCGAGCAGCGGCTGCAGCTTCGGCCAGGTGTCCATGCCCGCCTCCGGCGCCAGCGTGATCAGCACCTTCGCATGCCCGGCGGCGAGCAGATCGGCAATGGCCGCAGGCTCCAGCATCGGATTGATGGCAAACGCGATGCCGGCCGCCTGGCCGCCCCAGATCGCGAGGTGCGTCTGCGGCAGGTTCGGCAGCACAAAGGCCACGACATCGCCGCTGGCCACGCCCAGTGTGTGCAGGAAGTTGGCCGTGGCCGTGATGCGCGCGAACAGCGTCGCGTAGTTCCAGACCTGCGGTCGGGCATGGTCCTGGACGCGTGCGAAGTACGACAGCGCCGGTGCGTCGGGGTAGGCACGCGCTGCCGCGCCGATCATGTCGTAGGTGCTGGCGGGCAGGGGGGTGTGCTGCGCGGCTTCGAGCGCGCGCACGTCGGTGATGGAGGCGATGGCGTTCATGTTGTTCGTGCCTGAGAGATGTGGGAATCGGTTCACGCCGCGTGCTGCGCGTCGTAGGTGGGCAGGGGCGGCGCGGCCGCAGCCGCAGTGGCCGTCACGGGTGGCGCCAGCAGATCCAGTGCGCGCTGCAGGACCGCCTCGGCCTGCGCAGCCGGCCCTTCGGCCAGCACGCAGCGGTCGGGCCTGACGACGGCCACCCAGCCCAGTGGAACGCGCCGCGGCAGCAACGCCTCGTCCAGCGCCTCCAGCCGCTGCGCGGGCGGCGCCAGGTGCTGGGCCTGCGCGCGCTGGCACCACTGCCAGACGCGACCGCCCGTGGCTTGCCAGCGCTGCAGCAGGCCGGCCGGCACGGTGGCGGATGGGTCCACGCCAAAGCCGATCAAGGCCAGATCCAGGCCCAGTGCGTCGTCGCTGAGGACCGGGCCACCACCGGTGGCCGGCCGCACCCAGCCTTGCGGCAGCATGGACCCGGCGCGCAGTTGCTCGCTGCCGGGCACGCGCCGGAACAGGCCCTCGTCAAAGGTGTTCTGCGGTTTGACCTTCAGGTCTTCGAACAGCGCGCGGCCGGCCGGCAGCACGCGCAGCAGGCGCATCAGCCCGTGCACGGCGAACGCGGTGGCGCGGTTCTGCGGCATCACCAGCGCACCCAGCATGAGCGCCAGCTTGATGATCTTTTTGGCGTGTGGCCGGCGCTCGGTGTCGTAGCTGTCCAGCACCTGCTCGCCAGCCTGGCCGTGCACGACTGCCGCCAGCTTCCACGCCAGGTTGGATGCATCGCGCAGCCCGGCCACCAGGCCCTGGCCGGCGAACGGTGGGGTGATGTGCGCCGCGTCGCCGGCGAGGAAGCAGCGGCCCTTGGAGAAGCGCCCAGCCTCGCGCGCATGGAAGCGGTAGACCGCAGTGCGCTCGATGCGGATGCGCTCGCTGTCGCACCAGGGCGCGAGCAGCCGGCGCACCGATTCGGGCCGTTCCATCTCTTGCGGCGTCTCGCCGGGGCGCAGCATGAATTCCCAGCGCTGCCGACCACCGGGCGCCACCATGCGCGGCGCGGGGCGGCGCGGGTCGCAGCTGAACTCGATGTGGTCGATCGGCTCGGGCACATCGAGCGCGTCGACGATCAGCCAGTCCTGCTGGAAGGTGCGGCCCTCGAACTCCAGCCCCAGCGCACGCCGCACCAGCGAGTTGGCGCCGTCGGTGCCCACCAGGTAAAGCGCGCGCACACGGGTCTCCACGCCCGCGTCGTCCTTCAGGAGTGCCTGCACGCAGTGGCCGTCGTCCACGAAGCTCTCCAGCTGGGTGCCCAGCCGCACTTGGACACCAGGGAACTGCGCCAGCTTCGTGCGCAGCAGCTGCTCGAGCTCGGGCTGGTAGAAGGTGACGAGCGCCGGGTGGCCGTCGATCACGCCGGCGCTGTTGATGCGGGCAAAGCGGCCGAACAGCGGCGAGCGGTACTGCACCTGCGGGATGGCGACGGTTTCGAACTCGCCATCGCGCACGCCCACCGCCTGCAGGATGCGCAGCGCCTCGTTGTCCAGCGCGATCGCGCGGGGCTTCTCGAAGATGGCGGTTGCCTTGTCGATGGCCAGCACGCGCACGCCGTAGCGTCCGAGCAGGTTGGCCAGCGCCGCGCCGACCGGGCCCAGGCCGACCAGCAGGATGTCGGTTTCGAGCCGGTGCGCCGGGGATTCGGAGGGGATCGCGTTCATTGTTGGAGACTCGGTTTGGTGGGTTCTTCCAGGCGCTGGCCGCACAGCCCGTGTGCTGTGGCGCGGCAGCGGGGGTGCGGCTCAGGCGGCGGCCCGGACCGGGCGGCCAAGAACCCGCGACAAGGCGTCGGCCAGCACACTGCCGGGGGCATCGGCCCGCCCTGCGCTGCGCCAGGCGACCACGCGGTCGGGTCGGACCAGGACCGCCCCCTGAGCGGAAATGCCCCGCAACTGCGCCCAGGCCAGTCGCGGGTCGAACAGGTCGCCATCCAGGTGGCCGATGCGCACCGCGTCGATCGGCAGATCGTTGGCGTTGCCGATGGCCTTGGCGGCGCTCGACCAGTCCAGTCCGTCTTCGCCCGCGATCAACAGGAAGCGGCCGGGTCCCACCAGATCCTTCAGGGCCTGGCGATGGCCTTCTTCGTCGTCGATCCAGGCATGGGGCAAGGGGCTGCCGGGGCGGGTGCCGGGCTCGTACAGGCGGATATCGTCGATCGCCTGCGGCTGTGGCGAACCGTCGGCAACGATGGCGTCGGATTCGTAGCGGTAGCCGTACTCGACGTTGAGTTCGTTGGCCTCCATGCTGGCTCGGCGAATGGCCTGCAGCGCCCGGCTGCGGTGTGCGGCATCTTCCGCGCGCCCGCTGACCACGCGCTGCAACTGCTGCCAGTTCTGCTCTGCCGTCTGCGCGGGGCTCAACCCGAAGGCTGCACCAATGTCGAAGTGCATGAGCGTGTTTTCCATGGAACGCTGGATATTGCGAGCGTCCACGGGCTTGCGCTCCAGTTCATAACTGTCCAGCAGCGAGGGCTGCGCCTGGCCCTTGAGGACGGCCGCCAGCTTCCAGCAGAGGTTGTGCGCGTCCTGGATGCCGCTGGTCAAACCCAGCCCCCCGGTGGGCGGGTGGCGGTGTGCGGCGTCGCCGACGAGGAAGACCCGGCCCGCCCGAAAGCGCTCGGCCAGCAGACCCTCGATGGCCCAGCGGCTGATCTTGTGGAACGTGATCGGCCTGTTGCCCACCCCCAGGCCCGCGCGCATCATGTTCTCGATCTGCGCGTCGGTCAGGTCCTTGACCTGGTCGACCCGCTGGGTGACGTGGACCACCCATTCCTCGCTGTCGGGGCCCCAGTGGTCCGGCCCCATGGGCACCATCACCACCATCTCTCCCAGCGCGGGGCTCCAGATCCACCGGATCAGGACGTCTGGATCCGGCGCGAGCTGCGAGAAGTCCGCCGAAATGTGGGCCGTGATGGAGTGGGCGATGGTTCCCAGCCCCTGGAGCTGGATGCCGACCTGCCGACCGACGGTGCGACCGCCGTCGCAGCCCAGCAGGTACTGGGCGCGAACCTCGTAGTCCTCACCGCTGTCGAGGTTCCGGATGCGGGCGACGACGCCTTCGGCATGCTGTTCAACTGCACCAGCTCGTGGTGAAACCGCACCCTGCCGGGGTTGAGCGCCTCGGCACGGGCCTTCATCAGAGGTTCGAGCCGGATTTGCGGCAGGTTCGCACTGCGGCAGGCACTGGCCTGCAGCCACTGCAGGCTTTCGCATCCGTGACCCCAGGATTCGACCTTGCCGATGCGGCGCCCCACCGCCGGATCGGTCCCGCTGAAGCCGGCGTACCAGCCCATGGCCTTCATGTTGTCTGCGGGCGTGCTGCGCGCGTAGATGGGTTCGGCGACGCCTGCATCGGTGAGGATTTCCATCGTGCGCTGGTTCAGCACATGGGCCTTCGGCAGGATGGAGGTGGTCGGCAAGGCACTCACGAGCAAGCTGTCGATGCCCAGTCCCGCCAGCAGCATGGACGCGGTCAGGCCAGCGCCGCCGCCGCCAACGATCAACACGGGGGTGGTTTCGGTTTTCATGGGGGTTCCTTTCGGGTGGTGGTGGGTTCAAGGAGCGGTGATGGCAGTCGTCTGCTCGCCCAGATCGATGGCGCCGTCGTCGGTGCGGATGCTCAGGTTCAGGCGGTCGCCCGGGCGCAGGTAGGCCGGGTTGGTGCGCCCCTTGCCGATGAACGCCCGCCACTTGCCGGCGTCGGTCATGAAGTGCTTGAGGATGAACATCACGAGCTTGCCCGGCGCGCGTGCGGCGCAGCCCGCCGGGGTGCCGGTGGCGATCAGGTCGCCCGCGTGCAGGTCGTGCAGCGCTGCCAGCTCGGTCAGCGTGGCGGCGGGGCCGTGGATCATCTCGGCGCAGAGGGCGTCCTGCCGCGTCTGGCCGTTGACCGACAGGCGCATGTGCAGCTCGGGCCAGCGCGCCCATTCCTCGCGCGTCAGCAGCACCAGGGTCGGCCCGACAGGGCCGAAGCCACGGTAGCTCTTGCCCTTGTAGAACTGGCCTTGCGGCAGCTGCACGTCGCGCGCCGAGAGGTCGTTGACGATGGTCACGCCGGCCAGCCATTGCCACAGGTCGTCCGGGCCCACCTGCGTGCCGGCCGGCAGCGGTTTGCGCAGCACCAGGCCGAGTTCGATCTCGTAGTCCAGCAGCTCCACATGCGCGGGGCGGACCACCGGGGCATCGGCGGCCGTGATGCAGGAGGGTGCCTTGGTGAAGATCGTGTTGAAGGGGAAGTTGGACAGCTGCAGGCCCGATTCCTCGACGTGGCTGCGGTAGTTGACGCCCTGGCAGACGAACTGCTGCTGCTCGGTCACCGGCGACAGCAGGCGCACAGAGTCCAGCGGCACGGTGGCCTGAGCGGGTTCAATCGCCCAGAGCAAGTCCCAGTGGCTGGACAGCAGCGCGCCGGTGGTGGATGCGTCGACATCCAGGGGGGCAATCTGGCGGCCGAACTGGACGCCCCAGCGGGGTGTGCCGGCTTCGGCATAACGGATGATCGTGCGTGACATGGTGGTGTGGGGGTCGCTTGGAAGGTTGGTTGGAAGGGGGCTGGCGTCAGAGCCAGGGCCGCGCGGGCGCATCGAGTGCTGCGCTCAGCAGCTTCAGGCGCTGCGGCGTGATTGCCTTGGCGCGCACCAGCTTGAGCACATGCAGCAGGTTGGGCAGGCTCTTCTTCGGTTTCATCGAGGCGGGTGCATCCGCCCCCCAGGCCCAGATGCCGCCGAACTCCAGCGGCGAGTAAGCGGTCTCGAAGTCCGCCGTGAAGCGGTCGCCGTCCGTGTAGTGCTCGTGCTCGAAACCATCGGGGTCGAACCAGTAGTCGAACAACTGGCTGCCCAGCAGATGGCGGCCGATGCCCCACATGTGGCGGTGGCCCTGGGCGCGCAGCACCTGCTGGCCTTGGCCGAGCGCATCCAGGTCGAGCACTTCATAGGCGCTGTGCTCGTACTTCTCTTCGATGCCGCCGACGATCACCAGCGTGTGGTGGTCGGCTGGCTGCTGGCCCAGGTCGAGCCGGCAGAACGCCAGCGCAGGGCTGCCATCGGCAAGGTGCTGCACGTCGGTGGGGATCAGCCCGAGCACGCGCAGGTACCAGTCGGCCATGCGCGCAAAGTTCACGGTCTGCAGCACCACATGGCCCAGCCGCACGACCCGGGCCGGCTCGATGGGCGTGCGCACCGTGCGGTTCACGCGGGGTGTGTCGCGCGCCGTGTTCGTGTGCGGCGTGACCGTCTCGCGCAGCGGCAGCGGGTCGGCCCGCCGCTGGTTCTGCAACAGCCAGACGCTGCGGCCGCTGGGGTCTGTCAGCGCCACGCCCTGGCCACCTGCGGGCAACAGCTCGGGCGCCAGCCAGCTTGCGCCCATGTCTGTCACGTAGCGGTGCAGATCGGTGTCGTCCGACATCTCGAACGCAGGGCCGACGAAGCGGTCCCTCGCGCCTTGCTCGGCGATGGCGATGCAGGGCGCCGTTCCCGCGCCACGCGCCACCAGACGTTGTGGCGTGGCGTTGGTGATGTGAAAGCCGAAGTCGCGCCAGAAGCGCTCGGTGGGCGCCAGCTGGCGCTTTTCCCAGCGCAGGAAGGCCAGCTCGACGGCGCGGCCCAGGGCGGCGGGCCGGGTCAACGGCTGGATGTTCGCGGGCAGCCGGCTCTGGGGCGTGGAGTCGGGCTGGCGCAGTACGGCGGTGGCGGGTTTCACAGGGAGGCCTCGTTTCAGAACGTGCGGTGGTAGCCGAGCATGAACATCTGGACCTTGCTGGTCAGCGCGGTGCCGGCGCTGGCGCCGGTGCCTGTCAGCGTGGTGCGCGGGTTCAGCTCGTAGCCGAGGTTCAGCTCCGAATGCGCATCGAAGCGCCAGCTCACGCCTGCGGTGTAGGCCTCCTGGTGGATCGATGGCACGAGCAGGTTCTGCACGGTGCGCCCGCTGTCGATCTGGACGCTGTTGCGGCTGTAGCCGGCGCGCAGCGTCCAGCGCTCGTCCAGCTTCCAGGCGCCGCCGAAACGCAGGACGGGCTGGTCGCGCCAGGCAAAGCCGTTCGGGTCCTGCATGGCCTTCATGTCGCCCCACAGAATGCGCAGCCAGTCGGCCGCCAGGGTCAGCCGTTCGGTGGCCTGCCAGGCGACGCCGACGCCGTACTGTGCCGGCAGATCCAGGCGGCCACTGCTGTAGGCGAGCATGTCCTGGCGGTAGCCATCCAGCTTGCCCATGCGGGTGCGGCTCTTGAGGTTCAGGCCAAACGACCAGTCGCCTGCCGGCTTCCACAGCAGGCCGGCGCGCAGGCCGACCCCGGTGGCCGACTGTTTGCCGTGGCCGGCCAGCGGCAGCAGGCCGCCGGGCACCGGCGCCGGCACGATCACGCCATCGGCTTCGAACTGCTGCCAGGCCAGGTTGAGGCCCAGGCCGAGCGACAGGTCGGCGCGGGGCTTCCAGGCGATAGCCGGGATGAATTCCGCGACGCGCAGGCTGGTCTTGGCTATGCCGGCGCCCGGCACCGGCAGGGCGGGTTGACCGTAGTCGGAACCCGCGCCCGCGCCGGACGTGCTGATCCCGAGGGTGATGCCACCACCCCGTTGCCAGACCAGACCGCCTTCGGGCACCGGCTCGGTCTGGCGGTTTTCCAGATGGTTGCCCGGCAACAGATAGTCGGCTGACGAATGCCCGCGGAACACCTGCAGGCCGAAGGTCGTGGAGCTCGGCACAAAGGCAATGCCCGCCGGGTTGTTCGCCGCTGCCACTGCGTCCAGCGGCAGCGCGATGGATGCACCGCCCATCGCAGCGTTCTTGATGCCGTTGCCGCCAGGCAGCGCGCCGTTGACGGCCAGCGCACCGGTGTGCAGGGCGGCAGCGGCCAGCGCCGCGGCGAGGGGGAGGGTTCGGGATTGTCCGTACATGGGGTGGTCTTTCGGGTGGTCGGGAAGACGTTTAGAATTGACAGTACCGTCATGATGACAAAGTCGTCACTATGAAGGTACTAGCGTTTCTACCTACTCCACCGCGCCCTGCACAATTCATCCATGCCTATGCAAGACCACCGCCAGCGCGTCGCAGCCGAGCGCCGCGACCGCATGCGCGCCCGCCTGCTCGCCAGTGCAATGCGCCTGATTGCTGAGAAGGGCCCTGCGGCGACCTCGATCGACGACGTCATCTCGGTCGCCGAGGTATCACGTGGCACTTTCTACAAGTACTTCCCGTCCCCGGACGTGCTGGTCCGTGAGCTCGCGGTGGCGATTGCCAACGAGCTGATCGCGATGGCCGAGCCGGTGGTGCTCAGCCACGACGACCCGGCGGAACGGGTGTCGAGCGGCATTCGTCTCGTCGCCCGCCTGGCCATCGACCATCCGCTGGCCGCCACCTTCCTGGTGCGCCTCGGATGGCCCGATGCGCAGGGGCCGAACATGCTGCTCGCGTTTGTGAAACGCGATCTGGAGGCGGGCATCCGCGAGCGTCGCTTCACACCGATGCCGATCGCACTGGCCCTGAACATCGTGACCGGCGCCGTGCTCGGGGCGACGCACTGCATGCTCTTGCCCGGCTGCGAAAGCGACTTCGCTGAACAGAGTGCGGGCGCTGCCCTGCGTGCCCTGGGGGTGGATGCCAAGAGCGCCGATCGAATCGCGCGCACCCCGCTGCAGCCGGTGCAGATTCTTGCCGACGGTTTGCTCGTCGAAACGTCCGAATTTGCTGCGGGGCCCGTTGGGCCTGCACTGGCCAGCCGGGTCGCGCGGCGCAAGTTGGGGGTAACAGTCGGATACCCACCCGCATCTTCCAAAGCGCTTCGGGAACCTTCATAATTTGTGCGAGCCCCCTTCGCACGTCGCACCACTTGTCACGCCCGCCCCCGCCTGCAAACCCCGTCCGCGCTCGCTTCGACGTGTTCGAGCTCGACGAGACGAATGCCCGGCTGTTGCGCAACGGCCGGCCGGTGACCCTTGCCCCAACGCCGTTCAGTCTGTTGTGCACCCTTGCGCGACAACCGGGGGTGCTGCTCGCCAAGGACGCGCTGCTGGACGCCGTCTGGGGTCACCAGTTCGTCAGCGAATCGGTGCTCAAGACCGCCATCAGCGACCTGCGCACCGCGCTTGGCGACAACCCTCGCGAATCGCGCTTCATCGAGACCGTGCCGAGGCGCGGTTATCGCTTCGTTGCAGTGCTGTCGGCGGCGCCCTCCGACACCGGGCCGGCCGCATCGGCGCGGACGGGCCCCGATCAGTCACCGTCCTTCGTCGGCCGCGCTGACGCCATGGACTGTCTGGAGCGTGCATGGCACCAGGCCTGCAACGGGCAGCGTGCAGTGGTCTGGATTGCCGGCGAACCGGGCATCGGCAAGACCACGCTGATCGAGCACTTTGCCGCCGGCCGCGATGGCGTGGCCCGGGCACGCGGGCAGTGCGTGGAGCACCACGGCAGCAGCGAACCCTACCTGCCAGTGCTGGAGGCACTGGCCGAGCTGTGCCGGGGCGACACCTCGCTGCCGGCGCTGCTGCGCAGCGTGGCGCCGACCTGGCTGCTGCAGCTGCCGTGGCTGAGCACGGTGGAGGAGCGCGACGCGTTGCGTCGTGAGCTCGCTGGTGTCGGCCCCGACCGCATGCTGCGCGAAATGGGCGAGTTGCTCGACCGCTACACCGAGCATCGCCCGCTGCTTCTGGTGACTGAAGACCTGCACTGGAGCGATCGCGCCACGCTGCGGCTGATCGACCACGTGGCGCGGCGGCGCGGGCGGGCCCGTCTGATGTGGCTCGCGAGCTTTCGCCTGGCCGAGGTGGTCGCGCTGGAACACCCGCTCAACCCGCTGCGCCATGAGTTGCGCATGCAGCGCCTGTGCCAGGAAGTGGTGCTCGACCCGTTCTCGGAGACCGAGGTCGCCGACTTCATCGCGCATCGCTCCCCCTCTCTCGCGCGCGACGAGGCGTTCGTGCGCGCGGTGCACGACCGCACCGACGGCGTGCCGCTGTTCGTCTCGTCAGTCGTCACCGAGGTGATCGAGCGCAGTGCGGATGACGCCGCCATCGGCGCGCGGCTGTCGTCGCTTGCCGTGCCACAGAACCTTGCCGCCATCATCGATCACCACATCGCCAGGCTCCCCGCCGACACACGCACGCTGCTGTCGGCGGCGGCCGCCTGCGGCGTGGACTTCCGGGTCGACACGGTGGCGCAGGCATTGGCAAGCGACGCTGCCTCCGTGGCGCTGGCCTGCGAGGCGCTGGCCCGCGAACAGGTGTGGCTGACCGAGTTGCGCGCAAGCGGCACCGACACAGCGGTCGAGCCGGCCTACGCCTTTCGGCATGCGCTGTTCCGCCAGGTGCTGTATGAGCGCACGGCGCCGTCGTTGCGCGTGCAGCTGCATCGGCAGGTGGGTGCCGCGCTCGAGCGCGAGCGCGCTGCCGGTGTGCCGGTGGCGCCGGGCGAGCTGGCGATGCACTTCGAATGTGCACGCCAGCCGATGACCGCGCTGCGCTATTGCGCTGAGGCGGCGCAGGCGGCGCTGCTGCACTTCAGCCCGGCTGCCTGCCTGAGCCTGGCCGAACACGCATCGCTCCTGATCCCGCAGTCCCCGCCGGGGTCGGAGCGTGACACGCTGGAGATCACGCTCGCAACGTTGCAGGGCTTGTCTGCCTTTCAGACGCTGGGGGTCGGCAACGAAGCCAAAAATGCCCTCGAGCGTGCCTACGCGCTGTTGCCAAGCGTGCCCGGGCACGCGATGCGCGGCCGCCTGTTGCACGGGTATGGATACGTGCTGAGCCTGCGAGGTGAGCACGCGCGCGCACTCGAAGTGGCCCGACTGGCCGAACGCCTTTCGCTGGCGCACGACGAGCCCGTGTTGATGCTGGCGGCGTGCCTGGTGCACGGCGAAACGCAGCACATCCAGGGGCAGTCGCAGGCGGCGCGCGCGTGGTTCGAGCGCGGGCTCACGATCGCGCAGGCGCTGCAGGGCGCCGACAACGAAGTGGGTGCGGTGGACCCGCAAGTCACCTTGCTCGGGCTGCTTGCCATCGAGATGCTGCGTGGCGGTTGGATCGGGCAGGGCAGGGCGCTGCTGGGGCGGGCACGCAGACGCGCAACCGAGCTGCGCCAACCCATGACACGCCTCGTCGCGGCCTGGCACGAGGCGCTGTTCGAGGTGCGCATGGGCAATGCCGGCCGCGTTGCCCAGCTGGCCGACGAGATGCGCACGCTGGTCGAGGCGTTCTCTCTCGGGCAAGGCCAGGCGGCCTACCAGTCATTCCGAGGCTGGGCCCACGTCCATGCGGGCCGGCCCGCCGAAGGCCATCGGCTCATCCTGGAGGCCTGCGAACTCAATGCGCGCCTGTGCATGCGCGCCGGCTCCAGCGAAGTGCTCGGCTATGCGTCGGAAGCGCTGCTGTTGGGCGGCGATCTGGACGGCGCCCAAGCCCAGCTCGACGAGGCGCTGCAGATCGCCGATGAACTGACCGAGCGCGTCTATCTGCCGCAGCTGCGTCTGCTCGAAGCGGCCATCGCCCGCGGCCGGGGCCGCGTCGAAGCCGCCGCCGCGTCGTCGCGTTCGGCTGTGCAGGAAGCGCAGGCCCAGCAGGCGCCGTGGGTCGAACTGGTCGCGCTGACCGACTTGTGCGCGCACGCGGGTGCAACCGCCGCTGACGCTCTTGCCCTGGCTGCGCTCGTCGCAAGCCTGCCGGAGGCGGCCGGCACGGACGTGGCACAGCGCGCGCGGTTGCTGGCCGCCGCGTAAGGGCTCGAAAGCCCAGGGCCCCTGCGCTGTCGCTGTCGTTCAGTGTCGTGTGTCGCGCACCCACTGTGCCCAGAGCTCCCGGGCCAGGGTGAGCACCACCGGTCCGATCACCAGGCCGACCATCCCGAGCGTGCTGAAGCCGCCAATGCAGCCCATCAGCACCCAGGCGAATGGCAGCGGCACCCCGCCGCGCGACGCGAGGGGCCGCACGAGCTTGTCACCGCACAGCAGCACCAGGCAGCCCAGGAGCAGCACGACCAGCGCCGCCGTCGACGCGCCTTTGAGCGCCAGCTGCAGCACCAGTGCGGCCACCGCCGCATAGCCGAGGAACGGCACGGCGGCCAGCGCGCCGGTGATCGCCGCCCACAGCAGCGCGTGCGGTGCGCCCGCGATCGCAAAGGCCAGCGCTGCCGCCACGCCGTCGAACAGGGCCACGAGCACCATGCTGTTGACCGACGCACGCACAGCGCGTGTGGCGATCTGCACATAGCGCTCGGCCCGGTCTCCAATGGCCACGCGCAGGGCGCGGGTCAGCTCGCGGCCCAGCGCAGCGCCGTCGTGGTAGAGAAAGCTCATCAGCAGGATCGCGAACCCGACGATCAACGCGTGTCGTGCGGTGAACGTCCCCATCGATTGCGCCCAGCCGAGCAGCGTGGAAGCGTCGGCGCGCTGTGTGAGCATCTGCAATGCGCCGGGTTGGGCGAGTTGGTCTTGCCACAGCGCGGCCAGCCAGGGGCCGATGACTGGTGCGCTCGTCAGCCATGGGGGCAGCACCAGGGCCTCTCCATCCGCTGCGGCAAGCCCGAGCAGCAAGGCGTACCCCTCGCTCAGCAGCGCGCCACCGGCGAACGTCATTGGGGCAAGCACCAGCAATGTGATCACGCCGGTGAAGATGGCGGCGCCCATGTGTTCGCCCACGGCGCGCGGCAAGCGCCTGCGGAAGGCGGCGTAGAGGGGCCAGGTCGCGATGGCGGTCACGCACGCCGCCAGCAGTGCCTCGATGAAGTCGTGCACGATCCAGACGGACAAGGCAACGATCGCGGCGGCCAGCAGCCGCCCCGGGGTGAGTTGAAAGTTCATGGGCTGGGCCTCGGGGCAGGTGATGGGTGATCGCAGCCAATCTAGACGTGCGCGACGCCGCAGTCGTCAGCGTCCGGTCGTGGATGCGTCGCAGTTGTGCCGTACGGGCCTGCAGCAGGGGTTTTGACCGAACCCCGACGTTTCGCTGACGACGCGAGCGCACCCCCGCACTACGCTGACGTCGACCTTCACACAAACCAATCGCCTGTGCTCTACAGGCAATCCAACCATGCTCGGGCAACTTCAACATTACTGGAGCGGTGAGTTCCTCGCCGCCAACGCTTTCATCGCGCTGAACCTGGTGGGCGCGCTCCTGCTGGGCATGCTGGTCGGATACGAGCGCTCCTACAACGGCCGGGCGGCGGGCATGCGCACCTACGGGCTCGTCTGCATGGCCTCGACGGCGCTCACCGTGTTCGTCGGCCACGCATCGCTGTGGTACGGCGGAACGGCGCCGCACCTGCTGGCCGATCCGACACGCGTCGTGCAGGGGGTCGTGAGCGGCATCGGCTTCCTGTGCGCCGGCGTCATCATGAAGGATGGTTTGAACATCAGCGGCCTCACGACGGCCGCGTCGATCTGGGCAGCTGCAGCGATCGGCGTGTTGCTCGGCGTCGGCTTCTACCTCGCCGCGCTGCTGCTGGCATTGCTGTGCATGCTGTCGATGTCGATGCTGCATCGACTGGAGGCCCTGCTGCCTGGCCGCTCGACCTTGGATGTCACGCTGACGTTCCACCCGCAGCTTCCCCCGTCGTTCGACGAGATCTCCGGCATTGCGCAAGCTCGCGGCTACAGGATGTTGCGCAACAGTCTGAGCATCACGTTCGTGGACAGCCGGCCCGTGTGGCGGTTCAGTGTCGTGGCCCTGGACCGTTCGCGTGCCACATTTCCCGCCGCCCTGGCCGAGGAGATCGCCGCGACCGAGGGCGTCACCGGTTTCAGCATTGCGCCGGTGCGCAACTGAGCCCTACAGCGGCGTCTAGGCGATCGGCATCGTGCCCACGGTGTCGGGCACGCTGAGTTCGGCTTCGGTCGCCGCAAGGACCTGCTCGACGCTCACGCCGGGCGCCGTCTCCAGCAAGGTCGCGCGGCCGCCGGGGAAGGCAATCACCGCCAGGTCCGTGACGATGAGATCGACCGGGCGCACGGAGGTGAGCGGCAGGCTGCACCGGCGCACGATCTTGGCCTGGCCCTTGGCGGTGTGCTGCATGGCCACCACGACGCGCTTCGCGCCTGCGACCAGGTCCATCGCGCCGCCCATGCCGGGCACCATCTTTCCGGGGACCATCCAGTTGGCCAACAACCCGCGGTCGTCCACCTGCAGGCCGCCGAGCACGGTCATGTCCAGGTGCCCGCCGCGAATCAGGCCGAAGGACATCGCGCTGTCGAAGGCGCAGGCGCCCGGCAGGGCCGAGACCGGCCGCCCTGCCGCATCGGTGAGCCGTGCCTGCGCCAGACCCTCCTGCGGCACCGGGCCGGTACCGATCAGGCCGTTCTCCGACTGGAAGTAGATCTGCATGCCGGCTGGCACATGGTTGGCCACCAGCGTCGGGATGCCGATGCCCAGGTTGACCAGCATGCCCGGCCGCAGTTCCAGGGCGATGCGCTTTGCGATGAGGGTCTGTGCGTCCATGGTGTCAGTTGCTCGCGATCAGGTAGTCGACGACCGGCGCAGGCGTCATCACCTGGTCGGGTGGGATGACGCCGACCGGAACGATGTTCTCGGCCTCCACGATCACGGCACTGGCCGCCATCGCGATCACCGGATTGAAGTTGCGCGCGGTCAACGCGTATTGCAGATTGCCGATGTAGTCGGCGAGAAAGCACTGCACGAGCGCGAAGTCGGCGCGCAACGCGGTCTCCAGCAGGTAGGGCTTGCCCTCGACCTCGATGCGCTGTTTGCCTTCCTCCACGACGGTGCCGACACCGGTGGGCGTGAGCACGCCGCCCAGGCCGAAGCCTGCAGCGCGTATGCGCTCGATCAGCGTGCCCTGTGGCACCAGCTCGACCTCCATCTCGCCGGCCAGCATCTTCTTCTGCGTCTCGGGGTTGAGCCCGATGTGGCTGGCGATCGTCTTGCGGACCAGGCCGGCAGTCACAAGCTTGCCGATGCCAATGCCAGGCATCGCGTTGTCGTTGGCGATCACGGTGAGATCGCGCTTGCGCTGGCGCACCAGTTCGTCGACGACGCGCTCGGGCGTGCCCACGCCCATGAACCCGCCGATCATCAGACTGGCGCCATCGGGGATCATCGCCACCGCGTCGTGCAAGGAAATGGTTTTCATGATGAGGTGTTGCGGGCCAGGGCTGGCTGGCACAGGTGTTTGACAGGGATCAAGCGTAGCTGCGCCGCTTCGGCGAGTCGTCAGCGAAAGGTCGTGCTTGCGTCGCGATCACCCCCTCGCCGCTTACCTGACCACGACCGAATGCCGACGTTTCGCTGACGACTCGCCTGCAGTCGGTCGCTAACGTCTGTCCCCATGAACCAAACCCCCAATGTGAACCGCCGGCTCCGCAAGAGCCAGGACGTCTCGGCCAAGGTCGCGCAGGTGCTGAAGACCCGCACCACCACGGCCTTGACGCAGATCAACGACCGCGTGCGCGAGGCCGTCCAACAGCACGTCGCCGACGTTCCATCGCAGCCCGTCTCGCCATGGGACCTGTGGACCAGCGGCGCGCAATATGCGGTCGACTTCGTCCAGCGCTCGGTGATCTTCGGCGACACGCTGCGCAAGCGTGGCAACAACTTCATCGAGCACGAACGTCAGGGGCTGCCGCCGGTGCTGCACTTCGAGCACGAGATGGTGATGGACGGCCGCACCTTCGAGCAGCCGGTGAACTACGCGCTGCTGCGCATCGTGCCACCGGTCGGCATGGTCATCGACGACGCGCGCCGGCCCTACGTGATCATCGATCCGCGCGGTGGCCACGGGCCCGGCATCGGCGGCTTCAAGGACGACTCGCAGGTCGGTGTTGCGCTGCGTGCGGGCCACCCGGTCTACTTCGTGATGTTCTACCGCGACCCGGAGCCGGGCCAGACCTTGCTGCATGTCTGCAATGCCGAGCGCCTGTTCGTCAGGCGTGTGCGCGAGCTGCATCCCGATGCGCCCAAGCCGGCAGTCGTCGGCAATTGCCAGGGTGGCTGGTCCGCCATGATGCTGGCCGCAGCCAGCCCCGATGACACGGGCCCGGTGGTCGTTGTCGGCGCGCCGATGTCGTACTGGGGTGGTGCGTGGCGCGAGGGCGCGGGCGACAACCCGATGCGCTATGCCGGCGGGCTGCTCGGCGGGAGTTGGCTGGCCTCGCTGACCTCGGACCTCGGCGCGGGCACCTTCGACGGCGCCTGGCTGGTGCAGAACTTCGAGAACCTGAACCCGGCCAACACCTTCTGGGACAAGTACTACAAGGTGTTCTCGAACATCGACACCGAGCCGGAGCGGTTCCTGGAGTTCGAGCGCTGGTGGGGTGGCTACTACCTGCTCGGCGGGCAGGAGATCGAATGGATCACCCAGAACCTGTTCGTCGGCAACCGGCTGTGGGCCGGCACTGAGCGCACCGGCGAAGGCGGCGCGTTCGACCTGCGCGACGTGAAGGTGCCGATCGTGCTGTTCGCCTCGCTGGGCGACAACATCACGCCGCCGCAACAGGCCTTCAACTGGGTCGCCGACGTCTACCGCAGCACCGAGGAGATCAAGCTGCGCGGGCAGGTGATCGTCGGCTTGATGCATGAGGACATCGGTCACCTGGGCATCTTCGTCTCCGGCAAGGTGGCGAAGAAGGAGCACACGCAGATCGTCTCGGTGCTGCAGTCGATCGAGGCGCTGCCGCCGGGGCTCTACGGCATGCGCATCGTCGAGGGCCGTGGCGACAACGGCGAGCCGAGCCAGGAAGTCAGCTTCGAAGAGCTGCAGCTCGAGGACATCGCCAAGCGGCTGAACCGCTTCGAGCGCGAAGACGAGCAGCCCTTCGAGGTGGCCAACACGATCGCCGAGTTCAACCAGCGTGCCTACGCGCTGTTCGGCCGCCCGCTGGTGAAGGCGCTGGCGACCGAACAGGGCGCGCAACTGCAACGCATCTTCCATCCGCTGCGCTGGCAGCGTTGGGTGGCCTCGGACCTCAACCCCTTCACGTGGTGGCTCGGCCCTGCAGCGCAGTTGGCGAAGGCGCAACGCCAGGCCCTGCCAGCCGACCATCCTGCACGCCGTGCCGAGGCGCTCGTCTCGTCGTTGACCAGTGCGTCGCTCGACCACTACCGCGCCATGCGCGATGCCGTGTCCGAAGCGAGCTTCTTCCAGATCTACGGCAACCTCCAGGCCAACGACCTCGCAAGCGAGCCTGCGGCCGCCGCAAATGCACCGCCGCCAGCAGCCACCGGGCTGATCGAGCAAGCGCTGGCCCGCGTCGCCCGGGGCGGCTACCCCGAGGCTCTGGCGCGTGTCGCATTCTTGATGTCGCCCGACAAGGAGCCGTTGCCGCTGGCCCGGGTGCGGCTCGCGCAGGACCTGCTCGACGACTACCGTGAACTGCTCCCCGATCTGTCGCCTGCCGACGTGCGCCGCATCGGCGGCGCGCAGGAAGTGATCGCGCGGCATGACCCTGACACGGCGGTCCAGACGCTGCCGGCCTTGCTGAGCGACCCGCAGGACCGCCAACGTCTGCTCACGCTGCTCGAACGGCTGCTCGCCGACAAACGTGTGCAGAGCGTGCAGCCCAGCGTGGCGCAGCAGCGGATGCTGGCGCGCATCCGCGCGGTGCTGGCGCCGGCCACTCTGGCCACGCTGGCCACTCCGGCCAAGTCGGCCACGCTGGCCAGGTCGGCCACGCTGGCCGCTCCAGCCAAGTCGGCAACGGCCACGCCAGCGAAGCGGCAAACGCGCCGCGCACCGGCGGCTCGCAAGGCGCCCGCCGCCAGGAAATGACAGGAAGAATTCATGGACACCCAATCTGAAACCCTGCTCGCCGGCCGCAAGGGCCTGGTCGTGGGCATTGCCAACGAACACAGCATCGCCTACGGCTGCGCCAGCATGTTCCGGCGCTGCGGCGCCGAGCTCGCCGTGACCTGGCTCAACGACAAGGCGCGTCCGCATGTGGAGCCGCTGGCCCGCAAGCTGGAAGCGCCGATCGCGATGGCGCTCGACGTCGAGCAGCCCGGCGCGCTGGAGGCCGTATTCGACGCGGTGCGTGAGCGCTGGGGCCGGCTCGACTTCGTGCTGCACTCGATTGCGTTCGCGCCTCAAGCCGATCTCCACGGCCGGGTCACCGACAGCTCACGCGAGGGCTTTGCGCGCGCGATGGATGTGTCGTGCCACTCGTTCACGCGCATGGCCCGCCTGGCCGAACCGCTGATGACCGACGGCGGCACATTGCTGACGATGAGCTTCCACGGTGCTTCCGAGGTGGTGTCGCACTACGGCGTGATGGGGCCGGTCAAGGCGGCACTCGAGTCCTCGGTGCGCTACCTCGCCAGCGAACTCGGCCCGCGCGGCATTCGCGTGCACGCCGTCTCGCCGGGCCCGATCCGCACCCGCGCGGCCTCCGGCATCGCGTCGTTCGACGAGCTGATCGACGATTCGCGGCGCCGCGCGCCGCTTGCGCGTGAGGTCGAGATCGACGACGTCGGCTCGTTCTGCGCGTTCCTCGTCAGCGACGCCGCTCGCGCCATCACCGGCGACGTGCACTACGTCGACGGCGGCTTCCACGTCATCGCCTGACGGCTTGCCCAACACCCATCATGTCCAGAACCCTGAACCCCGAAGACTTCGACGTCCTGCGCAACCGAACCTTCGACGAGATCGCCGTCGGCGACACCGCGAGCAGCGAGCGCACGCTGAGCGCGGCCGACATCCAGCTCTTCGCAGCGGTGTCCGGCGACATCAACCCCACGCATGTCGATGGCGAGTTCGCCGCTGGCACGCCGTCGGGTGGCGTCGTCGCGCACGGCATGTGGGCAGCGTCGCTGATCTCCGCGTTGCTCGGCACCAGGCTGCCCGGACCGGGCGCCGTTTATGTCAGCCAGACGCTCAAGTTCCTGGAGCCGGTGCACGTCGGCGACACGCTGAAGGTCACCGTCCGCGTGACCCGGCTCGAAGCGAGCGAGCGCCTCGTCGAGCTCGACTGCCAGTGCGTGAACGGCAGCGGCGACCCCGTGCTTTCGGGCACGGCCACCGTGATCGCGCCCGCGGAGCGCATCGAGCGCGCGCGCAGCGCGTTGCCGCACGTGCGCATCGAGATGACGCAGGGTGACGAACTCGTCCGCCTGCTGCACAACGTGCGGCCGCTGGGGCGCCTCAATGTGGCTGTGGTGCACCCCTGCGACGCGGTCAGCCTGTCGTCTGCACTCGACGCACGGAGCGCCGGGTTGATCGAGCCGGTGCTGGTGGGGCCGCGCGAGCGGCTGCTGGAGGTCGCAGCGCAGAACGGCCTGGACCTGGGCGGCGTCGTCATCGAGGATGCGCCGCACAGCCATGCTGCGGCAGCCCGCGCCGTCGAGCTGGCGCTGGCCGGCACGGTGGAGGCGCTGATGAAGGGCAGCCTGCACACCGACGAGCTGATGGGCGCGGTCGTCGCAAGCCGGCTGCGTACCAGCCGGCGCATGAGCCACTGCTTCGTGATGCAGACGCCGTTCTACCCGCGGCCCTTCATGATCACGGACGCCGCGATCAACATTGCGCCCACGCTGCAGGACAAAGCCGACATCGTGCGCAACGCGGTCGACCTGGCGCATGCCTTTGGCGTCGCGCAGCCGCGTGTTGCCGTGCTGGCGGCGGTGGAAACCGTCAACCCGCAGATGCCCGCGACGCTGGACGCGGCGGCGCTGTGCAAGATGGCCGACCGCGGCCAGATCCAGGGCGCCCTCATCGACGGGCCGCTCGCGTTCGACAACGCGGTCTCGGCCGCGGCGGCACGCACCAAGGGCATCGTCTCCGAGGTCGCAGGCAGCGCCGACATCCTGCTCGTGCCCGACCTGGAAAGCGGCAACATGCTGGCCAAGCAACTCTCGTATCTGGGCGGTGCGGCCAGCGCCGGCATCGTGCTCGGCGCGCGCGTGCCCATCATCCTGACGAGCCGCGCTGACACGCGCGAGTCACGCATCGCCTCGTGCGCGGTTGCACTCATCGCGGCCCGTGGTGCTGCCGCCAAAACCGCGGCGACGCAGGTGGCCGCATGACCGAACCCATCCTCGTCCTCAATTGCGGCTCGTCGAGCATCAAGTTCGCGCTGTTCGACCCTGGTCTCGATCCGCTGCCGCGCGCGGCCATGTGGTCGGGCCGGATCGAAGGCATCGGCAGCGCAAACGCGCGCCTTGTCGAAGGCGGTGCGCCGCCGGTCGCGCTCGTGCTCGATGCCGGCGAGCCCTACGCGTCGGCGCTGCAGCGCGTGCGCGACTGCGTCGTGCAGCACACACGCGGCCAGCTGCCTGCGGTTGTGGCGCACCGTGTGGTGCACGGCGGCAGCAAGTACGGTGCGCCGGTGCGCATCGACCCTGCGGTGCTCGCAGACCTGCGCGAGTACATCACGCTGGCGCCATTGCACCAGCCCTATGCGCTGCACGCGATCGAGGTGCTGCTGGCCGAACTGCCCGGCGTGCCGCAGATCGCGTGTTTCGACACGGCCTTTCACCGCACGCTGCCGCAGGTGGAGCAGATGCTGCCGCTGCCGCACGCCATGTGGGAGCGCGGCGTGCGCCGCTACGGTTTCCATGGGCTGTCGTACGAGTACATGGCCATCACGCTGGCCGAGCGGCATGGCGATGCCGCACGCGGTCGCACGATCGTCGCCCACCTGGGCAGCGGTGCCAGCCTGTGTGCGATGCAGGGCTTGAAGAGCGCTGCCACGACGATGGGCTTCTCAGCGCTGGACGGCCTGATGATGGGCACACGTTGCGGCTCGATCGACCCGGGCGTGCTGCTGCACCTGATGGATGCCGAGGGCTACGACGCGAAGCGGCTCTCGCACCTGCTGTACCACGAGTGCGGCCTGCTGGGCGTCTCCGGCCTGTCGGCCAGCCCGCTGCCGCTGCTGGCCGCCGAGGCCACGGATGCGCGTGCGCGTGCCGCGCTCGAGTTGTATGTGCGCCGTGTGGTGCGCGAGATCGGTGGCCTGGCGGCCGCGCTCGGCGGGCTGGACATGCTGGCCTTCACCGCCGGCGTCGGCGAACACAGCGCGCCATTGCGCGAGCGCATCTGCAGCGCGCTCGGATGGATGGGCGTGCAGATCGACGATGCCGCGAACCAGGCCAACGCCGACACGATCTCGCGCCCGGGTGGTGCGGTGCGCGTCGTCGTCGAGCCGACCAACGAGGAGTGGGTCATGGCCGCGCACGCGCTCGACCTGATCCGCCCCGCGCGCAAGAGCCCCCAACCCCGAAAAGGAACCTGACATGAAAGCCCCACGCTCACTTTGTTCACTGCCCTCTGACGAGGCGCCCCGATTCCTCGGACCAGCCGGGCAGGACTGACATGGAAAGGCACGACGACCCATACCGCTATTGGTGGTGGAAGAACAACCTCGGTGCGGTGGACCGCGAGGTGGCCCGAATGGCCATGCTGTGCCGCGTGAGGATCCTGGACCCCGGAATCATTGACCGCGTGATCCAGGGCGACGACTCGGTGTGCGGGACCGACAACCCGATCGCGTTTCGCAAGCTGCACGACCTGGTGCGGATGCATTTCATGGTGCGCCAGAAGTCGGCCGACGCGCTCGGCCAGCAGCAAGCCACGGAGATCGAGCTCGACATCATCGAGCGCCTGAAGAAATCCTTTCCGGATCTCGCTGCGGACTGGCCCCGTCTCTGACGGCAGGGGCCGCTGCGCCGGCAGCCCGGCATGGCGCAGCAGCGCCGAACCGGGCCATGAAGCGCTTGCCCTGCGACGGGTAACGCGGCTTGAACAGAGCAGGCAGCACGTTCCGTGGCATGCACGAACCTGCGTTTGCACTGCGGGCGCAGCCCGCCGGTGCGCATCGGCGTGCGTGCCTGGTTTGGCTGCCGGCCCCTGGCCTTCCCCACCCACCGCGTGATCAGCCGGTGCATCACTTTGGTTCCCCTGACCGACCATGCGACCGAACGCCGACCTTTTGCTGACGACACGGCCACAGGATCGACATACGCTGGGATGCACGCTTGCCGATCCATCCGCTGCCATGACGCTCAACTCCGAAACCAAGTACCCGAACCGTCGCGCCTATGTGCTGAAGCTGCATGGCGACGCGACTGCCCAGACGCTCACAGGCCGCATCGAAAACCTGGTCACCGGGCGTCAGAGCGAGTTTGCGTCTGCCGTCGAACTGCTGGCCACCCTGGCCACTGACCTCATGCCGGCTGCCGACGAGTGTGGCACTGGTCCCGCCGAGTGAACCATGCCGATGGCGACCAAAACGCGACGCAACGCTGACGACTTCGCGAGAGGCGGGCCGTACGCTTCAACCCTTCGCATTCAGACGAGTCCATGACAATGTCCCCTCCCTCTGCGCTTACTCCACCGCCAACCGCCAGGCCGCGGGCCGGGCGTCGCGGCGCGCCGCTCAGTCCTGTCGCCCGCACGGCGCTGGCCGTCTCCCTGGCCCTGGCCCTGGCGCTGGCCGGTTGCTCCACCCCGGTTTCTCGGGCGAAGGTGGACGTTCCCTCCCAATTCGCCGCCGGCATGGACGCCCAGGCGGAGCCCGAAGCCGCGTGGTGGGAGGCTTTCCACGACCCGGTGCTGAGCGACCTGGTGCGCCGCGCAGCGCGTGAGAACCGCGACCTCCGGATCGCGGCCGAGCGGCTGAGCGCGGCGCGCGCCGGCGTGACGGTCAGCCGGTCCTTTCTGATGCCCAGCGTGAGCGCCGTCGGCGCGGCCAGCGACCGCAGCAGCGGCTATGGCAGCGCCGTGAAGCAGGAGATGCCCGACACCCAGGCAGCCAGTGCCGGCCTGGGCATTTCGTGGGAACTGGACCTGGCCGGCCGCCTGCGTGCCGGCGCGGCCGCGTCTGCCGCAGAGGCGCTGGCGGCCGAGCACGGCATGCACGGCGTGCGGCTGCTGGTGATCAGCGACGTCGCCACCCACTACTTCACGCTGCTGGGCGCGCAGCGCCAGCTCGATACCCTGCGTGCCATCTCGGCCGCCCACGACGAGACGCTGCGCCTGGTGCAGGCACGCCAGCGCGCCGGCCTGGCGAGTTTGTTCGACGTGGAACGCGCGCAGACCGATGCCGCATCGGCGCGCGCACAGATTCCGCCGCTGGAGACGGTGGCGGCCGTCTCGCGCCACCGCATCGCCGTGCTGATCGGCGACCAGGCCTTCCACGCCGCAAACATCGCGCCCTGGCAGGGCGAGGTCGCCGTGCCCCTTGCCCGGCCCGGCCAACCTGCCACGCTGCTGCAGCGCCGCCCCGACGTGCTGGCCCTGATGGCACAGCTGGACGCGGCCAATGCGCGCCGCCAGCAGGCTGCTGCCGAGTGGTTTCCACGGCTGTTCCTGGATGCGTCGTTCGGCCGCCAGAACCTGGAGCTCAACGGCATCGGTCTGGGCTCGGCCCGCTACACGAACGTGGCGGCGATGCTGGCCATGCCGCTCTTCAACGCCGGCCGCACGCGGGCCCTGAACGACGCGGCCGAGAGCGGCCAGCGCGAGGCGGTGCTGCGTGCCGAGGACGGCATGGTCCGGGCCTTGGAGGATGTGGAGAACGCGCTGGTCGCGTTGTCCGCCGAGCGGCAGCGTTCGGCGTCGCTGCAAGCCGCTGCGGCCTCGGCCGACGCGGCGCTGGGCCGCGCGCAGTCGCTCTACAACCGCGGCCAGATCGACCTGCTGCCGCTGCTCGACGCGCAGCGCGCGCGTCTGGCGGTGCGACTGGGCGCCAACAACAGTGGCACGCAGTTGCTGCTGGGCAGCGTGCAGCTCTACAAGGCGCTGGGTGGGGGCTGGCAGGTGTTCGAGCCCGCCACCCAGGCGCAGGACCCTGCTGCCGTGCCAGCGGCGGCGGCCGACACCGCCCGCCCGCTTTCCTGAAATCTTGCCGATCACGAGGTACTGTCTTGAAAAATTCTCTTGTCGCGGTCATCGCACTGCCGATCACCGTGCTGCTCTCGGCCTGCAGCCCGCAACCCGCACCCGTTCAGACGCTCCGACCGGTGCGCACGGTCGAACTGCGCTACGACCAGGCCCAGGAAGTCAACCGCTACGCTGCCACCGTGCAATCGCGCCATGAGGTCGACCAGGCCTTCCGCGTCGGCGGCAAGGTCGCACGGCGCCACGTCGACGTGGGCCAGGTCGTGAAGGAAGGCGATGTGCTGGCCGTGCTGGACGACGCCGACTACCGGCTCGCTGCCGATGCGGCGCTGCAGCAACACACAGCTGCCGTCACCCAGGCGCGCCAGGCCGACGCCGACCGTCAGCGTCTTGCCAACCTGAAGAGCGACGGCTCGGTCAGCGCGGCCGACGACGAACGCGCCACCACCGGCGCGCAAACAGCGCGCGCCGCTGCCGAGGCCGAGGCCCGCAAGCTCGAGCTGGCGCGCAACCGGGTCACCTACACCGTGCTGCGCGCCTCGCGCAGCGGTGTCGTCACCCAGGTACGGTTCGAAGTGGGGCAGGTCGTGCCCGAAGGGCTGCCGGTCGTCGCCATCGCCAACCCCGGCGAGCCGGAGATCGTGGTCGACGTTCCCGAAGACCAGGTGGCGACCTTCAAGACCGCACGCCTCAAGGCTTCCCTGGCGAACGCGCCGGCCGACACCTTCGACGTGACGCTGCGTGAACTGGCCCCCCAGGCCGCAGCCCAGACGCGCACCTACCGCGCGCGGCTGAAGCTGGCAAGCCCCCGCGCGCTGCCGTTGGGGGCCACCGCGACAGTGGTGGCCGACCGCACGGCATCGGGCACGCCAGTGGCGGTCATCCCGGCCGCTGCGATGACCCAGAGCGGCGGCAAGCCGGCACTGTGGGTGGTCAAGCGCACAGGCCAGGACCCGCAGGGAACCGTCGAACTGTTGCCCGTGTCGGTCCATGGCTACCGCAACGACGAGGTGCTGGTCGCCGGTCCGTCAGCGGGTGAGCTGGTCGTCACCGCCGGGGTGCAGAAGATGGCGCCAGGACTCAAGGTGGCATTGCCAGCTGCACAGCCCAGCGCGTCGCCAACCGCGTCGCCAACCGCGTCGCCGAGTGCGGCGACCACTGCAACGACACAGGTGGCCGCGCAATGAACAACTTCAACCTCACCGACTGGGCATTGCGCCACCGCGCGATCGTCCTATTCCTGCTGCTCGTCGTCGCGCTGGCCGGCACGTTCAGCTTCACCCGGCTGGGTCAGCTCGAAGACCCGAACTTCTCGGTGCCGTCGATGACCGCCGGGGTCGTCTGGCCTGGCGCGACCGCCCAGCAGGTGCAGGACGAGGTCCTCAACCGCATGGAGAAGAAGTTCGAGCAGATCGACCACTTCGACAAGGTCGTCACCTTCGCCCGGCAAGGCTACGGTGGCATGACGCTCAGCGTGAAGGGCGGCACCTCGGAGGCCGACCAGCGCGAGGCCTGGTACCAGGCGCGCAAGAAGCTCGACGACCTGCGGCTGGAGCTGCCCGAGGGCGTCATCGGCCCGATCGTCAACGACGAATACGGTGACGTCTACGGCCTGATGTACGCCGTGCAGGGCGACGGCATCCACCACGCCGACCTGACGGACGCGGCCGAGGACATCAAGCGCCGCATGCTGAAGGTGCCGATGGTCAAGAAGGTCGACGTGATCGGCAAGCAGGCCAAGCGCATCTACGTCGAGTTCTCGCACCAGCGCCTGGCCGCGCTGGGCATCACGCCGCTGGCGATTGCCGAGAGCCTGAAGAGCCAGAACGCCATGCTGCCGGCGGGCCAGGTGGACACCGCAAGCGACCGCGTCGTGGTGCGCGTGAGCGGCCAGTTCAAGAGTGAGGCCGACATCCGCAACGTGCCGCTCTCGGTGGCTGGCCGGACCATCAAGCTGGGCGACATCGCCACCGTGCGGCGCGGCTACGAAGACCCGCCGACCTACACCGTGCGCCACAACGGCCAGCCGGTGCTGATGCTCGGCATCTCGATGACCGACGAGGGCAACATCGTCGAACTCGGCAAGGCCATGGAGGACGCCGTCGCGAAGATCCAAGCCGAGCTGCCGCACGGCCTGGAGCTGGAGCGCGTGGCCGACCAGCCCACCACCGTGAAGGACGCGATCTGGGACTTCGAGCGCTCGCTGGCCGAGGCGCTGATCATCGTGATCGCGGTGAGCCTGGCCAGCCTGGGCTGGCGCTCCGGCCTGGTCGTGGCCACCTCGGTGCCGCTGGTGCTCGGCGGCGTGGCGTTGCTGATGCTGGCGATGGGCTGGAACCTCGAACGCATCTCGCTGGGATCTCTGATCATCGCGCTGGGCCTGCTGGTGGACGACGCGATCATCGCCATCGAGATGATGGTGGTGAAGATGGAGGCCGGCTGGGACCAGCACAAGGCGGCCGTGTTCTCCTACCAGGCCACGGCCATGCCGCGCCTGACGGGTGCGCTGATCACCGCGGCGGGCTTCCTGCCGATCGGTCTGTCACAGTCGACCACCGGCGAGTACGCGGGCGGCATCTTCTGGATCGTCGGCGCCGCGGTGCTGCTGTCGTGGATCTGCTCTGGCATCTTCACGCCTTACCTGGCGATGAAGATCCTGCCCAAGACCATGGCCCACCACCATGCAGGCGACCCGTACGACACGCCGTTCTACCGCCGGCTGCGCGGGTTGATCGACCTGGCCATCCAGCACCGCTGGCTGGTGATCGGCGCGACCGTCGGCGCGCTGGCCCTCGCCCTGGCGGGCACCCGGCTGGTGCCGGCGCAGTTCTTCCCCAACAGCTCGCGGCCCGAGCTGGTGATCGACCTGCGCCTGAAGGAAGGCTCTTCCTTCGAGGCCACGACGCAGCAGGTGCAGCAGATGGAAGCGCTGCTGGGCAAGGACGAGGACGTGAAGTTCTTCACCGCCTACACCGGCGCCGGCGCACCGCGCTTCTACCTGGCGCTCAACCCCGAGCTGCCGAACGCAGGCTATGCGCAGTTCATCGTGATGACGAAGGACCTGGAGGCGCGCGAGCGGGTGCGTTCGCGGCTGATGGCCTCGGCCGACGCGCAGTTCCCGCAGGCCTGGGTGCGTGTGACGCGCCTGGAGCTGGGGCCGCCGGTCGGCTTCCCGGTGCAGTTCCGCGTCGTCGGGCCCGACACGCAGGTGGTGCGCCAGATCGCCCGCGACGTGGAAAAGGCCGTCGCCGCCAGCCCGAAGGTGCGCGATGTGCAACTCGACTGGAACGACCCGGTGCGCACGCTGAAGGTGCAGCTCGACCAGGACAAGGCGCGCGCGCTCGGCCTGACGCCGGCCGACGTGTCGCTGGTGACCCAGACGGTGATGAACGGCGCCACCCTGTCGCAGCTGCGCGAGCGCGAGGACCTGATCGACATCGTGGCCCGCGCCGTGCCGCAGGAGCGCCTGAACCTCGACACGCTGAAGGACATCAACCTCTACACCCGCAACGGGACGGTGGTGCCGCTGTCGCAGGTGGCCAGCGTCAGCCACGAACTGGAAGAGCCGGTGCTGTGGCGCCGCAACCGCGACATGGCGATCACCGTGCGCGCCGACGTGGTCGACGGCGAGCAGGGTGCGACGGCAACGCAGCAGATCCTGCCGGCGCTGAAGGACATCGAGGACCGGCTGCCGTCGGGCTACCGCATCGACGTGGGCGGCGCGGTGGAAGAGAGCGCCAAGGCCAACAAGGCGCTGCTGGCCGTGGTGCCGCTGATGCTGGGCACCATCATGCTGCTGCTGATGCTGCAACTGCAGGACTTCTCGCGCATGTGGATGGTGTTGCTGACGGCACCCCTCGGCCTGATCGGCGTGGTGCCGGCACTGCTGGCGTTCCAGGCGCCGCTCGGCTTCGTCGCGATCCTCGGCATCATCGCGCTGGGCGGCATGATCATGCGCAACTCGGTCATCCTGATCGACCAGATCCGGATCGAGATCGAGGAGGGACGCGACCCCTGGAATGCGGTGCTCGACGCCGCGATCCACCGCACGCGCCCGGTGGTGCTGGCGGCCGCGGCCGCAGTGCTGGCGATGATCCCGCTGACGAGCAGCGTGTTCTGGGGGCCGATGGCGATCGCGATCATGGGCGGCCTGACGGTTGCGACCCTGCTGACGATCTTCTTCGTGCCGGCGCTCTATGCCGCGTGGTTCAAACTGCGCCGCCAGGCGCCTGCGGACAACAACGCTCCGGCGCCCGGTCCGCTGGTGATGGCCTCCTGATGGTTGCGGCCATGGCGACGGTTGCTGCAATGCCTGGCCCGGCCCGCGCCGGGTGGCGCGGGTGGGGTCAGGTCGCGCTGGTGGGGGCCGTAGCGCTGCTCCTGTCGGCGTGCTCCACCACACGCCCCTGGATCAACGTACCGAACACGCCGGCCTCGCCCGGCGTCTCGAAGCCGGTTGATTCGCCTGTCGTCGCTGCCACCGGCGGTGCGCGCACGCAGCCCGCGATTATTGCGGCGGTCACGCTGTCGGGCGGCGGCGCGCGTGCTGCCGCCTTCGGCCTCGGTGTGCTGCAGGAACTGAAGGCCACGCAGTTCGAGTTGGCGGGCCGGCGCACGACCTTGCTCGATGAAGTCGGCCTGGTCAGCGGCGTCTCTGGTGGCAGCGTGCTGGCGGGTTACTACGCAGCGTTCGGGGACGAGACCTTCACGCGTTTTGAGCGCGATTTCCTGCTGGTGGATTTTCAGTCCTCGCTGCTGAGCCGTCTCACCGAGCCGGCCAGCCTGTACAGACTCAGCTCGCCGTGGTGGGGCCGCAGCAACATCCTCGCGCAGCGGCTGGACACGGTGTTCCGTGGCACGACCTTTGGCGAGCTGCGGCGCACGCGCCCCAAGCCGCAGCTGCTCGTCACCGCCACCGACCTCACGACCGGTGGACCCTTCGAGTTCACGCCGGAACAGTTCGCGCTGATCTGCTCGGACCTGGACAGCGTGCCACTCTCGTTCGCAGTCGCCGCATCCGCCGCCGTGCCGATCCTGCTGAGCCCCGTCACGCTGCGCAACTATGCGGACAGCTGTCAACCCTCTGCGTCATCCAACGAGGCGCTGCGTGCGCAGGGGAACCTCTCCGCGCGCCTGCGGCATCTCATCGCACAAAGCTACCGGGACTCCACCGAGCGCCCGTACATCCATCTCGTCGACGGTGGCCTGGTCGACAACCTCGGCGTGCGCAGTCTGGTCGATCGCGTCGTGGCGGACGACGCGATCCAGACCGGCTTCGGAACGCTGCCGCCAGGATCGGTGCACCGGATCGTGCTGATCAGCGTCAACTCGGAACGCGACACTGCCGAGCGCATCGACGCGAGCGACCGTGTGCCCGGTGTCGGCCAGGTGGTGGACGCGCTGCTCTTTGGCGCAGGCTCGCGTGTGACGACGGAGACGACCGAAATGGTGAACGACGTTGCGCGCCAGCTGACCGAGCAACTGCGTGCCGACCGGGTCCGCCCCGGCAGCCCGTTCGCGTCCGATGCCGAGATCCACGTGGTCAACGTCAGCTTGCGGGGACTGCGCGATCCGGAGATGCGGCGCACGCTGATGGGTGTGCCCACCGCCTTCACGATCCTGCCCATCCAGGTTCGCCAGCTGCAGGTCGCCGGGCGCCAGGCGCTGCGCGAGTCACCAGAGTTTCAGCGGCTGCGTCAGAGCCTGGCGGCGGAGCCGGAGGCGACCATCGTGCAGGAGCGCGGGGCCGACCTACAGGCGCCGCAGGTCGTCCAGTAGGCAAGCCGTCACGGCTTCTTCCGCGATGGACAGGCCAGCGGCCTGCATGGCCGGGGCCAGCGCTGCATCCCAGTTCGCCTGCACGGCGGCATCCGGCAGATCGCGTTCGGCTTGCGGCGCGGTGCGCACGGCGGCTGCATAGTCGCCGGCACCCATGCGCCAAGCCTGCGCCGGCCAGCTTCGCAGCACGTGGTTGGCGATGCGGATGCCGGGCCAGTCGAAGTCGCCGTGGTAGCGCAGCTGCCGAGCGGTCGCTGCGGCCACTGCGGCGTGGTCCAGGCGCTGCCACTGGCCCTCGGCCAGTACCTCGTCGGGCCGCAGGTGCAGGCGGAACTGGCGCTTGGCGGCGGCGAAGCAGTCCATCACGGCGCGGTACAGCGCGGCCTTGTCGGCGCTGACGTGGCGGAACAGATCGCCCTGCGTCTGCGTCGAGGGCGCGGGCGGACTCAAGGTGCAAGCCTCTGCGCTTCGCGCGCATACGACATGCCGGTAGACCAGGCCTCGCGCATGGCTGCCAGGGTCGATGCGGGCACCCGCGCATCACCGCCCGCGTCATCCAGCGTCTGCTGCATGGCCTCGCCGATGCGCTGTACCACCGGTGCAGGTTGCGCCACGCGGCACACCGTGCGGCCGAAGCGCAGCAGCTCTGCCGTGCTGGGATAGCCCCGCGTCTGCCCCTTGCCGGCGAACAGCCTGAGCGCCAGGGTGCTGTCCTCCAGCTCGGGCCCGCCGTCGTAGCGCTGGTAGCGGTAAATCGAGGTGGTGACCACGTCGAACATCGGCGCCAGCCAGATGTCCTGCGCGCTGCGGTAGAGCACGCCGTAGTTCTTGAGATGGCCGTCGCCGTTGCGCACCATCACGGTGAAGGCGACCTGCTCGAAGAAGCGCTGCAGGTCGGTCTCGGCCAGCCGCAGCAGCTTGAGCACCTCGGCCACGCGTTCGTAGCTGCCGTGGTATTTGCGGTCCGACAGCGTGTCGCGCACGCGCAGGCCCATCAGCGAGGCAATGTCCTCGAAGCCCAGGCGCTGGCCGTCCGCTTCGATGTCGAAGCGGTCCAGCAGCAGCAGTTGGCCGTCGTGCGACAAGTCGAATCCGGGCGTGCGGATGCCGGCCCGGCGGGCGGCCTGCAGGCACAGGAATTCGTTGGCCGCCAGGCCGGGGTAGGCCGGCGATCCGGCCTTCACGATCAGCGTGGGAATGGGGATGGGCACCGTCGGCCGGTCAGGCACCATGATCTTGGGCTGCATGCCGGCAATGCCGGCGCCGGTGCTGAGGTAGGCGTGCACCAGGGCGTCGAACAGAGCCGGGGTGAAGGCCGTCTCAAGCAAGGTCTGGCGCGACAGCACCGGGGGCGGCGCCGGCCGCTCCTGCCCGGGCAGGGCGAAGCCCAGGCGGCCGATGCCGTTACTGCCGGACAGCGCCAGCAGGTGCATGGCCGACAGCGGCTGCTTGGGGAACAGCTGACGCAGCCGCATGAACAGATCGCCTTCGGGCAGGTTCTGGTCCATCACGGGGAACAGGTCGCCGTCTTCGTAGGTCAACTGGTCCGGCGGCATCAAGAGGCCCACCGCGGCCTGGTCGGTGTCGGCCCCGAGGTAGCGGAACTCGAAGCGCGACTGGCGCAGCAGCTGACCGCGCGCGTGGCCGGCGATGGCCACCTCCAGCAGTTTGATCCGGTCAGGCAGCATCGTCGTCGTCATCGGGCTGGGCGAAGCGCTGGGTCATCTCGGCCAGCGTCGGCAGGCCGGCCTTCTCCAACCGCAGCACCAGGCCCATGGCCTGCAGGAAGTCCATCAGCGAGGCGACGGTCACGTCGTCGCCGCGCTCCAGGCGGTGGAGGACATCGCGGCTGCGGCCGGCGCGGCGGGCCACGTCGGTGGCCTTCAGGCCGGCTGCCTTGCGCGCCTGGCGCACGGCTGCTGCCAGGTCGGTTGGGACGCGCAATGTGTCGTTCATTCCGGACAAATTAGCACATCAACGCATTTTTGTCCATGATCATGGACGATTCTAAGCGGAATGCGCCTGTTCGGTACCCTCTGCCAGCGGGTCTGGTGCTGGCCCGTGCACCATCTGCGGCGCCAGCGCTGCCACCGCCTGGTAGTGCGTGAGGAACACCTGCCCGCGCAGCTGGCGCAGGAAGTCCGTCCCCCGCAGGCGGTCCATCACCGGCCCCTTCACCTCCGACAAATGCAGCGTGATGCCGGCCTCGTGCAGCCGGTGTTCGATGGCCTCCAGGCTTTCCAGCGCGCTGGCGTCGATGGCGTTGATGGCCGAGCACTGCAGCACCACATGGCGCAGCGCCGGCTGGGCGGCCACGGCGTTGTTGACGTGGTCTTCTAGGCTGCGGGCATTGGCGAAGTACAGGCTCTCGTCCACGCGCAGGCTGAGCAGCGCCGGGCTGGTGCGCACGCTGTAGCGCAACACGTTGCGAAACGATTCCGTGCCCGGCAGGAGGCCGACGGTGGCGATGTGCGGCCGGCTGGTGCGCCACAGGTAGAGCGCCAGCGACACGCCCACGCCCACCAGCAGCCCGGTTTCCACACCCAGGCCCAGGGTCGCGAGCAGGGTGGCGGCCACTGCGGCGAAGTCGGGCTTGGAATAGGCCCAGGTGCGCTTGAAGATGCCGAAATCCACCAACGACAGCACGGCCACGATGATGGTGGCCGCCAGCGTGGCCTGTGGCAGGTAGTACAGCGCCGGCGTCAACAGCAGTGTGGCCAGCAGAATGCCTGCGGCTGTGAAGACGCCTGCGGCCGGCGTCTGCGCCCCGGCATCGAAGTTGACCACCGAGCGCGCGAAGCCGCCGGTGACGGGAAAGCCACCGGTGAACGCTGCACCCAGGTTGCTGGCCCCCAGCGCGACCAGTTCCTGGTCGGGCGCGATGCGCTGGCGGCGCTTGGCGGCCAGCGTCTGGCCGACCGACACCGATTCGACAAAACCCACCACGCTGATCAACAGCGCGGGGATGGCCAGCTCACGCCACAGCGCCAGATCCCAGCTGGGCAGCGTGAAGGGCGGCAGGCCCTGCGGAATGGCGCCCACGGTCTTCATGCCCTGGGCCTGCCAGTCGAGCGCCCAGGCGAGTGCCGTGGTGACGGCAATCACCGCCACAGGGCCGGCCTTGGCGACAAAGTCCGCCAGGCGCGGCCCGAGGCCCCAGCGGACCAGCAGCGGCTTGAGGCGCTTGCGCACCCAGAACAGGAACGCCGTGGCGAGCACGCCCACCACCAGCGTCAACCCATGCGTCTGCGGGATCTGCCGCGCCAGCGCGATCAGCAGATCGACGACGTTGTGCCCCTGCGCCTGCACGCCCATCAGCGTCTTCAGCTGGCTGGCCGCGATCAGCAGGCCCGATGCGCTGATGAAGCCCGAGATCACCGGGTGGCTCAGAAAGTTGGCGATGAAGCCCAGCCGCAGCAGCCCCATGGCCAGCAGCATCGCACCCGACAGGAAGGCCAGCGTGATGGCCACCGGCCAGTACGCGGCCGAGCCCGGCGCCGCGTGTTCGCCCACGGCCGCCGCCGTCATCAGCGAGACCACCGCCACCGGCCCCACGGCCAGCACGCGGCTGCTGCCGAAGATGGCGTAGAGCAGCAGCGGCGCCACGCTGGCGTACAAGCCCACTTCGGGCGGCAGGCCGGCCAGCAGCGCGTAGGCCAGGCTCTGCGGGATCAGCATGATGGTGACGATGAGCGCGGCGATGGCGTCGCCCGCGAAGGTGGCGCGGTCATAGCGGCGGCCCCAGTCGAGCACTGGCAGGCAGGGGAGCCAACTGCGCCAGCGGGACGCCACCGCGATGCCCGTCGTGCCGCCGCCCACGATCAGCATCGCATGCGCGGCGTCATGGGGCTGCTCGGCGCCTTCGTCATCGGGTCGGTTGCGGACGATGGCATTGAAGCCGGGTCGCGCACGGCCTGCAGGCCGGCGGGCGTGATCTGCGGCGAGACCAGCAGTGTGTCGGCGAGGGGGCGAATGTCATGCTCGGTGTTTCCAAAAGGCAAAGCGGGGCCACGGCCGCTCTGGGGGCGGCCTGTGGTGCGGGGGCGGGCGGGGCGGGACCGGCGTGCGATCCGGCTGCGTCAGATCGCGTTCAGAGGAATCTTCAGGTAACGCTGGCCGTTACCTTCGGGCTCGGGCAGTTCGCCGGCGCGCATGTTGACCTGCACCGACGGCAGGATCAGCACGGGCATGTCCAGCGTGGCGTCACGGGCGTGGCGCATGGTCACGAACTCTTCTTCGCTGATGCCGTTGCGCACATGCACGTTGGCGGCGCGCTGCTCGGCCACGGTGGTGATGAACTGCACCGGGCGGCCACCGGGTTGGTAGTCGTGGCACATGTAGAGCCGGGTGTCGGGCGGCAGGCTCAGCACCTTGTTGATGCTGCGGTACAGCGTGCGTGCGTCGCCACCCGGAAAGTCGCAGCGCGCCGTGCCGTAGTCGGGCATGAACAGTGTGTCGCCCACGAAGGCGGCACTCTGCACGCCGTCGCTCACCACGTAGGTCATGCAGGCCGGCGTGTGGCCGGGCGTGTGCAGGGCGCGCACCTGCAGTTCGCCGATGGAGAAGGTCTCGCCGTCGGCGAACAGGTGGTCGAACTGGCTGCCGTCCTGGGCGAAGCCGGTGCCCGCGTTGAACAAGGTGCCGAAGACCTTCTGCACGGTGGTGATGTGGGCGCCGATGCCCAGCCGGCCGCCGAGCTGCTGCTTCAGGTAGGGCGCGGCCGACAGGTGGTCGGCATGCACGTGGGTTTCCAGAATCCACTGCACGGTGGCGCCGAGCTCACGCACGCGCGCCACCAGCAGGTCGGCGCTGGTGTGCGAGGTGCGGCCCGACTTCGGGTCGTAGTCGAGCACGCTGTCCACCAGCGCGCACTGGCGGGTGGCCTGGTCCAGCACGATGTAGCTGACGGTCGAGGTGGCCTCGTCGAAGCAGCCTTCGACCTGCAGGGTGGGACGGGTGTCCATGCGCGTGCTGCCAGGTCGGTCGCTCAACGCTGCGTCGGGCAGGTGTTGATGCCCAGCATGGTGTAGAGCGGACAGAAGCCCACCGCGCCGGTCAGCAGCGGCACGACGCCGATGTAGCCCCACATGCCGACCACGCCGGTGGCGGCCATGCCGATGAGTGCCAGGCCCGCCACGATGCGCAGGGAACGGTCCAGGGTGCCTTCGTTTGTCTTCATGATCAGTCTCCAGTGGTTGAGATGGTTGGGACGCCTGCCTCGACGGGCAGCGACACACTCTGTTATCAAGACGCGTGCCAACCCGCATGGTTGCAGTGCGATGGATCCAAGCGGTTGATTCGTATCAAATTTTGCGTCGCGCAGCGGATGCGAGGGGCGCCTGCGCCCAGGCGTTCTGACAAATTGGCAGGCCGTTGTGGCAGAACTTTCGGCCGCGCTGGCAGCGAATTGGCAGCCCGCGCGCACAATGCCGCCATGCACTCCGAAGCCGCCATGCAGCCGCTGCTGTCCTACCTCGAACACGAGCCGCAGCCCATGATCGTGCTCGACCCCGACTACAACATCTTGGCCGCCAACACCGCCTACCAGCGCCAGTTCGGCGCCGTGGGCAAGCCCTACATCGGCGAGAAGTGCTTTCGCGTCTCGCACCACTACGACGTGCCCTGCGACCAGGCCGGCGAGCACTGCCCGATGAAGAAGGCGCTGGAGCTGAAGGGGCCGGACCGTGTGCTGCACATCCACCACACGCCGCGCGGGCCGGAGCATGTGGACGTGGAGCTGCGGCCCATCCTGGACGGGCGGCGCGAGGTCGTGGCGTATGTCGAGCGCCTGGCCACGGTGCGCAGTGCTTCCGCGCGGCCCAGCGGCGAAGGGCTCGTGGGGCAGGCCCCGGCGTTCAACGCGGCCTTGTCGGCGGTGCAGCGCGTGGCGCCTTCGATGCTGCCGGTGCTGCTGCTGGGCGAATCGGGCACGGGCAAGGAGTTGTTCGCGCGGGCGGTGCACGAGGCCAGTGGCCGGGCGACGCGCCCCTTCGTCGTGGTCGACTGCTCGGGCCTGACCGAGACACTGTTCGAGAGCGAGCTGTTCGGCTATGAGAAGGGCGCCTTCACCGGCGCCCATGCGCGCAAGAGCGGCCTGGTGGAAACGGCCAAGGGTGGCACGCTGTTCCTGGACGAGATGGGCGACGTGCCGCTGGCCATGCAGGTCAAGCTGCTGCGGCTAATCGAGTCCGGCACCTTTCGCCGCGTGGGCGGGCTGGAGACCCACCAGTCCGACTTCCGGCTGGTGGCAGCCACCCACAAGCCGCTGCAGCAGATGGTGGCCGATGGGCGCTTTCGGCAGGATCTGTACTACCGCATCAGCGCGTTTCCGATCGAGCTGCCGCCGCTGCGAGACCGGGTGGCCGATATCCCGCTGCTGGTGCACTCGTTCCTGCAGCGCGGCGGCAGCGCGCCGCAGCGCATGGTGGTGGAGCCATCGGCCATGGCCCGGCTGCAGGCGCACGCCTGGCCCGGCAACATCCGCGAGCTGCGCAACGTGCTGGAGCGGGCCCGGCTGTTCGCGGACGACGGGGTGATCCGCGTGGAACACCTGCCGCCATCGCTGGGCGCCGAACCGCCGATGGCCCGGGCCAATACCTTATCCACGACCGCACCCACGGCTGACCTTGCACTGCCTTTGGCGGGGCGTCTCGGGGAGATCGAAGATGCCGCCATCCGGCAGCTGGTGGCAACCTCGCGCGGCACGCGCAAGGAAATGGCGCAGCAGCTGGGCTTGAGCGAGCGCACGCTGTACCGGCGGCTGAAGGCGCTGGGGCTGGCGTGAGCAAACGCCGCCAGACGGGCAGCCGCGTGTCGAAGCAGCAGGCCGCACGCCTGCATCTGTGAGGGGCCTAGAACACCCACGGCACGAAGCGCCAGCTCTGCCGCCGGTACGCCGCGTAGTCCGGATGCGCCTCGGCCATCCAGCGCTCTTCCACCGAGGCCTTGACCGCCAGCACCGCCACCAGGGCGGCCAACGTCGCTGCCACCGGCCAGGTGCCAGCCGCAAGCGTGCAGCCCGCACCGAAGGCCATCACGCTGGTGTACATGGGGTGGCGGATCCAGCGGTAGGGGCCGTGGCGCACCAAGTGGCCGCCCTCGCGCGGCGCGGGCCGGATGTTGAAGTTGCCCGGCCGGTTGGCATAGAGCGCCCAGGCGCCCAGCAGCGCCGCGAGCAGCAGCAGCGCCCAGGCGGCCCAGGGCGCAATCCCGCCCCGCAGGGCCGGTGCGGCCCACCAGGCAAGCAGGCCGATGGCGGTGAACTGCGCCGCCACCAGCGCGCTGCCCAGGCCCGATCGGGTCTTGTCGGCCTGGGTTCCGGCGGGTGGAGTGGGGCCGGGCACGGTGCTACGCCTGACGTTGCAGCAGGCGCACGTGCATGGGCCGCAGGAAGTGCGCGCCGTCGGGGCCGCAGTGCGGCGCGAAGGCTGCGCCGACCTCGGCCAGCTTGGCGTCGTCGATGCGGTGGTCGGCAAAGGTGGGGCGCATGTGGCGCTTCTCGAAGTCGGCGAAATCGGCGAAGCGCGAACGCATCGCGAAGCGCCGCTCGGCCACCTGCGTCCACAGGCCGGTGCGCAGTGCGTCGTCGACGGCAGCCTGGGCGGCGGCCCGCACCACGCCTTCGTCGTTGAACAGGCGGATGACCTCGTTGAAGGCCCCGGCATACACCGGCTCGGACACATAGAGGTGGCCGCCCGGGCGCAGCACGCGCGCGGCCTCTTGCAGTGCCGTGGCCAGCAGCGGCTGCGGCACGTGGTGCAGCTACTTGAGCATCAGCGCCAGATCGAAGCTGGCATTGGCGACCGGCACGGCTTGCGCGCCGGCTTCGACGAAGTGCAGCCTGTCTTGCGGCGCCGCCAGGTTCTTGGCGTGCTGGCGCGCGTCGACCTCCAGTGCGGTGACGTGGCTGGCCGGGTGGCGCTGCAGCAGCGTGCGCGCGAGCTGGGCGGCGCCACAGCCCAGTTCGACGATGCGCTGGCCGTTCAGCGGTACCAGGGTGGCGAGCAGGTCGAGTTCGTCGTCGACCAGGGGCAGTTCGGATTCGGGTGGGTGCATGGTGAGAAGGTGGTGCGAGGAGGAGGGGGGAGAGTGAGGCCGTGCAGCTGCAGGTCCGCGTGGATGGCCATCAGTTCTTCGACTTCGACCAAGGGAACATGCATCGGGGCAAGACGGGATGGGGTTGACGCACCATTGTCACCAGGGGGCCGAGGGATTGTTCGCGGCCATTTGATCGGGCTTTGTCGTCATGCGATCCCCGGCTGCTCTGAACCGATGTCCCTTTCTTCTGGCGTTCGCCGCCGTTGCACTCGCCCAGTGGCTGACGCGCCGTGCCGGACTCGATGCCGAGCCGCACCATGCGTGGTGGCCGATGCTGGCCACGCGCAGCATGAGGGCTGGACTGACGTGCGCGCCGCCATCAGCGCTTGAGCAACAGCCGCAGCAACCAGGCGAAGAGCAGCAGCGCGCCGATGCTGCCGGCCCAGATGGTCGCCATCCAGGCCAGGCGCATCCACCAGGGCGGCAGCGGCTGGCCGGCCTGCGGCGCCGTGATCGTGGGCCAGCGCAGCCAGGAGCTTTTCATGCGTGGTACCCGTCTGCGTTGACCTTGCCACGGAACACCCAATACGACCACGCCGTGTAGCCCAGGATCATCGGCAGCACGATGGCCGTGCCCCACAGCATGAAGACCTGGCTCTGCACATCGGTGGCTGCCTGCCAGATGGTGACGGCGCCCGGCACGACGTCCGGGAACGCTGATGCACAGCCCCACGAAGCACAGCAGAAAAATGCCCAGCGACAGCAGGAACGGCGCCACCTCGTGGCCCGCCTTCAGGCTGCGCGCGAAGGCGACGCTGGCCAGTGCCACCAGCACGGGCACCGGCAGCACCGTCAGCATGCCGGGCCAGCGCAGCCAATTGTCGAAGTAGCTGGCGTTGAGAAAAGGCGTGGCCACGCTCACGGCGGCAATGGCCACCAGCGTGGCGATGCCCAGCGGCCAGGCCAGGGCGCGGGCCTGCTGCTGCAGGCGGCCCTCGGCCTTCATCACCAGCCAGGTGGCGCCCAGCAGCGCATAGGCCACCACGACGCTGACGCCGGTGACCAATGGCGGCCATCCACATGGCCATCGAGAACATCAGCCGCGCGCGCGGGTTGCTGCGGTCCTTCAGCAGGTGCCAGGCGCCGACGCCGCCGACGATGAAGGCCGTGGTCAGGTAGGCCGCAGACAGCGTGTGCGCCAGCCGGTACGGAAAGCTCGGGTTGAAGATGATGGCCAGCCAGCTGCCGGCCGAGATGAACTGGCCCGCGGCATTCGTCGTGTAGCCCGTTGGCGTCTGCATCCAGCTGTTGACCGACAGGATCCAGAACGCCGAGACGAAGGTGCCCAAGGCCACCATCAGCGTGGCCGTGAAATGCAGGCCGCGGCCTACCCGCTGCATGCCGAACAGCATCACGCCGAGAAAGCCGGCTTCGAGGAAGAAGGCCGTCAGTACCTCATACGCCATCAGCGGGCCGATGATCGGGCCTGCCTTGTCGGAAAACACCGACCAGTTGGTGCCGAACTGGTAGGACATCACGATGCCCGAGACCACGCCCATGCCGAACACCAGCGCGAAGATCTTGATCCAGTAACGGTACAAGTCCATGTAGTGCTCGCGCCCGGTCTTCAGCCAGAGCCCCTCCAACACCGCCAGGTAGCTGGCCAGCCCGATGGTGATGGCCGGGAACAGGAAGTGGAAACTGACCGTGAAGGCGAACTGGATGCGTGCCAGCAGCAGTGCTTCGGGGAGGTCGATCATCGGGCGTCCTTTGAGGGTGTGGGTCCGCCGGCCCTGATGGCGGCGAACGCCCGGCCACCTGCGGTGGGTCCGCCCGCTGGCCCGGCTCGATGGATGTCTATCAAGACGCGTGCCAACAGGTGCACGGCGAGAACTTGAGCGAAATCAAGGCCTGGCGCGGCGGGCAGCGAGCCCCGCTCCTGGCGTTGCGCCACCCTGTGCTGCCACCACATCGCCGCGCGCGCGACAGGCTGCAAGCCGTTGACCCGCAACGGCTACAACACAAGCGAGCGCGATTGCTCCGGGCGCACGGCACCAGCCCGGCGCACGCCGGCTCGGCCATGTGGTGCGTCGGCCGTTACGGTCGCACCGCAGCCGATGTACACGCCGCGGCGTCGCCCCGGGTTGGTCGACATTCGGTCGATGGATCTGCTGTCTTTCGAGCTGCAGAACCGGCGGGTTTGGAGCTACGCATGTGCTGCACAAGAGCGCTCAGCAGTTCGACGTCCGGGTCATCCGGAGCAGCCGATGGCCGGTTGCGCACCTGCGCCGTCGCCCGCGCCGGCTTGACGGCTTGGGAGCGAGCGGGGGCTACTTGCTTGTTGACCGTTTGGGGTGATGCAACCGGCTTGACCCTGCGGGGCACTGCGTCCGAGCGGTTCGGCTCAGTACGCGCTGCGGGACGGGCAACGTTTGTTGGTCCGACCAAGCTCTGGACCGGCGATGGAATTGACGCCACGGTCGTGGCAAGAGGCTTGGCCCCGTCGATAGGCGATTGAGCTGGATCGACAGCAGGCGCGGGAGTCGGCTCACGGGCAACTGGCAGCTCTGCAGTAGCCATGGCGCGCTCCGAGAGCGGCGCGGGCACGAATGTGCTTACGGCTGGCAACGGCGCTTGAACCGATGCCGCTACCTGGCTGGTCGCGGAAGAGGACTTCAGGTCTGCTAGTTCCCCCCAGACGGCGGCCCCGACCAGAATGGCACCGCCAGCCGCCCACCAATATTTTGCATACAGACGGTGGCCAACCGGCGCCGTACGAGGCTGCAATGTGTCCAGGATATTGACGTTTTGCGACGCTGCTCCTGTCTGAAAAAGTGTGGGCCGAGACATGTGGAGAGGTCGGAGGGTGCGTGGATGACAGTGGATGCCGGACGGTGTTGAGCCAAAATGCAAATGAAAACCGCCACTCGGCTATTTTTGCGCGACAAGTGGCTGCATTTTCTTATAATTTTCGCTAAATGTTACAGATTGTTTTTCTGTTGGCCTTGTACTTCTTGCTCGCAACTGCCGTGTTGGCCTTTGCGTTCATGCCCTCTGTTCGGAGCGCTGCTGGAACCGGTTGCCGGGCTGGCGCTGCTTGGTTTGGCGCCAGGATTCGGTTTGTGAGCGCTGCCAGCCGTCATGCTTGCAAATCTAGTGCATACAATACGGCGCTGATAATACAGGACGCGTCTAGGTTTGCTTATGTATTCCGGCGCGAATGGCTGTTCGTACTGGTCTTAGTGACAGTGTTGCCGCTGGCCGCACTTGCTTGGCGAAACTGGTTCCAACTTGAGACCTTCGATCACACCGAAGTGCACGTCAAGGATGAGCGGGTCGCATCCCTGCTGACTGGCGAGAAGCTGATACCTCCAGCGCCCTTGCCGCCAGAGGTGTTCCTGACGCGCGAGGTGACGCTCGCGAGGCCCCTGGCTCGCTTTGCCAGTCGTGACTGGATGCTGCTGGATGAGGTGTTTCGACAGCGCGTCCTGATGCTCTACCGAATCATGCAGGAGCACCACGGCTACGAAATGGTGCTGCTGGAGGGATACCGCAGTCCTGAGCGCCAGGCCCAGTTGGCGGGCATGGGGGCCCACGTGACCCAGGCTGGGCCGGGGCGCAGCTACCACCAGCATGGGCTCGCGGTGGACAGCGCGTTCCTTCGCAATGGCCGCGTGGTGATCTCCGAACAGGATCCCTGGGCGATGCGCGGCTACCAGCTCTACGGCCAGACGGCCGCATTGCTGGGATTGACGTGGGGGGGCAACTGGAAGGGACTGGCCGACTACGGTCACGTCGAACTGCAGCGACCCGGTGTGCTGCGCGCTGCAGCTGTTGGCCAAGCCAAGTCAGCGCCTTGATCGCTGCTGGACTGTTGGTTTTTTTGACGAGCTATAGGAGCAAATATGGGCAAGTCGTTCATTGTTGTAGGGGATCGCACCAGCCATGGTGGCGTCGTGATCCAGGGTTCGGCCGAGAGCACTGTCGATGGCAAAGCCATGGCAAGGATCGGCGACAAGGTCACCTGCCCGAAGAAGGGGCATGGCAGGGTCACCGTTGTGGCGTCGGGCGACGCGACCTGTATCGTTGATGGACAGCCCGCTGCGCGCGACGGCGACAAGACCGCCTGCGGTGCCACGTTGCTCTCTTCGCAATCCAATTCGGTGGATTGAGATCGCGACCGTTGCGTAGTCTGGAAGTCTGGCGTTGATGAAGTTCGTGCGTTTGTTGCTCTGGGTGCTGGTGGTCTGCAGCCTCACGTGGCTGGGTGTTCTGTGGTGGTGGCAGCGCAGCGGGCGCATGGTCGCCGAAACGGACATGGTGGTCTACCTCGGCGTCTTGCCTCTGGTGACGTTGCTGTTGCTCGTGGCCTTGCGAAGTGCCTGGGCGAGAGCCGGGGCGCGGGCGGCGCTTGCAACGGCCGCACTGCCGGCAGGCTCCACGACTGCGCCAACCGCCGGCGCGATACCCGCTGTCGATGAACAACTGCGTCACGCGACCTTGCGCATGGTCCATACGGCGGTGGTCAGCACGGGAGGGTCTCAAGCCGCGGACCTGCTGCAAGCGGTTGCCGATGGCGAGCCGATCCCCATGCCAGACAAATTGCTGGTCGGCGATGCCGGTCTGCCCATCATGTGCGCGCGTTTGCCGGATGCGGCGCTGGCGCTGGAGAGCTGCCGCGTCCGCCTGGACGTCTTGGTCGAGCGCATGCGGCTGGAGCATGAGCCATGGCAGGCGGAACAACCGGGCGAAGACGTCGTGCGTGCACTCGCGGCGTTGCAAGAGCCTGTGCTCTCACAACGCCAATGGTTGCTCGATCACGCCTTTCGGGCTGACGCCGCCGACACCTTGCCCCAGGCCGAACGGCCGCGCGTGTGGTTGTTGCTCGGATGTGCACCGCGCTGGACTCCGTTTGAGCAGACGTTGGCTGTGCGCTGGACCGAGTCACTGTGGGCAGGCGACGACGATGCCATGACCACCGCCTGCGTCTTGCGCGCCCAGGTGGTTCCCGGGACGGGTGAGGATCTCTGGCTCAAGGCCGACCAAATCGCGCACCGGAGCCCGGGCCATGAGGCCCCGGACTGGCTGTTGCTGGCAACGGCGCACAGCGATCTTGACCAGAACGCAGTCGACGCACTGTCGGCTTCCGGTCTCCTTTATGACGCGCGCAAGGCGCCTGGTGGTTGCATGCCCGGCGAGGGTTCCGCCACGGTGCTGATCGCGTCTGTGGCGTGGACGGCGCCTGAAGATCTCGCGACCGCGCAGGTGCTGCTGCATCGGCCCGGTGTTGGCCTGCGGAGCAAGCCCGTTGAGGCGGCGGGCAAGGTGGACGCGCAGGTTCTCAGGGAAGTGGTCAGCCATGCAACCGCTGCGGCACGTCTGCAGCCAGATCAGATCGCGGCCCTGGTGTGCGACGCCGATCAACACTCGCCCCGCGCCACCGAGTTGTACGGCGTCTCGATCGGCGACCTGCCGCAGCTCGATCCGCTGGAAGACATGCGGGTGCTCGGCAAAGTAACTGGCCATACCGGCTCCGCCAGTTGCTTGATGGTGGTGGCTTGCGCCGGTGAGTGGGCTCGCACGCTTGGCAAACCTGTCCTGGCAGTGGGCATGGCGGATTCCCGCACGCGGCTGGCGTTGATCGTCCAACCTGATCTTCCTAAGGATGCCGTAGCAGACGACTCTGCGGCGAACCGGACTTCCTGAAATGAACCGATTCTGGACTTTGCTCTTCGACACGCGCGTACTCGGCGTGATTGGTATTGCCGGACTGGCCGCCTTCCTGTTCTTCGGTGCGAACGCGCTCGAGCTGGGCCTTGTCTATGCCGCGATAGCGCTGGCTGTCTTCGTGTCCATCTGGGCCTGCGTCTGGTGCGTCAAACGTTTGCTGGCCTACCGTGCGGCGAGGGCGCTTGAGCATGCACTGGACGACGATGCGCGCAAGGCCGTTCCCGGTGCGGCCAAGTCGTCGGAGCTCAGCGCCATTCATGCGCGCATGCGCGAGGCCGTTCAGACCATCAAGACTTCCAGATTGGGACAGATGACGGGGCGCTCGGCCCTCTACGAACTGCCGTGGTACATGGTGATCGGCAATCCTGCGGCAGGCAAGAGCACTGCGGTGGTGCAGTCTGGACTGAAGTTTCCGTTCGCGGACAAGGCTGGCACGATCATCCAGGGCATCGGTGGGACGCGTAATTGCGATTGGTTCTTCACGACGGAAGGCATTCTGCTGGACACGGCAGGGCGCTACTCGGTGCATGAAGAAGACCGCACGGAATGGCTAGGTTTCCTGTCCCTGCTCAAGAAGCACCGCCGCAAGGCGCCGATCAACGGCATCGTGATCGCCGCCAGCGTGGCCGAGTTGACGGGTGCGCGACCCGAGAGCGCCATCCAGCTCGCCAAAAGCCTGCGCCAGCGCGTGCAGGAGTTGACCGAGTCCTTGGAAATCTTTGCGCCGGTGTACGTGGTGTTCACCAAGGTCGATCTCATCGCGGGCTTTCAGGCGTTCTTCGACAGGTATGACGAGCGCGAGCGCGAAAAGGTCTGGGGTGCGACCCTGGCCTACGACCCGACCCACAAGGCCGACGCTGTCGAGTTGTTCGACGCCCGTTTCGACGAGCTGCGCGATGGCTTGACCGAAACGATGATGTCCACGATGGCTCAGCATCACGGCCAAAAGATGCCTTCGGGCGTGCTGTCCTTTCCGCTGGAGTTCGCCGCCATCCGACCGGCATTGCGCTCGTTCATCTCGACGCTGTTCGAAGACAACCCTTATCAGTTTCGGCCGATCTTCCGCGGCTTCTACTTCACCAGCGCATTGCAGGACGGCGAGGTGACGAGCCGGGTGAACCGCGCCATGGCCGAGCATTTCGATCTCAAGCAAGAGGGCGTCGCCGAAGCGCCGGTGTCGACGGTGGGGCAACCCTATTTCCTGCGTGATTTGTTTTCCAAGGTGGTGTTTGCAGACCGCCATCTTGTGAAGCAATACACCAGTCGCAACAAGCGCCGACTGCGCGGTTTCGCGTTCAGCGGCGCTGCACTGGTGCTGGCCCTCACGCTGGCTGGCTGGGGCGCCTCATATGTCAGCAACCGTCAGCTGATGATGGCGGTGGGTGCCGATCTCGACAAGGTGGTCAAGCTGCAGAGCGATACCGTGGACTTGTCCTCACGGCTCGAAGCGATGGGGGTGCTGCAGGACCGGTTGCGCCAGTTGGAGAAATGGCGCCACGACCGGCCATGGAGCGTGAGCCTGGGGCTGTACCAGGGCGAAGCGATGGAGCGCAAGCTGCGGGTCGAGTACTTCCACGGTGTCCGGCAGCTGATGCTGGCGCCTGTAGCCCACAACTTGGAGCGCTACCTGGCCGACGTCAATCGCAATGCAGCGCGCCTGCAGCCGATGACCAAACCTCCACAGTCCGCAGTCCAGGCCGTGTCCAGCCGTGCTGCGGAGACCGCGCCGTTGGCTGACGCCAGCGGCTTTGCACAGGCATCGGCGACCAGCGTCGAGGACGCGTACAACGCGCTGAAGACCTATCTGATGCTGGCCGACCGGCAGTACATGGAATCGGGCCATCTGGCAGATCAGATCTCTCGCTTCTGGCGCGGCTGGTTGGAAAGCAATCGCGGATCGATGCCGACCGAGCGCATGGTCCAGAGCGCGGAACGCATGGTGTCCTTCTCGCTGGAGAACTTACAGGCACCCGATTTCCCACTGATTGAAAACAACCTCGGCTTGGTCGACCAGACCAGGGAAAACCTGCGCCGCGTGGTGCGCGGCATGCCGGCACGCGAGCGTGTGTACTCCGGCATCAAGGCCCGAGCGGCTACGCGCTTCGCGCCGGTCACCGTCACCAGCCTGGTCGGTGATCGCCCATTCGAAACCGTGCGCGGCAGCTATGCGATTTCAGGAACATTCACGAAGCAGGCTTGGACGGACTACATCGAGGACGCGATCCGGCAGGCTGCCACGGAAGAACTGCAAAGCGTCGACTGGGTGCTCCAGACTTCTGCGCGTGACGATCTTTCGCTCGAAGGCAGCCCTGACCAGGTGCGCAAGACCCTGACCGACATGTACAAGAACGAGTACGTCGGGGAGTGGCAGCGCTTCCTGCAGGGCATCAACGTCGTGGAGTTCGAAAATTTCGACGATGCGGTCAAGCACATGGACCAGCTCGGCGATGCCAACCGTTCACCGGCCAAGCAACTGATGGAAGCCTTGTATGAGCAGACGTCCTGGGACAACCCGTCGGTGTTGAATGAACGCCTGAACCGCACCCAGACGGGGTTCATGCAGTGGTTCAAGCAGAGCATCTTGAGGCAAGCGCCTTCACGCGTCGACGTCAACCTGAACCTGACTGCGGCCAAGACTGAAGTGCCGATGGGCCCGATCGGGAAAGAGTTCGCTGCGCTGCAGCGGATCATGATGACGCGCGACAACAGCCCGACCTTGATGAAGGGCTATCTGGAGGCCATGGGCAAGCTGCGGTCACGCTTCAACCAGATCAAGAACCAGGGTGACCCTGGGCCAGCGGTCAAGACCTTGATGTCGGAGACCTTCAACGAGGGCAATTCGGAACTGGCGGCGGTGCTCAAGTACGTGGATGAGCAAATGCTGGTGGGCATGCCTGAGCGGGCACGCAGTGCGATCCGGCCCGTTCTGGTGCGGCCGCTGGTGCAAGCCTTCTCCGTGATGACGCGACCGGTGGAAACCGAGCTGAACCGCATCTGGGTCGCGCAAGTGCAGGAACCCTTCATGCGGACGCTGGGTGGCAAGTACCCGTTCGACAACGCTTCCAAGATCGAAGCGGCCCCCTCCGAAATTGCCAAGATCTTTGGTGCCGAAGGTGCCGTTGCACAGTTCGGCAACCAAGCGCTGGCGCCCCTGGTAGTGCGGCGTGGCGATGCCGTCGTGGCCCGCACATGGGCTGATGTGGGCGTGCGTCTGAACGAGGACTTCACGCGCGGTTTTCCATCCTGGATCGCTCCGCTCGAAGGGGCTTCCGGCGCGGCCGGCGCAACTGCCAGCGGCGCCGCTGCTGGCGCTGGCGCCTCGCAGACGGTGTTCCAGATCATGCCGACGGGTGCGCCTGGACTGTCCGAGTACGCGCTGGAGATCGATGGCCAGAGTCTGCGCTACCGCAACACCGCGCCCACATGGAACAACTTTTTCTGGCCGAATCCTGCGGGCACGCCGGGTGTGCGATTGACCGCGACAACGGTCGACGGACGTTCGGTCGAGATCTTCAATGAGCCTGGCCGCTTTGGACTTGAGCGGCTGTTCGCCGCCGCAAAAAAGGTCAAGAAGGCCGACGGCAACGAGTTGACCTGGGAGAAGGACGGGCACGCCGTCACAGTGAGCCTGCGGATCGTCTCGCAGCCAGGCGCTGCCGCACCGTCCACCGCCAGCGCACAGGGCCGAGGCTCGGCGGCTCTGGTGGGCTTGCAGTTGCCGGCATTGATCGCCGGCACGCCGGCTGCACAGCTCGCCTCGGCGTCGCCGGCCGTAGCCTCGGCTTCCGGCCCATCGAGGACGGGTCCATGAAGACGTCCCTTGCGACCCATCCCGTGCTGTATTTCGGCAAGCTGCCGTGCAGGGGTGACTTCGTACGCAGCGCCACGTCGCCCGCCTTGATCCAGTCGCTCGACCGCTGGCTGAGTTCGGGGGTCGAGTTGATGGCGGACGACGCGCACTGGAAGCAGATGTATGACCAGGCGTCCAACGCCCGTTTCGTCATGCTCGGCGCACAGCGCTCCACCGCCGTGGTGGGCTACTTGGCTCCTAGCGCGGATGCTGCGGGCCGCCGCTTTCCTTTCCTGGTTGCGACCACGCTGGACATCGAGCCTGATCAGGTGGGGATCAGTCCCTTGATGCTCGAACCGGTCTGGGCCCGTCTGGGAACTTTGGGCAACGCGGCCCGCGACGCCCGTACCGATGCGGCGAGCGTTCTGGCCGACCTCAACAGCGCGGAAAGTTCGGCGCCCCGGTCCGCTGCGCAGGCGCGCGAGGACTATCGTGGCTTTCTCGAACAAACCACCCTGGGCCAGCTGAGCCGCGAGTTGCAAGGCTCGAACGGGGTGGGTGTCGACTTTCGTCAGGCATTGCTCGCCCTGGGCTTGCTGCTGCAGCCGCTGCTCAGCAGTGGGCAGCAAGCGGTGGATACGGGGCTGCACCTCCCGCTGCCTGCCGATGAGCCCTATCGCTCGCGCGCGGCGGCCTTCTGGATGGAACTGGTGGCTAGTTTCGTCGCACGCACGGCGCATGACGTCAGCGCGTTCATACCGCAGGGTGATGGTGCCCGGGCGCGTTTGCTGGTCAGTTTTTCTGCGGGTTCGGCCACGGCGCTTCATGGTCTGCTAGACGAGCGGGCGATGTCGAGCGCTTTCGTGGCGCTGGCGTCGTCGTCCTGGGTGGAGGATTGCCTTGCAGGCAACTACGGTCTAAAAAAGCTGTCCAGTTACCTCCAGTTGCCGCAGATGTCGTTGGCGCAGGTAGTGGAATCGTTCCACGAAGCCTTTTTGGGGAGTTGAACTCATGGCGAACGTTTTCTGGGTTGAGCAGCGACTGCGCACAGCCCGTCTGTCGCTGGTGTTGCTGATCGGATTTGTCGCCATCGGTGCACAGGCACAACAGCCTGCACGCCCTGCTGCCGAAGTGTCCGCCTTGGCAAGCGCAGCCGGTGGGCCGGTAGTTGTGTCGGGCGTGGTGCCCGATGAAACCTCACGGCAGGCGATTCTGGCGCGCGTGCGCGAGATCTACGGCGCGGCCCGCGTGGTGGACCAGTTGGGCGTCGCGCCGTCCAGTGCGCCGCCGCAGTGGGCCGATCATGTCCGCAAGATGGTGACGCCCGATCTGCGCAACGTCCACCGCGGCCATTTGCGGGTCGTCGGCAACTCGGTCGAGCTCGCGGGCCAGATCGACAGCGCTGCCGCGAAGGAAAGGATCGGCGCAGGCCTGGCGACCAGCCTGAACCCCACGTACACCGTGGGCAACCATTTGCAGGTGGCAGAGGCACCCCAGGCGCGAATCGACCAGGTGCTCGCCGGAAAGATCGTGGAATTCGAGTTTGGCAGCGCCATCCTGACCGCCACAGGGCGACAGGTGCTGGACGAGCTGCTCCCGGTGCTCCAGAGTCTCGATGGCAAACGGGTCCGGATCGTCGGCCACACCGACGCGGCTGGCTCCCGCGCGTCCAATCTGCTGCTCAGCCAGGAGCGGGCCGCAGCCGTCAAAACCTACCTGGCAGCCAAGGGCCTGGCTGGCGCAGCGCTGGTGATCTCGGGTGTCGGGCCCGACCAGCCGATTGCCAGCAACGCCACGGCCGAGGGCCAGGCGAAGAACCGTCGCATCGAGTTCAAGATCGACGTTTGACTGGCCACCCTGGAGCGGGCTCGCCGGTTCGACGTTGCCCCGGAACCGGCCAGCCCCTGGTCAAACCCGCTCGAAGATCGCGGCGATGCCCTGGCCGCCGCCGATGCACATCGTGACCAGCGCATAGCGCCCGCCCGTGCGCTGCAGCTCGTGCAGGGCCTTCACGGTGATCACCGCACCGGTCGCGCCGATGGGATGGCCCAGCGAGATGCCCGAGCCGTTGGGGTTGACCTTGGCCGGGTCCAGTTCCAGGTCGCGCGTGACGGCGCAGGCCTGGGCGGCGAAGGCTTCGTTGGCCTCGATCACGTCCAGGTCCGACACCTTGAGGCCCAGCTTTTGCAGCAGCTTGCGGCTGGCCGGCACCGGGCCGATGCCCATGTACTTCGGGTCCACGCCGGCGTGGGCGTAACCGACCAGGCGGGCCATGGGCGCCAGGCCGCGTGCCTTGGCGACCGAGGCTTCCATCAGCACCACGGCGGCTGCCGCGTCGTTCAGGCCCGAAGCGTTGCCGGCCGTGACCGTGCCGTTCTCCTTCTGGAACACCGCTTTGAGCTTGGTCATGTCGGCCAGCGTCAGGTCGCTGCGGAAATGCTCGTCGGTGTCGAACACCACGTCGCCCTTGCGGCCCTTGGACACCACGGGAACGATCTGTTCCTTGAAGTAGCCGGCCGCGCTGGCGGCGGCGGCGCGGCGGTGGCTTTCGACCGCCAGACCGTCCTGGTCGGCGCGCGTGATGCCCCATTTGGCGGCGATGTTCTCGGCCGTCACACCCATGTGGATGTTGTGGAAGGGGTCGTGCAGCGCACCGACCATCATGTCCACCATCTTGGTGTCGCCCATGCGGGCGCCCCAGCGCGCGTTCAGCGACGCGTAGGGCGCACGGCTCATGCTTTCGGCGCCGGCGCCAATGGCGATGTCGCAGTCGCCCAGCAGGATGGACTGGCTGGCCGAAATGATGGCCTGCAGGCCCGAGCCGCACAGCCGGTTCACGTTGTAGGCGGGTGTCTCTTCGCTACAGCCCCCGTCCACCGCAGCCACGCGCGAGAGGTACATGTCGCGCGGCTCGGTGTTGACCACGTGGCCGAACACCACGTGCCCCACGTCCTTGCCCTCGACCTTGGCGCGCGCCAGCGACTCCTGCACGACCAGCGCGCCAAGTTGCGTGGGCGGCACATCCTTGAGGCTGCCCCCGAAGGTTCCGATGGCGGTGCGCACACCGCTGACGACGACGACTTCACGACCCATGTCCTGCTCCTTGAACAACTGTATTGCGCCGGCCGCAGGCTGCGGGCCGGATCGAACGCAATCTTCCCACGCGGGTGCGGATCAGCGTGTCACTCAGAAGGCAGACGAAACAATTCGCTGCGATCGGTGGCGACTTCAGTGCACGCCGAGCACATGCTTGTGCCGGGCTGGAACCGGCGGCGCAGTGTCCGCAGCCAGGCCCTGCAGGATGCCGCAGTCTGCCGCCGCGTGCGCCACCTGGCACCGGGCCCGCAGCGCGTGCAGCTGGCGCTCCAGGGCATGCAGCTCGGCGATACGGCGCGCCACGTGGCCGATGTGGGCGTCCAGCAGTTCGTTGACTCCGGCGCAGTCGGTCTGCGGCGCGTCTTGAAAGCGCAGCAGTGCGCGCGCCGCGGCGAGTGCCATGTCCAGTCCGCGGCAGCGCCGGATGAAGCTCAGCCGCTGCACGTGCGCCTCGCCGTAGACGCGGTAGTTGCCCGATGTTCGCGGCGCGGCTGGTAGCAAGCCCTCGCGCTCGTAGAAGCGGATGGTTTCCACAGGTGTCGGTGGCGCTGGCGAGTTGGCCGATCTTCATGTGGTGGCTCCGGTGAGGGCGTGCGGTACCCCACAGTGGCGGGCGGGCAGCGCGCCGGCGAACGCAGGCTAGAATCCGCGCCGCTGCGGGTGTAGTTCAATGGTAGAACGGCAGCTTCCCAAGCTTCATACGAGGGTTCGATTCCCTTCACCCGCTCCACATCGGGCCAAGCTCTTGATTTGACTTGAAAATCTTGCAGTTGATCGACCCTGATACAGCGCGCTCATACAAAGGCGCCTGTGGAAAATCTTTATCGTCGGCCTTCTGGTCGGTGGGTTGTGCGGCTTGTCGTGCCGGAGCGGCTACGCGGGCTCGTTGGTGGCCGTCGCGAGTTCATTCGGTCTACCGAAACCACCGACATCCGGCTCGCCAAGCTGGTTGCCGCGACGCTGCTGGCACGCTGGCGCCAGCAGCTGTGCGACGTTGACCCTCAAGCTCCGCCCATGACCAACAGCCTGCTTCAGATCCTCGATGGTGGCCCAGCGTTGCGCACTGCCGGGCATATGCCGTTGGTGACTGCTGGCAAGGTGTCTGGCCTGGGTGTCGAGACGCTTCTGAGAGCTGCGGCTGCTGGGACCGTGGGGATGTTCTGGCGCCCTGCTAGCGAGCCGGGTGCACTGGTTCCGCTCAAGGACCTGGAGCTTGTCGACGCAGAGGAGAGTGACGTGCGCGAGGTGCCGCATCCCGGTCGCATGCCATCGAGCGCTGTGCGCCATGTCGCTGACGACGTTCTCGCGGTGCCATCGGACAGTGTTGCCGCGGTTGCCAACCGGTTGCTTCGCGGACCTGCCGAACGCGCCAGCCTGGTCGCCTTCGATGCGCGTGGTCGCCCTGGCTGGCTGTTCGCGCCGGATGTCGTCGTGCAGGTCGGGCGTGATGACCTGGAAGTCCTGAGCGCCCAGGTCGATGCCCTGCGGCTAGCTGCAGCAGCTGCGGCGACACCAGACGAGATTGCAGCCGCCAGGGCGCTGCAGATCGCTGCAATGCATGGTGGCTCAGGTCCGGAGAAGAAAAAGGCCGCTGAGCCGCTGTCCGTGGCGTTGGCGGCCTACGAAAAGCTTGTGATCCGCCAAAAGAACACCCGCGAAGACCAGATCAGGCGCGTTCGAAATGGCTGCGCGTTGTTGATAGACCTGTGTGGCGACGTGCCGGTCGGCCAGGTCGATACCGATTACTTGCGCCGTTTCCGCGATGAGGAACTGCTTAAGGTGCCCGAGCACGAAGGCCGGTTTCGTTCGATGCACAAGACCAAAAGCGTGCAGGAGTCCATCGCCGCCGTCGCCGCCGGCATCGCCTGGGAGCCCATGAGCGGGTCTGAGCGTGAACTGCGCATTAAGTGGATTCGACGTTGGTTCTCCTGGCTTAAGCTGCAGAGTTGGATTTCGGATGATCCGGGCGCGCCCCTCGAAGGAGAGTCCACCCTGACCGCCGCCGAGCGTCGCAAAGCGGCAAAGCGTAAGGACGAGCGGCGCGAGGTGTTCGCCGACAAGCACATGACCGCGATTTTCGGAGCGCCATGGTTCGAGACCGGCAAGACCGACGGCAGCCGTGGCTACAAGCCTATGTGGTATTGGTTGCCACTTCTGGGCGCCTTCATGGGCTGCCGTATCTCAGAGGCGAGCCAGGTCCACCTGGCGGACTGCGGGCAGACAGCGGCCGGCACCTGGTTCATCAGCTTCGTCGAAGACAGCGATGACCAGAAGCTGAAGAAGCCGAAGGCGCTCACTGCACGATCGGCGGCAACGTCATCGCCATCTCGTCGGGTCGTGCCGGTGCACCCACAGCTTGTTGAGCTCGGCTTTGGTCGTTGGGTGGAGGCGTTGCGGACAGCGGGGTATCGGCGGCTGTTTCCCGACTTGGTCTGGCGACCGGATAAGGGCTACAGCGCCGACCCGGTGAAGTGGTTCAGCGACTTCATGAAGTCGCTTGGCTATGTGCGCAATGGGACGCTGACCAATCACAGCTTCAGGCACACGTTCATCAACGCGCTGCCCGAAGACACACCACAGCGGATGCAGAACCAGTTGTCGGGCCACACACGCGCTACCGATGTCCGCGGTAGCGTCTACAGCAAGGACATGGTGGCCGACGCCGCCGTGGACTACGTGTCGCGATTGGCAATCACTTTGCCCACCATCGCGCCGTTCGACGTGGCCTCCGGCCTGGAGGACCTGCGCGCGGCGATCAATCGCAAGATCGGGCCGACGCGTGGTGTCGAGTGCATGGGGCCGTTGGGTGTGAACAAGCCCACCTCGACGCCCGCCAGCACGGCCTGATCGTGCGGAGCTGTTAAGCGCCGGCCCTTGCGTTCTCGATGTCGAAATGGACCTGCATTTGTAAGCACCTGAATTGACGCCTCTCGCTCTGCGCAGTGCAGTATGTTTGCGTTGACTCGTCGTTCCGGGACTGCGCTGTTTCGTCGAGGGTGAACGGCTTCACATGGCCTGGTCGCTTATGGCGGGCAGCCACCTATAAGGTCTGTTCTGGTGGAGCCGAAAAAAACTCGTTGAAGGGCTTGGGGAGCAGCCTGATCGTGCATAAGGGGTGCAAGGTCTGCACCCTGGTCGCGCCGGGGCAACATCTTTGGGCCAGACCGATTAATGGCCCGCGCAGGTTTGCCCTGTAGACCAGACACGGACGGGCTATCAGAATCAGCGGTGCCTTTGGTATCGCCCTTGATCGTTGTGGCTGCGTCACTTGGTGGCTTCCGGGCGCTCAAGCACGTCCTGGGTAGCCTTGAGTTCGCATTCCCGGCCTCAATCGCTGTTGTGCTGCACACCCATGAATCGAGCCCTGGACGTCTAGCCGACATTCTGGGCAGACACACGGCGCTGCAGGTGAACTATGGTGGCGAAGGGGACCGACCGGCGCGGGGGCGCGTCTACCTTGCACCGCCAAGGGCACATCTGATTATTCGAGAGAGCGGCTGCTTCGGGCTGGACCATGGACCTAAACTGCACTTCACCCGGCCTGCGGCTGACTGCCTCTTCACCAGCGCGGCGCGAGTGCTGGGGCCGAGCGTTATCGGCCTAGTCCTGACCGGCGGAGGCACAGACGGCACCGAGGGCCTCAAGGAGATCAAAAGGTGCGGCGGCCTTGCCATTGTCCAAAGCCCTTTAGCCGCGGAAGCCCCAAGCATGCCAACACACGCGATCGTCCACGGGAATCCTGACCACGTGGTGGACCTCCGAGGCGTGGCCCCTCTGCTCAGGACACTTGTCAACACCGGTGATGGACCCCCGCAAGCGTTCACATAGCTAGACCTCCGGGTGCAGTCGCAGGCTGACGATTTGTGGACACGGTCGCCAGCTGACAGGTGTTCGCTGCAATCGCGGGTCGGCGCTGTCTGTCGAGGGCGCCGTGCACGACGGGGAGGTCGAGCCGCCGACGTGTCCTGTTGCGTCGGCGTTGATGAACACGGCGCTGCTGCTCTAGCGAGGCGCCCTTGGTGGGCTGGCGCCCTGTCCCCCATGAGCGGCTGCGACATGATCCGATCAGGGCACGTGGAGCGTGGTAGCTGGACGCGGTCTGGTGGTGGTCCCAGATGGCTGGGGTGGGAGAGGGCGCAGGGTGGGGTATTGAGTATTTAGGAAACCGTCGTGCGCCGTCTCGTTCTCACTCTGTAAAGGCTCTCCCACCTGTCCGGTTCTTGGCCAGATCTGCGCATCAAGGCTTCTGCTGACCGCGCGCCAACTTGCGCAGGGCGTTGCGGACCGGCGCGTTCACATCCGTATCGAGCACGGTGTTCAGCCTAGTGCGACGCCGATGAGCAGTGCGCGCCTTGATCTGGTCGGCGAGTAGTCGGGCGCGGCTTGGGAACAGGTCAAGCAGGGTGCTACGTTGAGGCTCCAAGATGCGCGCGTTGGGGTCTTCTGGGCCGCCCCAGGAACCCCAGTCGTCGCGCCCTGCCCATGGATCATCTAGCGGATCGACGGGTTCGTCCTGCTTGGCTACGCGCTTGCGCCATGTGAAGAACGGATTCTGCAGGTCGCGAAAGTCGTAGCTGCGCCAGGCATCAGCCGTGCGGAACGGAACAGCGTCGCCCGCCAAGGTGATCTCTGCGCGCGCGCTGCATTGCTCTCTCGGCAATGGGCGACGCTCCTTGCCTTTGCCGGCATCGTCTCTCTTCAGATACCAGCGCTGCGTGACGTCGGCGCCCCTGTGCCCGGCATTGATGGAAAACCCGTCACTGAACGCCTGGCGCACCACGTCGAAGGCTGCGACCCTACCCCCGCCGTCCTGCGGCTTCGATGAGATGCGCGGGTGGCCTACTCGTGTGGCTTGGTTCCAGTAAAAGCGCTCCGTCATCGCCAACAGTGCGGCAGGATCATGGTCTCGGTGCAATGCATCTACCGCAACCTCTACGGCGATCACCTGAACGTCGGCGCTGGCCAACTGTAGGGCGTGCAGCACGGCGTTTGGGCTGGGTGGGTCCTGCACGCGCACGATGAACGCGCGGCACGACTCCGGTCGTTCACCTGGTTGCGGACGGACCTGGCTGACTTTCAGACCAGCCTCACGCAAACGGTTCCGATACTTAGCACCCTGACTGGGGGCCTGCAACCTGACGGCGAAGTCCATCCAGTCGATGGTCGCCACGAAGCTGAAGGCGCTGATGTCGATGTCGAACATAACGGTAGTCGGGGCTGGGGCTGGCGCGACAGCAGCTGCTGCCGCAATCACTGCCCACCCCTTGTTCAGCCGTGCTGGCGCCAGTCCTTGGTGTGAACCAAGCCTAGCGCGGCGCGAACCGCCGTCACGTTACGATCTCCGCACGACGCATCTGCCAAGGTCCAGCCAGATGGCACCGCGGCATGCGAATGGTGACGGTCGTCGGTGTGCCGGCGGGCGCGGCCGGCACACTAGTGGCCTCGGACACGTCTGCAATGAACTTCTCGATGTCGACCAGGCCGAACATCGGCCTGGGCATCCCGCCTCCAGGCATGCGCACGCGCGCGACGGGCAGCAGCTGGTGACCTCCGGGAATCCTGCGGCGGTGGCGGCAACGGTAGGTGTCGCGCAGCACGTCCAGCCAGCCACAGCGCACATGTGACAGACGCTGTTGCAGGATGGCCGCGGCATCCCCAAGTGAAACGGCCTTGACGTCGATGTGAACGAGTCTGGACGGTGCCGGGCTCATACTGTGGCTCCCTGGCCGGCAGCCGCTTTTTCGACCTGCTCCGCAGCCTTCATCAGCATGCCGGCGAGTCGCCGTGCCGTTCTCACGTCCAGGGCGCCTTCGCAGCGCATGGAATGCAGGGACTGGAGCACGATCCTGATCTGGGGATGTTCCGCATCCAGCAGGGCGGCGGCGGCGGCTTGGGTCTGTGGCGCTGTGTTGTCCCGCGCTTCTTGAACCATCAGCCACTTGGTCTGCTCATTCGCGATGAATGCCATCAGGTCGGTGCCCTTGTAGCCGACCGTGCCATCCGCGGCGATCGTGTGCTGAAGTGGCGGGGGCGACTTGCGGCTGGTGCGCCGCCAGTTGGCGAGTCGATAGGCCCAGATCTCCTCTTTCCCGCCCAGGTCGATCGAGAGAAAACTCGCGGTCTCGGGGGCGGTGAAGAATGGATTGTTGTTGGGCGACTTCTTGGTGGCTGGCATGGAACTCTTTTAGTTATTGTGGAGTTCCGATTGTCCTGCAACATCGAAGTAAGTCCAAATCAGCTACTCGAATCTGCAACAGCCGACCTGGCTGCCACGTTCTTGGTGGTGGCCCAATACCTCGCGACCGTAGCCTTTCCCAACCCAAAGTTCTCAGCGGTAGCCGCGATGGTGGCGCCATGCTCGGCACGCCAGGCGTTGACGACTGCAGCGTCAAGTTTGGCTGGCCGGCCGGCATACTTTTGCGGATCGTCGCGTTTGGCCTTGTCGATCCCCTGGCGCTGCATCTCCCTACGGTTGAGGTAGTCGGCTTCACCCTGCGCGCCCATGAATGCGAGGATCGCGTCCCGCGTCGCCTTGTGAATGGCGTTGGTGGCACCGCCGTCGAACTCCATCTGGTTGAGCGTGCAAATCACCTTGACCCCTTCGGCCATCAGCTGCTGCATCGTCACGTGCAGTTCGTCGTAGCGGCGAGAGATGCGGTCAAGCCAGCGCACATACAGCACGTCGCCGCGCCGCAGCTTGTGCGCCACCTTCGACCACTCTGGGCGGTCCGCCGGTGCGACGTGGTAGCCCGACACGCCCTCATCGATGTGGACATCACGTGGGCTGATGCTCAGCGCGGCGGCAGCCTCGAATTGCGTGGCCGCAGTCTGTCCATCGTTGGTGGACACACGGCCGTAGTAGATGGAGCGTTGGGTCATGTTGCCTCACTAGGGTTGATGGCTCATATTATGCACCATCTCACAACCCGGTTGACCCTATTGGGATAAGCCCACCAGGTTCCGGAGGCCATCTCACAGGGGCATACCCATTCGAGCAACACTTGACTTGACTTGACTTTCACTTACAGCAGTGTCACATCACCGTGTCTAATTGGTTATTGTCTCGAGCACACCGTCTACGAAAACCAGTGAGCTGCCGGCTCTGTAGGTCCATACTTCAAACTGCATATTTGAAGTGGTGCTCCGGGTCGTATGAAGCGGTTTACCCCAAGAAGAGTTGAGCACGTCTTCTTGTGAAAATCCGATGGCGACACCCATCTTCTTAAACTTCCGAGCTACATCTTTCTCGCTCGACATTTCGTGGACTGTCGGTTTTACCGCTGAAATTTGGTGAAGAGCCGGTAATTCGAAGCCATAAGCTTGGTAGGGACTTAAGGAGGCTTCAAACGCACCAACCCTGATGTAGGCTCTGCTGCCATCTTCAAATCGAACCCTATAATAACAGTTGTAAAACGATACTGGGCACGCATATTGCTCGTCCTGTTTATCCACGGGAAGCACCGCACCCTCGATCGTAAACAACGTTTTCTCGCCAAAATTCCGGGCTACGCAGTCGGCGGGTCCATAAGCGAAGCAGGAGGCTTCAGGTGTTTCGGAGAAATTTGCCATGAATCGCGATATCATAGAAATTTTGCGGAGCTTCGCAATATTCTTATGGGTCTGTTTTACGTAGAAATCTCTACCAATGTAATTTCGATTATTCGGCGAAATATTTTTAAGTTCAATTTCTTGTTGCGAGTAGCTTGATAAACTGGCAGTTAGGAATAAAGCAGAAATTGCGAATGACTTCATGAGCAATCGACCCGTGTGTAGAGTTATCGGTCCAGGAGCGCGACGCGCGCGGTTCGTTTCTGCGAATTGTTACACACCCACGTGGGTGCACAGATTTGATCGTGCCCGTCGCAGCAGTGGAGTGGTGATCAAACTAAGCGCACGATTGAGTCAGGTCACGTCAGGTCACGTCACGTCACGTCACGCCATTGACATGCATTGAGCGTTATCGCGCACAAAGAGTTGCTACGCAGGACCTGGTTCTAGTTAGGCCCCTCACGGAATCAACAGGCAACGACTGGAGGCGGCAATCCTCATCCATACGATCCTACTGCCCGCGCAGCATAGGTCGGGTGGCCCAATATCGCAGGTTCCCCAAAATCGGGAGTGGTGGGGTATGCCGCTCCCGAGTCCACTGTTCCAAAGGTGTGCTACAAAACAAACCTCTCCCATGCGCTGCTAAGGGTGGTCTAAATGTGGAGCGGGTTCCCTTCACCCGCTCCACGCGCTCTTTGCAGGCGCCGGCCCTCAGCGCGTCGCCATCCCCACCACCAGACTTCAGCACCGCCAGCGCGCCTGCGGCCTGCAGCATGTGCACCGGCCGACGCAGCGCATAGCTGGCCGTCAGCAAGCACCATCGCCAGCGCCGACACGGTCAGCGCCGAACCACAGTACCTATCCTTACGTTGGCCCATCATCAGGTGGGAGGGCAGCGCCAGCCGGGCCGTGCCGGTGTGCGCGTCGAGCCAGGAAGCGCGGGCCCTTGCTGGGCCGGACGATCACGAGCAACTTGCCGAACTCGCGCAAGCCGCCCCGCGCGTGTCCTGCACGTCCCCTCCACCACACCCAACGAGTCGCAGCAACTCAGCGCTGGTGGCGCTCGATTGCCAGCAGTACACCACCGGCCAGGGCCTGCACCAGGCCCAGCACGCCAACCACCACGGCGACCGACACGCCCACCGCCGGCGGCACGCCGAAGGCCGCCAGCGCCAGGCCGGCGGCCGCTTCGCGGGTGCCCCAGCCGCCGAAGCTGATCGGCAGCGTGGACATCAGGAAGATCGGCACCGCCGCCACGGCGAAGGCCCAGTAAGGCAGCTCGACCCCCAGCGCGAGGGCGGCGCAAGCCAGACCGGCCACCGAGAGCAGGTGAACTGCCGCCGCGGACAGGGCCTGCTGCACAAAGGCGCGCGCTGCGTGCGGGCGCTGCGTCACGCCCGCGAAGCGCCCAAGTGGTGATGGTGCGGATGCAGATGCAGGCGCGCGCGTCCAAGTCGACGTCGACTTGGAGTCGGAGGCGCCCATCAACACATGTGCGGGCTGGGGATGGGGCCCGGGCTGGGGCTGGGGTTGGGGTTGGGGTTGGGGTTGGGGTTGGGGTTGGGGCTGGGGCTCGTCTGCATTCACAAGGCGGCGCTCATGGCGCCGCACCAGCCACAACAGTGCGGCCGGCCCCAGCAGTAGCAATGCTGCTGCGCCCAGCGTCGCCGGCGCCACGATGGCGGGCAGGCCCCACGCCCGCACGGCCGAGCCGGCTGGGTCCGTCGCCGCCCCCAGTGCCAGCCCCCACGCGGCGGCGAACAGGCCCGTCACCGCCACCATCCACAGGCCGATCAGCCGGTCCAGCACGACCGACAGCCCCGCCGATGCCAGCGGCTGGCCGCGGCGCCGCAATGCCGCCACGCGCCACAGGTCGCCGCCGACGACGGCACCCGGAAGCAGGGCGTTGAGCGCCACCGCCTGCAGGCACACCACCGTTGCCCGGCCCACCCCGATGCCATGGCCCAGCCAGCGCAGCAGCCAGGCCCAGCGCCAAGCCGCCGCCACGTTGGACGCCACGGCGCAGGCCAGCGAAGCCAGCAGCCAGCCTGGGCGGGCCGCGCTTAACTGTGCCGCCACGGCCGTCAGGTCGACTGCCCACAGCACTCCGATCAGCAGGAGCGGCGCCAGCAGCAGCCGCGCCCACACGGGGACATGCCATCGCCGACGCGCGGCGTGACCGCCGGTGTTGTGATCTTCGGTACGTGCGCCGTCGCGCTGCGTGGCTTGGACGAGCGGGGTGCGCTCCATCACTCGTCCGCCGCGCCGCCAGGCGAGTGGTCAGGCGCGCGGTCCGGCACGCGGTGTGGGGCCGATCGCAAGCCAAGCCGGCGCGCCAGCCGGGCCATGTTGGCCCGGTCCATCCCCAGGGCGCGGGCGGCAGCGGCACCGTTGCCGCCATGCGCGGCCAGTGCCGCCTCGACCAACTGGCGCTCGTAGGCCTGGACAGCATCACGAAACTGTGGGGCCACGGCGTTGCCGGCGTCGGCCGCGTCGGGTCCAACATCACCGGTGGCTCCAGCGCCATCGGCGCCAGGAGCTCCGGCGACTCCAACAGCTCCGGAGATTGCAGCGACTCCGGCGACTCCGGCGACTCCGGCGACTCCGGCGACTCCGGCGCCCACTGGGCCACCAATGGCTCGAACGCCGGCAGCGCCCGCAGCAGCTCCGGCGACTCTTGAGCCCACAGCGCTCCCAGCGCCTGCATCGCCCACCCCCGCCGCGGCAAGCCGTACCCCGGCGCTGCGCGGCCAGGCGGCAACCGTCGCGCGCTCGATGGCAACTGCGGCCAAACCAAGGTCGGCTGCGCCCAACGTCAGCACGCGGCTGCGCCGGTCCTGCCGGTCGATCGCGCGCAGCGCGGCGCGGGCCAGCACATGCTCCAGCTCCCGCACGTTGCCGGGCCAGTGGTAGGCCAGCAAAGCGGCCTGGGCGTCGGCGTCCAGCCGCAGCGTGCCCAGGCCCAGGCGGGCGCGGTTGTCTTCGAGGAACGCGCCGGCCAGCAGCAGCACGTCGCGACCGCGCTCGCGCAACGGCGGCACGCGCAGCGGATAGGCGCCCAGCCGGTGGTACAGGTCGGCGCGAAAGCGCCCGGCCCGCACCTCGCTCGCCAGGTCGCGGTTGGTAGCGGCCAGCAGTCGCACGTCCACGCGGTGTTCGCGGTCCGATCCCAGCCGCTGCAACTGCCCCTCCTGCAGCACGCGCAGCAGCTTGGCCTGCACCGCGAGCGGCAGCTCGCCCACTTCGTCCAGGAACAGCGTGCCGCGGTCGGCTACGTCGAACTTGCCCTGGCGCTCGGCCACCGCGCCAGAGAAGGCGCCCCGCACGTGGCCGAACAGCTCGCTCTCCACCAGCGTTTCGGGCAGCGCGGCGCAGTTCAGACTGACCAGCGTGCGCGCCGCGCGCGGCGAGGCGGCGTGCAGCGCCTGCACCACCAGCTCCTTGCCGACGCCGGTCTCGCCGTGCACCAGCACCGTCAGATCGCTGGGGCCGACGATCGCGATCTCGCGCAGCAGCGCCTTGTGCGCTGCGCTGCGGCCCACCAGCTGGCGCCGGGCCTGGCCGCTGGCGCGGCGGTACTGCTCGGCGCGGCGCTGTGCGCCTTCGGCTCGCCGGGCCAGCTCCTCCATGCGCTGGGCCACGCTGACGGTGGCTGCCGCCAGGGTGGCGACGCTCTGTAGTACCTCCAGGTCGCCGGGCCGAAAGCGCGAAACCTGCAACGCATCCAGCGTCAGCAAGCCCCAGGTGCGCTCGTCCACGCGCAGCGCGCAGCCCATGCAGTCGTGCACCTCCAGGTGGCCGTCCAGGTGTTCGACCAGGCCGTCGTACGGGTCCGGCAAGCCGCAGTCGGGCGCAAAACGCAGCGGCCCTGGCGCCGCCAGCAGCGCCTGCAGCCGTGGGTGTTCGCCAACGCGGAAGCGGCGGCCCAGCGTGTCGGCGCTCAGGCCCTCCACCGCCAGCGGCACCAGCCAGTCGCCTTCCAGGCGCAACAGGGCCACGGCATCGGCCGGCACCAGCGCACGCAGCGTGTCCAGCAGACGGCGGTAGCGGTCTGCGGCAGGCAGCTCCCGGGCCAGATCGGCAACCAGAGGCAAGGCCGCACGCAACAGGGTGTCGGGAGTCATTGAGACGCCATTGTTGTAAAAATGACTACTGATGACATGAAGTCATTGTGACGCACATCAGCGTAAGTGCCTGTCGCGTATACCCAACGAGTCTGGCACGGTTACTGCGCAGTCTTCTGCACTCCAACCCGAAGACCCCTATCACCATGCTGACCCCTGCCCAACGTGACATCGTCAAGTCCACCGTTCCCCTGCTGGAGACCGGCGGCGAGGCGCTGACCACCCACTTCTACCGCTTGTTGCTCAGCGAACACCCCGAGCTGCAGCCGATGTTCAACCAGGCGCACCAAGCCAGCGGCGCTCAGCCGCGCGCGCTGGCCAACGGTGTTCTGGCTTATGCGCGCCACATCGACAAGCTCGAAGCCCTGGGCGATCTAGCCCAGCAGATCGTGCACAAGCACGTGGCCCTGCAGGTGCTGCCCGAGCACTACCCGCTGGTCGGCGCCTGCCTGCTGCGCGCCATCCGCGAGGTGCTGGGCCCACAGATCGCCACCGATGCGGTGATCGATGCCTGGGCCGCAGCCTATGGGCAGCTGGCCGACCTGTTGATCGGCGCGGAGCGCGCCCTCTACGAGCAGGCCGCTGCGGCACCCGGCGGCTGGCGCGGCGCGCGCGCGTTCCGCGTCGCGCACCGTGCCGTGGAGAGCGAGGAGATCGTCTCCCTGACCCTGCGCCCTGCCGATGGTGGTGCGGTGATGGACTTCGCGCCGGGCCAGTACCTGGGCCTGCGGCTGGTGGTGGACGGCGAGGAAATTCGCCGCAACTACTCGCTGTCGGCGCCACCGGACGGGCAGGGGCTGCGCATCAGTGTCAAGCGCGAGTCTGGCGGCCGCGCGTCCAACCACCTGCACGATGCCGTGCAGCTCGGTGACCTGCTGGATGTGTTCGCCCCTGCCGGTGCGTTCACGCTGGTGCCGGGCAACCGCCCGCTGGCGCTGATCAGCGGCGGCGTCGGCATCACGCCCCTGCTTCCCATGGTGGAGGCTGCGCTGGCACGAGAGCCGGCACGGCCGGTGCATTTCATCCACTGCGCGCGCAACGCCCGCGTGCAGGCGTTCCGGCCGCACCTGGACGCGCTGGCGCGGCGGCACACGCAGCTCAAGGTGTTCTACTGCCACGACGAGGCGCCGGGCGAGGGGGACGCCGCACCACACGCCGTGGGCCGGCTGGACCGCCCGCGCCTGGCGGCCTGGCTGCCGGCGGACCGCGACCTGGACGTCTATTTCCTGGGGCCCAAGCCCTTCATGGCCCAGCTGCGGCGCGACCTGCTGGCCGTGGGCGTGCCGGCTGCACAGACGCGCTACGAGTTCTTCGGCCCGGCCTCGGCGTTGGACTGAAGCGAGGCGGGCCGGGTCACTGGGCCAGTGTCTCGACCACCACCCGGTCGCGGCCTTCGCGCTTGGCCTGGTAAAGCGCGTGGTCGGCGGCGTGCAGATAGCGGTCGAGCTGTTCGACCGCCGGCCGGGCCACGGCAGCGCCGATGCTGGCCGTCACCCGCACCTTGGCGCCGCTGGCGATGCTGAGCTCGCCCGCCGCGCAGGCGCTGCGCATGGCCTCGGCCACGCGCCGCGTCTGGGCCAGGTCGCAATGGGGCAACAGCACCGCGAACTCTTCGCCGCCCAGCCGACCGAGGATCTTCGGGCCGTTCGGCAGGTGCCGACGCAGGCACTCGGCCACATGGGCGATCACCAGGTCACCGGTCGCATGGCCGTGGGTGTCGTTGACCGATTTGAAGCGGTCGATGTCCAGGATCAACAGGCCCGCCGGCGCGTCGGCCAGGCGCAGCTCCTGCAGCGTGCGCGTGGCGTGCTCGGCAAAGGCGCGGCGGTTCATGGTGCCGGTCATCGGGTCGTGTTCGGCCATGTGGCGCAGACGCTTGAGCAGGGTGTTGTGCGCTGCCATCACGCTGGCCACGGCAATGGGCGACATGGCGATCAGCGCCATGCCCAGGCGGATCGAGTTGAGCGGCAGCGGCGTGTCGAAACTGGTGGCGATGTCCAGATAGCCGCGCGAGATGGCCAGCAGCGTCCAGGTCGTCGTGAGAAGCGCCAGCACGGCGGTGCGAAATACGCCGTGCGTCATGCCGCACCACAGCAGGGCCGGCAGGGGAAACGCCATGGCGCCCGGCCCGCCCACCAGCAGCGCCAGCCCCAGCGACAGCAGCAGACACGCGAACGGGGCTGCCCGCAACAGCTGGTGGGCCCGCGCGCGGTGGCCGCGCCACTGGCGCGGCACGGTGCGCCCGGTCGAGTCCGGAATCGTCAGCAGGGCCGGCAGGATGACGATGAAGTTGATGAGCTCGCTGATGAACCAGCCCAGCGCCGAACGCAGCGGATCGCCACCCAGCACCAGGGCGGCCAGGATGCCGCCGGCCACACCGGCCGCGACCGACGCCGCCAACGTGATCCACAGGACATGCAGGATGGCGCCCGGGCTTGCCAGTCGGCGCTCCTGCGGATGCCGACGCGACAACAGCACGTAGCCGACGGCGACGCTGAAGAGATTGCCCATGGTGAGCAGGGCGTTGGTCACCAGCGCGTCGCCCGCGATCTGGCCACCCAGCAGGTAGCCCGCTGTGGCACCGATCCAGCCCGCCGGCGTGTCGAACCGCGGAAACCGGATCAACAGCCCCAGCAGCAGCGCGTTGGCGGGCCAGAACACCGCGAGCTGCCCCGCCAGCCGCGTCCAGACGCCGAACAGCGACGCCAGCAGCACCAGCACGCCGAGCAGTGCCGCGTATTGCAGGACGGTGCTCGCGCGCGCGTCGCTTTCCTGTAGCGATGCAGGCTGCGTCTCGCCGATGGCGGCGATCGCGGCGTCGTGTGCGTGTGGAGCCTTGTGATCCGGTTGCATGGGGTTCCCGAACAGGTGCAGCGCGCCAGCCTGATCCACAGGCTGTGGAGCCAGGAGCGGTGCAGTGCTCAGGCCCTCGTGATGGGGCGGATTGTGCGGTATCTCCTACAAGCGTCGAGGCCCGTGCGTCGGATGCACGCTGCCGACCGCGGGCCGGCCGGTGTCGGCAACGCCAGCGTGTCATGGCGTCATGGCGTCGTCGCGCCAGAGCTTTAGTCGACCGTCGCGCCGGAGGCCTTGACGATCCGCTCCCACTTGAGCAGCTCCGACCGGTTGTAGGCCGCGAACTCTTCCGGCGTGTTGCCCACCGGCTCGGCCCCCAGCCCGGCCAGGCGGTCGCGCACCGCCGGCATGCGCACGATCTTGGCGATGTCGGCCGACACCCGGGCCACGATGTCCCTGGGCGTGCCGGCCGGCGCCCAGACGCCATACCAGGTGCTGATGTCATAGCCTGGCACACCGGCCTCCATCATGGTCGGCACGTCCGGCAAGGCACTGGCGCGCTTGGCCGTGGTGACGGCGATGGCGCGCAGCTTGCCGCCGCGGATGTGGGCGATGCTGGACGGCATGGAATCGAACATCAGCTGCGTCTGGCCGCCGATCACGTCCGTCAACGCCGGGCCGCTGCCCTTGTACGGCACATGCTGCATCGAGACGCCGGTGGCGATCTTGAAGGCCTCGCCTGCCAGGTGAGGCGCCGCAGCGTTGCCCGACGACGCGAAGTTGATCGCATCGGGCTTGGCCTTGGCCGCGGCGATCACATCCTGCACCGTGGCCAGCCCCAGCGAGGGCGCGGCCACCAGCACCAGCGGCACGTCGGCAATGAGGCTGACCGGCGCGAAATCGCGGATCGCGTCGTACGCCGGCTTCTTGTACAGGCTGGGGTTGATGACGTGGATGGACGCGTTGACCAGCAGCGTGTAGCCGTCGGGCGCCGATTTGGCGACGATGTCGGCGCCGATCATGCCGCTGGCGCCGGGCTTGTTGTCCACCACGACCGGCTGGCCGAGCGTGGCCTCCAACTGCTGCGCGACGATGCGGCCCAGGATGTCGGTCGGACCGCCCGGCGGGTAGGGGATCACCATGCGGATCGGCTTGGCCGGCCAGGCCTGGGCCAGGACGGGGCCGGCCGCAAGGGCCAGCAGTGCAGCGGCTGCGGTGGCGGTGAATCGGCGTCGTGCGCTTGTGTGCATGGGGTTCTTCCTGATGGAGAGGTAGCGAAGCGAAGGGGCGAGGTGGCGAGGTGGCGAAGTGGCGAAGTGGCGAGGTGGCGAGGTGGGCGGGTGGCTACTGGGGATGGTGGGTGACGACGCCGGCCTGCTCCAGCGCGGCGATCTCGGCGGTGTCGTAGCCCAGCTCGGCCAGCACCTCGCGGCTGTGCTGGCCGGTCGCCGGCGCGGGCCGGATCGGGCCGCCGCGCGGCGTTCCGGGCAGGTACGGCATCGGCAGCGGCGCATAAGGCGCCTGTGCCAGCGTGCCGAAGGTGCCCATGTGCTGCACCTGCGGGTGGTCGCGGAACTGCGCGTAGTCCTGCACCTGCGCGCACAGCACGTCGGCCGCCTCCAGCGCGGCGATCCAATGGGCGCTGGTCTGCGCGGCAAGGATCTGCGCGATCTCGGCATTGAGCGCCGCAGCGTTCTGGCCGCGCGCGGCGTTGTCGGAATAGCGTGCGTCCACTGTCCAGTCCGCACGCCCCAGCGCCGTGCACAGCCGCGCCCACATGTCCTGGCGCAGCACCAGCAGCGTGATGAAGCCGTCAACCGTGCCGAACACGCCGGAGGGCACGGCCGTGGGCGGCTGGTAGCGCCCGGCGAACAGCGCATCCTCGAAGATCGGCGCCGCCTGGAACGCGGCGCAGCACTCGGCCAGCGAAACCTGTACATGCCGGCCAAGGCCGGTGCGCGTGCGGGCATACAGCGCCGCGCCCACGGCCTGCACCGCGTACAGCGCCGAAATCGTGTCCGGCACCAGCATGCCCATGCGGCGTGGCCGGCCGTCGGCCTCGCGGTTCAGCACCGCCAGGCCGGTGTAGGCCTGCAGCACAGAGTCGGTGCCGGCCTTGTCGGCCCAGGGCCCGCTGCCGCCAAAGCCCGTGACCGACAGGTAGACCAGAGCCGGATGCCGTGCGCACAGCGTGGCCGCGTCTAGCCCGAGCCGTGCCATCACGCCGGGCCGAAAGTTCTCCACCAGCACATCGGCACGCGCAGCCAGACGCTCGATGACCGCGCGGCCAGCAGGTTGCCGCGCGTCCACGCTGAGCGAACGCTTGCCCAGGTTGCTGACGACGGCCAGCGGCGTCATGCCGGCCTCGCCGCCGCCCATCACGCGGATCCAGTCGCCGCCGGGCGGCTCGACCTTGACGACCGACGCACCCTGCAGCCCCAGCATGGTGGCGCAGTAGGGGCCGGCCACGCCCTGGCTCATGTCCAGCACGTTGAGGCCGGCATAGGCATCGGCTTCAGCTTGGAGCATCAGGCGGCCCTCATTCGACTTTGACGCCGGTGGCGGCGACGACCTTCTTCCACTTGTCGATCTCGGCAGCGATCTGGCGGCCGAAGGCGGCAGGTGTGCTGGCCACCGGCTCGGCGCCCATCTCCATCAGGCGCTGGGTCACGGCAGGCTCGCGCACCGCCTCGGCCACGCTGCGCTGCAGCAGGTCCACGATCTCCGGGGGCGTGCCGGCCGGCGCCAGCAGGCCGAACCAGGCCGACGCTTCGTAGCCGGCGACACCGCTTTCAGCCACGGTGGGAATGTCGGGCGCGCCCGGCCAGCGCTTGGCCGTGGTGACCGCCAGTGCGCGGATCTTGCCGGATTTGATGTGCGCCATCGACGAGGGCAGGTTGTCCACACCCATCGGGATCTGCCCGCCGATCAGGTCGGTCAGCATCGGCCCGGCGCCCTTGTAGGGGATGTGCACCATGTCGACCTTGGCCATCATCTTCAGCAGCTCCACGCCCATGTGCGGCGAGCCACCCGTGCTGGTGGAGCCAAAGCTCAGCGAACCCGGTTTGGCCCGCGCCATCGCCAGCAAATCAGGCAGGGTCCTGGCCGGCATGTCGGCATTCACGGTGATCACATTGGGCGTGCTGGCCACCAGCGTGATGGGCGCGAAATCGGCCACCGGGTCGTAGGGCAAAGCCTTGTTCAGCGCACTGTTGATGCCGTGCGAACTGATGGTGGCCATGACCAGCGTGTAGCCATCGGGTGCCGATCTGGCCACCAGGTGTGAGCCGATGCCTCCACTGGCGCCGGCCCGGTTGTCCACCGTGAAGTTCTGGCCGAATTTTTCGCCCAGCTTGGCCGCGACCAGCCGCGCCAGCAGGTCGGTCGTGCCGCCGGGCGGGTAGGGCACGACGATGCGCACGGGCTTGTTGGGGTAGGCGGTCTGGGCGAGTGCGCCGGTGCAGGCGAGGAGCAGGGCGCAGGCGAGGGTGGTTCTTCTGTGCATGTCGGTCATCCGTTGTGCTGCGTGTGGGCTGCAGGTCGTGAAACTCGGGGCGTGTGGCTTGCGTTTGCTTTTCGTATCAGGGCTTGAGAGAGGGCTGATACGGGCTCGCGGGCGCGGTCGGACTCGGGGTCGAGCGCGCGGGCCGAGGCCACCGGGTAGCCCCTTCCGCGAATGTCCCCCGCCAGGGCCGCAGGCGGCCCAGGCTCCTCCTTGATTTCGCTGCAGGGGCCACCCGATACCCTCAGCCCTGTCCACGGCGCGGCTTGCTTAACGGTCAACAGCGGCGCTTGCAGACCACGACGATGGTGTGCTCTACGCAGCGAAATAAAGGAGGAGGCCTTGCCCGCCTTACCGGCCCCAGGCCGGCAAGGCGGGCAAGGCCGGGGGACATTCGCGGAGTGGAGTACACCGTCGGCGTGGTCTCGCCCCCTCACGTGGTCAAGCCTCCCCGCAAGCTGGTTACAGGTCCTTCGAACGTTCACAAGAGATCGCGTCATCTCAAGCCTCTGTGAAATTGCGCAAGCTCGACCGCAGTGCGTCTGGCACGTCGATCCAAAACCCCAGCAGCGCCGCCGACATCGCCTTGCCATACTGGTCCAGGCTCAAGCTGCGCGACACACCACCCCCCAGCGCGCCATGCGCCACGAAGTTGATTGCGTGCAGGCCGTCCACCGGGTAGCGCAGCACCTCGCCGGTGATGGCGCCGTTGTAGAACGCCTTGACCTTCTCGGCCGTCAGCTGCTCGACGAGCAGCGGGTACAGCTCAGGCTCGTAGGCGAACACTGCGATGTTGGCCGTGTTGCCCTTGTCGCCGGAGCGGCAGTGGGCGATGTGTTGGAGCATCACGTTCACGTCAGCTCTCCAGGTAGTGGATCGTGGGTTGGATGGAATCGCGCGGCACCAGCGTGGACCACACGCCGATGATTTCGCGCGTGCGGTCCTGGTGCGGCACGCGCTTGCCGGTGTGGGCGATGCCCGAGACGGCCATGCCGTCGACCTCGCGGCCGACCTTCAGCGCCTCTTCGCGCGTGCGGGTGCGGGCCGCCACGCGCACGGCGATCTCGTAGGGCTCGGGCCAGTCGGCCGGCGTTGCCGCGCCGTGGATCGCGTTCATGCCGATGAAGTCGATGCGCAGGTCATCGGCCTTTAGGCCGACGATGCGAAAGCGCTCCTCCAGGATGCGCTTGGCCAGTTGCGCGCGGCGCAGCGCACCGGGGCCGGCGTAGAAGAACATGTCCTCGCCGACGAAGCCCTCGGTGCAGCCGATCGATGCCTTGAAGGTGCTGGTGCGCGGCTTGCCACCGATGTGGCTCACGCGCACGCGGTCGGGGCCCACCTGTTCGAGCCGCGTCGTCGTGAAGTCGACCACCACGTCGGGCGTGATGTAGTTCGCCGGGTCGTGCACCTCGTACAGCAGCTGCTCCTTGACGGTGCGCAGATCGATCATGCCGCCCGTGCCGGCGACCTTGCTCAGCACCGCGCTGCCGTCTTCGGACACCTCGGCGATCGGGAAGCCGAAGTTCCAGGGCTCGGGCACGTCTTTGAAACCCGGGTCGCTGAAATAGCCGCCCGTCACCTGCGCACCGCATTCCAGCAGGTGGCCGATGCCGTTGCCCGCACCCAGGCGCGCATGGTCCAGCGGGTCCCAGCCGAACTCCGCCATCATGGGCGCCATGAAGATCGACGGGTCGGCCACGCGGCCGGTGACGACGATCTGCGCGCCTTCGCGCAGCGCCTGGGCAATGGGCTCTGCGCCCTGGTAGACCTCGGCAGAGACCAGCGTGCCCTGCAGGCTCGCCAGCGGCGCGCCGGTCTCCATGACGGTGTCGGCCAGCGACATCACGCGGTCGGTGATCAGGCTGCCGTCCACGGCCGCCACTTTCACGCCGGTGTGGCCCATCTCGCGCAGCAGTTCCACGATGCGCGCGGCCGCACCGCGCGGGTTGATCCAGCCCTGGTTGGAGACGATGCGCGTGCCCTGGCGCATGCAGGCCGGCAGCACGGCGCGCATGCGCTCGTCCAGGTAGGTGTCGTAGCCGGGAAAGCTGGGGTCGCGCCGGGTGCGCACCTGCGCGGCCGAGACCGTGGCCTCGGCCATGGTCTCAAAGCACAGATAGTCGAGCTGGCCCTGTTCGGCGTTCAGTGCGGCGGGCTCGATGCGGTCGCCCCACCATGCCGAGCCTGATCCGATGCGGATGGTCTTCATGTATTCCTTTGTGGTGTCGGTTGGAAAGCCGGTGAACTGATCAAAATGGCGGCACAACGATTGCAGGAGACAACCCCATGGCCCCCATCAACATCCTCGTCGCCCAGGGCGGCGGCCCCACCGCCGTCATCAACCAGTCGCTTGCGGGCGTGGTGCTGGAGGCGCGGCGCCATCCGGGCATCGGCGCCGTGTACGGTGCGCGGCATGGCGTCAAAGGCATCGTGCGTGACGACGTCGTGGACCTGGGGCGCGAGAGCGCCGAGCTGCTGGAACAAGTGGCCGCCACGCCGGCCGCAGCGCTGGGCTCGACCCGCGACAAGCCCGACGCGGCCTACTGCGCCGCCATCTTCGAGACGCTGCGCGCGCGCGCAATCGGCCAGTTCTATTACATCGGCGGCAACGATTCGTCGGACACGGTGCGCATCGTCAGCGAGGCGGCGCAGGCGCAGCGCTACCCGCTCAGCTGCATCCACATCCCCAAGACCATCGACAACGACTTGATGGGCAACGACCACACGCCGGGCTACCCCTCGGCCGCGCGCTTCGTGGCCCAGGCCTTCGCCGGTGCCGACCTGGACAACGCCGCGTTGCCGGGCGTCTACATCGGCGTGGTGATGGGCCGGCATGCGGGCTTTCTGACGGCCGCCGCCGCCGCCGCGCGCCAGCACCCGGACGACGGGCCGCACCTGATCTACATGCCCGAGCGCGCCTTCGACACCAGCCGCTTTCTGGCGGAGGTGCAGGCTGTCGTGCAGCGCCTGGGCCGCTGCGTGGTGGCCGTGTCCGAGGGCATCCACGACGCCAGCGGCCAGCCCATGCTGGCGCAGCTGGGCAAGGCTCTGGCGCGCGACGACCATGGCAACGTGCAGCTGTCGGGCACCGGCGCGTTGGCCGATCTGCTGTGCGAGCAGATCAAGTCGCAACTGGGTTTCTCGCGCGTGCGCGGCGACACGCTGGGCTATCTGCAGCGCTCGTTCGTCGGTTGCGTCTCGGACCTGGACCAGCGCGTGGCCCGCGCCGTGGGCGAGCAGGCCGTGCGCTATGCGATGCAGGGGCACATGGCCGGCTCGGTATCGGTGCAGCGCCGGGCGGACCAGAGCATGGAGTACCCGTTGATTGCCTTGTCCACCGTGGCGGCGCGCACCCGCACCATGGACGATGCCTTCATCGCGGCGAGTGGCAGTGACGTGACGCCGGCCTTTTTGCATTACCTGCGCCCTCTGTTGGGCGCGGCGCTGCCGGCGGTGCAGCGGCTGCGCGCGGCGGCGGTGCCCAAGGTGTCCGGGGTCGTCTGATCTTCGTCGTGCCGCGCAGGGCCCGCCCAGAGACCAAACGGCGGGCGGGACGAGGGTTTCCGCGAGGTGCCGCTGCGACAACCTGGGGAGTACGCTGCGTAGCGCCAACAGCCCACTCCATAGGAGACTCCGCGATGAGAAATCCACACCAATCTGCCGCCAGTGCATGGCGCTACTGGCCCCACACGGCGACCGTCGCCGCCACGTTGGCACTGGCCGCTTGCGGGGGCGGCGACGCACCAGTGGGCGAGCGGGCCTCGGCGCTGGCGGCCGATTCCGCTTGTCCAGCGCGTGTGAACAACACATTCAACAAACTGCTCGAGTGCGTCACGTTGGAAGGCGTGCGTAGCCACCAGGCCGCGCTGCAGGCAATCGCCGATGCCAATGGCGGCACGCGCGCGGCCGGCACGCCCGGTTATGAGCGCAGCGTGGACTACATCGTCGCGAAAATGACGGCGGCCGGCTACAACGTGACGCTGAACAGCTTCCCATTCCTGTATGTGCCGATGCCCACCTTGCAGCAGATCGCACCGATCACGGCCAGCTATGACACCGGCGCCTTCACCGGGACGGGCTACGGCAACGTCACGGCGGTCGTCACCGCGGTAGACGTCAACCTGATCCCTCCGCGCGCCAGCACGAGCGGCTGCGAAGCGGCCGATTTCGCGGGATTCCCGGCCGGTAACATCGCGCTGGTCCAGCGCGGCACCTGCCCGTTTGGCGCCAAGGCGCTCAACGCAGCGGCCGCTGGCGCCTCGGCCGTGATCATCTTCAACCAGGGCAATGCCGACACCTCGGACCGGATGGATCTCATCGTCGGCACGCTTGGGGGCGAGAACATCGTGAGCATTCCGGTCGTCGGCGCCTCCTTTGCCGACGGCGTGGCCCTGGCGCAGCCCGGATCGCAGGCCTCCATCGCGCTGGGGCAACCGCAGAACACCACGCAGAACAACGTCATCGCCGAGTCGCGCTCGGGTGATGCGAACAACGTGGTGATGGTCGGCGCGCACCTGGATTCGGTCGACCGCGGGCCAGGCATCAACGACAACGGCTCGGGCAGCGCCGCCATTCTGGAGACCGCGCTGCAGATGGCCAAGGTCAAGCCGCGCAACAAGCTGCGCTTTGCCTGGTGGGGCGCCGAAGAAGGCGGCCTCATCGGCTCCACTGCCTATGTCGACGGCCTCAGCCAGGCCGAGCGTGACCGTATCGCGCTGTATCTGAACTTCGACATGGTCGGCTCGCCGAACCACGTGTTCTTCGTCTATGACGGCGACGATTCCGACGCCGTGGGTGAAGGCCCCGGCCCCGGCGGCTCGGCCGAGATCGAAGATGTGTTCGAGGCGTTCTACGAGCAGCGCGGCGTGCCGTTCAAGGGCACCGACTTCACCGGCCGGTCCGACTACGGCCCGTTCATCGCCAGCGGCATTCCTGCCGGCGGGTTGTTCACCGGGGCCGAGGGCATCAAGACGGCGGAGGAGGCGGCTCTGTTCGGCGGCACGGCGGGCATGGCCTACGACCCCTGCTACCACCAGAAGTGCGACACCTATGCCAACAACAACGACTTCGCAATCGATGTCAACGGCGACGCGGTGGCCTACGCGACCCTGTACTTTGCCATGAACACGGAAACGGTGAACGGGCAGCGCGGCAAGGGCAACTTCAAGGCGCCGGCCGTGAAGTGGCTGAAGGACATGTAACACCACTTGGCGCCGGCCTTGGGGCCGGCGCTTGAGCGCAGATCTGGCGCTCAACACGGCTCCTGCGGCGCCGGTGACCGGCTCGGGTCGGTGCCGTTCAATTCGATCAAGGCATCGACCACCACGGCGCCTTGTCCAGCGGCGCCCAGCATCACCGGGTTGAGGTCGATGGACGCGATGCCGCCGCCGCTGGCCACGATGAACTGGCCCACGCGCACGGCGATGTCGGCCAGCGCCTGCACGTCCAGCGGCGGGTCGCCGCGCGTGCCGGCCAGGATGGGCGCGATGCGCAGGCCTTGCAGCGCCGCCAGCACTTCGCTTTGGTCGAACGGCGGTACCAGCAGCACCACGTCGCGCATGGCCTCCACGTACTTGCCGCCGTCGCCCACCGCGACGACCGGGCCGAACACCGGGTCGATGTGCGCGCCGACCATGCACTCGTGCCGGCTCTTGTGCATGCGGGCCACCAGCACACCCTCTTGCGCAGCGCCCATGGCGGCGAGCTGGTTCCACTGCTGCTCGAAGCAGGCGGCCACAGCGTCGGCGCTTTGCAGGTTCAGCGCGACCAGGCCGTGCTCTGACTTGTGCGGCACATCGCGCGAGCAGGCCTTGACGGCGACAGGGCCGCCGAGCGCGTCGAACGCGGCGCGCGCCTCGGCGGCACTGCGGCACAGGCGGTGCGGCACGACCGTGATGCCTTGGCCGGCCAGCAGCGCCAGGCTTTGCGCTTCGTTCAGCAGGCCGTCGCCTGCGGGCAGAGCCGGTGCCGGGCTGGCCTCCCAACGCGGCTGCGGGCGGCCCAAAAGTTCCCAGTGCGAGGCGATCTGCGAGAAGACCGACAGCGCTTCGTGCTCGTTGGCATAGGTCGCGACACCGGCCCGGCGGAAAGGCTCGGCCACGACATCTTGCCAGGCCGCCACAGCCACGGGCTTGCCGCTGCTGTGGGCGAACGCGGCGGTGTCGCGCGCGAACGCGTCGACGTCGTAGCTGGCGCCGGCCACGGGAATGTGGATGAACACCATGTCGGCCGACGGGTCGCCCGCGATCACGGGCAGCACGTCGCTGAACAGGCCGCTGTTGGACAGCAGCGCGGCCGTGATGTCGATGGGGTTGGTCGTGGTGGCAAAGCCCGGCAGGCGCGCGGCCAGGCCGGCCTGCGTGCTGTCGGCCAGGGTGGCCAGCGGCAAGTCGAGCTGCTCGGACGCATCGGCCGCCATCACGCAGCTGGCGCCCGAGTTGCTGACCACCACCAACTGCCGGCCCTTTGGCCGCCAGCCTTGCAGATAACCCTGGGCCGAGGTTGCCAGTGCATGCGGGTCGCGCACGCGCCAGATGCCGTGGCGCCGCAAAAAGGCTTCCACCACGCGGTCTTCATTGGCCAGCGAACCCGTATGCGACGAGGCCGCCTTCTGCCCGCTGACCGAGCGGCCGGCCTTGATCGCGACGATGGGCAGGTCGCGGCTTTTCGCGTAGGCGGCGGTCTCGGCCAGCAGCGTGGGGTTGGCGATGTTTTCCAGGTAGAGCAGCAGCAGCTTCACGTCGGGGTCGTGCGCCACGGCCCAGGCCAGATCGGCCACGCCGATGTCGGCCTCGTTGCCCGTGGCATGCACATGGCGCACGCCCAGGCCACGCCCGCGCAGCAGTCCATAGGCCATGGCGCTGATGCCGCCGCTCTGGCTCACGATGCCGATGGGGCCGTCCAGTGGCGGCACCTCGGTGAACAGCGTGGAGAAGCTGGCGATGGCGCCGGTGCCGAAGTTGGCCAGGCCCTGGGTGTTGGGGCCGACGAGGCGCATGCCGGCGGCGCGCGCGGCAGCGACCATGCGGTCCTGTACGGCGCGGCCGGCCGCGCCGGTCTCGCCGAAGCCCGACGCGATCACGACGGCGCAGCGCACGCCCCGCGCGGCGCAGTCCTCCACGGCCGCCACGGTCTGCTCGCCACCGACGATGACCAGCGCCATCTCCGGCACCTCGGGCAGGTCGGCAAGCGACGCATAGCAGGCCAGGCCCTGCAGTTCCTTGCGGCTGGGGTTGATGGGATACAGCCGCCCCTGGTAACCCAGGCGCTGCATGTAGGCGATGGGCCGCCCACCGATCTTGTTCGGGTTTTCCGAGGCGCCAATGATGGCGATGGATTGGGGGGCGAGTGCGGCGCTGAGCAGGTCGGTCATGGCGTGTGGAAGGTGGGCTTGCGTTTGTCGAGAAATGCCGAGATGCCTTCGCCGCATTCGGGGCCATAGAGGCCGGCCACGAAGGCGTCGCGTTCGGCATCGAGTTGGGCGCGGTGGCCGCGGCCGCGTGCGGCGTAGACCAATTGCTTGATGCGCTGCTGCGCACTGCGCGGGCCGGCGGCCAGGCGTTCGGCCCATTCCAGCGCGGTCGCCTTGGCCATGCCGGGCGCCACGATGCGGTTGACCAGGCCGAGGGCATGCAGGCGCGAGGCCGTGGCCACATCGCCGTCCAGCAGCAGTTCCAGCGCGGCCTGTGGCGGCAAGGCGCGGGCCAGGGCGTCGGAGCCGCCACCGTCGGGCGACAGGCCGATCCGCACGTACGACATCACGAAGCGCGCATCGTCGGCGGCCACGATCAGGTCGCAGCCCAACGCGACGGAGAAGCCGCCCCCAGCCGCCGCGCCCTCCACCGCCGCGATCACCGGCTGCGGGCAGGCGCGCATGGCTTCGACCCAGTCGTGCAGCTGGTCCAGGATCTCGGCCTGCGTCTCAGGCGGCCGGTCGCGCTGCTGCTGCAGCCGCCGCAGGTCGCCACCGCCGCAGAAATGCGCGCCGTCGCCGCACAGCACGATGGCGCCCAGGCTCTCGTCGTCGAAGGCCTTGCGAAAGATCGTCGTGGCCTGCGGGTACAGGCTGGGGTGCAGCGCGTTGCGCGCCTCGGGGTTGTGGATCGTCAGCAGCAGCACGCGGCCGCGGCGTTCGGTGAGCAAACGGGCGGTGCTGGGCGTCGTCATGACGGTCAGTCCATCTTGATGTTCGCCGCCTTGACCACCTTGCCCCACTTCTCGATCTCGCTGCGCAGCATCTGCGCGAACTTCTCGGGCGAGGTGGGCATGGCCTCGGCACCGGCGTCGTACAGGCGCTGTTTGACGTCGGGCTGGGCCATGACGTTTTGCAGGTCGGAGCTGATCTTGGCGACGATGTCCTTGGGCGTGCCGGCCGGGGCGACGACGGCGGCCCAGGAATACGCCTCATAGCCGGGCAGGCCGGCTTCGGCAATGGTCGGCAGCTCGGGCAGCAGGGCCGAGCGCTGGGCGCTGGCCACGCCCAGCGCGCGCACCTTGCCGGCGCGGATCTGCGGCAGCGCGGTGGGCGCATCGGCAAACATCAGCTGTACCTGGCCGCCCAGCAGATCGGTCATGGCTGGCGCACTGCCTTTGTAGGGGATGTGCTGCAACTGGGTGCCGGCCTGCATGTTGAACAGCTCACCGGCCAGGTGCGTGCCGCCGCCGTTGCCGGCCGAGCCGAAGGCGATCTTGCCGGGATCGCGCTTGGCCAGCGCGATGAGCTCGGCCACATTCTTGGCCTGCAACGAGGGGTGGGCCACCAGGATCACCGGGAACATCGCGCCGAAGCTTACGGGCACGAAATCCTTCTCGATGTTGTAGGTCAGGTTGGGCCGCAACGCGGGCAGCACCGAATGGTGGATCGAGCAGACGAACAGGGTGTAGCCGTCGCCTGGCGCTTTGGCCGCGACTTCGGCGCCCACGATGCCGCCGGCACCCGCGCGGTTGTCGACGACACCGGGCTGGCCCCACAGATCGCCCAGCTTTTGCGCCATCGCACGGGCGGTGGTGTCCACCGGGCCGCCGGCGGGAAACGGCACGATGAACTTCACCGGGCGGTTGGGGTAGGCGGCCTGTGCGAAGGCAGGGCCGACCGCCAGGGCGGCCGTGGCGGCGAGCACGTGGCGGCGCGTGAAGTGCAGCGTGGTCATGAAGTTCTCCGATCGATCAAGGGGCGACCTGGGCGCGGCCAGCGTCCAGCACGGTCACGCCGCGTTCCACCGCGATGGCGCGGAACGCGATGTCGCCTGCGGTCGCGCCGGCGTACATCTCCATGCGGATGGTCTCGCCCGGGAACACGGGCGAGGAGAAGCGCGCGAACAAGTTCTTGAGCTGCTCGGGCTTGTCCTCGCACCAGGCGGACAGGATGGCCCGGCCGGCGATGCCGTAGGTGCCCAGGCCGTGCAGGATCGGCCGGTCGAACCCGGCAGCCTTGGCCACGGCCGGCTCGGAATGCAACGGGTTGCGGTCGGCCAGCAGCCGGTACAAGAGCGCCATCTGCGGCAGTGTGCGGATCTCCAGCGCGCGGTCGGGCGTGCCGGTCGGTGGCTTGGGTGGAGCGGGCGGCGAGGTGTCGGTGCGCCCGTCTTTGGCCGAGAAGCCGCCGTTGCCGCGCGCAAACGTGGTGTGGCGCACGGTGGCCAGCAGCGTGCCATTCGCCTTGTCGTGCAGTTCCTTGTCGTAGGTGACGGTGGCGCCGCGGCCTTCGCCCTTGTCGACGATGGCGACCACGCGGTGCTGGGCCAGCACCGTGCCGGCGGCCGGCAGCGGCTGGTGCAGCGTGAGCTCTTCTTCGCCGTGCACGATCTTCGTGAAATCGATGCCGGTGGCCGGGTCCTGCATCCACGAACCCGGAAAGCCCAGCACCACGGCCATGGTGGGCAGCGCCAGTGGCGTGCCGGCGATGGTGTCGTTCACGTACTGCAGCTGGCGCAGATCCATCGGGTCTTCACCCAGGCCCAGCGCCAGGGCGTAGCGCATGCTGTCGTCGGCCGTGTAGCGGTGTTCGACGACCGGGAACTTCCAGTCCAGCAGGCGTTGGTAGTCGATCATGCGGATGTCATTCCACCGTTGCTCCAGAGGTCTTGACGACCTTGGCCCATTTGTCGATTTCGGTGGTGATGAAGGTTGCGAAGGCCTCGGGCGTGCTGTAGGCGGCCGCGAAGCCCTGGGCCTCGAAGCGTTCGCGCACGTCGGGTTGCTCCATGGCGGTGCGCAGCTCGGCGCTGAGGCGGGCCAGCACGTCCTTGGGCGTGCCGGTCGGGGCCAGCAGGCCGTTCCAGGCGATGGCCTCGTAGCCGGGCACGCCGGACTCGGCGACGGTGGGCACGTCGGGCGCGGCAGGCGAGCGCCGGGCGCTGGTGACCGCCAGCGCGCGCAGCTTGCCGGCCTTCACATGCGGCATGGCCGACAGCATGGTGTCGAACATCAGCTGCGTCTGCCCGCCCATGGTGTCGCTGAGCGCGGGCGCGCTGCCCTTGTAGGGGATGTGCCGGATCTGCGTGCCGGCCATGGCGTTGAACATTTCGCCCGCCAGGTGCGTGGACTGGCCGTTGCCCGACGAGGCGAAATTCAGCTCGCCCGGCTTGGACTTGGCCAGCGCGATCAGCTCGGCGATGTTCTTGACCGGCAGCGTCGGATGCGCCACCACGACGAGCGGGCCGCTGGTCAGCTGCGAGATCGGCACGAAGTCCTTGCCGAACTGGTAGCCCAGGTTCTTGAACAAGGAAGGGTTGATGGCGTGCGCGGTGGTGGCCACCAGCAGGGTGTAACCGTCGGCCGGGCTGCGCGCGACCGCCTCGGCGCCTGTGTTGCCGCCCGCGCCGGCGCGGTTCTCGACGATGAAGGGCTGGCCGGTCTGCGTCTGCAGCTTTTGCGCGATGACGCGGGCCACGGTGTCGGTCGGCCCGCCCGGCGGGTAGGGCACGACCAGCTTGACGGGTTTGGACGGCCAGGCCTGGGCCAGTGCCGCCGCGCTGAACGCGAGGCCAATGGCGAGGCCGATCAGGGCGCGCGCGGCGCGGCTGCGCCTGGGGCGCTGTGGTGCTTGCATGGGGGGCTCCGGTTTGAGTGGTTCAGTGACGGGTGGGGGCGAAGCGCAGCAGGCTGCGCTTCTCGTGCGAAAAGGTGCCGGCCTTGACGTTGTCGCCGATGCCGGTGCCCGGCATGGCGTGGCCCATCACGCGCGGGCCTTCGTCCAGCTCGACCAGCACCAGCGTGTAGGGCACGAGCGGGCGGAACGCTTCGGACGGCGCCCGGTTGACCACGCTGGCCGCCACCACCGTGCCGTGGCCCGTGGCCTCGTGCCAGGCGAGGTGTTCGCTGCCGCAGTGCGCGCAAGCCAGGCGCGTCAGCGATTGCGCGCGGCCACAGTCGTCGCAGCGCTGGTAGCGCAGCAGCCCCTGGGCCACGCCGTCGGTGAAGGGGTGGGCGGTGGTGGTGGTGGTGCTGGTAGCGCTCATGTTCAAGACCTCCGGGACAGGACCAAACTGACATGCGAGGACAGCACGCCGCCGTCGGCGTGCACGAAAGCGTGGCGGGGCGGGCGCCCTTGGCGCTCGCCTGCGGTCGAACGCATCTGGCGCACGGCCTCGACCGTGTGCCCCATGCCGCCGGCCACGCCGCAGTGGCCGAACGACAGCAGGCCGCCGTGGGTGTTCAGCGGCAGCGGGCCGTCGGGGGCGTAGGTGCCGTCGCGCACGCGGGCTGCCGACTGGCCACGCGCGGCGAAGCCGGTTTCCTCCAGCAGCATGGCCAGCGTGATCGTGAACGAGTCGTAGATGCCCAGGTAGTCGATGTCGCTGCGGGCCAGACCCGATTCGGCGAAGGCGCGGTCGGCTGCGGCCGAGGCGCCGGTGTGCAGCACGTCGTCGATGGCCGACAGATGCTGGTGCTGGTGCGCCTGCCCGGCGCCCACGATGGCCACGCCGGCACCCGGGCCGGGCTCGCGCGTGACCACCAGGGCCATGGCGCCGTCAGAGATCGGGCAGCAGTCCAAAAGACGAAGCGGCGAGGCGATGGGCTTGGACGCGGCCACGTCGGCGGCCGTGATCGGCTCGCGCAGGTGCGCGTCGGGGTGGCGCATGGCGTTCTCGCGCATCAGCACGGCGAACGAGGCCAGGTCGTCCTGCGTGAGGCCGGTGGTGGCCATGTAGCGTGAGGCCAGCAGCGCGTAATAGGCCGGCACGCTGGCGCCGTTGGGCACTTCGAAATCCCGGTCGCCGACCTGGGCCAGCGTCTGGATGGCGCTGTCACGGGCCTGGCCGCTCAGCCGGTTCTCACCGGCCACCACCAGCACGCGCCGGCAACGGCCCGCGCGCACGAGGTCGGCGGCCAGCATCAGCATGGCCGCGCCCGTGGCACCCCCCAGCGCCATGCCGTGGCCGTAGTGCGGCGCAAGGCCGAAGCGCTCGGCGAAGAGCGTGGACAGCATCAGGTGCGGCAAGGTGGTGGCGTAGCCGCAGAGCAGCCCATCGATGTCGCTGCGGGCCAGTTGCGCATCGGCCAGCGCCTGCGAGGCGGCCTGGGCCATGAGGTCGAGCGGGCCCTGGCCTTCGAGGCGGCCAAAGCGGGTGTTGCCGACGCCGGCGATGTAGGCAGTGTTCATGAGAGATGGATTCCGGCGCCGGGCCATTGGGTTTGGCACAGCGCGGCTTCGCGCTGCACGGCGGTGGCCAGTTCTGCCTCGCGCGCGCTGATGCGGTCGGTGAGGGCGGCGATGCTGATGGCGGCGACGGGCCGGCCGTCCGCGCCCAGGATGGGCACGCCGATGCCGCCCATGCGGTCGACCACCACGTCCAGCAGCACGGCGTAGCCCTGGGCGCGCGACTCGGCGACTTTGGCCTGCAGCAGTGCGCGGTCGATGGCGGGGTAGCGCTGGGTGCGCTGCAACTGCGCTGCCACGATGTCCAACACGGTCTCGCGTTCGCGTTCGGGCATCCAGGCCAACAGCGCCAGGCTGCCGGCGCCCACGCCCAGCAGGCGCCGGTTGCCGGCCTCCAGGTAGTTGGCGCGGATGGGGTAGCGGCCCAGCTCCAGATCCAGGCACAGCGACTCGCTGCCGCTGGGCAGCGACAGGATGGCCGTGTCCTCGAACTGGCCGGCCAGCCGCAAGAGGCTGGGGCGCACGATGGCGCGTGGGTCCACCCGGGCCAGGGCGGCGGCGCCGGCCAATTGCAACTCGGGGCCGGCGCTGTAGAGCTTGGTCTGCGCGTCACGCCGCACGAAGCCTTCGCGTGCCAACCCTTCCAACAGCCGCAGCACCGTGGCCTTGTCCAGGTCGGCAGCGTGGGCGATGTCGGTCAACCGGGGTTCCTTAAGCGCCGTCAAAGCCCGCAGGATGCGGCAAGCCTTGGCCACGGACGATGGCGACTCGGCGGCATCGGGTGTTGGCGGTGTGGCAAGCGAGTATTTCACGGAACAAAAGAATGGATTGGCATGGATGCTAGGGCGGATCACAAAATCACGCGCTAGGGTTTGTTCTGATTTTGTCTGGTGAAACTTCTTCGCAGCGCGCCGCGCGACCTAGGCTGGCAGGGGTGTGGTGGGCACCGTCCGCCCAGTGCCTGCGGGCTAAAATCTGGACGTGCAGACCATGGCGCTGGAGCCCGACGCCCGCTACTGGACCGAACGTGCCCACGACTGGGAGCTGACCTCCTACGATGCCTGCTACCTCGACCTGGCACGCCAGCAGCGCCTGCCACTGGCCACCAAGAACAAGAAGCTGATGGCCGCCGCAAAGCGCGTCGGCGTCGACATCTTTCAGCCAGCCTGATCCTGCCCCCGAGACACCATCTTTTCTGCTGCGAATTTCCATGAACCAGAACACTCCCCTCGTGACCGTCGCCGACATCCGCAAGTCCTTCCTGGACTTCTTCGCCACCAAGGGCCACACCGTGGTCGCGTCCAGCCCGCTGGTGCCCGGCAACGACCCGACGCTGATGTTCACCAACTCGGGCATGGTGCAGTTCAAGGACGTGTTCCTGGGCGCCGACAAGCGCAACTATGTGCGCGCGGCCTCCGTGCAGGCCTGCCTGCGCGCCGGCGGCAAGCACAACGATCTGGAGAACGTGGGCTACACGGCGCGGCACCACACCTTCTTCGAGATGCTGGGCAACTGGAGCTTTGGCGACTACTTCAAGCGCGACTCGCTGAAGTGGGGCTGGGAGCTGCTGACCCAGGTCTACAAGCTGCCCCCCGAGAAGCTGCTGGCCACCGTCTACATCGACGACGACGAGGCCTTCGACATCTGGACCCAAGAGATCGGCCTGCCGCCCGAGCGCGTCATCCGCATCGGCGACAACAAGGGCGGCAAGTACAAGTCCGACAACTTCTGGATGATGGCCGACACCGGCCCCTGCGGACCCTGCAGCGAGATCTTCTACGACCACGGCCCGCACATCCCCGGCGGCCCCCCGGGCAGCCCGGACGAAGACGGCGACCGCTTTATCGAGATCTGGAACCACGTGTTCATGCAGTTCGACATGCAGGAAGACGGCAGCGTGGTGAAGCTGCCCGCGCCCTGCGTGGACACCGGCATGGGCCTGGAGCGCCTGGCCGCCATCCTGCAGCACGTGCACAGCAACTACGAGATCGACATCTTCGACGCGCTGATCAAGGCCGCCGCGCGCGAGACCGGCGAGGCCGACCTGAACCACAAGAGCCTGCGCGTGATCGCCGACCACATCCGCGCGACTGCGTTCCTGGTCAGCGACGGCGTGATCCCCAGCAACGAAGGCCGCGGCTACGTGCAGCGTCGCATCGTGCGCCGCGCGATTCGCCACGGCTACAAGCTGGGCAAGAAGACGCCGTTCTTCCACAAACTCGTGCCTGACCTGGTCGCGCTGATGGGCGATGCGTATCCGCTGCTGAAAGCCGAGGCCGACCGCATCATGGCCGTGCTGAAGGCCGAGGAAGAGCGCTTCTTCGAGACGCTGGCCAACGGCATGGAGATCCTGGATGCGACGATGGCCGATGGCAGCAAGACGCTGCCGGGCGACGTCGCCTTCAAGCTGCACGACACCTTCGGCTTCCCGCTCGATCTGACGCAGGACGTCTGCCGCGAGCGTGAGGTCGAGGTCGACGTGGCCGGCTTCAACGCCGCCATGGACAAGCAAAAGGCCCAGGGCCGCGCCGCCGGCAAGTTCAAGATGGAACGCGCTGTGGACTACAGCGGCGAAGGCCACCCGTTCACCGGTTACGACACGTTGGCCGAACCGGCCAAGGTGGTTGCGCTGTACCACGAGGGCGCGGCCGTGCAGGCGCTGCAGGAAGGCCAGAGCGGCATCGTGGTGCTGGACACCACGCCGTTTTATGCCGAGAGCGGTGGCCAGGTCGGCGACTGCGGTGTGCTGGCGGCCGAGGGCCTGCAGTTCGGCGTGGAGGACACGCTGAAGATCAAGTCCGACGTCTTCGGCCACCACGGCATGCAGACGCAGGGCCAGCTGAAGGTCGGCGACGCCGTCACAGCCGAGGTCGACGTCGCGCGCCGCCAGTCCACCATGCGCAACCACAGCGTCACGCACTTGATGCACAAGGCGCTGCGCGAGGTGCTGGGCGAGCATGTGCAGCAAAAGGGCTCGCTGGTCGATGCCGACAAGACGCGCTTCGATTTCACGCACAACGCGCCGGTCACCGATGCGCAGATCACCGAGATCGAGAAGCGCGTGAACGTGGAGATCCTGGCCAACGCCGAGACGCTGGCCCGCGTGATGGACATCGAGGCCGCCAAGGGCACCGGCGCCATGATGCTGTTCGGCGAAAAATACGGCGACAGCGTGCGCGTGCTGGACATCGGCAGCAGCCGCGAGCTGTGCGGCGGCACGCACGTGGGCCGCACCGGCGACATCGGCCTGTTCAAGATCACGTCCGAGAGCGGCGTCGCGGCCGGCATCCGCCGGGTCGAAGCCATCACCGGCGAGAACGCGCTGGCCTACCTGCAGCAGCTCGAAAGCGCCGTGCAGCAGGCGGCCGGCAGCCTGAAGGCCCCGGTGGCCGAGCTGCAGACCCGCATCACGCAGACGCTGGAGCAGGTTCGCGCGCTGGAGAAAGAAGTCGCCGCGCTCAAGGGCAAGCTGGCCGCCAGCAAAGGCGACGATCTCGTGTCGCAGGCCATCGACGTCAAGGGCCTCAAGGTGCTGGCCGCGCGCCTGGACGGCGCCGACGTGAAGACCTTGCGCGAGACCATGGACAAGCTCAAGGACAAGCTCAAGACCGGCGCCATCGTGCTGGCCGTGGTCGATGGCAGCAAGGTGCAACTGGCGGCCGGTGTCACGGCCGACAGCGTAGGCAAGATCAAGGCTGGCGAGCTGGTGAACTTCGTTGCCCAGCAGGTCGGTGGCAAGGGCGGCGGCAAGCCGGATCTCGCCATGGCGGGCGGCACGGATGCCAGCGGGCTGGACAAGGCGCTGGCTTCGGTGCAGGGCTGGGTGAGCGAACGGGCTTGAGGTCACACACGCTATGGCGCAAATCGAATCCATCACCATCCGGGGCTTCAAGTCCATCCGGGCGCTGGAGGGCTTCGCGCTGCGACCGCTGAATTTGCTAATCGGTGCCAACGGCGCGGGCAAGAGCAACTTCATCGGCGCGCTGCGCTTTCTGTCGGAAGTCGCTGGCGATAACTTTCCGGGGCATGTGTAAAAGCAGGGCAAGGCTGGCGCGCTGCTCCATGGTGGGCGACGGAAAACGCAGACGATGGAATTCGAGGTGTTCGGTCAGCCCACGGGGGGCTATCGCAATGGCTACCTCATCAGCTTGGACGCCACCAACGACAACCGCTTTGTTTTCTCGCGAGAGCACACCTGGATTGCCGGGTCGATGACAGATGGAAAGGCCTATTCACTCGGTCGAAACCATGAGGAGGCCTTGGTCCGCAGCGACAGGCAGTTACGTCGGGAAATACGTACTGCGCATGATGCAAAGCTGGCGTCAGTACCACTTCCATGACACTGGGGAACTGGCTGCAGTGAAGCAGCCTCACAGCGCGAAAGACACTTTGCGCTTGAAGACTGATGCGGGAAATCTGGCGGCGTATCTTGGACGTCTGCGCAGTCAACACCTTGAGTCGTACCAGCAAATTATCGAAACAATTCGATTGGTAGCGCCGTTCTTTGGTGACTTCGTGCAGCGCGAGCCGCAAGCCGAGACGGTAGAGCTGGAATGGACGCAGAAAGGCGACCCGGACACGCCGTATGGTGCAAGCGCTCTTTCCGACGGTACGTTGAGGTTCATCTGTCTGGCGACGCTGCTGCTTCAACCTGTTTGGCTTCTTCCGGACACCGTCCTGATCGACGAACCCGAGTTGGGTCTACATCCCTATGCCGTCGGCGTGCTGTCGGACCTGCTCAAGCAGCAGGCCGAAACGCGCCAGCTCATCGTGTCGACGCAGTCGGCCGCTCAGCCTGCGAAATGTGGACTCGTCGTCGGCACGGTCGACCACCACGATGTCTTCAGGCGCGAAGGCATTGATCAACTCGCTGCGCTTGACGCAGCGCTCGTGAAGGCGCTCGGCTTTCGGCCGGAACGGTTCATGGCGCACATCCAACCCTACGAGTTGGAAGGCCTGTTCTTCGCGGCAACCGATGCCCTGTGCCGCAGCCAGCCCGGCTGGTCGGCCGCGTCTGCGGCCTTGCAAGCCGTGCGCCAGGCTTTCGCCACGCCGGAACACATCAACGACGGGTTCGACACCAAGCCGTCCGCCAGGCTTGCCGAGCTGTTGGTGCCGCGGTATCGCAAGACCACCCACGCACCGTTGATCGGTCAGCACATCGGCTTGACTGCCATCTTGCGCGAATGCCCGCACTTTGCGGCCTGGGTCGAACGATTGCGGCGCTTGCGGCCCCTGTAGGGCGGTCTCGACCTCAAGCTGGTTGCATGGCCGCAGCAACATACAAGGCCGATCTGCAACATCACAGGAATGGGGTACTTCCGGGGCCACCACCGACAAGTCGCTCGGTGGCCGTCTCCATCAGCGACTGAATCGCCCCCACCACGGCCAGCGGCGCATCGCGCTGGATGTAGTGCCCGGCACCGGCTACCGGCGTCAGCGCTGAGGTGCCGGTCAGGTGCAGCCAGTCCTGGCGCAGGCTGCCCAACGCCGCGTGCAGGTCGGCGCCTTCATAGGCCGGCGAGCGGGTCGACACCATCATCACCGTCGGCACGTTCAGCGGTGTGGCGCTGTCCAGCGCGTCCAGGCAACCGGCCTGGGCGTCGAACTCCTGCCGCATGGCTGGCGTGAACACGGTCTGCCGCGCCAGCTGCAGCAACGCGGCAGCACCGGGCGCCTCGCGCTGCATCGTCGGCAGGATTTGTGGGTGCGTCGGGTCCAGCAGCACCAGGCCGGCCACCTCATCGGGGTATTGCCGCGCATAGACGTACTGGTACAGGCCGCCCAGGGAATGGCCGACCAGCACGTAGGGCGGCATCAGGCCGGCGCGGCGCAGCATCTGGCGCTGCTCGTGCGCAATGCGGCAGGCGTCGCGCACTTCGGTGCGGGCCGGGCTGGCGCCGTAGCCAGGGCGGTCCGGGGCCACGGCCTCGATCTGCGGTGGCAACTGCTGCAGCACTTCGGCCCAGGCGCCGTGGTCATCGCCCAGGCCGCTTTGGAACACCACCGTGGGCAGCACACTGCCCCGGCCCTGGTGTGCAAAGGCGATCGGCGTGCCTGGCAGCGGGGCGACCGACATCGGCGACGGTGCCGGGGGGACAACGCCCATGCAGGCGCTGAGCGCCATGCCCAGGGTGATCGCGCCAACCCAAGTGCGCCCTGAATTCCATTCGACCCGCATGTGCAGCATCCAAAGCAGTTGTGTACAACTGCCGATTGTCCATGCTGCACCGCACAAATGGATGCGGAATAAATGTCAACCCAGCGCGGGAGTACAGGTGCAGTGGGTGTCAGACGCGGCGCCGCGCCTGCGTGTCTGAAGGCCGCTCGCCAAAGCGCGTACGGTATTGCGCCGCGAAGTGGCCCAGGTGCACAAAGCCGTATCGTTCGGCTGTCGCGCGTACGCTGGCGTCGCTTGCCATCAGTTCGGCACGCACCCGGTCCAGCCGCAGGTCGCGCAGGAAGTCCATAGGCCCTTGGCCCAGGTGCTGGCGAAATGCCTGCTGCAGGCTGCGCGCGCTGCAGCCGGCAGCAACGCAGACGGCTGCCAGGGTCACGGGCGCTTGCGCGTGTGCGGCCATGTAGTCCTGGGCGCGGCGCACCGAGCGCGGCAGCAGGCTGCGCTGGGCCTGGCCGTTCAGCGCGGCGCTGTGGTTGTGGCGCGCGCAGAGCAGCAGACTGGTCAGCAGATAGGCCTCGGCGTGCTGCGCCAGCAGGCTGCCAGGCTGCAGGGCGCCGCCCGTGTCCAGGCTGGCGCGCAGGTAGTCGACGAACTGCAGCAGAGCGGCCAGCGCCGGGTCGTCCAGCGGCACGCCCAGGTCGAACACCAGGTCGTCGCGCACGGGGGCCTGCAGCAGCCCTTCGAGCTGGGTCAGCAGGGCCGGGCGGCCCAGCCGCACGATCAGGTGCGGGCTGTCGTCGGCCCAGCGCATGGCCAAGGGCTCGGTCGGAGACGGCAGCGAGGCCAGGCGCGTCGTGGCCGTGACGTGTTGCGCACCGCAGCGGATGTCGGCGCCGCCGCGCAGCGGGATCTGCAGCAGGAAGAAGTCTTGCAGATGGCCCGGGTCGATCTGCACCGCCGGGCCGTACTGCACATAGTTCAGGCTCACATCGCGGTGCAGGCGCACGCTGTGGTGGCAGGCGTCCAGTGGCACGCGGGGCCCCAGCATGTTCAGGCCGTGCGGGCAGAACACGCGTGCCACGCGCTCGCGGGCCTCGTCCAGGTCCTGGCTTTCGAACAGGCGGTAGCGCGCAAGTGGCAGGGGCGGGCAGGCGGTGGTGGGCATGGCGGGTGGGCAAAGGTAGCGCACCGCCCCGGTTCCCACAATGCGGATCGATCCGTGGGCGCGCCGCAAAGATGTGCGCTTGCGGGACACCGGCCGCGCCTGCGGGATGCGCAGTCGCGCCGGCTGCACCTAAGGTTGCGGGGCAGGGCGCCGCTCCGGTCGCCCGTCCACAGGGGGAGTGCGAGCAGCATGTTCAAGGGACTACAGGGCAAGAGCGCCATCGTGACCGGCGGCGCCACATTGATCGGCGCCGGCGTGGTGCGCGCGCTGCACGCGGCCGGCGTGCGCGTGGTGATCGCCGACATCGACGCCGACAAGGGCCAGCCGCTGGCCGACGCGCTGGGCGCAGGCGCGCACTTTCGCCGCTGCGACATCACCGACGACGCGCAGGTTGAGGCCTGTGTGGCCGACGCGGCCGCGCGCCACGGCGGCGTGCAGCTGCTGGTGAACCTGGCCTGCTCCTACCTGGACGAGGGCTTCAAGTCGCCGCGTGCCGACTGGCTGACGGCGTTCAACGTCAACGTGGCCAGCGCGGTCGCCATGCTGCAGGCCGTGCACCCGCACATGCTGGCGGCCGGCGGTGGCGCCGTGGTCAACTTCACCAGCATCTCGTCTGGCGTGGCGCAGACGGGGCGCTGGCTGTACCCCGTGGGCAAGGCCGCCATGGCCCAGCTCACGCGCAACATGGCGATGGACCTGGCGGCCGACCGCATCCGCGTCAACAGCGTGTCGCCGGGCTGGACCTGGTCGGCCGTGATGGACCAGCTGAGTGGCGGCGACCGCGCCAAGACCGACCGCGTGGCCGCGCCTTTCCACATGCTGGGCCGCGTGGGCGACCCGGACGAGGTCGCCCAGGTGGTGCTGTTCCTGCTGTCGGACCACGCCAGCTTCGTGACCGGCGCCGACTACGCGGTCGACGGCGGCTATTCGGCCATGGGGCCTGAACAGGCCGTTCCGGCCATTCCCAAACTGATGGAGTAAGACATGCACGCATCCAAGCGGATCGCCATCATCGGCGCCGGCCAGTCCGGCCTGCAACTCGGCCTGGGCCTGCTGGCCGCCGGCCACCACGTCACGCTGTACAGCAACCGCTCGGCGACCGATATCCGCGCCGGCAAGGTCATGTCCAGCCAGTGCATGTTCCACAGTGCGCTGCAGATCGAGCGCGACCTGGGCCTGGACTTCTGGGGCCGTGACTGCCCGCCGGTCGAGGGCATTTCTCTGACGGTGCCGCACCCCGAGCAACGCGGCGCCAAGGCCATCGAGTGGGCCGCGCGCTTGCAGTCGGTCGCGCAGTCGGTGGACCAACGTCTCAAGGTGCCCGTCTGGATGGGCGAGTTCCAGCAGCGCGGTGGCGAGCTGGTGTTCCAGGACGCCGGCATCCCCGAGCTGGAAGCCTGCACGCTGCAGCACGACCTGACGCTGGTGGCCAGCGGCAAGGGCGAGATCGCGCAGCTGTTCGCGCGCGACGACCACAAGTCGCGCTTCGCGCAGCCGCAGCGTGCGCTGGCGCTGACCTACGTGCGCGGCATGCGGCCACGCGCGCCGTTCTCGGCCGTCAGCTTCAACCTGATCCCCGGCGTCGGCGAATACTTCGTGTTCCCGGCGCTGACCACGACCGGCCCGTGCGAGATCATGGTGTTCGAAGGCGTGCCCGGTGGCCCCATGGACTGCTGGGCCGACGCCAGGACGCCTGAGCAGCACCTGGCCCGCAGCAAGCAGATCCTGGACACCTTCCTGCCCTGGGAAGCGGAGCGCTGCGCAGGCATTGAACTGACCGACGACCACGGCATCCTCGCCGGCCGCTTCACCCCGACGGTGCGCAAGCCGGTCGCCACGCTGCCCTCGGGCCGCAAGGTGCTGGGCATGGCCGATGTGGTGGTGCTGAACGACCCCATCACGGGCCAGGGCTCGAACAACGCGGCCAAGTGCGCCGACACCTACCTCAAGAGCATCCTCGCGCAGGGCGACGCGCCACTCGATGCCGCGTGGATGCAGCACACCTTCGACCGCTACTGGTTCGGCTATGCGCAGTGGGTGGTGCAGTGGACGGGCATGCTGCTGACGCCGCCCCCGCCGCACGTGCTGCAACTGCTGGGCCAGGCCGGTGCGGTGCCGCCCCTGGCCAGCGCGATCGCCAACGGCTTCGACGACCCGCGCACCTTCTTCCCCTGGTTCGCCGATCCGGTGGAGGCCGAGCGCTTTGCCCAGACCTGCGCGGCCGTCGCCTGAAGCGCATGACCAGGCGCTTTGCCATCGTCGGTGCCGGCCAGTCGGGCCTGCAGCTGGCCCTGGGGCTGCTGCAGGCGGGCCACCAGGTCACGCTGCTCAGCAACCGCACGGCTGCAGACATCCTGGGCGGCCCGGTGCTGTCCAGCCAGTGCATGTTCGAAAGCGCGCTGCAGACCGAGCGGCTGCTGGGGCTGGACCACTGGGCGCAGGTCTGCCCGACGGTGGACGGCATCGCCGTCACGGTGCGCAGCCCGCAGGGCGGCCCGTCCGTCCGTTGGGCAGCGCGGCTGGACCACCCGGCCCAATCCGTCGACCAGCGCCTCAAGCTTGCGCACTGGATGGGCCTGTTTGAGGCGCGCGGCGGCCAACTGCAGATCCGCGAGGCCGACGAGGCCACGCTGCAGGCCCTGGCCGCCGACCATGACCTGGTGCTGGTGGCCAGCGGCAAGGGCGCCCTGTCGGCGATGTTCGCGCGCGATGCCGAACGCTCGCCTTTCGATGCGCCGCAGCGCGTGGTGGCCTTGACCTATGTGCGTGGCATGCGGCCGCGCACGCCGTACTCGGCCGTCAGCTTCAATTTGATCCCCGGCGTCGGCGAATACTTCGTGTTCCCGGCGCTGACGGCCACCGGCCCCTGCGAGATCATGGTGTTCGAAGGCTTGCCCGGCGGCCCCATGGACTGCTGGGACGACGTGCAGACGCCGGCCCAGCACCTGGCGCGCAGCCTGCAGATCCTGGCCACGTTCCTGCCCTGGGAGGCCGAGCGCTGCGCGGATGTGGCGCTGACCGACGACCACGGCACCCTGGTCGGCCGCGTGACGCCCACGGTGCGCGCGCCGGTCGCGCATCTGCGTTCGGGCCACCCCGTGCTGGGCATGGCGGACGCCGTGGTGCTGAACGACCCGCTGACCGGCCAGGGTGCCAACAACGCCGCCAAGTGCGCCGACATCTACCTGCAGTGCGTGCTGGAACACGGCGACGCGCCGTTCGACGCGGCCTGGATGCAGCAGACCTTCGGGCGTTATTGGGAAGGCTATGCGCGCTGGCCACGGCCTGGACCAACAGCCTGCTGGCGCCACCGCAGCCGCAGGCGCACAAGATCCTGCAGAGCGCCGCGCGGCTGGACGCTGTGGCCGCCAGCGTGGCCAACGGCTTCGACGACCCGCGCGCGTTGGCGCCCTGGTGGTGCGATGCCGGCGCGGCCGACCGCTTCCTGGACGCCCGTGCGCGCGAAGCCGCCACCGACCGCTTCGACCGCCGCGACCTGCGGCGTGCGCTGGGGCAGTTCGCCACCGGCGTGGCGGTGATCACCACGCGCGCGCTCGACGGGCGGCGCGTGGGCATGACGGCGAACTCGTTCTCATCGGTGTCGCTGGAGCCGCCGCTGGTGCTGTGGAGTCTGGCGCGGCAGTCGGCCAGCCTGGCCGACTTCACGGCCGCCAGCCATTTCGGCATCAACGTGCTGGCCGCCGGGCAGCACCATGTGTCGCGCCAGTTCTCCACGCCGCAGCCCGACAAGTTCGGCGGCGTGGACTGCCTGGACGCCATCGCCGGCGTGCCGCTGCTGGACGGTGCGCTGGCCCACTTCGTCTGTCGCAACGTGCGGCAGTACGATGGCGGCGATCACCTGATCTTCATCGGCGAAGTCGAGCATTACGACCGCTTCGACGGCGAACCCCTGGTGTTCCACGCGGGCGCCTACCAGGTCGCCACGCGGCACCCCGAATGCGCACCCTGAGCGCCCCCCTCCCACCGACACGACAAGGAATGCAGATGGCCGACACGCCGAAATCGCAGTACATCGAGATCCCCGCCGCCGACGGCAGCGGCACGTTCCGCGGCTACCTGGCATTGCCCAGCGCGGGCACCGGCCCGGGCCTGGTGGTGGCGCAGGAGATCTTCGGCGTCAACGCCACCATGCGCGAGGTCGCCGATGCCTATGCCGAGGAAGGCTACGTGGCCCTGGTGCCCGACCTGTTCTGGCGCCAGCAGCCCGGCATCGAGCTGGGCTACACGCCCGACGACTGGCAACGCGCGTTCGCGCTGTACAAGGGCTTCGACGAGGCGCTGGGCGTGGACGACATCCAGTCCGCCATCACCGCGCTGCGCCAGCGGCCCGAGGTCACGGGCGCCCAGGTCGGCGTGCTGGGCTTTTGCCTGGGCGGCAAGCTGGCCTACCTCGCGGCCTGCCGCACCGACGCCGACGTGGCCGTCGGCTACTACGGTGTGGGCATCGAAGCCGCGCTGGACGAGGCAGCCCGCATCACGGCCCCGCTCTTGCTGCACATTGCCGAGCTGGACGGCTTTTGCCCGCCCGAGGCGCGCGAGCGCATCGTGCAGGCCCTGCGCGGCCACCCCAAGGTGCAGCTGCAGGTCTACCCCGGCGTGGACCATGCCTTTGCGCGCGTGGGCGGCGACCATTACCACCGCAGCTCGGCGCTGCTGGCGCACGAGCGCAGCATCGCCACGCTGAAAGCCGCCATCGGCCCGCACTACGACCTGGCCGCGCTGTGGGACAAGCACTGCGAATACGAGTTCGCCACCCGCGATGTCGATGCCACGATGGCCACCATGGTGGCGCAGCCCTATGTGAACCACATCCCCACGATGACCGGCGGCGTGGGCTACGAGAAGCTGCACCACTTCTACACCCACCACTTCGTCAACAGCAACCCGCCCGACACCGCGCTGGTGCCGATCTCACGCACCGTGGGCGCCACGCAGGTGGTGGACGAGATGCTGTTCAGCTTCACCCACACCAGCGAGATCCCGTGGATGCTGCCCGGCGTGGCCCCCACCGGCAAACGCGTGGAAGTGCCGCTGCTGGCCGTCGTCAAGTTCCGCGGCGACAAGCTGTGCCACGAACACATCTACTGGGACCAGGCCAGCGTGCTGGTGCAGGTGGGCCTGCTCGACCCGAAGCTGCTGCCGGTGGCGGGCGTGGAGACGGCGCGCAAGCTGATCGACGAAAGCCTGCCGTCCAATACCTTGATGCCTGGGGGTGGGGTGGTGTGAGCGCGGGGCGCTCGCACGTCGCGGCGCGCGCTGGGGCCCGGCGAGCCATCAGGGGCACCATCGCGCGCGCCATCCACGCACGCCATTCACGCCGTCACGAGGCCCTCACGCAGGCGCGGATCGCAGCGCTTGAAGTGACCGCAGGCTGTGAAAACGGCGCTGCTCCCCCGTGACAGGGTCTGTGAACCCGATGGACCGCGCCAACAGCTGCAAGGGCCGCGCGTGGTCGTCCGGCTCATCCGGCCCGCGCAGCACCGCCGGGTAGAACGCGTCGCCCTCGATTGGCAGGCCGAGCGCCGCCATGTGCACACGCAGCTGGTGGCGTTGGCCGGTGCGCGGCTCCAGGCGGTAGCGGCCGCGTAGGCCATGGGATTCGACCAGCGCGACGCGGGTGCTGGCATTCGGCTCACCCGCCGCCTCGCACTGCCGGAAGAACGGTTCGCCGCGCACGATGCGGCTTTCGCGCACCAGCGGCAGCGCGAGGCCGGGCCGCACCGGCGCAATCGCCTCGTATTCCTTGTCGACCACGCGGTCGCTGAACAGCGCGTGGTAGGCCGCGCGGTCCTCGCGGCGCAGGCTGAACAACACCAGCCCCGCCGTCTCGCGGTCGATGCGGTGCAGCGGCTGCAGCTCGACCAGCCCGGTTGCGCGGCGCAGGCGTGCCAGCAACGTTTCATGCAGGTACTGGCCGGCTGGCGTCACGGCCAGGAAGTGGGGCTTGTCCGCCACCAGCAGGTGCGCATCGCGGAACAGGACCTGCGCCTCGAACGGCACGGGCGCCTCGTCCACCAGCGCCCGGTAGTAGTAGGCACGGCCGTGTGCGCGGTAGGGTGCGTCTGGTGCCAGCAGATCGCCTCGGTCGTCCATCACTTCACCGCTCAGCATGCGCGCGCGCCACTCGGCACGCGGGATGTACGGGAAGCGGTCGGTGAAAAACTTCAGCCACGAAGCCCAGGGGCCGGCCGGCAGGCCCACGGTGCTGGCTGTCACGCCAGCGCGCATGGGCAGGGCGGGGGGTGACGCTGGTGGGGCGGGCATGTCACGGCATTGTCGCCGTGCCATGGTCAGAATCAGTGGAAACCCTGAGCCGCTATCATCGTCCGCCCTCCACGACCCCCGTCCAGACCCATGCCCATGCCCCGACTTCTTGCAGCACCTGCCTTTGTTTCCGCACCCGGAGCGGGGCGTTGAGCGCGGTCGGGTGGGGCGAGGCTGCGTTCCTCGGGTTGATCCAGGGGTTGACGGAGTTCCTGCCGGTTTCCTCCAGCGCGCACCTGCGCATCATCGGCCCGATGCTGCCCTCCGGCGGCGACCCGGGCGCGGCGTTCACGGCCATCACGCAGATCGGCACCGAGGCCGCCGTGCTGCTGTACTTCCGCCACGACATCGTGCGCATCTTCCTGGCCTGGTGGGCCTCGCTGCGCCAGCGCGGTCAGCCGCTGAGCCCGGACGCGCGCATGGGCTGGCTGGTGATCCTGGGCACGCTGCCCATCGCCATCCTGGGGCTGGCGTTCAAGGATGCCATCGAGGGTTCGCTGCGCAACCTGTACATCACGGCGACGATGCTGATCGCGTTTGCGCTGGTGCTGGCTGCGGCCGACCGCCTGGGCCGCAAGCAGCGCACGCTGGACCAGCTGACCTGGGGCCACGGCGTGCTGTTCGGGTTCGCGCAGGCGATGGCGTTGATCCCCGGGGTCTCGCGCTCTGGCGGCACGATCACGATGGGGTTGATCCTGGGCTACACGCGCGAGGCGGCAGCGCGCTACTCGTTCCTGCTGGCCATCCCGGCGGTGCTGCTGTCCGGCTTCTACCAGCTCTACAAGACCTGGGGCGTGGCCAGTGCGGTGGGCGCCGGCCAGACGCTGCTGGCCACGGTCATCGCGTTCTTCGTCGGATATGCGGTGATCGTCGGCTTTCTGAAGCTGGTGTCCACACGCAGCTACATGCCGTTCGTGTACTACCGCGTGGCGCTGGGCGTGGTGGTGTTCGCGCTGCTGGGTGCCGGCATCCTGCAGGCGATCTGAGCGGGTGAGCCTCGACGGGGCGCCCTGAGGGGCCCGCCACCGCTGGCGAGGACGACGGTCATCCTGTGGCCCCTGAGCAAGATCAACACGATCGGCGTGAGAGAGCTGCCACCGCTGGCATGGCCGACGGTCATCCTGTGGCCCTGCCGAGACTCACCGGCGACGGAACACCAGGTCCCACACGCCGTGCCCCAGTCGCAGGCCGCGGCGTTCGAACTTGGTGTCGGGCCGGTAGTGCGGGCGCGGTGCGAAGTCGGCCGCCGTGTTGGCCAGCAGCGGCTCGGCACGCAGCACCTCCAGCATCTGGTGGGCATACGGCTCCCAGTCGGTCGCGCAGTGCAGGTAGCCACCGGGCGCCAGCCGCTGCACCAGACGGGCCACGAACGGCGGCTGGATCAAGCGGCGCTTGTGGTGGCGGCTCTTGTGCCACGGGTCGGGAAAGAAGATGTGGATGCCGGCCAGGCCCTGCGGGTTCTGCTGCGCGTCCCACGGCGGCAGCATGTGGTCGAGCACCTCGACGGCGTCGTGCGCCAGGATGCGGATGTTGGTCAGCCCGCGCTCGCCGATGTGCTTGAGCAGCGCGCCCACGCCGGGCTCGTGCACCTCGCAACACAGAAAGTCCGTCTCGGGCAGCACGGCCGCGATGTGGGCCGTGGCATCGCCCATGCCGAAGCCGATCTCCAGCACCGTCGGGGCCGTGCGGCCGAAGGCGGCGGGCAGGTCCAGTGGCGCCGCGCGGTAGGGCAGCACGAAGCGCGGGCCCAGTTCGGCCGTGGCCTTGGCCTGGCCGGTGGTGGTGCGGCCGGCGCGCTTGACGAAGGTGCGGATGGCGCGGGGGTGGGCCACATCGGCGGGGGCGGAACCAGGTTCTGCCCCGGTCGCAGCGCTGGGTGCAGAGCCGGCTTCGAGGCTGGTGGCAACGCTGGCCGCAAGGTCGGCCGCAGTGCCGGGTGCGATCGGTTTCGCGCGGTCTGATGCGGCAGCTGGCGCCGGGTCTGCAGCGCGGGGTGCCAGCAGGTCGTTGGGGGTGTCGTCGGGCGGTGGGATGTTCACCCGGCGATTCTAGGTAGCGCCATGCGGTGGCTTGAACCGCTTGAGCCGCAATGCATTGCCCAGCACGAACACCGACGACAGCGCCATCGCCCCGGCCGCGAACACCGGTGACAACAGCGTGCCGTTGAACGGGTACAGCGCCCCCGCCGCCACCGGCACCAGCGCGGCGTTGTAGGCGAAGGCCCAGAACAGGTTCTGGCGAATGTTGGCCATGGTCGCCCGAGACAGCGCGATCGCATTGGGCACCCCCTGCAGGCTGCCCGACATCAGCACCACGTCGGCCGCCTCGATCGCCACATCGGTGCCGGTGCCGATCGCCAGGCCCACGTCGGCCTGCGCCAGCGCTGGCGCGTCGTTGATGCCGTCGCCCACGAATGCCAGCCGGCCGTGGCGCTGCTGCAGCTGGCGCACGGCATCGACCTTGCCGCCGGGCAGCAGCTCGGCCACCACCTCGTCGATGCCCAGCTGCCGCGCAATCGCCTCGGCGGTGCGGCGGTTGTCGCCGGTCAGCATGGCCACCTTCAATCCCAGTGCATGCAGCGCGGCGATGGCGGCCGGCGTGGTCGGCTTGATCGGGTCAGCCACGGCGACGATGGCGGCCAGCCGGCCGTCCAGCGCGGCGTACAGCGGCGTCTTGCCCTCGTCGCCCAGGCGCTGCGCGACCTCGGCGAATGCTTCGGGCGCCAGGCCCAGCGCGCGCATCCAGCGGTCGGCGCCGATCTCCACGCGCACGCCGGCCACGTGGGCCCGCACGCCCTGGCCGGTGGTGGAGGCAAAGCCTTCGGCCGGTGCCAGTGCCAGGCCCTCGGCCTGCGCGGCGGCGACGATGGCGCGGGCGATCGGGTGTTCGGATTTCGCCTCCACCGCCGCCATGGCCGCCAGCACCTGGGCGCGCGTGAAGCCGCTCGCCAGGTGCAGGTCGGTCAGCGTCGGCCGGCCTTCGGTCAGTGTGCCGGTCTTGTCGACGGCGACGACGCGCGTCTCCTGCAGCAGCTGCAGCGCCTCGCCTTGGCGGAACAGCACGCCCAGGCCGGCGCCGCGCCCGGTGCCCACCATGATCGAGGTAGGCGTGGCCAGCCCCATGGCGCAGGGGCAGGCGATGATCAACACGGCCACGGCGTTGACCAGCGCGAAGGTCAGCGCCGGCTCGGGCCCCAGCAGCAGCCAGGTCACGAAGGTGAGGGCGGCCAGCGCCATCACGGCCGGTACGAACCAGCGCGTCACCCGGTCCACCAGCGCCTGGATCGGCAGCTTGTCGCCCTGTGCCTGCTCGACCATGCGCACGATCTGCGCCAGCACCGTGGTGTCGCCCACTGCCGTGGCGCGCAGGGCCAGCGCACCACTCTGGTTGACGGTGCCGCCGGTCAGCCGCGCGCCGGCCGCCTTGTGCACCGGCACGGGTTCGCCGGTCAGCATGGATTCGTCGACGAAGCTCTCGCCCTCGATCACCTCGCCATCGACCGGCACGCGTTCGCCGGGGCGGATCTCGACCACGTCGCCGCGCTGCAGCGCCTGGGCCGGCGTCTCGATGACCTGGCCATCACGGCGCACGCGGGCCGTGCGCGGCTGCAGGCCGACCAGCTGGCGGATCGCCTGCGAGGTGCGACCCCGGGCGCGCGCCTCCAGCGTGCGGCCCAGCAGGATCAGCGTGACGATGACGGCCGCCGCCTCGTAGTAGACGGCCACGGTGCCGCCCGGCAGCAGCGCCGGGGCGAAGGTGGCGACGAGAGAGAAGCCATAGGCCGCCAGCGTGCCGACCGCCACCAGCGAATTCATGTCGGGTGCCAGCCGCCACAGCGCGGGCAAGCCATCCCGGTAGAAGCGCAGGCCGGGGCCGAACAGCACGACGCTGGTCAGCGCGCATTGCAGTAGCCAGCTGTTGCGCATGCCGATGGTGACGTGCACCCAGCCGTGCACGGCCGGCACCAGATGGCCCCCCATCTCCAGCAGGAAGACGGGCAGCGTCAGCACGGCCGCCAGCAGCAGGTCGCGCCGCAGCACGCGGGCCTCGTCCTCGCGCCGCACCGCAGTGGCGGCATGGGCGGCCGCGCTGTCCACGATGGGTTTGGCGACAAAGCCGATGCTGGTGACGGCTTGCACCAGCGTGGCAGCATCCAGCGCAGTGGCGGACTGCACGCTGGCGCGCTCGGTCGCCAGGTTCACGCTGGCCTGCTGCACGCCCGGCACGGCGCGCAGCGCGCGTTCGACGCGGCCGACGCACGAGGCGCAGTGCATGCCCTCGATGCCCAGCGTGAGGGTGGCCGGGCCAAGACCTGTGGCGTCGTTCAACGTGTGATGGTGGTTCATGCTCAGATCATCGTCTTTGCCATGGTGGGAAGGTCAAGTGCTCCGTGCCGAAGAAGCACTGATCGGGCGCACGGCACGGTGCCGCTGCATGCCTGGTGACATCATGCAAGCTGCCGTCGCCGGGCGCTTGCGCGTGCTCAAGCGATGGCTCCCAAGCTCTCAGCGTGCCGGCTCGCTGGCCGGGGCTGCCGCCGGCGCGGCGCTGGCCGAGGCCACCGGCGCGGCGCTGGGTGGGGCCACCGGCGCGGCGCTCTCTGCGGGCATCGGCGAACTGGACGACGGCCCCGGCATCGTCTGCGTCACCCGTCGCTGATCCGCGCCGAACTGCCAGATTCCCCATCCCAAAGCCGCCGCCAGCAGCACTGCCAACACCACCCAGCGCGCGCCATGCCGCTCCGCGAACGGGTCGGGCTGGCGCCGCGTGCCGGGCGGCAACTGCGCTGTCTGCGACAGCGAGGCCCCCAGCCGCACGTTCAGCCGCATGCGGCCGTTGATGGCCCAGCCGCTGGCGTCCAGGATCGGCCCCAGGCTGCGCTGGCGCAGCTTGAGCCAGGCGATCAACATGCTGGGGCCGGAGATCGACAGCACGATGCCGACGATCGCCATCGGAATCCACCAGCCCAGCTCCACGAACTTGCCGAACACGCCGACGATCACCGCGCTGATGCTGCCCAGCGCCACGCCCAGCGCCGCCACGGTGCCGACGTCGATGCGCCCGCGTGCCGGCGGGTCGGCCAGCGCTGTGGCGGTGCCGGTGCCCGCACCGGCCGCGGGCTTGCCGGCGCTGGCCACCTGGCCGGCCCACTGGCCCATCCGGCCCTGCTGCGTGGCGTCGCCGGCCGCCGCGCGCTTGGCGACCTGCTCCTCGATCATGCGCAGGAACTTCTTGTAGGGCGACATGAAGGCCTGGGCGATGCTGATCGGGTTCTCGATCACCTTGACGATGCGGGCGTCCCAGTCGCGGCCCTCGCGGTCGTAGAACAGGCCGTTGCGGCCGACGAACAGGAAGTCCACGTCGCCGGCCGTGAAGGCGGCGGCGATGGTGATCTTCTCCTTGCCACGCGTGCATTCGCAGTACGCCAGGTAGGCCTTGGCCAGGCCTGCCACCACGGCGTGCTTGCTGGCGTCGGCCACCTGCACGGTCAGGTCGCAGCTGCGGCCGTCCAGGTACAGACGGCCCGCCTGGAAGACAGCGCCCTCGCGTCGGTAGAAGGCTTCGAACGAGACGAAGTTGCGCAGCAGGTTCAGCAGGTCGCGCTGCAGGCGCAGCAGCTTTTCCAGGTCGTTGATGCGGCCGTGCTGCGGCGCGGCGTCGCGGTCTTGCGCGATCAGGTCGAGCACGCGCGCCCGTGCAACGGCTGCGTCGTCGCCCAGCAGTGCGGCCAGAGCCGGGTGGCCCAATGCAGCCACCGGCCCGGTGGGGCCCTTGGCCAGCCAGGCGCGGCAGGGCGCGACCTGGGCCTTCAGCTGCTGCCAGCCGGCCTCGTCCAACGCCTCGCGCTGGGTCTCGCCCAGCAGGGGCACCACGGCCTGGTCGCGCAGCGCACGCAGCGCCGCGTGCCAGGCGGGGTTGGCGGCATCGCCGAGTGGCAGCGCCCGGCCAGGCGCGACCGGGGCGAGTGGCAGCTTCTTCAACAGGGCCGCATCCAGCGACAAGGTGTGCAAAGCCTGCTCGCGCAGCAGCTCGGGCGCCGGGCTGCTCAGCGCCTCGGCGGCGCGGCTGTCGAAATCGGCCAGGCGGCAGCGGGCAAAGAAATCCTCCACCTTTGCATGCACCGCGTCAACGGCCTGCGCCGCGTCGCGCAGCGTGCCGCAGTCGTGTTCGCCCCGCGCGTGCCAGGCCAGCAATGTGTCAGCGGCGTCAAAGAAGGCCCGCGCGCGCACCTCGTCGATGCCGGGCGTGCCGCCGGCGTCGTCCACGCCCCCCTGTGTGGCCACGATCTGCGCGATGAGCGCGCGCAGCGCCACATCGTCACCTGCGGTGGCCGGGGTGACGATGCCGTCGCCATTGAAGCGTTCGCCGGCCAGGTGCTTCTGGCGTTCCGCCAGCTCGTCCAGGCCAATGTCGGGCGCGTCGGCCTGGCCGTGCAGCGCCAGCGTATGGCGGGCTGCATCGGCCAGCGCACGGCCCGTGTCATCGTCGGCCAGGTCGGCCAGCGCCAGGCGCTGTTGCGGATGCAGCAGCCGGTCCGGGTCGCGCAGGCGGGCGCAGGCCCACTCGCACGCGGCCAGCAGCTCCGGCGCGCGGATGCGGCCGTCGTGGTCGGTGTCGATCAGGTCCAGCGTGCGGTGGTCGAAGTCGATGCCGCGCGTCGGGCAGGCCAGCGCGACCCAGAGCTTCTGGTCGAGCTGGCGCAGCTGCGCGATGTCGGCGCCGCGGGCGATCAGGACCTGATCGACACCGCCGGCGCGAAAGAACTGCCAGACATGGGGCATGGGCGGGGAGAGAAGAGGCGCCGCCAGGCACGGGGCCTGTGCAACTGTGGAACGGCAATGCGGACCACGAGCCTCTCAGCGGCAAGGGCGGCGTGCCATCGCCACGCGCCGCCCGGTGCTGTAGGACGGATGCGCAAGGCGCGCATCCGCAAGCGGCGGTTACGCCGCTTCGGTCTGCAACACGCCGCGGCGGATCTGGTCGCGCTCGATCGACTGGAACAGCGCCTTGAAGTTACCTTCGCCAAAGCCGTCGTCGCCCTTGCGCTGGATGAACTCGAAGAACACCGGCCCGCCAAAGGCCGTCTCCGAGAAGATCTGCAGCAACAGGCGCGGCGTGTCGCCGGCGGTCGAGCCGTCTAGCAAGATACCGCGCGATTGCAGCTCGGGCACCGGCTGGCCGTGGCCCGGCAGGCGCTGGGCCAGCATCTCGTAGTACACGTCGTTGGGTGCGCTCATCAGCGGCACGCCGGCCAGGCCCAGCTGGTCGATGGTGTGCAGGATGTCGTCGGTCAACAGGGCGATGTGCTGGATGCCCTCGCCGTTGAACTTCATCAGGAACTCTTCGATCTGGCCCGAGCCCTTGGACGATTCCTCGTTCAGCGGGATGCGGATCATGCCGTCCGGCGCGGTCAGCGCCTTGGACGTGAGGCCGGTGTATTCGCCCTGGATGTCGAAGTAGCGGATCTCGCGGAAGTTGAACAGCCGCTCGTAGAAGTCAGCCCAGAAGGCCATGCGGCCGCGGTAGACGTTGTGCGTCAGGTGGTCGATCAGCTTCAAGCCATGGCCCACGGGCCGGCGGTCCACGCCGTCGATGAAGGCGAAGTCGATGTCGTAGATGGATTTGCCGTCTTCGAAGCGGTCGATCAGGTAGATCGGCACGCCGCCGATGCCCTTGATGGCCGGCAGCCGCAGCTCCATCGGGCCGGTCGGGATCTCGATCGGCTGCGCGCCCAGTTCCAGTGCGCGGGCATAGGCTTTGTGCGAGTCCTTCACGCGGAACGCCAGGCCGCAGGCCGCAGGCCCGTGCTCGGCGGCGAAGTAGCCGGCGGCGCTCTTGGGTTCGCGGTTGACGATGAAGTTGATCTCGCCCTGGCGGTACAGCAGCACGTCTTTGGAACGATGCTTGGCCACGAGGGAGAAGCCGAGCATCTCCAGATAGGGTTCGATCACGCCAGGCGTGGGGGAGGCGAACTCGACGAACTCGAATCCTTGCAGGCCCATGGGGTTGTCGAACAGCTCGGTCATGAAGTCTCCATCAGTGGGTGTGTGAAGCTCTCCATGGTAGGCATTTGTGCTGCAGCATTCCTGCAATGTCGCGTGCGCAGTAGGGTGCTTGCGCTCCAATCCTGCGGGATCGTTGGAAACGCCGCCGCAAGGCTTCGCACATCGCCAAAAACCCGATGGATTCAAGCGTTACGCCCACACCCGCAACAACCGCGAAAGTCTGCAAAGTCGGCATGGAGGGCCGCAGGCTCATCATCCTTCACGGCCCGCTTCCCGATCTGAACATGCCGCCGACAACCCATGATCCTCGGTGTGCAGGATGCGGCCATGCTCGAACAGGTGCGGGCGGGCGAGAAGGTGCGCATGTGACCGAGAAGATCAACGGCCGGTACGTGGTGACGCATATCTGCAGCGGGCGTTAGGCTGCATCGGCGCAACGGACGGCTGCGGCGCAGCTTGTCGGCGCCTGGGCGTCCACTGAGAATTCATAGATGCATCCTTCAGATGAACCCGCCAATGCCCCGACCAACTGGTCGACGGTTGACCTGGTACGCCGCACCGTCATGGTCATCGACGTCGTCAACTCGGTGCGGCTCGTGGGCGAATCGCGCGCGCAGTTTCCGCAGCGGTGGACGCAGTTCGTGCGGGCGGTGCGTGACGGCATGCTGCCGCCGCGGGGTGGCCGCCTGGTCAAGCATCTGGGCGACGGCATGCTGGTCGAGTTCGACAGCGCCGTGCCCGAGGCCGTGGCGCTGGCCCTGCAGTGCCATGCGCAGTGCCGCCAGGACAACCAGGCCTGGCCGCAGGACGCGGCGATCGAACTGCGCATCGGCATCGCGGTCGGCGATGTGGTGGAGGACGACATCGACGTGTTCGGCACCTCCGTCAACCTGGCGGCGCGGCTGTGCGCGCTGGCGCCACCCGGCCAGACGGTGGTGTCGGCCGAGGTGCGCGATCAGCTCGTGCCGGGTTTGGACGCCGAGATCGAGGACCTCGGCCTGTGCTACCTCAAGCACTTCGATGAGCCGGTGCGCGCGTTCCGCATCGCCGACGCGCAGGCCATCCAGCCCTGGCTGCCGATCGGGCGCGTGGCGCCGCTGCGACCCACGATTGCCGTGGTGCCGTTCGTCGCATTCGACCTGAGCGGCGTGCAGGCCATGCTGGGTGATGCGCTCGCCGACGAACTGATCGGCGTGCTGTCGCGGCACACCGGGCTCACCGTCATCTCGCGCCTCTCGACCGCCGCTCTGAAAGGCCGGGCGGACATCCTGACCGACGCCACGCACCATCTGCGCGCCGACCATGTGCTGACCGGCCGAGTGCACCTGGCCGGCAACCGGCTGCGCCTGGTGGTGCAACTGGCCGAGGCGCGCACGGGCGCGGTGATCTGGTCCGACGACGCGCACGGCAACGCATCGGCCGTGTTCAGCGGCGAGGACCCGTTGGTCGTGGACGTGGCGCGCCGCCTGTGCGAGGCGCTGGCCCTGCGCCAGATCGAGCGGGCCCGCAACGAACCACTGGCCACTCTGGAGAGCTATTGCCTGCTGATGGCGGCGGTGGCGTTGTTGCATGGCAGCTCCCAGCAGGACTTCGAGCGGGCGCGGCGCATGCTCGACGTGCTGGTCGAGCGCGATCGGCGGCACGCCGCGCCGCTCGTGTGGCTGGCCAAGTGGCACGTGCTGCGGGTGCAGCAGGGCTGGAGCGACAACCTAGAGCGCGACCGCCGCATGGCGCAGGACCACACGCGGCGCGCGCTGGACTTGAACCCGCAGTCCTCCCTGGCACTGGCCATTGATGGCTTCGTGCACTGCAATCTGTTCAAGGACATGGCGGCGGCCGAGCGCTGCTACGACCTGGCACTGGCCGAGAACCCGAACGAGCCGTTCGCCTGGCTCTTCCTCGGCACCATGCGGGCCTTCACCGGAGAAGGCGCCGACGCCATGTACGCGGCCGACCGCGCGCTGGCCCTGTCACCGCTGGACCCGATGCGCTACTTCTTCGATTCGCTGTCGGCCACGGCCGCGCTGGCGGCGGGCCAGTGGGAGACCGCCATCGACCGTGCGCGGCGCTCGCTGCGGCTGAACCGACACCATACGTCGACCTTGCGCGTCATCACAATTGCGGAGGTGCAACTGGGTCGGATCGAGCAAGCTCGGCAGACAGCGCAGGAACTGCTGGCTCTGGAGCCGACCTTGAACATCGAGGACTACCGGCGACGCTCGCCCAGCACCGGCTACAGCACGGGAGAGATCTGGACCGAATCGCTCGCCGCCGCCGGCATTCCCTTGCGCTGAAGAGTTGCAGCCGTCCGCTTCGGACGACGAAAGGGAGGTCGACATGGGTAGCTTGTCAGGGCGCGTGCTCGGGGGTGCTGGCGGGGCCGGGGGTGCGGGTGGCGCTGGTGGGGCCGGCGGAGCTGGGGGGGCCGGTGGCGCGGGCGGCGCGGCGTCTGGTGGCTTCGTTGACAGCTGGCTCGACGCGTGCGGGTCGCTGGTCAATCGCGACGGGTTGGTGGGGGCGTTCAGCAATGCCCTGGTCAGTCCGGCGAGCCGCCTGCCGCTGAAGGCAATCGATGATCCTGGGCCTCTGCTGACCTGGGAGCCCTGGGTCCGTGCCGTCGTGGTGGATGTGGAGGCGATGGACGGCGTGAGTTTCGTGGGAAACGGGCCGCAGCACCGCTTGACCATGAAGGTTTCTGGCACGCCACTCGTAAAGCTGCACCGCCCTCGCTCGGGCACGGCCGTCGACCTTAAGACGCAACTGGCCTATGTGCATGAATACGCCGAACTCCGGGACGACCGCGCCAGCGAAATCGTCTCGCAGATCCCGCAACTTGCGACCTACTGGGCTTCCCTGGCCGGCCTGCAGGCCACGCGCCACAAGTGGACGCTGGAGCTGATGGCCGCCGCCGTGCGCCTGGCCATCGCCGTGGAGATGCGCTTCAAGCACGCCTTCGCATTTCCGCGGCCAGCGTACCTGTCGCCGCAGATCCAGCCCATGATCGCAACGCCCGGCCACGGCAGCTACCCCAGCGGGCACTCGACCGAGGCGCACTGCACGGCGCACGTCTTGGCGGCGGTGACGGGAACCTTGAACACGCCGTTTCACGAAATGCTGCTGCAGCAGGCCGCCCGGTTGGCCATCAACCGAACCATCGCGGGCGTGCACTTTCCGATTGACAGTATGGCGGGGCGGGTGCTGGGCACCGCGCTGGGGGAATACCTGGTGGCGCGTTGCAAAGGGGGCAAGCTGCCTGCCGTGCCGCGCAGTCTGGATGCTGCAAAGGAACTGGCCAAGGATTTTCACTACGAGGCGTTCAAGCCGAACGCTGCACAAGGTGTCGCTGCTCCCGCTTCGCCTATCCTCACATCGCTCTGGAATGCGGCCCGCAAGGAATGGAATTGAGCACTCCAAAGACCCCGAAGGTTCCGCCGCTGCAGCCACGCGCCGATGGCTACTACCAGTGGTGCGCTGCGACGAAGTACCGCGACGTGGGCGCCACCGGTGCGAAGGACTGGATCTCGCTGATCGTCCAGTTGCGCGGCGAGGGCGACGTGATCGCCCAGCTCTACGTCACAGCGAGCCGGTGCAAATGGCTGCGTGTGCCGGGCCACTACGCGTCTCGGGATCAGCGGTGGCGGGAGCTGCGGCACTGCACGCTGCTCGTCACCCAGCCCATCGTGGCCATGCTGGCGTCGGCGGCGGTGCCCGTGGATGGGGAACAACGCGCGCTCTGGGAGGCGGTGGAACGCTTCGAAATCTGCTTTGCCGCAGCGAATCCAGCAGCGAAGCGCTTCGATGGCAACTTCGATTTTCCCGGCAAGCCACCGGGTGCCCGGGTGCTCGTCGGCGTCATCGACGACGGCATTGCCTTTGCCAACCAACGCTTTCGCGTGACGCGCAACGAGTCGCCGGCCAGCCGCTTCCTGGCGTTCTGGGACCAAAACGCGGCGGACCCAGCATCACCGTTCTGGCCCGGCAGTGTCCACTCGCAGTCTGCGCTGGATACGGCGATCAGTGCGGCCACCGGCGCCCACAACGCGGTCGACGAAGAGCAGGTCTACCGCGCGCTCGGCTACCACGAAGTGCGCCGCCGCGCCACGCACGGCACGCACGTGCTCGACCTCATGGCCGGGGAAGAGCCTGATTCGGGCGCGGCGACGGCGACGGTCATCGTCGGCGTGCAGTTGCCCGGCCGCGCGGTCGAGGACACATCCTGCGGCTCCATGGCAGCGCACATCATCGAAGGTCTGCACTGCATCCTGCGTGCATCCGAAGCGTCAGAGCTGCCGGCCGTCGTCAACATCAGCATGGGCAACATCGCAGGGCCGCACGATGGCTCCTCGATCTTCGACACGGCGCTGGACGAGCTCGTGCTGGTCAGCCGGCAGGCCGGCACCGGCCCTGTGCTGGAAGTCGTGATGCCGGAAGGCAACAGCTACCTCGCGCAATGCCATGCCCGTGCCGAGATGAAACACGAGGAAGAAGGCTCGACGATGTCGGTCGATTGGGTGGTGTCGCCGGACGACGGGACGTCCAGCGTCGTCGAGCTCTGGGTCAGCCGGCCGGACAACAAGCCGCCCTTGCAGGCGCAGACCCGCGACTTTGACATCAAGATGAGCGTCGTCGCGCCGAATGGCGCGAACTTCCCGGTGGAACTGCTGCGCGCAAGCACAGGGGACGCCACACGGCCCATCAAGATCGATGGTCACGCCGTGGGGCACATCGGCCTGTACCCGCACCCCGGCAACGGCGCCTCGCCGATGGGCTTGATCGCGCTGGCGCCCACCGTGTTGCAGGATGCCCGTCCCCATCCGGCCCCGTTCGGGCGCTGGACCATCACGGTCGAACATGCAGGCGAGCCATTGTTCGTCAGCCTCTACGTGCAGCGCGACGACGTGGCGTTCGGCCGCCGTGGCCGTGGCCGGCAGTCGCGGCTGGACGACCAGGACTACCTGCGCTTCGACGAGGACGGCAGGGCGAAAGTGGAGGACCAGCGAAATAGTTATGTGCGCCGGGAGGGGACGTTGAACGGCATGGCGACAAGCCGCGCTGTCCAGGTCGTCGGTGGTCTCCTGCGCGCCCCGGACGGTAGCCCGACGCAGGCGGCTTATTCGTCCGTGGCAGGCGAATCGACCCCCAGTCCGGCATCGCTCACATGGGCCATCACCGAAGACTCGCCCGTGCTGAAGGGCATCCTGGCCAGCGGTACACGCAGCGGCACCGTGGCTGCCTTGAGTGGCACCAGCACGGCATCGCCCCAGCGCGCGCGGGCGGTTGCCGCGCGCTACACCGCCACCGCCCGGGGCAACGCGGCACCGCCAGCCTCCGTCCCCAGGAAAGTGCCGGACTCCAACGGGCGGGACCGCAACGTGGACGAACCACACCCGGCGCTGCAGCGGCGGGCCGCGTTGCGACTGGCGCCCCGCGTGCCCTGATCGTGTTGTCCGGCGCTCACGCGCGGCGCACGTGCCGGCCTGGCTGCAGACCCACGCCACGGCTGGGCGGCCTGCCGGCCGGCGACCCGGCCGTCGGCGCCTGCACCTGCGCCAGACTGTCAATGATCGGGCAGTCCGGTCGGTCATCGCCATGGCAGCAATCCACCAGGTGCGCCAGCGTCGCCTTCATGGCTTGCAGTTCGCGCAGCTTGGCGTCCAGCTCGTCGATGTGCACCTGCGCCAGCGCCTTGACCTCCCGGCTGGGCCGGCTGCGGTCCTGCCACAGGCCCAGCAGATCGCGGATCTGGTCGATGGAAAAGCCCAGGTCGCGCGACTGCCGCACGAAGCGCAGCACACGCACATCGCGCTCGCCGTATTGCCGGTAGCCGGCCTCGGTGCGCGTGGCCGGCGGCAGCAGCCCCACGCTCTCGTAGTGCCGGATCATCTTGGCGGAAACGCCTGTGGCCTGGGCGGCCTGGCCGATGTTCATGCGCTCGTGCCCTGGTGCGTGTCAGCGGCGCAGCAAGGCCTGCTCGTGCAGCATCGCAAAGCCGCGCTGGTGCCACACCGGGTAGGCCGGCGTCACCTCGCTGGCGGCGTCCAGCAGCGCGATGTGCTCGCTCGCCAGCGACCAGCCGACAGCGCCCAGGTTCTGCATCAGCTGCTCCTCATTGCGTGCGCCGATGATGACGCTCGACACGGTGGGCCGCTGCAGCAGCCAGTTCAGCGCGATCTGCGTGTGGGTCTTGCCGGTCTGCTCGGCCACCACATCCATCGCCTCGACGATGCGGAACAACCGCTCCTCCTCGAACTTGGGGCCGGTGCCGGCAATGTCGTGCGCGCGCGTGCCGGGCTGGGCCGGCTGGCCGCGGCGGATCTTGCCGGTCAGCTTGCCCCAGCCCAGCGGGCTCCAGACCACGGCGCCCACGCCCTGGTCGCGCGCCAGCGGCATCAGCTCCCACTCGTAGTCGCGGTTCAGCAGCGAGTAATACGCCTGGTGCGCCACATGGCGCGGCCAGCCGTGCTGCTGCGACACGGCGAGCGATTTCATGAGGTGCCAGCCCGCAAAGTTCGAGCAGCCGATGTAGCGCACCTTGCCGGCGCGCACCAGCTGGTCGAGCGTGTGCAGCGTCTCATCCACGGGCGTGTTGTAGTCCTGTCCGTGCAGCTGCAGCAGGTCGATATGGTCCGTGCCCAGACGCGTGAGGGCGCGGTCCACGGCGTCGACCAGGTGCTGGCGCGAGGAGCCGAAATCGTTCGGCCCGTCGCCGACCGGGAACGTGGTCTTGGTCGAGATCAGCAGCCGGTCGCGCTTGCCCGCGATGGCCTTGCCCAGGATCTCTTCGGCCAGGCCGTTCGAGTAGACATCGGCGCTGTCGAACATGCAGACGCCGTGGTCCAGGCAGATGTCGATCAGGCGCGAGGCGCCCGCAGCATCGGTCGCGCCCCAGGCTTTGAAGAAGTCGTTGCCACCGCCGAAGGTGCCGGTGCCGAAGCTGAGCGCGGGGACACGCAGGCCGCTGTGGCCGAGCCGTCTGAATTCCATGGGGGCCTTTGACGCGTAGAGGAGTGGTGCGCAGATGAAAGCGCGCGCCCGGGTCGGCGCGCGATGACTTTACTGCGTCGGCGCCCCCAAGCTCAATGCCGGGACCAGATGGCCCTATCGATCTGCCCGTCCAGTTCGGGATAGTCCGCCGGGTCGAAGCGCGGGGTGCCGCTGCGGCGCTGCGCGAAGTAGTCGCGCGTGAGCTTGGCGACCAGGCCGGACAGCAGCACGATGGCCACCAGGTTGACCGTGGCCATGAGGCCCATGGCAGCGTCGGCCGCGTTGAAGACGGTGGCCACGTTTTCGTACGAGCCCCACATCACCATCACCAGCACCAGCAAGCGCAGCACCAGCAGCGGGCCTTTGCCTCCCAGCTTCAAAAAGGTCATGGCGTTCTCGGCATAGGCGTAGTTGCCGATGATGGAGGTGAAGGCGAAGAAGAAGATCGCGATGGCGATGAAGGCGCCACCGAACGAGCCGATGTGCACCGTCAACGCCTGCTGGGTCAGCGCCGTGCCGGTGATGCCCGAGCCGGGCACCAGCTTGTCCGACAGCAGAATCATGATGCCGGTGGCGGTGCAGATCAGCAGCGTGTCGATGAACACGCCCAGCGCCTGCACCAGGCCTTGCGATGAGGGGTGGTGCGGATTGGGCGTGGCCACGGCGGCGATGTTGGGCGCAGAACCCATGCCGGCCTCGTTGGAGAACAGGCCGCGCTTGATGCCGTTGAGCATGGCGGCGGCCATGCTGCCGGCCACACCGCCGACAGCGGGTTCCAGGCCGAAGGCGCTGCGCACGATCAGGGACAGGGCGGCCGGTACTTCGGCGATGTTGGCGATCACCACGTACAGGGCGATGCCCAGGTAGATGATGGCCATGAAGGGCACCACGTATTCGGCCACCTGCGCGATCTTCTTGATGCCACCGAAGATCACGACAGCGCTGAGTGCCGCCACCGCCGCGCCCACACCCAGCTTCGGGATGCCGAACGCACCTTCCACCGCCTCGGCGATGGAGTTGGCCTGCACCGCGTTGAAGACCAGGCCGAAGGCGATCAGCAGGCAGACCGAGAACAGCGTGCCGGCCCAGGCCGCCTTCAAACCGCGCGCCATGTAGAAGGCCGGTCCGCCGCGGAAATTGCCGTTCTCGTCGCGGATCTTGTAGAGCTGCGCCAGCGTGCTCTCGGCATAGGCAGTGGCCATGCCGACCAGCGCCACCATCCACATCCAGAACAACGCGCCTGCGCCGCCCAGGTACATCGCCACGGCGACGCCGGCCAGGTTGCCGGTGCCCACACGCGACGCCAGACTGGTGCACAGTGCCTGGAACGGCGTGATGCCGCCCGCATCGGTCTGCGGCGCGCGCAGCACGGAGCGGATCATTTCCGGGAAGTGGCGGATCTGCACGAAACCCAGACGCAGCGTGAAATAGACGCCTACCGCCAACAGGCCGTAGATGAGCACGTAGCCCCAAAAGACGGTGTTCAGAAAGTCGATGACAGTGTTCATGGCGCGTCCGCGTCTGCTGTTGTTGGTGTGGGTGCAGGCTAGCACGGGTCGTGCCATGCGCCGAGGCGCGGCGCTCAGGGCACGTCAGCTCAATGCGCCGCCTGCGCCCCCGGCCTTGCCTTGTAGAACGTCATCGGCTGCGCCTTCGCCTCGTTCAGCACCGCGCGTTTGATCTTGCCGACCACGTGCATCTCGCAGGGCTTGCAGTCAAAGCGCAGCGTGAGCTTCTCCTTTCCGTTGATCAGCGCCAGCGGCTCGGCCTTCACCTGGCCCTGCACGCCCACCACGCCCTTGGCCTGCTTGGGGCACAGCGAGAGCGAGAAACGCACGCAGTGCTTGGTGACCATCAGCGAGACCTCGCCCAGTTCCTCGTGCGCCTCGAACGCGGCGGCGATGACCTGCACGCCGTGGCGGGCGTAGAACTGGCGCGCCTGGTCGTTGAAGACATTGGCCAGGTACGTGAGCGTGTCTTCGGGGTAGAGCGCAGGCGGCTCGACGGGCGTGGCGCGTTGCGGGCGTTGATAGGCGGCCAAACGTGCAGCCTCCAACGTCTCGCAGGCCTCGCGGCGCAGCTGGTTCAACAGCGAGGCCGGCACGAACCATGGCTGTGACAGGTCGAGCGTGATGTCCAGCGGCGCGAAGTCGGAGCCGCCGAAGCGGCCCAGGTGCTCGCGCAAGCTGGCCAGGCCCTTAGCCGCATCGCGGGCCGGCTCGTGCGCGTGGCGAGCGCGGGCCTCGGCGCTGTGGCCGTCTTCATCGGTCAGCTGCAGGCTGAAGCCGGCCGCCGTCTGCGCGAAACGCACCCACACGCCGATGCGCCGCTCGCTGGATTTCTTGTCCAGCACGCGCACCCAGTCCATGTCGCGGTTGCGGTTCAGCTCGGTTCCTTTGCGCAGGTCGCGCAGCCCCGCCAACGCATCCTTGGGGAACACGCGCCAGCGCTTCGGCTGCTTCGCGGACACCGGCTCGGCGCGGTTGACGGCCAGACCCACCAGCTCCTTCTGCAGGTCGTAGTAGCACAGGCCGTCGCCGTTGTGCAGCACGGTGGTGGCGTCCAGGGTCTCCAGCTCCACCCAGTTCGGCCCCACCTGCGTGACCCAGCCGATGGCGCGGCCCGGGTTCTTGGGCGTGTCGAAAGCGCCGATGTCGTCCTGCCGGCCGTTGACGAAGTAGTCGGTGAACGCGCGGTTGAAGTTCTGGTCCGGGTCGGGCGTGAAGGTGAAACTCGTGCGGCCGCTCGATGCACGCGAGAGCGGCGCATGCGCCGGGTCGTTCTCGCGCGCCTCGATCAGCTCGTCGATCAGCTTGCGGTAGTGCGCGGTGATGTTCTTGACGTAGGCGATGTCCTTGTAGCGGCCTTCGATCTTGAAGCTGCGCACGCCGGCGTCGACCAGCGCCGCGATGTTGGCGGACTGGTTGTTGTCCTTCATCGACAGCACATGCTTGTCGTGCGCGACGAAGCGCCCCTTGGCGTCCACCACCTGGTAGGGCAGGCGGCAGGCCTGCGAGCAGTCGCCGCGGTTGGCGCTGCGGCCGGTGTGGGCGTGGCTGATGGTGCACTGGCCGCTGTAGGCCACGCACAGCGCGCCGTGCACGAAAAATTCGAGCTGGCAGCGGGCCGGGTCGATCACGGCATGGATGGCGCGGATCTGCTGCAGCGTGAGTTCGCGCGCCAGCACGATCTGCGAGAAGCCGGCGTCCTGCAGGAAGCGGGCCTTCTCGGGCGTGCGGATGTCGGTCTGCGTGCTGGCATGCAACTGGATCGGCGGCATGTCCGGCAGCTCCAACAGACCCATGTCCTGCACGATCAGCACGTCGGCACCGGCGTGGTAGACGTCCCAGGCCATCTGGCGTGCCGGCTCCAGTTCGTCGTCGCGCAAGATGGTGTTCAGCGTGATGAAGACCTTGCTGTTGAAGCGGTGCGCATGGCGCGCCAGGCGCTCGATGTCGTGCACCGAATTGCTGGCCGAGGCGCGGGCGCCGAAGCCCGGGCCGCCGATGTAGACCGCATCGGCGCCGTGGTCGATGGCAGCAATGCCGATGTCGGCGTCGCGTGCCGGCGCGAGCAATTCGAGCTGGTGGGAGAGCAGGGACATGGCGGTGCGGCGCTCACTGGGCGGGTGGCGGCGGGCTACGTGGGGGAGGCGGATTTTATCGACGACGCTGCGCGCAGCCCGACGTCAAAACGCTTCTTTGCCCTGTGCCGGACCGAAGTCGACCACTGCATGCCGGTTGTCGCCTGTGATGCCGGCCAGCAGCTGTTGGCGCAGATAGTCCCGCGCAGCCTCCTCGATGAAGCGCGACAAGCTCTTTTGGCCGTTGGCGCTTTGTGCCGCGAGGTGCTGGCGGACGTGTCGATCAAGCTCAGCCGACACGGAGAGGTTCCAGCGCACGTTCATCTCATTGCCTTGTTTCGTTTCTTGACGGTCGGTGGATCGCAGCAGATACTGATTGTAAATACAGTATTCTTGCAGTCTCATGCCCGCCCACCTTGCCATCCTGTCGTCCGACCATCCCGCCCTGTGGCGGGCGGATGCCTTGGCGCGGGTGGATGCAAGCGTGTTGCCCAGCCAGTATCAGGCGCTGGACGCCGAGCTGCCCGGCGGCGGCTGGCCGGCGGCCGGGCTCACCGAGCTGCTGCAACCGCTGCGCGCATCGGGTGCCTGCCACGACTGGCGTTTGCTGCTGCCTGCCTTGCTGGCGATGGGCGCGCCCGGCCCGCTGGTGTTGATCGGCTCGCCCGGCAGCCTGCACCCCTTTGCCCCGGCGCTGGCCGCGCAGGGCCTGCCGCCCGCGCGGCTGCTGTGGGTGCGGGCCGAAGACGACAAGGCCCGACTGTGGGCCTGCGAGCAGGCGGTGCGCTGCGCCGATGTGCCGGCCGTGCTGGCCTGGCTGCCGCGTGCGCGGGCCGACGGGCTGCGCCGCCTGCACCTGGCGGCGCTGGACCACGGCAAGCCGCTGTTCGCCTTCCGACCTGCTGCGGCGCAGGCCGAATCGTCGCCCGCGCCGCTGCGGCTGCTGGTGGAGGGGGGCGACACGCTGCAGGTGCGGGTGTTCAAGCGCCGCGGCCCGCCGATGGAGCACCCCATCACTTTGCCCGCCCACGGGCCGCGCCTGGCCGCCTTGCTGGCGCTGCGCCAGCAACGCCGGGTCGAGCAACCTGCCGCCAGTGAGGCGCTTGCGCTTCACGATGCGCCGCGCCCGGCTGTACGGGGGCTTGCCGATGCACTGGATCGCGCTGTCGCCGCCTGAGCCTGCCGCCGCCGTGCCGGCCCTTGCACCATCCGCCTCCCAAAACGCAGGGCAGGTGAGGGTGGTGGGGGATGTCGAGGCCTGGTGCTGGCACGCGCTGCAGTTCACGCCGCGCGTGGCCCTGGAGCAGGGCGCCGTGCTGCTCGACGTGTCGGCCTCGCTGCGGCTGTGGGGCGGGCTGCGCGCGCTGCTTGGCCACCTGTTGCAGCCCGAGGGTCTGCCGGCCTGCACGGCCTGGGCCCGGGCGGCCACGGCCCCTGTGGCATTGGCCCTGCTGCGGCTGAAGCTGGCCGGCCGCCCGCGCCCGCCGCAGGTCGACGATCTGCCGCTGGACACACTGGCCGCAGCCTGGCCGGCGCTGGATGTGCTGGAGCGCACTGGCTGCCGCCGCTTCGGCCAGCTGCGTGCGCTGCCGCGTGCCGGCGTGGCGCGCCGTTTCGGTGCCGAGCTGCTCGAATCGCTGGACCAGGCCTACGGCAATCGGCCCAGCCTGTACCCCTGGTGCCGCCTGCCGGCGGTGTTCGACCAGAACCTGGAACTGCCCGCCATCGCCACCACGGCGCCCGAGCTGCTGTGGACCGCCCAGCGCCTGCTGGCCGCGCTGCACGCCTGGCTGCGCGCCGGTCAGCACGGCCTGCTGGCGATGGAGCTGCAGTGGACACACGACCTGCGCCGGCTCGATGGCCGCGTGCTGCCGCGCCACGGCCAGTTGGCCATCCGCACCGCCCGCCCGACGCAGGACATGGCCCACCTGCGCCGTCTGCTGGCCGAGCATCTGGACAAGACGCCCCTGCAGGCCCCCGCCAACCATCTGCGCCTGCGCACGCTGGAGACCGCCGCCTTCGCGCCTGCCAGCACCAGCCTGTTGCCCGAAGACCAGATCAAGGGCGACCGCCTGCACGAACTCGTCGAGCGCCTGAGCGCCCGGCTGGGCGCCGACCGCGTGCTGGTGCCGCAACTGGTGGCCGACCACCGGCCCGAATGCATGCAGCGCTGGGTGCCGGCGCAGGGCGTCGCGCCGTCCCTTTCCCCGGGGTCGCAGCCGGGGGCGATGGCCGAGGCGAGGGCAGGGCGCAGGGCCAAAGCCAAGCCCGGCACCCCCGCCATGCCCGAGGTGGCCGCCGACGCCGCGCTTTACCCCGCCTGGCTGCTGCGCAAGCCGATCGCGCTGCGCATGCAGGCCGGCCAGCCCGTCTTCCACGGCCCGCTGCAACTGCTGGGCCGCCCGCGCCGCCTCGACGGCCCCGGCTGGTGGGATCTGGCGTCGCCCCAGCCCGCCGTGCGCGACGACCGCCTGGCGCTGAGCGAGCGCTTCGGCCTGCTGTGGCTGTACTGCGAACGGCCGCACAGCGGCCAGGCCGATCCGCGCTGGTTCCTGCAGGGGGTCTATGCCTGATCCCTCGCTCAACGCCCAGGAAAAGCAGGCCGAGCGCGACGCCTGGAAATGGCCGTTGCCCCAGCCTGTCCCCGCCCCATCCGGCGCTGGCGATGCCCGCGACGCTGCCGATACGCCGGACCCGCTGGGCACCTACACCGAGCTGCACGCCCTGAGCAACTTCAGCTTCCAGCGTGGCGCCTCGCACCCGGCCGAACTGGTGGTGCAGGCCTACCGCCTGGGCTACCGCGGCCTGGCGCTGACGGACGAATGCTCGGTCGCCGGCGTGGTGCGGGCCCACATGGCGCTGAAGGACTACGAAGCCATGCTGGAAGAAGCCGAACAAGCGCAGCCCGGCGTGCGCTACCGGCGCTCCTTCCACTTCCTGCCCGGCAGCGAATTCGCCTTGCCCGGCTGCCGGCTGGTGGTGCTGCCGCACGATCTGACCGGCTGGGGCCAGCTGTGCGAGCTGATCTCGCAGGCACGCCGGCACGCGGACATCGTGAAGGGCGACTACCGCGTCGACTGGGACGACGCCTGGAGCACGCTCACGCAGTGCGAAGTGCTGTGCGTGGCCGAGCGCCACCCCGCGCCGGACGAGATGGCCCTGCGCGCCACGTTGCGCCGCCTGCGCGCGCTGTTCGGCGCGCGGCTGTGGCTGGCCGTGGCCCTGGTGGGCGAGACCGACGACGCGCTGTGGCTGCGCCAGATGCGCCAGCTGGGCGCGTTGACCGGTGTGCCGCTGGTGGCCGCCGGTGGGGTGCTGATGCACGCCCGCTCGCGCAAGATGCTGCACGACGTGCTGACGGCCGTGCAGCGCGGCCAACCGGTGGCCGAGTGCGGCTTTGCGTTGCAACCCAATGCCGAGCGGCGCCTGCGCTCGCGCGTGACGCTGGGACAGGTCTACCCGCAGGGGCTGCTGGCCGCCACCGAGGCGGTGCGTGCACGCTGCCACTTCAACCTGGGCGAGATCGCCTACCGCTACCCGCGCGAGACGCTGCCCGCTGGCCTCACGCCCACCGAGGCGCTGCGCCAGCTGACCTACGCCGAGGCCACGCGGCTGCGTTACCCGGGTGCGATGCCCGCGCCGATCCGCGCGCTGGTCGAGAAAGAGCTCAAGCTCATCGCCGAATGCCGCTACGAGATGTTCTTTTTGACGGTGCACGACATCGTGCGCTTCGCCCGCAGCCAGAGCATCCTGTGCCAGGGCCGCGGCTCGGCCGCCAACTCGGTGGTCTGCTACTGCCTGGGCATCACGGCCGCCAACCCGGAGGATTCACACCCGCTGATGGAGCGCTTCATCAGCAAGGAGCGCCGCAACGAGCCGCCCGACATCGACGTCGATTTCGAGCACGAGCGGCGCGAAGAGGTCATCCAGTACATCTACGCCAAATACGGGCGCGACCGCGCGGCGATTGCCGCCGTCGTCATCTGCTACCGGCGCCGCAGCGCGATCCGCGACGTGGGCACGGCGCTGGCCATCCCGGCCGCGCTGGTCGAGGCCTTCGCCAAAGAGCACCACTGGTTCGACCCCGGCCTGATCGGCGAACGGCTGGAGCAACTGGTCGCGCAGCTGCAGATCGACATCGACCCGCGCCGCGTGCTGCAGTGGTTGGGGCTGACGGAGCAGCTGCGCGGCTTTCCGCGCCACCTGAGCCAGCACGTCGGCGGCTTCGTGCTGACCGAAGGGCGCCTCACCAGCCTGGTGCCGATCGAGAAGGCGGCGATGGACGGCCGCTCCGTGATCCAGTGGGACAAGGACGACCTGGAGCGCATGGGCCTGATGAAGGTCGACGTGCTGGCGCTGGGCATGCTGACGGCGCTCAAGCGCTGCCTGGATTTCATCAACCCGCTGCGCGGCACGCAGTGGGACCTGGCCGGCATCCCGACGCAGGACGCCGCCACCTTCGACATGGTCTGCCGGGCCGACACCGTGGGCACCTTCCAGATCGAGAGCCGGGCGCAGATGTCGATGCTGCCGCGCCTGAAGCCGCGTGTGTTCTACGACCTGGTGGTCGAGGTCGCCATCGTGCGGCCCGGGCCGATCCAGGGCGGCATGGTGCACCCCTACTTGAAAGCCCGCGAGCGGCGCGACCAGGGCCTGCCGATCCACTACGAGAAGGAGGCGCTCCGGCCCGCGCTGGAGCGCACGCTGGGCGTGCCGATCTTTCAGGAGCAGGTCATGCAGCTGGCCGTCATCGCCGCCGGCTTCACGGCCGGCGAGGCCGACCGCCTGCGCCGCGCCATGGCCGCGTGGAAGAAGGACGGCAACATGACGCCGTGGCGCGACCGCTTGGTCAACGGCATGCTGGCCAAGGGCTACAGCCAGGCGTTTGCCGAGCGCATCTACCAGCAGATCTGCGGTTTTGGCGAATACGGCTTTCCTGAGAGCCACGCCTACAGCTTCGCGCTGCTGGCCTACGCCAGCAGCTGGCTCAAGTGTCACGAACCCGCTGCCTTTCTGGCCGCGCTGCTGAACGCCCAGCCCATGGGCTTTTACCCGCCCTCGCAGCTGGTGCAGGACGCGCAGCGCCATGACGTGCGGGTGCGCGCGGTCGACGTGTCGCACAGCGATTGGGACGCCGCGCTGGAAGACGCGCCCGGCGTGCGCGCGCAACCCGCCGAAAGCGGCCAGCCGGCGGTGCGCCTGGGGATGCGGCTGGTCAAGAACCTGCCGCAGGCCGCGGCGCTGCGCATCGTGGAGGCGCGCACGGCCGGGCCGTTCGCCAACGTGGAAGACCTGGCCCTGCGCGCCGCGCTGGACCGGCGCGAACTCGATGCACTGGCCGCGGCCGACGCACTGACCAGCCTGGCCGGCCACCGCCGCCAGCAGGTCTGGGAGGCGGCGGCCCGCCAGCGCGCGCCGGTGCTGCTGCGCGGCGCGCCGGTGCACGAGCCGGCCCTGCAGCTGGACCAGGCGAAGGAGGGCGAGGAAATCCTGTTCGATTACGACGCCACCGGCCTCACGCTGCGCCGCCACCCACTGGCGCTGCTGCGCGAACGGCTGGCGCGCTCGCGCATCCTGAACGCCGAGCAGCTGCAGGGCCTGCCGCATGGCCGGATCGTGCGCGCCTGCGGCCTGGTCACCATGCGCCAGCAGCCCGGCACGGCCAACGGCACCATGTTCGTGTCGCTGGAGGATGAGACCGGCCCCGTCAACGTCATCGTCTGGCAGCACGTGCGCGAGGCGCAGCGCACGGCCCTGCTGGGTGCGCGCCTGCTGGCGGTGGAAGGTATCTGGCAACGCGATGTCGACAGCGGCGGCCAGGTGTGCCATGTGGTGGCGCAGCGCCTGCGCGACTTGAGCCCGCTGCTGGGCCGCCTGGCACAGGTGCGCAGCCGCAGCCGGGATTTCCACTGAACCGCGTCCCCCACATTGCCAATTGCGTTGCAAGGCGCGCGCATTAAGATGCCAAAAACTGCCCGCAAATCGCGCGGGTCAATCCAACGAAACCGAATCCAACGGGAGCAGCGATGACGATTGCGTTTGCCAGGCCTGGTCACCAGGCGGCTTGCGCAGCCGCCACGCGCTGAACGGAGACTGCGCACCATGCCACTTGCCGGATCCCAGAAACTGAGCGACGAGCTGCTGTTCAGCGTCGTGCGCCTCGAATGCGACACGCCCTCGGGCGTGCAAAGCGGCACGGCCTTCTTTTTTGCGTTCCTGCTGGAAAACGGCAAACGCAGCCCTTGCCTGATCACCAGCAAGCACGTGGTGGAAGGTGCCCGCCAGGGCCGCTTCTACCTGCCGCGCAAGGACGCAGAGGGCCGCGTGCACTACCACGAGCCGCTGGAGTTCAAGGTCTCCGATTTCGAGGACAAGTGCCACCCGCACCCGGACCCGTCGGTCGACCTCGTGCTGTTCTTCGTCGGCGCCACGCTGCAGGCCATGAAGGCGCAGGGCAGCAGCTTTCCGATCACGTACCTGTCGCGCTCGGCCATCCTGGCCAAGGAGCAGCGTTCCGCGCTGGCGCTGGTCGAAGACGTCGCCGTGGTGGGCTACCCGGTGGGGCTGGTAGACCACGCGCACTGCCAGCCGGTGGTGCGTTCCGGCATCACGGCCACCCATGCGGCCTTGGCGTACAACGGCGCGTCGGAGTTTTTGATCGATGCGCCCTGCCACGCCGGCCTGGGCGGCGCGCCAGTGTTCCTGCGCATGCCGGCCGCGCCAGCGACCGAGGACTTCATGTTCCCGCACTCACCGGGTGTGGCGCTGATCGGTGTGCTGTACGCGCAGCGCCAGTGCGGCGTGCAGGGCGACGTGACGCTGGAGCACATCGTCGGGCGCCCGCACAGTGGTGCCGGCGCGCTGGCGGCGATGGCTGCGCGCCACCACGCGCCGCCGTTGGGCGTGGTGGTGACGACGGAGAAGCTGCTGGATTTCGAGCCGCTGGTGCGCGCCATGGTGCACGGCTACGTCTCCAGCTACTGAGCCTACGCGTCGCGCACGTCGGCCACGGGGTTGCTGCCGAAATCGGGCCGCGCCAGGTAGCCCAGCACCTTGGCCGCCGCGTCGGCCGGCGAGGTGAGCTGGCCACCGCTGTGCAGATTGGCGAAATTGCCCCGGTCCGGGAAGTGCGTGACGTCCGCGCTGCGCAGTTGCTGCTGCATGTCGGTGTCGATCACGCCGGGGGCCAGCGAGCAGACCCTGGCACCGTTCGGCTGCAGCGCTTCGTCCAGCGCAACACAGCGCGTGAAATGGTCCATGCCGGCCTTGGCCGCGCAATAGCCCGCCTGCGAGGCCATGGCGCGCCGACCCAGGCCGGAGGAGATGTTCAGCACGCGGCGCTGGCCGGGCCAGGCGGCCGTCGCCTTCAGGAAGGCGGCTGTCAGCTGCATCGGCGCCTCCAGCCCCACGCGCAGCGCGTGCGCCAGATCGTCCGGATCGGCACCGGACAGCGGCACCAGCGCGGGAATCACGCCGGCGTTGTTGATCAGCGTGACGCTGGCCCAGGCTGCGCCGTCCTGCGAGGCCAGCCAGCGGCCGAGCCGCGCCGCCACGGCGCTGCCCTGGGCCAGGTCGTCCTGCCACTGCGTGCAGCGGTCGGCGCCGAGTTCGTCCAGCTCGGGGTTGGGCTGGCGCGCGATGCCTAGTAAATGGTGTCCGCCTTGCAGCAGTTGCCGGGCCATGGCCAGGCCCATGCCACGCGAGGAGCCGGTGAGGATGGTGAGGTGTTGGGGCATGCGGTTCCGATGTGGTGAAGTGGGCAAAGAGAGGCTGGGCATCGTAGCGCTGCGCCCACTGATGCGCCTTCGGCCTTGCCTGCAGCGCGAGCTTGCTTGCGGCGCCCGGCGCGGTGTGGCACTTGTTGAGGCACTGTCGGCTTCGCCTGCGGAGCGAGCGCCTTCGGGCAGGCCGGGGCGAAGCTTGCGCCGCCCTGGTGGCTACTTGGCCAGCAGGTGCTGCACGAACAACTGCGCGGCCGGTGCCAGCGCATCCCCGTCGCGCAGGCACAGCACCAAGGCGCGCGCGGCGAAGGCATCGCTCAGCGGCACGGCCCGCACGCCGGCCGACCGCGCACAGCGCCGCGCCACAGCGAGCGGCACGATGCCCACGCCGATGCCCTGGCCCACCAGGCGGCAGACCGATTCGAAGCTGCGCAGCCGCACGCGGTAGGCCAGCCGCTGGCCCAGGCGCCGTGCCTGCTGCGCCAGGTGGGCGTGCAGCGCGCTGTCCTCGGCCAGGCCGACCAGCGGCACGCCGGCGACTTCGGCCAGGGTGATGTCGGTGCGCGCGGCCCAGGCGTGGCCGCGCGGGACCACCAACACCAGCGGGTCGGCGCATAGGCGGTGCACCTGCAGGCCGGCGAGATCGGCCGCGTCCGAGACCAGTCCCAGATCGCACAGGCCGTCGCGCAGCGCATCGGCGATGGCGTCGCTGGGCCGTTCCTCCAGGTCGACCGAGAGACCGGGCTGCGCGGCGAGAAAGCCGCTGAGCACGCGCGGTAGGTAGTCCGATAGCGCCGAGCTGTTGCACAGCACGCGCACCTGGCCCTGCAGGCCGGCGCCGAACTCCGCCAGGTCGGCCTGCAGCCGGTCGACCTGCTGCACCACCGTGCGCGCGTGCTGCAGCAGGCTGCGGCCGGCCGCTGTCGGCTGCACACCGCGCGGTGCGCGCAGCAGCAGCGGGGTGCCCAGCGAATCCTCCATCGCGCGGATGCGCTCGCTGGCCGAAGCCAGCGTCATGTGGCAGTGCGCAGCGCCGCCGGTGATGGTGCCGGCCGCGTGCACCTGCACGAACAGCCGCAAGTCGGTGAGGTCCAGGCGCATGGCGCGATGCTGCCACAGCACGCGCCTGGCTCAGGCATGGACTGAGGCAGGGTCAGCGAATGCCGGCTGGTGCGCGCGGTCGGCGGTCACCAGAATCGGCGGCCAACGACAACGCCACACGCCAACGCCAACGCCGCACGCCACACGCCACACGCCACACGCCACACGCTTCACACCATGGACTTGCCCGACAGCCTTGCCCGATCGCCCCTGTGGCTCCCCGTGCTCATCGCGGCCGTGTTCGTACTGGCCGGCATCGTCAAGGGCGTGGTCGGCATGGGGCTGCCGACGGTCGCCGTGGGCCTGCTGGCCTTGTGGATGACGCCGGCCGAGGCGGCGGCGCTGTTGATCGTGCCCTCGCTGGTGACCAACGTCTGGCAGATGCGGCCCTGGGGCCGGCTGGGTCCGGTGCTGCGGCGGCTCTGGCCGATGCAGGCCGGTGTGGTGGCCGGCACGCTGGCAGGCGCCTGGTGGTGGGGTGCGCCGGCCGGCGCCTGGGCGCCGGTGGCCCTGGGGGTGGCGCTCATCGCGTATGCCGCGTGGGGCCTCGCCGGCAAGCGCCTGGCAGTGCCACCCGCAGCCGAGCCAGTGCTGGGCCCGCTGGTGGGCGCGGCCACCGGGCTGGTGACGGCCGCCACCGGCGTCTTCGTGGTGCCCGCCGTGCCGTATCTGCAGGCGCTGCGCTGCAGCAACAACGACGAACTGATCCAGGCCATGGGGATCTCGTTCACGGTGTCCACGCTGGCGTTGGCGGCCGGGCTGCAAGTGGGCGGTGCGACATCGCCTGCGGTGTGGACGCTGTCGCTGTGGATGTTGCTGCCGGCGCTGGCGGGCATGGCGGCCGGCACGGCGTTGCGCCAGCGGCTGTCGCCGGCGTTGTTCCGCCAATGCTTTCTGATCGGGCTGTTGATGCTGGGCCTGCACATGGTGCTGCGCGGATGAAGGCGAGGAAACGATGTGGCTGCACGTAGCATCCCGCCATGCCCGCCCACATGACCTTCATCCGCCGACCATTCGGCCTGCCGCTCACGCTCGCCACGATGGCGCTGGGCTGCGCCATCGCCCACGCACAGCCCGCCGCGCCGCCGCCCAGCGTCGCCCCCACTGGCAAGGTCTGGTCCGCTGGTGCCGGCTTTCCCTTCGCCGACAAGGAGAAGAAGACGCGCCGCTCCGCGAGCGGCATCGCCTGCGCGCCGAACGCGGCCCAGGTCCGCGTCTGCCTGGTGGCCTTCGACGAAGGCATGGAGTCCCGCTTTGCCGAAATCGGCGTCGGCAAGCTCGTGCCACAGCCCGGCGGCGTGCGCTTCGCCGTGCCCGGCAAGGAGCTAGACGCCGAGGGCGTCGCCACCGATGGACGCTATTTCTACGTCACCGGCTCGCACGCCGTGAAACGCAGCGATTGCCAGGCCAACCCCAGCAGCGGGCATGTGCTGCGCTTTCAACGCGACCCGGCCACGGGCCTGGCGCTGGCCGCAGCCGATGGCGGCGCCTTGCCGGCCGGGTACCAGCAGACGACGCGGCTGCTGTCGCTGATCGCGGCGGACCCTCAGCTGCGCGACGCCGTGGGCCAGGGCCGTTGCCTGGGCACCGGGGCGCTGGACATCGAGGCCCTGGCCGTGCGCGACGGGCGGCTGCACTTCGGCCTGCGCGGGCCGACGGCGGGCGGCCACGCGTTCATCGTCTCCGTCGATGCCGAGGCCTTGTTCGGCAACGCCGACCCGGCCTTGCGCGTCACCCGCGTGCCGGTGGGCGCGCGCCGCGGCCTGCGTGACATGGCCGTCGCCAGCCAGGGCATGCTGCTGCTGACCGGCCCCGACGACCGGCCGGACAGCGACGACGCCGGTTGGGCCATCGTGCAGTGGAACGACCGGCAGGCACCGGGCCAGCCGGCCGACGTGCGGCCACTCGCCATGCTGGATCTGCGCAAGATCGCGCTCGGCAAGTGCGACAAGGAGACCAAGCCCGAGGCGCTGACCGTGCTGGAGGAGTCGGCGACGGCCTACCGCGTGCTGGTGCTGTCCGACGGCATGTGCGATGGCGGGCCACTGGTCTTCGACATTGCGCGTTGAGCGCCTGAGCGCCTGAGCGCCTGAGCGCCTGAGCGCCTGAGCGCCTGAGCGCCTGAGCGCCTGAGCGCCTGAGCGCGTGGCGCCTTCTTGCGGATGACCAAAAGCCATGCCCTGTCTTCGACCGATCCTGTCACGTCACCGGCCTGCTGTGCTGCCCTGGCCCCAGGCACGTAGGCACGACCGAGCAGTGCTGCAGCCCGGCCGCCAAGCCGGCAGTTACACCCGTGCGCCCATGTACTGGTTGGTCGTGAGTCCCATGGACACGTAGATGCTGGTCAGCCCCTCGATGCCGATGTCGGCCTGGCTCACCCATTCCTCGGGCACGTAGAGCAGGCCGCCGCCGACCGGCACCGGGGCCGTGGGGATCAGCACGCCAAGATAGCGCCGCCCGCCGTCCATGACCACCGGCTCGGGCGTGCACAGCAGCGCCAGCACGGCGACCTTCTGCGCGTCAGCGCCCTCGGCACCGTCGGCCGGCCGCCCGCCGAAGTGCAGCCACACCGGGCTCATCGATCCCAGGCCGTCACCGCTCTTGCGCGAGAACAGCTCGACCATGCGCGTGATCACGTCGTAGATGTTGCGCACCAGCGGGATGCGCTGCATCAGGCCGTCGACCAGGCGCTTCAGGCCGCGCTGCAGCCTGGCCTCCACCAGCAGGCCCAGCAGGTAGATCGCCACGCACAGCAGCACCAGGCCGAGCCCATAGCCCACCGATTCCGACCGCGAGACCGACACACCCACTGCCACCAGCACCGAGCCGAACAGGCTGGACGGGCCGAGCCAGGCCGACAGCAGTTGCCACACCCAGGTCAGCAGCGCGAAGGTGGCCGCCAGCGGCAGGATGGCCAGCAGCCCGGTCAGGAAGGGACGGGCGAGGCGGCGGTAGCTGTTCTGCAGACGGGTGGGCATGTGGCGGCGGTCGGGTGGACGTGGGGCGCGATGGTACGGGCTGGGCCACGCCGCACCCGGTCACCGGACGTCACCGCCCCGTAAACCCCCGCAGCAGCACGCCCGTCAACGCGTGCATGCCCCCGATTGCCGGCCCGCCCGGCGCCAGCCCCGGCACGAAGCCCTGCGCCTCGAAGCGCCGCAGCAACGCAGCGTCGGCGCTGATGAGGTGCACCGGCACATCCCACGACGCGCCCGCCCCGCTGACACCGGCAAACGCCTGGTGGTCGCCAATGACGATGGTCAGCAACTGCGCTGGCGCGCGTTCGGCCAGGTAGGCGCCCAGCCATTGCCAGGTCGACGCGATGGACTCCACATAGCCGGGCACCGGGTCGCGCAGCGAGACCGGTTCGTCCAGCGCAACGGCGCGCTGCTCGGCCGTGTAGGGCGTGGGGCCGGCCAGCCGGTCCCAGTCGGCCACGAAGGGCGCCAGTGGCCGGAACGGCACATGGCTGTTGACCGTGGGGAAGACGACGAAACGGGGTGGCCGTGACGCAGCCGGCGCCGCCAGTTCCTGCGCGTGCAGCAGTGCCATAGAGGCCTGGTCGGGGATGCGCCAGGGCCCGAACGGCAGGCCGGCGTAGCCCATGTTGGCCGCGCCCACCTCGCGCGCGAAACCGAAGAAGCGTCCTTCGGGCCAGGGCCGCTGCACGCCCGGCATCCAGCGCACGGTGTGCCAGCCGTGGGCATTGAAATGCTGCACCAGCGTGCGGCGCTCGGTGCTGAGCAGCACCTCGTAGTCCAGCGGGTCGCGCGTGTCGACGCCGGCCAGCAGCGCGCCGTGCGCCAGCCACGACCCACCGGCGTAGGTGGGTGAGCGCACGCGGGCGGACACCACATGGCGTCCACTGCCGGCAATGGCCTGCGCCAGTGCTTCGCGCGGGCCGGCCAGCGCGCGCGACTGCTGCGGGTCGTCCAGCGTGCTGACGCCGTAGGACTCGGAGAACAGCAACAGCACGTCGGCGCCACGCAGGGCGGCCAGGTCGGTGTCGAAAGCGGGGCTCGGCGTCAGGCGCGATGCAACGCCATCGTGGTCGAGATCGTGCATCAGCGCTGCGGCCAGTTGCACCTGCCGGGCCACGACGGGTGTCACGGCGCCGGCAAAGAGCGCTGGGGTTGCGGGCAGGACGTGGACCTGCAGGGCCAGCACGGCCAGCAATCCGGCACCGAGGGCACCGGCCGCGCGGCGCGTCCCGTGATGCGCCAGCGTGGCTTCGACCGCCTGCCAGCCCCAGCGCGCCAGGGCCGCCAGGCCGGCCAGCACCAGCGCTAGCGCCACCGCGGCGCCGGCCATGTGCCAGATGGGCATGCCGCTCATCGCCAGCATCTGGCCCAGATGCCGCCCGTCCCAGTACAGATGCAACGGCCGGCCGAACAAGGCTGCGGAGGTCACGTCCAGCACGCGCACGGCGATCAGCAACGCCGTCACCATGGCGAACGCTCGCAGCGGCAGGCGGCCGCGCCAGGCCATGCAACCGGCGGCGACGAGCAGCGCCACGCACAGCTCGGGCGCGATGCGCGGCGTGAGCTGGGGCCAGGGCGTGGGGCCCGGGTTGACCAGCGTCAGCAGCGCGTTGAGCAGCAACAGCGCCGCCGCAGCGCGCAGACCTTTCGTGGCGAATGCCCCCACGCTCCCCGCTGTGCGAGGTTCGCTGCCCCCCGAGGGGGCCGAGCCCGGACACGAAAGGTCCGGTGGACCTTTCGTGCCTGGCGAGGGGCCGGGGCGCAAGCCACGGCGCGGCCTGCAAGGCTGAGCTTGCTTGGGGCCGCCCGGCGCGGCGCTCACTTGCGGATGGCTTCGAACTCGATGATCAGTTGCACGTCGTCACCCACCCAGCCGTTGGCCACGGCGTAGTCCATGCCGTAGGCGCTGCGCTTGACGGTACCGGTGGCCGACACGCCCATGGTGTGCGCCTTGTTCATCGGCGAGGGCGCGCTCTTGTTCATGGTGGCCTGCAGCGTCAGCGGCTGGCTGCGGCCCCGCAGTTCCAGGGCGCCGGTGATCTCGAAGCTGCGCTCGCCGGTGCGCTTGCCGCCCGCTGCCGTGAACAGCATGCGCGGGAATTCCGACGCGTTCAAAAAGTCCCCGCCCTTGATGTGGCGATCACGCGCGCTGTGGTGGGTCGAGACGCTGGTCGTGTCGACCTCGATGCGGATCGCGCCCAAGGTGCCGCTGGCTTCGTCGAAGGTGTAGCTGCCACGCGCCGTGCGGAACTGGCCCAGCACCTTGGCATAGCCGATGTGGCTGACGAGAAAGCCCAGGCTGATGTGGTCGGGATCGATCTCGTAGCTGGCCGCCTGCGCGGCGGCGGGCGCGCCCGCGAGCGCCAGGCACAGGGCCAGGGCGGCGCGGGGCAGGGTGAAGGGCAAGCGTGACATGGCGTGTGGCCTCCGGTTCAGCGGAACATCAGGGGGGCACTGGCTGCAATGCCGGGCCGGCCGGCGGCTTGCCCAGATAGGCAAACGCCAGTTGCACCAGCCCGGCCGCCAGGCCGACGGCGGCGGCCACCTGCCAGGCCAGGTTGTAGCTGCCGAGCCGATCGTAGACCAGGCCGCCGCCCAGCGCACCGACGAAGCTGCCAAGCTGGTGGCAGCAAAAGGCCACTCCGGCCAGCATGGCCTGCCAGCGCAGGCCGAAGGTCTGCACGATCCAGCCCGACACCAGGGGCGCCACCCCCAGCCACAGAAAGCCCATGACGGCCGCGAACACCAGCGTGCTCTCGGGTGTGGGCAGTGTCTGGAAGTACCACACCAGCGCCATCGACCGCAGCACGTAGATGCCGCCCAGCAGCGCCTGCTTGTTGACGTGGCCGCCGGCCCAGCCGAAGAACAGGCTGCCCAGCACGTTGAAGCCGCCGATGGTGCCCAGCGCCTGCGCGCTGAGCATCGGGTCCATGCCGCACAGATCCAGGTAGGCGGGCAGGTGCGTCGTCAAAAACACCAGCTGCATGCCGCAGACCGAATAGGCCAGCGCCATCACCACGAAGGGGCCGCTGCGCAGCGCCGTGCCCAGGGCTTCGCGCGCGTTTTGCTGGCGCCCGGCACCGGTGGCGGGCAAGGGTTCCCCGTCTACCCGGCCGGCGATCCACGCCGCCGGCACCATCGCCAGTGCCAGCACCACGAAGGTCGCGACGCCCAAGCGCCAGCCCTGGTCCTGGCTGACGACCTGGCCCAGCGGCGCGGCCACCAGCGCGCCCAGCGAACCGGCCGCCGACACCATGCCCAGCACCAGGCTGCGCAGCGCCACCGGCACGGGCCGCGCCGCCACGGCCATGGCGATGGAACTGCCGGTACAGGCCAGCGCCATGCCGATCAGCACACCGGCACCCAACACGACACCCAGCAACCCCTGCGCCATGGCCAGCAGGGCCAGGCCGGCCACGTAGAGCAGGGCGCCGGCCAACGTCAGCTTGCGGTAACCGATGCGCACCACCAGCGCGCCCGCGAACGGCTGCAGGATGCCCCACACCAGGTTCTGGATGGAGATGGCGATGGTGAAATCCGACACCGAGACGCCCAGGTCGCGCGTGAGCGGCGGCATGAAGATGCCCAGGCTCTGGCGCAGGCCCATGGCCAGGCTGAGCATAACGGAGGCGCCGATCAGGATCGGCAGCGCGGGGCGCAGGGCGTGCAGGCGGGACATGGTGGGGGCGTGTGGCCGGCCAGCATAGCCACAAGGCTGGCAGACGTGACGGCCCACGCGCTGCGCCGCGTCGCCAGCGCGACTGGCGCCTCCCCCGCCGGTGGTCAGAACGCCATCACGGCCCGCGCCTGCAGCCCGGCCAGTGCCGGGCCGTTGCGCACCTTCACATCCTTCTGGTACTGCAGTTGCAGCTGCACGGTCTCGCTGAGCTGGTGCTGCCAGGTCAGCATGAGGTTGGTGTCGCGCCGCGCGCCCAGCACGGACATGCCGTACTGGCTCTCGCGCATGCCGTAGGTCTGGCGCAGGCTGACGGCCAGGGTGTTGGCGTCGGACAGGCGGTAGCTCAGGTGCGCGAAGCCGCGCGCCATGGGCCGGCGCGTGACGTCGGTCGTGCGGTCGCGGCTGTAGAACTCGACCTGGCCGACCAGGTCCAGCGTCCAGGCGCCGCCCAACCTGGTGATGTAGCCGCCCTCCAGGTCGAGTGCGTAGCGGTCTTCGCTGACGGCCAGGCCCTGCGCGCGCTTGCCGCCGGTGGGCAGCGACAGGTAGGCGGCCCAGCCCAGATGCCGGCCGGCCTGTGCGTCCGACAGTGTCCACAGCGTGGCGCCGACGATCACGTTGCCGATGCCCGATTCCGAATAGCCGGCTGCGTGCACGCGCTGGCGCGCCGTGGGCAGGATCACCTCGACATCGGCCGGCATGCCGCCCAGTTCGAAGTAGTGCATGGCGCGCACGATGCCCAGGTCCAGCTTCAGGCCCAGGTCGCCGGGGATGCGCCGGCCGTTGTCGTAGACGCGGTCGGCCGTCTGGTGCTGGGCGTAGAGGGCGACCACGGTGGCGCCGGCCGGCGCCGGCACATAGTCGCCCGGGTCGGGCAGGCCGGCAGCCTGGGCGGACGCTGCTGCGAGCAGGCCGAGCGTGAACAGGGAGGTGCGGGTGCTCATGGGGTGCTCTTCTTTCCGTCCTGGGCGGCGGCCCGGTTCAGGCCGAGGGTGGGCGTCTCGTCAAAGAAATTCCAGGGCTTGAGCAGCACGTTGACCCACTCGGTCGGCATGATGGGCCACTCTTCGGCACGCGCGATGTGGGTGGTGCCGGTGGTCAGCCAGACCACGTTGTCGGTGCCCACGATGGATTGGTTGTCGGCCGTGAACTGGCCCAGCCCCGTGTCCTTGTCCGAGCGGTTGGGGTACTTGCCCTCGGGGAAGGCCTCGTCAGGGTGGTAGCGCGTGACCCACAGCTGCTTGTCCATGAAGTTCAGCCGGTTGTAGATCCACTCGTCGCGCGCGAAGTTGGCGCCCTTGGCAATCGGGTGGGTGCCGCCGGCGTACGGGATCAGCTGGTAGGACACGGGGTTGCCCACCTTGTTGGTGCGCGCCGTGTTGCTCAGCAGGCGGATGGTGGACGGGTCGAACTTCTGCGCGGCGTCCTGCTCGGTGGCCACGGTGCGCGTGGTCGATTGCATGGTGCTGGTGCGCGGGCCGCCACGGGTGTTGGGCAGCACCACCGGTTCGATCTCGGTCAGCGTGTTGGCCTCGCCATCCACATCCAGGTCAAGCCGGAAGTTGTAGATGTGCTGGTGCGTGGTGCCCACGATGTGGTGGTCCAGCAGCGTGCCGTAGCGCGTGTCTTCTGCGGCGCTGGCATCCTGCATGGTGCGGCTCTGCACGCCCTTGACGGCCTCGATGCCGGTGGCGCCGGCGTTGATGCCGATGGTGCCGTTCTCGGCAAACACCCAGTCGAAGATGTAGTCGTAGTTGCCCACCGTGCTGACCCAGCGCACCACCAGTTCGCGCCGCTCGGCGCTGATGTTGGGCTGGCCCATCTCCTGGTGCTTGAATTCGGGGCCGGCGTAGCGCTCGAACACGGCAATCGCATTGGGCACCGTGGTCGGCTTGCCGGTGTAGTCGGCCAGCAGGGCGCTGAGCAGCACCGCGTTCTCGGGCGCGTCCTTGCCCTTCTCGATGGGCGAGGTCAGGGTGCCCATGCCGTACTCGCCCGAATCCAGGTAGGCCTTGAAGTACCAGCCACTGTCCGGGTCGCCGTAGGGCACGATCATGCCGCCCAGCCCGCCTTCGTACATCACCTTGCGCTTGGTGCCCTTGTCGTTGTAGGTGACGGTGGACAGCACGAGGCCCACGCGCGAGTCCAGCCGCACATGGAAATCCCAGTTGCGCCAGCGCAGCGTGTTGCCGGTGATGGTGTAGTTCTTGCCCTCGGGCTCGGTGATGTGCAGCGGCTTGGGCGCGGGCGTGGCCTGGCGGTCACGGCCGTCGAAGGGCGTGGCCTTCATCGGCACCGGGACGACGCCCTGGTCCTCGACCTTGACGACCTTTTTCTGCACCAGATCGACCACGGCCACCAGGTTCTCGATGGGGTGGGCCCAGTAGTTGCCGTCGCCCACATCCAGGTAGCTGACGACTTTCAGCAGCCGGTCTTCCTGCTTCAGCGCATCCTTGCCGGCGAAGTAGCCCACCGTCAGCGGCGTGCCGATGACCTTCTTCACGTCGGTGATGCCGCGCTTGGCCAGGGCCTGCGCGTATTCGGGGCTGGCTTCGATGGCGGCTTGCACCGAGGCGAAGTCGTCCAGCAGCACCATGCCGTGGGCGCCTGCGATCTCGTTCCAGCCGTGCAGCTGGCGGGTCACCAGGTTGACATTGCCTTCGATGACCTTCTTGCCGTCCAGGATGACAAACTGGGCCTGCCGCTGGGCGGCCATGGGCTTGCCGCTGAGTGCGTAGTCCCAGACCTGGTCCTTGGGCGGCGCCTTCAGCGTGATCTCGGTGAAGCGGTGGCTCGCCTGGTAGCGGCCGCTGGCCTTCAGCACTTCGACCACGGCGTTGATCTCGTCGGCCGTCAGGGGGTTCAGCGGGCTGGGGGTGCGCTCGACCACGAAGGTCTTGTCCAGGCCGGACTGGAACACCTGGTTGACGAAGCCTCTGGACACATAGGGCTTGCCGCCGCGCATCGTCACCGGCACTTCGAGCTTGAGCAGTGTGCCGTTGACGGTGGCGTCGCGCGAGCCGGGTTTGAGGCGCACCGTGGTGCTGTTGCGGTCAATCGTGTAGAGGCGGGCGAAGGCGTCCCAGCGCACGGTGGCGCCAAAGCCGTCGAGGGCCTTGGCCAGAGGCAGCATCTGGGCCGCGCCGCCGTGGGCGAGGGCGGGCGGCGCACCGAGCAGCAGGGCGGCCGCCGTGGTGGCGCCCAGGGCGAGCGCGCTGGCGCGGCGCAGGGTGGGGAAGGAAGGCGTCGACATGGTGATGTGCAGGTAGGGGAAAAAAAGCGGGGAGGGCGGATCAGTGCGCGAAGCAGACCGACTTGGTCTCGGTGCAGGCTTCGACCGCACCGCGGCCGAACTCGCGCCCGATGCCGGACTGCTTGACGCCGCCGAACGGCATGGCCGGGTCCAGCAGCACATGGGTGTTGACCCACACCGTGCCGGCCTCGATGCGCGGCACCAGGTTCATGGCCTTGCCCAGGTCGCGCGTCCACAGGCTGGCGCCCAGGCCGTAGTCGCTGTCGTTCGCCAGCGCAATGGCCTCGTCGTCGTGGTCGAAGGACAGCACGGACAACACGGGGCCGAACACTTCGTCACGCGCAACCGCCATGTCGTGCGTGACGCCGGCCAGCACCGTGGGCGCGACATAGAAGCCCGCGCGCGCCAGCGGCGTGCCGCCGATGGCCACGCGGGCGCCCTGGGCGCGGGCGTTCGCAATGTGCGCCTCGATGCTGCGCTGCTGGCGTTGCGACACCACCGGGTTGGTCTGCGCCGTCGGGTCCAGGCCGGGGCCGATGGACAGGCCCGCCACGGCGGCCGAGAGTTGTTCGGTGAAGTCTGCAACGCGCGATTGGTGCACGTACAGGCGCGAGGCCGCCGCGCACACCTGGCCCTGGTTCAAGAGGCCGCCCAGCAGCACGCCCTGCACGGCCTTGTCCAGGTCGGCGTCGGCCAGCACGACCATCGGGTTCTTGCCACCCAGCTCCAGCGTCACGCGCGCCATGTGGTCGATGGCTGACTTGCCGACCTGCTTGCCGGCGCGCGTGGAGCCGGTGAAGCTGACCTTGCGCACCAGCGGGTGGGCCACCAGGGCCTGGCCGGCCTCGGCGCCACCGGCCACGATGTTGAACACGCCCGGTGGCACACCGGCCTGCAGCGCCAGTTCGGCCAGGCGCAAGGCGGTCAGCGGCGTTTCGGCGGCGGGCTTGATGACGACCGTGCAGCCCGCCGCCAGCGCCGGCAGCACCTTCCACGCCGCGATCATCAAAGGGAAGTTCCAGGGCACGATGCCGGCCACCACACCCACCGGCTCGCGCCGCGCAAATGCGGTGTAGCGCGTGCCGGGTGGCACGGCGATGGACACGTCCAGCGTGTGGCCCTCGATCTTGGTCGCCCAGCCGGCCATGTAGCGCATGAACTCCACCGTGGCGCCAACGCCGATGGCGCGCGCGGCATGGATCGACATGCCCTGGTTGAGGGTCTCCAGCTGCGCCAGCTGCTCGGCGTGGGCCGCGACCAGGCTGGTGAAGTCCAGCAGGATGCGTTCACGATCAGCCGGGCGCAGGCCGGACCAGCGCCCGTCGCGAAAGGCCGCGTCGGCGTTGCGCACGGCACGGTCCACCAGCGCCGCGTCGGCCTGCGCCAGGCTGGCGATGGGGGCGCCGGTGGCCGGGTCCAGCACGTCGATGGGCGTGCCTTCGCGCACCGGCGCGCCGTCGATGAAGCTGCCGTGCTGGCGGTCCAGGAACGCCAGCGTCCCGTTCAAGAGTTCGATGTTTGCCACGTTGGAAGCCTTCGTTGGTGAGTCGAACGAAGCTTAGGCAGCAGCATGGGGTTGCTCTGTGGCCTGCCTGCCAGACGATGGTGTACGCCTGCCAGCTTGTGGCCTGCGCGCCAGCCCGGCGCGTCAGCCCGGCATGTCAGGCCGTGGCGGCGTAGCGCTGGCGGTAGCCGCTGGGCGAGACGCCGAAACGCGCCTTGAACGCGGCCGAGAAATGGCTGGAGTCGGCAAAGCCCCAGCTGTAGCCGATGGCCGACAGCTTGTCGGTGCCCCCGCTCAGCGAGCGCAGTTCGTCGGCGCAGCGGTCCAGCCGGCGGTGGCGGATGTGCTGGGCCACCACCAGGCCCTGGCCTGCGAACACGCGGTACAGCCCGCGCACCGAGACCCCGATCGAACGCGCGATCAGCTCGGGCGTGAGGTCGTCGCGTGCCAGTTCCGCGTCGATGAAGTCGCAGGCCTTGCGGAACAGCCGGTCACGGCTGCTGGGGAGGGGCTCAGCCACCGCGATGCCGGGACGCAGCAGGCTGACCACGGCATCCAACATGGCTTCGGTCTCGGGCAGCTCCAGCGTGCTGCGCGATTCGCGGAAGGCGCTGAGCATGAGCCGGCCGGCCAGGCCTGCCAGTGGGGAGCTGGCGGGGATGCGCCTGGCGCAGGCGACCCGCCCCGCGCTCAGGCCACGTTCGACCAGCGGGCGCGGCAGGATCAGCGACAGCTCGCGCGAGCCCTCGCCCATCGACACCTTGAACGGCCGGCGGGTGTCCAGCAAGGCCAGATCGCCGGCCTGCAGCAGCGCGCGTGCATCGTCCTGCTCCACGCCGGCACTGCCGCGCAGCTGCAGCACGCCGTAGAAGTAGCCGTCGTCGCTGCCGCGCATGTCGGCCCAGGTGCGGAACAGCTCGACGCCGCCAGCGTCGACCATGGTCACGCGCAGCGCAGAACTCTGGCGCTCGACCAGATGGCCCTGGAAACGCCCGGGCTCCGGCCGCGCGCTCAGGCGCCCGCAGGCTTCATTGATGCGGGCAATCCACTCGTCAAAAGTAACGGATGGTGCGGCCGGCAGCGTGTCTTGGTCCATGGGCTTCTTGTGTCTGGCGTCAGAGGGCGGTGCGGACGACGCTGATCCGCCTGGCGGTTCCAGCAAGTTTCAGACCAACGTGGCGAGCATCCGGCCGCCGCCGATTGTCGGGAGGGTCGGGGCGGGTGGCATTGGTATTTGCGACAGGTGGGGCGCAGGGCCCTGCCTCATCAATCGACCAGGCCCCAGCGCACCGCGTACTGCACCAGTTCAGCGTTGCTGCTCAGGCCCAGCTTTTCCAGGATGCGGTGACGGTGCGTGCCGATGGTCTTGACGCTCACGCACATCTGCACGCCGATCTCGGTCAGTGGAACACCGCGCACGATCTTCTGCATCACCTGCATCTCGCGCGGCGACAGTTCGCGGTGCAGCTGCGCCGGGCCGGCGGTGGGCGCGCACGACAGCACGGCGAACCCGCTCGTCACGTAGGTGCTGCCGCCGCGCACATGGCGGATGGCGCGCAGCAGTTCCTCGTGGCTCACGTCCTTGGACAGGTAGGCGTTGGCACCGGCCCGCAGTGCGCGCCGCGCGTACTGCGCTTCGTCGTACATCGACAGCATGATGACCGGCAACCGCGGCCATTCGGCCCGCACGACCGCCAGCGTTTCCAGGCCGTTGCGCGCGCCCAGATGGATGTCCATCAGCACCACGTCGAAATGGCCGCCCCGCACGGCGGCCAGCGCCTCGGCGCTGTCGGCTGCCTCGCCAGTCACGCGGATGTCGGGCTCGTCGGACATCAGGCGGCGCACGCCGGCGCGAAAGATGGTGTGGTCGTCCACCACGAGCAGATCAATCATGCAGCGCGCTCCGGCGCCGGCTGCGCCAGTGGCAGTGGCAGATGCAGCAGCACTTCGGTGCCACCGGCGGCACCCGGTTGCACCGCCAGCGTCGCACCGATCTCGCGTGCACGCTCGGCCATGCTGAACAAGCCGATCGACTCCGGGCGGGCCTCGGTGGCGCCGATGCCGATACCGTCGTCCGCCAGCCGCAGCGTGAAGCCTTGCGCGTTCTCGACCAGGCTGAGCGTGACTTCGCTGGCGCGTGCATGACGCACCACGTTCGTCAAGGCCTCCTGCACGATGCGGTAGATCTGCATCGCAATGGCTGGCGGCACACCTCGTGCGTCGCCCTCGCTGTGCACGCGCACGGCCAGCGCATGCCGCTCGCCAAAGCGCTCCACCGCCTGGCGCAGCGCCGCGTGCAGGCCCAGCAGATCCAGGCTGACCGGTCGCGCGTCGTTGGAGATGGCGCGCGCGGTGGTGATGGTGTCCTGCAGCAGCACCATCAACTCCTCGGCAATCTGGTGCACCTCGGCATGCTCCGGCGTGCGGGTGCGCCGCACGATGCGTGCGAGGTCGAACTTGGCCGAGGTCAGCATGCCGCCCAGCACGTCGTGCACTTCGCGCGCCAGCCGCGCGCGCTCCACCTCGCGCGTGCGGTTGATGTGGCGCGTCAAGGCCTGCAGCCGCTCGCGCGAGCGTGCAAGTTCCTGCTCGCGCAGCACGCTGGCCGTGATGTCCAGCGCCACGCCAGCCAGCGCCGGCTGGCCGTGGCGGTCAACCCGCGAAGCGTGCAGATCCAGGTAGACGATCTGCCCGTCCTTGCGCAGACCCTTGGTCAGGTAGCGGATCGAGCCAATCTCACCGGCCATGCGGCGCCGGTAGTTGTCCATGACCTGCGGCACCGAATCGGCCGTCACGCAATCGGCCATGCGCCGGCCGATGAACTCCGCACGCGTGTAGCCGAACATCGCCGCGAAGGTGTCGTTGGCATACATGAAGCGCTCGTCGATGACGACGTAGATGCCGGCGATGCTCTGCTCGACGATGCCGCGAAAGGGCACATCGTCCAACGCCAGTGCAGGTACGGGGGAGTCAGCCTCCATGACGGGGAATGGTACTGCGCAGGCCGTGTCAGAAAAGGCTGGATCACGGCCCGGACAAACCCCTGCCCGCTGTCAGAAAACGGCACCTGCCGCGCACCGCCAGCGCTGCCTAGCATCCATCTCCAACGACCACCACCCGTCCACGGAGAGCCCCACGCATGTACGCCCAGCTTGTCGATACCGGCGCCCAGCGCCTGCGCAGCAGCAGCGAGTTGCCCCCCGAGGAGCGCGCCTTCCAGGACCGCATCGATGCCGGCATCAAGATCGAGCCCAAGGACTGGATGCCCGAGAACTACCGCAGGACGCTGATCCGCCAGATCTCGCAGCACGCGCACTCGGAGATCGTCGGCCAGCTGCCCGAGGGCAACTGGGTCACCCGCGCGCCGACGCTCAAACGCAAGGCCATCCTGCTGGCCAAGATCCAGGACGAGGCGGGGCACGGCCTGTACCTGTACAGCGCGGCCGAAACGCTGGGCGTCTCGCGCGACGAACTGCTGGACGCACTGCACAGCGGGCGCGCCAAGTACTCCAGCATCTTCAACTACCCCACGCTGAGCTGGGCCGACATGGGCACCATCGGCTGGCTCGTCGATGGCTCGGCCATCATCAACCAGATCCCGCTGTGCCGCTGCTCTTACGGCCCCTATGCACGCGCCATGATCCGCGTCTGCAAGGAGGAGTCGTTCCACGCGCGCCAGGGCTACGACATCATGCTGGCCCTGTGCCGCGGCAGCGCCGAGCAAAAGCAGATGGCGCAGGACGCGCTGAACCGCTGGTGGTGGCCCTCGCTGATGATGTTCGGCCCGCCGGACGCCGACTCGGTACACAGCGGCCAGTCGGCCGCCTGGCGCATCAAGCTGCACAGCAACGACGAGCTGCGCCAGCGCATGGTCGACCAGACCGTGCCGCAGGCCGAGTACCTGGGCCTGACCGTGCCCGACCCTGATCTGCGCTGGAACGAGGAGCGCGGCCACTACGACTTCGGCGAGATCGACTGGACCGAGTTCCACGAGGTGCTGCGCGGCAATGGCCCGTGCAACCGCGAGCGCCTGCACACCCGCGTGCAGGCCTACGAGGACGGCCGCTGGTTCCGCGATGCGCTGGTGGCGCACGCCGACAAGCACGCCACCGTCTGACCCCCTCTGAACCCCCTTCAAGGAGCACGCAATGAGCAAGGAATGGCCTCTGTGGGAGGTCTTCATCCGCAGCCAGCACGGTCTGGCGCACAAGCACGTCGGCAGCCTGCACGCCACGGACGCGGCCATGGCCGTGAACAACGCGCGTGATGTCTACACGCGCCGCAACGAGGGCGTGGGCATCTGGGTGGTGCGCGCCAGCGACATCCATTCCAGCGCGCCTGGCGACAAGGAGGCACTGTTCGAGCCGAGCAACAGCAAGGTCTACCGCCACCCCACCTTCTTCCCGATGCCGGAAGAAGTGAAGAACCTGTAGCCGGGGCCGCACCATGCTGGACGACAAGTTCGACTATCTGCTGCGCCTGGGCGACAACGCCCTGGTGCTGAGCCAGCGCCTGTCGCAATGGGTCGGCAAGGGGCCGGCGCTGGAGGAAGACCTGGCGCTGGCGAACACCGCGCTGGACCTGATCGGCCAGGCCCGGCTGTGGCTCGGCTACGCCGGCCAGATCGAAGGCGCGGGCCGCGACGAAGACGCGCTGGCCTTCGGCCGCGACGCGCACCAGTTCCGCAATGTGCTGCTGGTCGAGCAGCCCAACGGCAGCTATGCCGACACGCTGATGCGCCAGTACCTGTTCGACCACTGGCATCTGCTGCTGCTCGACCAGTTGGCCACATCCGCCGACGAGCAGATCGCCGGCATCGCGGAGAAGGCGCGCAAGGAGGTCAACTACCACCTGCGCCGCAGCGCCGCCCTGGTGGTGCGCCTGGGCGACGGCACGCCGGAGAGCCACCGCCGCATGCAGCAGGCGCTGGACGCGCTGTGGCCCTACACCGGCGAGCTCTTCAGCACCGACGGCGTGGACGAGGTGCTGCAGGCCCAGGGCATCGCGCCCGGCGTGGACGCGCTGCGCGCGCCCTGGCTGGAGCAGGTGGCCCGTACCTTGGCAGCGGCCACGTTGAAGGTGCCCGACCCCGACGCCTGGATGCACAAGGGCGGCAAGCAGGGCCGGCACAGCGAGCACATCGGCTACCTGCTGGCCGAGATGCAGTTCCTGCAGCGCGCCTATCCGGGGCAGCAATGGTGAGCGACGCGCGCACGCCGGAGACTGCCCAGGTCTGGCGCTGGCTGGACGCGGTCGAGGACCCGGAGATCCCGGTGATCTCGGTGGTCGATCTGGGCATCGTGCGCGAGGTGGGTTGGGACGGCGGCACCTGTGTGGTGACCGTCACGCCGACCTACTCGGGCTGCCCGGCCACGCATGTGATCGAGGCGTCCATCGCCCAGGCGCTGCGCGCGCACGGCGTGGATGCAGTGCGGCTGGTGCAGCGCATCGCGCCGCCCTGGACCACCGACTGGATCAGCGACGCGGGCCGCCGCAAGCTGCTGGCCTATGGCATCGCACCGCCCATGGGCCGCGCCGCGGAGCAGCGCATCAATGTGGCCGACATCGGCCGCGCCGCCGCACCGCCGCGGCCCGCCTGCCCGCGCTGCGGCAGCACCCGCGTGCGGCTGACCAGCGCCTTCGGTTCGACGCCCTGCAAAGCGCTCTACGCCTGTGCCGACTGCCTGGAGCCGTTCGACTACTTCAAAAGCCACTGACGCCATGAGTACCTTCCATCCGCTGACGATCGCGCAGGTGCGCCAGGAAACGCGCGACACCATCGTGGCCACGCTGGCCGTGCCGCCGGCGCTGCGCGAGCGCTTTGCCTTCACGCAGGGCCAGCACCTCACGCTGCGCGCCAAGGTCAACGGCGAGGATCTGCGCCGTTCCTACTCGATCTGCTCGGCCGTGGGCGACCCGCAGTTGCGGGTCGCGATCAAGCGCACCACGGGCGGCCAGTTCTCCACCTGGGCCAACGACACGCTCAAGCCCGGCGTCGGCATCGAGGTGATGCCGCCGATGGGGCACTTCAACCTGCCGCTGGACCCGGCCCAGCGCAAACGCTACCTGGCGTTCGCATCGGGCAGCGGCATCACGCCCATGCTGTCCATCGTGAAGACCACGCTGCAGACCGAGCCGCTGTCCAGCTTCACGCTGGTCTATGGCAACCGCTCTTCGGCGTCGGTGATCTTCCGCGAGGAACTGGCCGAGCTGAAAGACACCTACCGCGAGCGCCTGAACCTGGTCTATGTGATGAGCCGCGAGCAGCAGGACATCGCGCTGTTCAACGGCCGCATCACGCGGGAGAAATGCGACGCGCTGTTCGCCAGCTGGATCCGGGTGGCCGACCACGACGCTGCCTTCATCTGCGGCCCCGAATCCATGATGCAGGCGGTCAGCGAGGCGCTGCGCGCGCAGGGCATGGCCAAGGAAGCGATCAAGGTCGAGCTGTTCGCCGCCAGCATCCCCAAGAAGAAGGCGCACACGGTGGCCGCGCAGACCGCAGGCGCGGTGCTGGAGAGCGAAATCGTCGTCATCGCCGATGGCAGCCAGCGCAGCTTCCAGATGGCGCGCGACACCGAATCGGTGCTCGACGCCGCGCTGCAGCAGGGCATCGACATGCGCTATTCCTGCAAGGGCGGCGTGTGCGCCACCTGCCGCTGCAAGGTGCTGGAGGGCAAGGTCGAGATGGACGCCAACTACGCGCTGGAGGACTACGAAATCGCGCGCGGCTTCGTGCTGAGCTGCCAGGCCTTTCCCGTCACCGAGCGCGTGGTGCTCGACTTCGACCAGGACGAGTGACATGGATTACCAGAACATCCTGTTCAGCGTCGCCGACGGCATCGCCCGGCTGACACTGAACCGCCCCGAGCGGCTGAACAGCTTCAACGTGGCCATGCACGAGGAGGTGGCCGACGCCCTGCGCCGTGTCGCTGCCGACAAGTCCGTGCGCGGGCTGGTGCTGACCGGCGCCGGCCGCGGCTTCTGTGCCGGGCAGGACCTGTCGGACCGCGCCGTGGCGCCCGACGCCGGGCCGCCGGACCTGGGCCGCTCCATCGAGCTGTACTACGGCCCGCTGGTACTGGCGCTGCGTGCGCTGCCGATCCCCGTGGTCTGCGCCGTCAACGGCGTGGCGGCCGGGGCCGGCGCCAACCTGCCGCTGGCCTGCGACCTGGTGATCGCCGCGCGCTCGGCCAGCTTCGTCGAGGCGTTCTGCAAGCTCGGGCTGATCCCCGACACCGGCGGCACCTACTTCCTGCCGCGGTTGCTGGGCCATGCCCGCGCGACCGGGCTGGCCATGCTGGGCGACAAGCTGAGCGCACAGCAGGCCGCCGACTGGGGCCTGATCTGGAAGTGCGTGGACGACGAGCGCCTGGCCGACGAGGTCGATGCACTCGCCCGCCACCTGGCCACCGCGCCCACGCTGGGCCTGGCGCGCACCAAGCAGGCGCTGGCCGCCAGCGGGCAGCACACGTTGGCCCAGCAGCTCGACCTGGAGCGCGACTGCATGCGCGAGCTGGGCCACAGCGCCGACTACCGCGAAGGCGTGGCCGCCTTCATCGACAAGCGCGCGCCGCGCTTCACCGGAGCCTGAGGCCATGCACGACGCGACAGGCCGCACCGCGCAAGCGCGCGCCGGAGGCGACGCCGGCGCGACCCCGGTGCCCACTGATCCGCAGGCCCTGGCCGAAGCCGTGGCCAAGGCCATGTACGCGCGCGACGCCGCGGCCCGGCATCTGGGCATCGCCATCGAGCGCATCGCACCTGGCCAGGCCGAGCTGTCGATGACGGTGCGAGAGGACATGCTGAACGGCCATGGCGTGTGCCACGGCGGCTTTCTGTTTGCGCTGGCCGACACCGCCTTCGCCTACGCCTGCAACAGCGGCAACCAGGTGACGGTGGCCTCCGGTTGCAGCATCGATTTCATGGCGCCCGGCCGGGCCGCCAGCCGCTTGCAGGCGCGGGCCCAGGTGCGCGCAGCGGGCGGCCGCACCGGCCTGTACGACATCGAGGTCAGCGACGAGACCGGCACGCTGGTCGCATTGTTCCGTGGCAAGTCGTACCGCATCGCCGGCCAGGTGATCGCCGGCGACGGCGCCACCTGACCCGCACCTGACCCTTACGAACCCCGCACCCGAACCACGCACCGCACCGTACCGAGCACGACACGAGGACCACACCATGCCCAGAAGCCATCCGACCCCCGAGGCACTCGACCCCATCGAACGCGCCAGCCGCGACGAGATCCACGCGCTGCAGCTGCAACGCCTCAAGGCCACGCTGGCCCACGCCTACCGCAACGTGCCGCACTACCGCGCCGCGTTCGACGCCAAGGGCGTGCACCCGGAAGACCTGAAGGAACTCAAGGACCTGTCCCGGTTCCCCTTCACCGGCAAGAAGGACCTGCGCGACAACTACCCGTTCGGCCTGTTCGCCGTGCCGCGCGAGCAGGTGGTGCGCATCCACGCCTCGTCGGGCACCACCGGCAAGCCCACCGTGGTGGGCTACACACGCAACGACATCGATACCTGGGCCAACCTGGTGGCGCGCTCGATCCGCGCGGCCGGTGGGCGTGCGGGTGACATCTGCCATGTGTCTTACGGCTACGGCCTGTTCACCGGCGGCCTGGGTGCGCACTATGGCGCCGAGCGGCTGGGTTGCACGGTGATCCCGGTGTCGGGCGGGCAGACCGAGAAGCAGGTGCAGCTGATCACGGACTTCAAGCCCGACATCATCATGGTCACGCCCAGCTACATGCTCAACATCATCGAGGAGATGCTGCGCCAGGGCCTGGACGCGGCCGAGTGCTCGCTGAAGATCGGCATCTTCGGCGCCGAGCCCTGGACCGACGCCATGCGCTCGGAGATCGAGACGCGCGCCGGCATCGATGCGGTGGACATCTACGGCCTGTCCGAGGTGATGGGCCCGGGCGTGGCCAGTGAATGCGTGGAAAGCAAGGACGGCCCGGTGATCTGGGAAGACCACTTCTACCCCGAGATCATCGACCCCGAGACCGGTGAGGTGCTGCCCGATGGCGAGGAGGGTGAACTGGTGTTCACCTCGCTCACCAAGGAGGCGCTGCCGATGATCCGCTACCGCACGCGCGACCTCACGCGGCTGCTGCCGCCGACCTCGCGCTCGATGCGGCGCATCGGCAAGATCACCGGCCGCTCGGACGACATGCTGATCATCCGCGGCGTCAACGTGTTCCCCACGCAGATCGAGGAGTTGATCTTGAGGCACCCGACGCTGGCGCCGATCTACCAACTCGTCCTCACGCGCGACGGGCACCTGGACAAGATGGAGGTGCTGGTCGAAGCCCGCCCCGAGGCGAATGGCCGCATGTCGCCGGGTGACAGCGACGCACTGGGCCGCCAGCTTGAGCAGGCGATCAAGACCTATGTGGGCGTGAGCACCCGGGTGCGCGTGCAGGCGGCGGACAGCATCGAGCGCACCAGCACCGGCAAGGCCAGGCGTGTGCTCGACAAGCGGCCCAAGCTCGTGCACGAACTGGCCAAGGGAGCGATCTGAGGTCGCGCAACGGCCACGGCAACGCCATTCGCAACCCGATGGAGCGCAATTCCGCCCCGCCGGTCACCGCGTGCATCTGCACAGCAAACCACCCACCACGAGGAGACATCCCATGAACAGACGCAGCCTGATGCAGCAGGTCGCCTGCGCCCTGCTGGCCGCCGCCGGCATCGCCCCGGCCCTGGCGCAGAACGAAGACATCAAGATCGGCGCCGTGCTGTCGGTCACCGGCCCGGCCGCCTTCCTTGGCGAGCCGGAACTCAAGACCCTGCAGCTCTACGTGGAGCGTGCCAACGCCCAGGGCGGCGTGCTCGGGCGCAAGCTGGCGCTGGTGCACTATGACGACGGCAGCGAGGCGGCCAAGGCCAACAACTTCGGCAAGCGGCTGATCGAGTCGGACAAGGTGGCGCTGATCATCGGCGGCACCACCACCGGCGCCACGATGTCGATGGCGCCACTGGTCGAGAAGGCTGGCGTGCCCTTCATCTCGCTGGCCGGCGGCGTGGTGGTGGTCGAGCCGGTGAGGAAGTGGCTGTTCAAGACCCCGCACACCGACCGCATGGCCGCCGAGAAGGTGTTCGCCGACATGAAGGCGCGTGGCCTTGCCAAGGTCGGCCTGCTGTCGGAGACCAGCGGCTTCGGCCAGTCCGGCCGCAAGGAGACGCTGGCCGTGGCCGGCAAGCACGGCATCGAGATCGTGGCCGACGAGACCTACGGCCCCAAGGACGCCGACATGACCGCGCAGCTCACCAAGATCCGCGGCGCGGCCGGCGTGCAGGCGCTGTTCGTGTTCGGCCTGGGGCAGGGCGCGGCCGTGGTCACCAAGAACGTGGCCCAGCTCGGCCTGAAGCTGCCGCACTACCAGTCGCACGGCGTGGCCTCGAACGAGTACATCCGGTTGGCCGGCGCTGCGGCCGAGGGTGTGCGCCTGCCGTCGCCGGCACTGCTGATCGCCGACGCCCTGGCCACGAGCGACCCGCAGAAGGCGGTGGTCACCGGCTACCACAAGGCGTACGCGGAGCGCTTCAAGGAGGAGCCGTCGACCTTCGGCGGCTATGCCTACGACGCGCTGATGCTGGCGCTCGACGCCATCAAGCGCGCCGGCGGCACGGACGGCGAGAAGCTGCGCGCCGCCATCGAGCAGACCCAGGGTTATGTGGGTGTGACCGGCCGCTTCAACCTGTCGGCCAGCGACCACATGGGGCTGGACCTCAGCGCCTTTCGCATGCTGGAAGTGCGCAAGGGCGACTGGGCGCTGGCGCAGTGAGGCACGGGCGCCATGTCCGCATTCCTGCAATTCCTGTTCTCCGGCCTCACGGTCGGCGCCACCTACGCGCTGGCGGCGCTGGGCTTCTCCATCATCTACAACGCCAGCGGCGTGATCAACTTCGCGCAGGGCGAGTTCATCATGCTGGGCGGCATGCTGGCGGTGGTGCTGGCCGGCCTGGGCCTGCCGCTGCCGCTGGCCATCGTGCTGGCGGTGCTGGCGGTGGCGGCGGTCGGCCTGCTGGTGGAGAAGGCCGCCATCGAGCCGGCGCGCAATGCCGAGGTGGTGTCGCTGATCATCATCACCATCGGTGCCTCGCTGTTCCTGCGCGGCATCGTGCAGGTGGTGCTGGGCAAGGGCGCGCATTCGCTGCCGGCCTTCAGCGGTGAGCAGCCGATCCTGCTGGGCGGCGCCACGCTGCTGCCGCAAAGCCTGTGGGTGCTGGGCGTGACGCTGCTGATCGTGCTGGCGCTGGCCTGGTTCTTCACGCGCACGCTGCAGGGCAAGGCCATGCTGGCGACCTCGCACAACCGGCTTGCGGCCCAGCTGGTGGGCATCAACACCAAGACCATCCTGCTGGCCAGCTTCGGCCTGTCGGCAGGGCTCGGCGCGTTCGGCGGCATCCTGGTCACGCCGATCACCGGCACCGCCTACGACGTGGGCATCATGCTGGGGCTCAAAGGCTTCGTGGCCGCCACGCTGGGTGGCCTGGGCAGCGGCATGGGGGCCGTTGTCGGCGGGCTGTTGCTGGGCGTGTTCGAGGCCATGACGGCCGGCTACGTGTCCTCGGCCTACAAGGACGCAGCGCCGTTCGTGCTGATCCTGCTGGTGCTGTTCTTCATGCCGCGCGGCCTGTTCGGCGCCAAAGTCACGGAGCGCGTATGAGTGCCCGCCCGGCCGTTTCGAAAGGCGTTCGCACCGCAGTGCGCAGCGCAGAGGGTGGTCCCGTGCGCGTGAACAAGGGGCTCGTGCTGCTCGCCGCGCTGCTGGCCTTGCTGCCGTTCGCGCTGGTCAACCCCTACCTGACCGACGTGGCGATCCGCATCGGGCTGAATGCCATCGTGGTGATCGCGCTGAACCTGCTGATCGGCTACACCGGCCAGATCAGCCTGGGCCATGCCGGCTTCCTCGGCATTGGCGCCTACGCCAGTGCCGTGCTGCCCGAGCGCTTCGGCTGGCCGCCGCTGCTGGCGCTGCTGGCCGGCGCGGCGGCTGCTGCCCTGCTGGCCTTCGTGGTGGCGCGGCCCATCCTCAAGCTCAAGGGCCACTACCTGGCCATGGCCACGCTGGGCCTGGGCATCATCATCGCCATCGTGCTGACCAACGAGGCCGCCTGGACCGGCGGCCCCGACGGCATGAGCGTGCGGGCACTGAGCCTGGCCGGGTGGGAAGTGGCGGGCGAATGGACCTGGTACGCGCTGGTGGCCGTGCTGCTGATGCTCAGCGCGTGGATGGCCTTGAACCTGGTCGATTCGCCACCCGGGCGGGCGCTGCAAGCCATCCACGGATCGGAGATCGCGGCGCAGGTGGCCGGTGTGGAGACCACGCGCGTCAAGGTCCGCATCTTCGTCGTCTCGGCGGCCGTGGCCAGCCTGGTCGGCAGCCTGAGCGCGCACTACGTGGGCTTCGTCTCGCCTGGCGTGGCGGGCTTCTTCCACTCGATCGAGCTGGTGACCATGGTGGTGGTGGGCGGCATGGCCTCGGTGTTCGGCGCCATCGTCGGCGCGGCCATCCTGACCATGCTGCCGCAGCTGCTGTCGACCTTCGAGGGCTGGGAGACGGTGGTCTTCGGCGCCATCCTGATGGTGACCATGGTGTACCTGCCGCGCGGCATCGTGCCCACGCTGGCGGCGCGCTGGCGCGGCAAGGGAGAGCGTTCATGAGCGCCGCGCCGGGCCGCCCCAAGCAAGCTCGCTCCCGCCTGGCGGGACAGGCCGCAGGCCGAAGGGTGCACCAATGAGCCAATTGATCGTCCAGGGCCTGACCAAGCAGTTCGGCGGCGTGAAGGCGGTGCAGGACGTGAGCTTTGCCATCAGCGGGGGCACCGTGCATTCGGTGATCGGCCCCAACGGCGCGGGCAAGACCACGCTGTTCAACCTCATCACCGGCATCTACACGCCGACCGCGGGCGAGGTGCGCTTCGAGGGCAGTGCCGTGGCCGGCGCGGCGCCGCACCTGCTCGCGCGGCTGGGCATGAGCCGCACCTTCCAGAACCTGCAGGTGTGCATGAACATGGGCGCGCTGGAGAACGTGATGGTCGGCGCGCACCTGCGCCTGCAGCAGGGCCTGCTGGCCAGTGCGCTGCGCCTGCCCGGCCTGCGCCGGGCCGAGCAGGCGTGCCGCGCCGAAGCGGCCGAACTCATGGACTTCGTCGGCGTCGGCGCCTGGCGCGATGCCCATGCGAGCCAGATGCCCTATGGCGCGCTCAAGCGCCTGGAGATCGCGCGCGCACTGGCAGTGCGGCCCAAGATGGTGCTGCTGGACGAGCCGGCCGCCGGCCTGAACGACACCGAGACGCATGAGATCGAGGCGCTGGTGCGCCGCATCGCCGACTCCGGCGTGACCGTGGTGCTGGTGGAGCACGACATGAAGCTGGTGATGAACCTGTCGGACCACATCCTGGTGCTGGACTACGGCAAGAAGCTGGCCGAAGGCACGCCGGCCGAAGTGCGGGCCAACCCGGACGTGATCGCGGCCTACCTGGGAGCTACCGCATGAGCGCGAAGACAAGGGGCCCCGCTTGCGGGGATCGGACCAGCGAATGCGGTATGGGCACCGACACAACGCCGGTTGCACAGATACAAGCGCACGGAGGTGCCGCATGAGCGCGGCATCAGTCGAGGCGCCACTGCTGCGCGTGCGCGGCCTGACCAGCCACTATGGCCGCATCCAGGCCTTGCGCGGGATCGACCTGGAGGTGCAGGCCGGCCAGATCGTGGCGCTGGTGGGCGCCAACGGCGCGGGCAAGACCACGCTGCTGCGCACGCTGTCGGGCGTGCAACCGGCCAGCGGCGGCGACATCCACTACCGGGGCGCCAGCATCATCCGGCAGCGGCCCGATGCGCGCGTGCGCGCCGGCATCTGCCAGGTGCCCGAGGGGCGCCAGGTGTTCGGGCCGCTGTCGATCCACGACAACCTGCTGCTGGGGGCCTACACGCGCCCGGCGGGCGAACTGGCGCACGACCTGGAGCAGGCCTACGCGTTGTTCCCGGTGCTCAAGGAGAAGCGCGCCCTGCCGGCCGGCACGCTGTCGGGTGGGCAGCAGCAGATGTTGGCCATGGCGCGTGCGCTGATGGCCCGCCCGCAGCTGCTGCTGCTCGACGAGCCCAGCATGGGCCTGGCGCCGCTGTTGATCGCCGAGATCTTTCGCGTGGTGCAGCAGCTCAAGGGGCAGGGCATCACGATCTTGCTGGTCGAGCAGAACGCGCATGCGGCGCTGTCGATCGCCGACCGCGGCTATGTGCTGGAGACCGGCGCCGTCACGCTGTCCGGCGCCGGCCCGGAGCTGCTGGCCAACGAACAAGTCCAGGCCGCCTACCTGGGCATGTGAACCCTTCCTGACGCATCCAACGGAGCCTTCCATGAGCACAGTTCCCCTTTTGCAAAGCCTGATCGCCGGGCGCTGGATCGGCAGCACCGGCGCCGCCACGCTGCACAGCGCCGTCAACGGCCGCGCGGTCTACCGCACCCATGAGGACGCCATCGACTTCGGTGAAGCGCTGCAGCACGCCCGCAGCACCGGCAGCCCGGCCTTGCGTGCGCTCGACTTCCAGCAACGCGCGGCGCGGCTCAAGGCCCTGGGCAGCTACCTGCTGGAGCACAAGGAGCAGCTCTACGCCATCTCGGCCCACACCGGCGCCACGCGGGCCGACAGCTGGGTCGACATCGAGGGTGGCGCCGGCACGCTGCTGGCCTACGCCGCTGTGGGCGCAGGCGAGCTGCCCTCGGGCAACGTGGTGCACGAGGGGCCGGCGTTGGCGCTGGGCAAGAAGGGCGGCTTCATGGGCTCGCACATCCTGGTGCCGCGCAGCGGCGTGGCGGTGCACATCAACGCCTTCAACTTCCCGGTATGGGGCCTACTGGAGAAGTTCGCCCCCAGCTTCCTGGCGGGCATGCCCTGCATCGCCAAGCCGGCCACGGCCACCAGCTACCTGACCGAGGCCGCCGTGCGGCTGCTGCACGCCAGCGGCCTGCTGCCGGCCGGCAGCCTGCAACTGGTGATCGGCGGCACCGGCGACCTGCTGGACCGGCTGGACGGGCAGGACGTGGTCACCTTCACCGGCTCGGCCGACACCGCCGCACGGCTGCGCGCCCATGCCAACCTGATCGCGCGCTCGGTGCCGTTCAACGCCGAGGCCGATTCGCTGAACTGCGCCATCCTCGCGCCCGACGTGTCGCCGGACGACCCCGAGTTCGACCTGTTCGTCAAAGAGGTGGCGCGCGAAATGACCGTCAAGGCCGGCCAGAAGTGCACCGCCATCCGCCGCGCTCTGGTGCCGCGCCAGCACCTGGATGCGGTGGTCGAGCGGCTGCGGGCGCGGCTGGCGCGCACCGTGGTCGGCGACCCGGCTGTGGAGGGCGTGTCCATGGGCCCGCTGGCCAGCCGCGCACAGCTGGCCGACGTGGCCGAGCGTGTGGCGCTGCTGGCGCGGTCGACCGAACTGCTGCTGGGCGGCAGCGGCGCCTGCACGCCGCGCGGCGAGGGTGTAGCCGAAGGAGCCTTCTTCGCGCCCACGCTGCTGCTGTGCCGCGACCCGCACGGCAGCGGCGCGGTGCACGATGTCGAGGCCTTTGGCCCGGTGAGCACGCTGATGCCCTACGACGGCATCGACGAGGCCATCGCCCTGGCCGCGCGCGGCCAGGGCAGCCTGGTCGCCACGCTGGTCACGCGCGACCCACGCACGGCCGCGCACGTGGTGCCGGCCATGGCGGTCTGGCACGGCCGGGTGCATGTGCTGGAGCGCGAGGCGGCGGTGGAATCCACCGGGCACGGCGCGCCGCTGCCCCAGCTCAAGCATGGCGGCCCGGGCCGCGCCGGCGGCGGCGAGGAACTGGGCGGCGTGCGCGCCGTGCACCACTACCTGCAGCGCGCGGCGGTGCAGGGTTCGCCCACGATGCTGGCGGCGATCACCGGCGAATACCAGCGCGGCGCCCAGGTGCAGGAAGAGGTGCTGCACCCGTTCCGCAAGTGGTTCGACGAGCTGCAGATCGGCGATTCGCTGCTGACGCACCGGCGCACCGTGAGCGAGGCCGACATCGTGGCCTTCGGCGGCATCTCGGGCGACTACTTCTACATGCACTTCGACGAAGTGGCGGCCAAGGCCTCGCCCTTTGGCAAGCGCATCGCGCACGGCTACTTCGTGCTGTCGGCCGCGGCCGGGCTGTTCGTCTCGCCGGCGCAGGGTCCGGTGCTGGCCAACTACGGGCTGGACACGCTGCGCTTCGTCAAGCCGGTGGGCATCGGCGACACCATTCAGGCGCGGCTGACCTGCAAGCGCAAGATCGACCGCCCGGCGCGCAAAGGCCAGCCGCCGCAGGGTGTGGTGGCCTGGGATGTGCAGGTGACCAACCAGGAGGGCGAGTTGGTCGCCAGCTACGACATCCTGACGCTGGTGCTCAAGCGGCCGGAGGCGGCGCAATGAGCGCCGCGCCGGGCCGCCCCAAGCAAGCTCGCTCCCGCTCGGCGGGACAGGCCGCAGGCCGAAGGGTGCACCAGTGAGCTGCTACGCCATCGACGGCGTGGTGCCGGTGGTCGATCCGAGCGCCCATGTGCACGACAGCGCGGTGCTGATCGGCGACGTGATCGTCGGCCCGGACTGCTATGTCGGCCCCTGCGCCAGCCTGCGCGGCGACTTCGGCCGCATCGAGCTGCGGCGCGGTGCCAATGTGCAGGACACCTGCGTGCTGCACAGCTTTCCGAACCAGGACGTGGTGGTCGAAGAGAACGGCCACGTCGGCCACGGCGCCGTGCTGCATGGCTGCACGGTGGGCCGCGACGCCCTGGTCGGCATGAACGCGGTGGTGATGGACGGCGCCGTGGTGGGTGCGCAGAGCATCGTCGCCGCCTGCGCCTTCGTGCCGGCGCGCACGGTGCTGCCGCCGCGCTCGCTGGTGGTGGGCACACCGGCCAAGGTGCTGCGCGGCCTGAGCGACGACGAGATGGCGCGCAAGCGCGAAGGCACCGCGACATACCACCGGCTGGCCGAGCGTTGCCGGGCCTCGATGCAGATGGTCACGCCGTTGGCGCAGGTCCCGGCCGTGCGGCCCCGGCTGCAGATGGAGGCGCTGCGCCCGCTGACGGCAGGTCGGCCCGCGGAACCTGTGCCCACCCCGGACGACGCGCCATGACCGGGGCCGGGGCCGTGGGCCCCGGCACGCCCGGCACGCTCGGCGGCCACAGCCGCCACGGCGGTCGCCGTATTTTTCACACGCCGATGGCGTCAGGGTGCCGAGGGTTCAAAACGGTGCTTTGCACTCAAAGTCCAGCCGGCCACCGTCTACCGGATGCCGCAGGGACAAGGCGCAGGCGTGCAGCAGCAGCCGGTCGGCCCGCGCGCACACCGGCCCGGGCGCGTACAGCGCATCACCGAGGATGGGATGCCCCTGCGCCGCCAGATGCACGCGCAGCTGGTGCGAGCGGCCGGTGATCGGCGCCAGCGCCAGCCGTGTCGTGCCGGCGACGGGGTCGGTGGCCAGCACCTGCCAGCGCGTCTGGCTGGGCTTGCCGTGCACCGGGTCGACGATGGACAGCGGGCGGCGCGGCCAGTCCAGCCGGATCGGCAGGTCAACCAGCCCCCAGCCGTCGTCGCCAGCCGGCAGCGCCCAGGTGCCGTCGACCACGGCTTCGTACCGCTTGGCGATGGTGCGGGCGGCAAACGCATCGCTGAGCGCGCGCTGGGCAGCGGCGCCGCGCGCCATCAGCATCAGGCCCGAGGTGGCCATGTCCAGCCGGTGCACGACCAACGCGTCGGGGTAGAGCTGCTGCACGCGTGCGGACAGGGCGTCCTGCTTGTCGGCGCCACGGCCGGGCACGGCCAACAGCCCGGCGGGCTTGAGCAGCACCAGCAGCGCCGCGTCGGCGTGCAGCACCTCGACCTGCAGGCCGGGCGGTTCGGATGCGGTGCCAACCTCTTCGGACGGCCGGGAGGGGGCCACTGCGGTGCCTGCGCCTCCGGCTGCTGCGCGAGCCTCTTCGGGCGGCCGGGCAAGGCTCATCGGGCCGCGCTGCCCTGCACCAGCCGCTGCACCGTGGCGCAGAGTTCCTCGACGTCGTTGGGCTTGTGGATCAATGCGCGGGCACCCTCGGCCATGGCCTCGGCTTCGATCTCGGCCGTGACATAGCCCGACGCCAGTGCCACCGGCAACCCGGGCCGCACCAGGCGGGCCTCGCGCACCAGGTCGACGCCGCAGTAGCCGGGCATGTTGTAGTCCGTCACCAGCAGGTCGTAGTCCTGCGGGTTTTTGCGCAGCGCGGCGGCAGCGGCGTGCGGGTCCGAGAAGCCGCTGACGCGAAAACCCCGCCGGCGCAGCAGCCGCTCGACCAGGAACACCAGCGCGTGGTCGTCGTCCACGTACATCACGTGCTTGCCCTGCCCGTCCGCGGCGGTGGGGGCGGGCGGCGCGGCTGGGGCCGCAGCGGCTGCGGGCGACTCTTCGCTGGCCGGAAAGTACAGCGTGAACACACTGCCCTGGCCGGGCTGGCTGCGCACGTCCACGGCGCCTGCGTGCGTGCGCATGACGCCGTGCACCACAGCCAGGCCCAGGCCGGTGCCCTGGCCGACCTCCTTGGTCGTGAAGAAGGGCTCGAAGATGCGTTCCTGCGTCGCGCGGTCCATGCCGGGGCCGTTGTCCCGCACCGACAGCGTCACATAGCGGCCGCTGGCCAGGCCCAGCCGGGCGCAAAGCGCGGTGTCGGGCTCGGCACTGTCCAGCGCGATGCTGACCGTGCCGCGCGTCTCGCCCAGCGCCTGGATGGCATTGGCGCACAGGTTCAGCAGCGCCTGCTCGACCTGCGTGCGGTCAGCCAGCGCGGCCGGCGCGCCACTGCCGATGTGCAGCAGCAGCTGCACCGAAGGCGGCAGCGTCACGCGCAGCAGCCGCTCGGTCTCGGTCACCACTTCGGACAGGCACAGGGGCACGCGCTTGGGCGCCTCGTTGCGGCTGAAGGTGAGGATCTGGCGCACCAGATCGCGTGCGCGGCGGCCGGCCTTGTCGATCTCCTGCAGGCTTTCCTGCGCCGCGGCGTTCAGCCCGGCGTCCTGCCGGGCCAGCTCCACATTGCCCAGAATGGCGTGCAGGATGTTGTTGAAGTCGTGTGCAATGCCGCCGGCCATCGTGCCCACGGCCTGCATCTTCTGCGACTCGCGCAGCTGCGCCTCCAGGGCATTGCGCCGGGCCTCTTCGCGCTTGCGGCTGGTCAAGTCGCGTGCGAACACGGTGATGGTGTCGCCGAAGGCCACGCTGACCTCCACCGGCACAGCGTTGCCGCTGGCGGTGCGTGCCTGCATTTCGGTAGGCGGCAGCTGGGTGTAGATCTGGTGCAGGGCCAGTGTCTCGGCCGCCTGCGGAAAAAACCGCGACAAAGGGCTGCCCAGCGCCTGGCCCGGCGGGCACTGGAACAGCGTCGCCGCCGTGGGGTTGAAGACGGTGATGCGGTGCTCGCGGTCGACGCAGACGATGGCGTCGAGCGAGGAGTTGATGATGTCGGCCAGCCGGCTCTCGCTGGTGCGCAGCTGCTCGTTGCGCTGCTGCAGTTCGGCGCCGCTCTGGCGCAGCGCGCGGCGCTCGGCCAGCAGCGGGCCTTGGTCGATCACGGCGCAGATGTAGTGGGCCACCGGCTCGTGCGTGTTCTCCAGCCGGGCGATGTGCAGGTCGCCGGTGATGGAGCCCTTCTCGCCGATGGCGAACAGCACTTCCTTGGCCTCGCCATGGCCGCCCGCTCGCGCCTGCTGAAAGGCAGCGCGCACGGCCGCATCGCTGCCGGCGCTGACGAAGGGCAACAGGAAGTTCAGCGGCCGATCGGCCTCGGTGGGCTGGAACGAGCGCTGCGCCATCGAATTGCTCTGCACCACCAGGTCGTGCTCGTCGACCACCATCAGCGCCAGCGGCACGCTGGAGAACAGCGTCTCGAAACGCTCGGACGCCGCCTCGGCCATGGACTGGCTGTAGCGCAGGACCTTGTTCTGGCTCTCCAGCTCGGCCTGGTAGTTGCGCAGGTCGCGCACCAGCTGGGGCAGCTCGTAACCGTCGAGCGAGGTCTCGGGCAGGCGGTGGGGCGACTCCAGCGGCATGTGGCCGCTGCTGGCGCCGCGGCGGCGCGTGGGGCCGGTCACGGGTGCACCTTTGGGCGAGCGGCCTGTCCCGCTAAGCGGGAATGAGCTTTCTCAGGGCGGCCCGGCGCGGCGCTCATCGGCGTTGCCCCGCGGGGACGGTCACGCCGTGGCGTAGTCCGCGATCGGCACGCAGCTGCAGAACAGGTTGCGGTCGCCGTACACGTTGTCGATGCGGGCGACCGGCGGCCAGTACTTGGCACGCTTGAGCGCCGGCAGCGCGAACGCGCCCAGCTCGCGCGGGTACGGCCGGTTCCACTCGGCCCGCAGCAGTGCGGCAGCGGTGTGGGGGGCGTGCTTCAGCGGGTTGTTGTCCTGGGGCCATGTGCCGTTCTCGACTTGCGCGATCTCCGCGCGGATGGCCATCATCGCATCGATGAAACGGTCGAGCTCGTCCAGGGTTTCGCTCTCGGTCGGCTCCACCATCAACGTGCCGGCGACGGGGAAGCTCAGCGTCGGCGCGTGAAAGCCGTAGTCGATCAGGCGTTTGGCGACATCTTCGGCCGTGACACCGCTGGTCTTGGTCAGGCCGCGCAGGTCCAGGATGCACTCGTGCGCCACGTGGCCGTTGGCCGAGGCGTAGAGCGTGGGGAAGTGGTCCTTCAGCCGCGCGCTGATGTAGTTGGCCGAGAGGATGGCGACCTCGGTCGCCTGCGTCAGCCCGGCCGCGCCCATCATGCGGCAGTACATCCAGCTGATCGGCAGCACGGCGGCATTGCCCAGCGGAGCGGCCGAGACGGCGCCCACGCCCGCATGGTCCAGCCCCGCCGTGTCGTGGCCCGGCAGGTAGGGCACCAGGTCCTCGACCACGCAGACCGGCCCCACGCCCGGCCCGCCGCCGCCGTGCGGGATGCAGAAGGTCTTGTGCAGATTCAGGTGGCTCACGTCGCCGCCGAACTCGCCTGGCGCGGCCACGCCGACCAGCGCGTTCATGTTGGCGCCGTCCACGTAGACGCGGCCACCGTGCCGGTGCACCAGCGCGCACAGCTCCTTGACCTGGGTTTCGAACACGCCGTGCGTGCTGGGGTAGGTGATCATCACGCAGGCCAGCTTGTCGGCGTGCTGTTCGCATTTGGCGGCCAGGTCGGCCATGTCCACGTTGCCCTGGGCGTCGCAGGCCGTCACCACCACGCGCAGGCCCACCATCTGGGCGCTGGCCGGGTTGGTGCCGTGGGCGGACGACGGGATCAGGCAGATATCGCGCTGCGCATCGCCGCGCGCCTTGTGCCAGGCGCGGATGGCCAGCAGGCCGGCGTATTCGCCCTGCGAACCGGCATTGGGCTGCAGGCTGACGCCCGCGTAGCCGGTGGCCTGGCAGAGCCAGTCGCACAGCTGGCGTTCCAGCAGCGCATAGCCTTGCAACTGGTCGCGCGGCGCGAACGGATGGATGTTGGCAAAGCCGGGCCAAGTGATGGGGATCATCTCGCTGGTGGCGTTGAGCTTCATGGTGCAGCTGCCCAGCGGGATCATGCTGCGGTCCAGCGCCAAGTCCTTGTCGGACAGGGACCGGATGTAGCGCAGCATCGACGTCTCGCTGCGGTGCGTGTTGAACACAGGGTGCGTGAGAAAGGGCGTTGTGCGGCGCAGGGCGGGCGGGATCAGCGTGGCGCCGTCGGTCGCCAGAGCGTCGAAGGTCGGGAGCGCCTGGCCATCCTGCGCGAAGATCTTCCACAGCAACTCGACATCGGCCCGCGTCGTCGTCTCGTCCAGCGAGATGCACAGGTAGTGCTGCCAGTAGACCCGCAGGTTCGCGCCCATCGCCACGGCGCGCGCGGCAATGCCGGCCGTGGCGCCGTCGGTCTTCAGCGAGAGCGTGTCGAAGCAGGCCTGCTCGCGCACCGGCGCGCCGAGTTGCTGCAGGCCCTTCGCCAGGATGGCCGTGTAGGCCGCCACGCGCTGGGCGATGCGCGTCAAGCCCTCTGGCCCGTGGTAGACGGCGTACATGCTGGCGATGACGGCCGGCAGCACCTGCGCGGTGCAGATGTTCGAGGTGGCCTTCTCGCGGCGGATGTGCTGCTCGCGCGTCTGCAGAGCGAGGCGGTAGGCCGTGTTGCCCTCTGCGTCCACACTGACGCCCACCAGCCGGCCCGGCAGTGAGCGCTTGTATTCGTCACGGCAGGCCATGTAGGCAGCGTGCGGCCCACCCGCACCCATGGGCATGCCGAAGCGCTGCGTGGTGCCGACCACGATGTCGGCGCCCCATGCGCCGGGCGGCGTGATCAGCGTCAGCGCCAGCAGGTCGGCCGCGGCGATGAAGGCGGCCTGCTTGCTGTGGGCCTTCTCCACGTCGGCTTGCAGGTCGTCGATGCGGCCGCTGGTGGCGGGGTACTGGGCCAGCACGGCGAAGTAGTCGCCGTCCAGCGCCGCATCCCACTCGCTGGCGGAGTTGGCCAGCACCACTTCGATGCCCAGCGGCTCGGCGCGCGTCTGGATGACTTCGATGGTCTGCGGGTGCGCATCGCCCGCCACCACGAAGCGGTTGCTCTTGCTCTTGACGCTGCGCTTGGCCAGCGTCATGGCCTCGGCCGCAGCCGTGGCTTCGTCCAGCATCGACGCATTGGCAATCGCCATGCCCGTCAGGTCGCACACCATGGTCTGGAAGTTGACCAGCGCCTCCATGCGGCCCTGGCTGATTTCGGCCTGGTAGGGCGTGTAGGCGGTGTACCAGGCGGGGTTCTCCAGGATGTTGCGCAGGATGACCCCGGGCGTCAGCGTGCCGTGGTAGCCCTGGCCGATGAAGCTTTTGAGCACCTTGTTCTGCGCGGCGATGGCACGCAGCTCTTCCAGCGCTGCCGCCTCGGTCACGGCCGGCGGCAACTGCATGGGCGTGGTGCGCGCGATGCTGCGCGGCACGATGCCGGCCACCAGTTCCTGGCGCGTCGCCGAGCCGACCACGGCCAGCATGCGCGCCTCGTCATCGGGGCCGATGCCGATGTGGCGGGCGATGAATTCGGAAGCGTTTTCGAGTTCGGCGAGGGTGCGCATGCTGTGGGCCATGTTCATCAGTTAAAGCTAGGTCAGTCGGAGCGTGAGGCCACCTGTCAGGCACAGGGCTTCCTTTGGCAAGCGCAGCGAAGCCCGTTTGGGAGCACCCGCGGAACCGGCTCTGCCGGGCCGCTGGGTGCGCCCCCTTGAGGGGGGATTCGGCTACACGCAGTGAGCAAGAAACGGGGGTGGGCTAATTGTTCGCGGCGAACGATTGGTAGGCGGTCTCGTCGAGCAGCGCGTCGAGCTGCGAAGCGTCCGACAGCTTCACCTTGAAGAACCAGCCCGCGTCCATCGGCTCGGTGTTGGCCAGGGCCGGGTCGGCGCGCAGGGCTTCGTTGACTTCGACGATCTCGCCGCTGACCGGCATGTAGACGTCGGCCGCCGCCTTGACGGATTCGACGACGCCGGCGACTTCCTTCTGCGCGATCGTCTTGCCGACTTCCGGCAGGTCGACATAGACCACGTCGCCCAGCGCGTCCTGCGCGTGCACGGTGATGCCGACGGTGGCGATGTCGCCCTCGACGCTGAGCCATTCGTGGTCTTCGGTGTACTTGATCATGGTGTGTCCTTGGGGGATGGAGGAAGGGATGTCGTTGTTCAGCCGCGGTGGTAGCGCGGCGGCAGGAAGGGCATGGCGCAGACCTCCATGGGCACGGCCTTGCCGCGCACGATGGCGTTCAACCTGGTGCCAGGTGCAGCAAATTCCGTGCGCACATAGGCCATGGCGACGGGCTTGTCGACGCTGGGGCCGAGCAGGCCGCTGGTCACCTCGCCAACGGGCTGGCCGTCTGGCGACTGCAGGGCCGTGTGCTCGCGCACCGGCACGCGCTCCAGCGCGACGAGGCCGACGCGCTTGCGCTCGACGGGGGTGCTGCCGCCCAACTGGCCCAGCACCTTGTCGGCACCCGGAAACCCGCCCGCGCGTTCGCCGCCGGTGCGCCGCACCTTCTGCATGGCCCAGTTCAGGCCGGCCTCGACCGGGCTGGTCGTGGTGTCGATGTCGTTGCCGTACAGGCACAGGCCGGCTTCCAGCCGCAGCGAATTGCGTGCGCCAAGGCCGATGGGCGCCACCTCGGGCTGGGCCAGCAGCGCGCGGGCGAGGGCATCGGCCCTGTCGCCAGGCACGGAAATCTCGAAGCCGTCTTCGCCGGTGTAGCCGCTGCGCGTGATGTACAGCGGCGCGCCCTGCCAGTCAAAGGCGCCGCCGGTCATGAACACCAGTTGCGCCACGCCGGGCATGAGGCGCGCCAGCGCGTCGACGGCCTTGGGGCCTTGCAGCGCCAGCAAGCCGTGGTCGGGCAGGGGCACGACCTCGCAACGCTCGCCGATGCGGGCCTGCAGGTGGGCGATGTCGTCGGCCTTGCAGGCACCGTTGACGATCACGAACAGGTGGTCGCCGCGGTTTACGAACATCAGATCGTCCAGGATGCCGCCGGCCTCGTTCAGCAGCAGGCCGTAGCGCTGCTTGTCCACGCCCAGGCCCAGCACGTCGACGGGGATCAGGGTCTCGAACGCGGCCGCAGCGTCGGCGCCGCGCAGTTGCAGCTGGCCCATGTGGGAGACGTCGAACAGCCCGGCAGAGGCGCGCGTGTGCAGGTGCTCGGCCATCAGGCCGGCCGGGTATTGCACCGGCATGCTGTAGCCGGCAAACGGCACCATGCGCGCACCCAGTTCGAGGTGCAGCGCGTTCAGCGGCGTCTGGTGCAGGGCGGTGGAGGACATGGCGGCTCCGATCAACAGGCAAGGCAGATTCACAACATGGCTCGTGAAAACCATGGGCTGCCTCGCTGTCCGCTTTACCTGAGAGATTCGCCGCTAGCGCGGGTTGCCCCTTCGGTGGATCCACACGGGGTGGACCTCTCTCCAGTGAGGAAGGTCGCAGGGCGACCGGGTCAGTCCGTTGTGCCTGAGCGTTCGGATCCAATCGTCCTGCGCCTTCGGCGGCCCGCTTGCATGCTGCAAACGGGCTCTCTCCTGACCGGGGCGAATTCTAACCAGCTACTTCGCGTATGCCAGGTCGCGCAGCGCTAGCGAGATGCCGGGGATGTAGGTGATCAGCATCAGGCAGCCGACGATCACCAGCACGAACGGAATCAGGTGGCCGATGATGCGGTCCAGCGGTATTCGGGCCACCGTGCAGGCGGCAAACAGGTTCACGCCGAAGGGCGGGGTGATCATCCCCAGTGCCAGGTTGACCACCATGATCAGGCCGAAGTGCACCGGGTCGACACCGAAGTGCATGGCCACCGGCGCGAGGATGGGCGCCAGCACGATGATGGCGGCGCTGGTCTCGATGAACATCCCGATCACGAACAAGGCCGCGTTCACGCCGATCAAGAACAGCGCGGGCGACTGCAGCACCTCCTGCAGCCAGCGGCCGATGGCGTCGGGCACACCCGCACGTGTGATGAGGAACGCGAACAGCCCGGCGTTGGCGATGATGAACATGATCACCGCCGAGGACAGCACCGACTTGCGCAGGATGGGGTAGATGTCCTTGAAGCCGATCTCGCGGTAGATCACCATGCCGATGAACAGCGCATAGGCCACGGCGACCGCCGAGGCTTCGGTCGGTGTGAACACGCCGCCGTAGATGCCGCCCAGGATGATGACGGGCATCAGCAACGCCCAGCCGGCCTGCCAGGTGGCAGGCAGCAGCTTCAGGCGGCCATCGCCGTCGTTCTTGCCCCAGCCCTTCCACTTGCAGTACAGCCAGACGAAGAGCATCAGCGCGCCGCTGATCAAGAGGCCGGGGCCGAAGCCGGCGATGAACAGCTCGCCGATGGACACCTCGGCGCTGACGCCATACAGGATCAACGGGATCGAGGGCGGGATGACCACGCCGAGTTCGGCGCTCGTGGCCTGCAACGCGGCGGCATAGCCCGTGGGGTAGCCGTGCTTGATGAGCGCCGGGATCAGGATGGCGCCGATGGCGAAGGTGGTCGCCACCGACGAGCCGGATACGGCCGCGAAGATCATGCAGGTCAGCACGCAGGTCATGGGCAGGCCGCCCTGCACGCCGCCGACGATGCTCTTGGCGAACTCGACCAGCCGGCGCGAGATGCCGCCGGTCTCCATCAGGTTGCCGGCCAGGATGAAGAAGGGAATGGCGGCCAGCGGAAACTTGTTGATGGCACCGAACATCTCCTTCACGGAGATCAACATGTTGATGTTGGCCACCTGGATGCCCAGGATGGAGGCCAGGCCGATGGAGACGGCGACGGAGACGGTGAGTGCGAAGCACAGCACCATCGTGGAGATCATCACGGTGGTCATGGGGTGCGGCTCCTATTGCGCGGTTTCGAGTTCGAGCCGCTGCGGGTCGAGCCAATTGCCGATGATGCCCAGCACGCAGAACAGGCCGCCCACCGGCATCGCGAGGTAGGCCCAGAACATGGTCACGCTCTCCAGCCCCGCCATGGACTGCACGCTGCCGCGCTGCGCATAGTCCCAGCCCCACCAGATGAGGATGGCGATCAATGACAGCGCGGCCAGCGCGACCACGGCGTCGAGCACGCGTTTGAGGCGCGGCGGGCTCCAGCGGTACAACACATCCACGCTGACCATGGCGCCCTGGCGGAACGCCATCGGAATGCCCAGGAACACCATCCAGATCAGCGAGAAGCGGATCAGCACCTCGGTCCATTCGGCCGGCTGCTCCAGCACGAAGCGGGTGACGATCTGGAACACGCCGAGCGAGGCTGAGATGACCAGCATCAGGCAGGCCAGCGCCATCGACGCCAGCGTGGTGGCGCGCTCGAATTGCAGGAAGGTGTTTTTCATGGGGAATCGCCGGCTCCGGCGGGTTGCGTCATGCGAAAAAAAGCCCGCACGGTGCGGGCATGTGCAGGCGCGTCAGGGCGCCTTACTGGACGGCGCGGATCTTGTCCAGCGCAGCCTTGGTGAAGTCCTTTTCGAACTGCGCGTTGACCGGCGCCAGCGCGCTGACGAACTTGGCCTTGTCCACGTTGTCGATGACGGTCACGCCCTTGGCGCGCAGATCGGCCACGCCTTTGGAATCGTCTTCGTCTACACGGGCGCGATTGGCCTTGGTGCCTTCTTTCGCGGCGTCCAGGAAGGCCTGCTTGTCGGCCGCGCTGAGCTTGTCGAACGCTGCCTTGCTCATCAGGAAGATGGCCGGCGAGTAGACATGCCCGGTCAGCGAGAGGTGCTTTTGCACCTGGTCGAACTTGGACGCGATGATGACCGACAGCGGGTTCTCTTGCCCATCCACGGTGCCCTGCTGCAGCGCCGTGAACACTTCGGGGAACGCCATGGGCGTGGTGATGATGCCGAAGCCCTTGTAGGCGGCGATGTGCACCGGGTTCTCCATCGTGCGCATCTTCAGGCCCTTCAAGTCTTCAGGGGCCTTGATGTCGCGCTTGGAGTTGGTCATGTGGCGAAAGCCGTTCTCGGCCCAGGCCAGTGCCTTGAAACCCTTGGCGTCGAACTTGGCCAGCATGTCCTGCCCGATGGGGCCGTCGAGCACGGCGCGTGCATGGGCCTTGTCGCGGAACAGGAAGGGCACGTCCAGGATCTTGGTTTCCGGCACGAAATTGGGCACCGGGCCGGTCGAGGAGAAGGTCAGCTCCTGCGTGCCGAGCTGCACGGCCTCGATCGACTCGCGTTCGCCGCCGAGCGCGCCGTTGTAGAAGGTCTGCACCTTGTAGCGGCCAGCGGTGCGCTTTTCGACTTCTCTGGCGAAGGTGTCGATGCCAACGCCCTGGTGCGAGTTCTGCGCCGTGGAGATGCTGATCTTCATCGTGGTCTGCGCGAAGGCGGCGCTGGCCAGGCCCATGCTCAACAGGAGGGCGGCGGCGATTCGGTTCAATGTCATGGATCGGTCTCTCCGGATTCAAAAAAAACACGGCGCCCCAGCGGCGCCGCAATGACGAATCCGCGCGACTATGCACGAGAACAGGGCAATTCCGACTCGGGATTTCTACGCAATTTGCGCGGGGAGGGCCGAAAAAAGGCGCCTTGCGGCGCCGTGAACGGTCAGGGCAGGTTACATGCCCGAGTAGTTCGGCCCGCCGCCGCCCTCGGGCGTGACCCAGACGATGTTCTGTGTCGGGTCCTTGATGTCGCAGGTCTTGCAGTGCACGCAGTTCTGCGCGTTGATCTGCAGGCGGTCCTGGCCGGCGTCGGTCTTCACGAACTCATACACCCCGGCAGGGCAGTAGCGCGCCTCGGGCCCGGCGTATTTCGCCAGATTGATCTGCAGCGGCACCATCGGGTCCTTGAGCGTCAGGTGCGCGGGCTGGTGCTCGTTGTGGTTGGTGTTGCTGATGAAGACGCTGGACAACCTGTCGAACGTCAGCTTGCCATCGGGCTTGGGGTAGACGATCGGCTTGCACTCGGAGGCCGGCTTCAGGCTGGCGTGGTCGGGCTTGTCGCGCTTGAGCGTCCACGGCACGTTGCCCTTCAGCACGAACTGCTCCACGCCGTTCATGATGGTGGCCACCGTCAGGCCCTTCTTGAACCAGGCCTTGAAGTTGCGCGCCTTGCGCAACTCTGTGTAGAGCCAGCTCTTCTCGAACGCTTCTGGGTAGCTCGTCAGCTCGTCGTGCTGGCGGCCGGCCGTGACGGCGGCGTAGGCAGCCTCTGCGGCCAGCATGCCGGTCTTGATCGCGGCGTGGCTGCCCTTGATGCGACTGACGTTCAGGTAGCCGGCTTCACAACCGACCAGCGCGCCGCCGGGGAACACCGTCTTGGGCAGCGACTGCAGGCCGCCGGCCGTGATCGCGCGCGCGCCATAGCCCAGGCGCTTGCCGGGTTTGATGCCCTTGGCCTCGTCGCCTTCCAGGTACCAGCGGATGTTCGGGTGCGTCTTCCAGCGCTGCATCTCTTCGAACGGGCTGAGGTAGGGGTTCGCGTAGTCCAGGCCGGTGATGAAACCCAGCGTGACCTTGTTGTCCTCCATGTGGTAGAGGAAGGCGCCGCCATAGGTGTTCTGGTCCATCGGCCAGCCGGCCGTGTGCAGCACGAAGCCGGGCTGGTGGCGCTGGGGGTCGATCTCCCAGACCTCTTTCACGCCCAGGCCATAGGCCTGCGGATCACGCCCTTCGTCGAGCTTGAAGCGGGCGATCAGCTGGCGGCCCAGGTGGCCGCGCGCGCCCTCGGCGAACACGGTGTACTTGCCATGCAGCTCCATGCCGAGCTGGAAGTCGCCGGTGGGTTCACCGTCCTTGCCCAGCCCCAGGTTGCCGGTGGCCACGCCCTTGATCGAGCCATCGTCGTTGTAGAGCACTTCGGCGGCGGGAAACCCGGGGAAGATTTCCACGCCCAGGTTCTCGGCCTGCTGCGCCAGCCAGCGCGTGACGTTGCCCAGGCTGACGATGTAGTTGCCGTGGTTCTGAAAGCACTCGGGCAGCAGGAAACCGGGCGTTCGCACACTGGACTTTTCGCCCAGAAACACCATGGCGTCGTCGGTCACGCGCTGGGTCAGCGGCGCGCCATCGGCCTTCCAGTTGGGCAGCAGCTCGGACAGCGCGCGCGGGTCCATGATGGCGCCGGACAGGATGTGGGCGCCGGGCTCGGAGCCCTTCTCCAGCACGACCACGGAGACGTCCGTGCCCTTCTCGGCGGAGAGTTGCTTGAGCCGGATCGCGGTGGCCAGGCCGGCGGGACCGCCGCCGACCACCACGACGTCGTACTCCATGGCCTCGCGCGGACCGTACTGGGCCAGGATTTCTTCGTTCGTCATGTGGGGTGTCTCACTCTGTGGGTTGGCGCAAAAGCCCTCCATTTTATTCGCGGCGTCTGCGGGCGCCCCAAGCGCCTCGGCGACAGGGCACTGTCACAATGAAAGCATCGCGGTGTTCACCGAGAAAGGGCTCTTCCATGGCGTACAGCATCGATCTCTCAGGCCGTGTGGCGTTCGTGACCGGCGCCTCCAGTGGACTCGGCGCGCAGTTCGCGCGGGTGCTGGCACGCGCTGGGGCGGCCGTGGTGCTGGCCAGCCGGCGCGTGGAGCGGCTCAAGGAGCTTCGCGCCCACATCGACGGCGATGGCGGCGACGCCCATGTGGTCGCCATGGATGTGACCGATCTCGATTCGATCCGCGCGGCGGTCGCGCGGGCGGAGACGGAGGTCGGCTCCATCGACATCCTGGTCAACAACTCGGGCGTCAGCACCACGCAGCGGCTGCAGGACGTGGAGGAGGACGACTTCGACTACATGTTCGGCACCAACGTCAAGGGCGCGTTCTTCGTCGCGCAGGAAGTCGGCAAGCGCATGCTGGCCAGGGCGCGCGGGGCCGCGCCGGGCAGCTTCACGGGCGGGCGCATCATCAACGTGGCCTCCATGGCGGGGCTGCGCGCGATGCCGCAGATCGGCGTCTACAGCATGACCAAGGCATCCGTGATCCACATGACGCGGGCCATGGCGCTGGAGTGGGGCAAGTACGGCATCAACGTGAACGCGCTGTGCCCGGGCTATATCGACACCGAGCTGAACCATCGCCACTGGCAGACCGAGCAAGGGCAAAAGCTGGTGCAGATGCTGCCGCGCAAACGTGTGGGCAAGCCTGAGGATCTGGATGCGCTGATCGTCATGCTGGCCAGCGACCAGAGCCACTTCGTCAATGGCGCCGTGATCGCGGCCGACGACGGGTTCTGCGCCTGAGCAGCCCGCGGGCGGGGATGGGGTGAGCCGGGCCCGCGCGCCCGATGGTCCACTGAATCCTATTTCTGCTTGGGCACGCGGCCCATCAGAAAGAACTCTGCATTCGGCTGCATGCCGGTGGCGCTCGCCATGCGGTTGGACAGGCCGAAAAATGCCGTGATGGCCGCGATGTCCCAGGCGTCCTCGCCATCGAAGCCGTGTTCGGCCAGGGCGGCGAAGTCGGCGTCGTCGATCTCGTGCGAACGCTCGCAGACCTTCATCGCAAACGCCAGCATCGCGCGCTGGCGCGGCGTGATGTCGGCCTTGCGCCAGTTCACGGCGACCTGGTCGGCCACCAGCGGTTTCTTCTCGTAGATGCGCAGCAGCGCGCCGTGCGCGACCACGCAGTACAGGCACTGGTTGCGCGCGCTGGTGGCGGTGACGATCATCTCGCGGTCGCCCTTGCTGAGGGGGCTGCTGCGGCCGGCACTCTCCGGATCCATCAGCGCATCGTGGTAGGCAAAGAACGCGCGCCATTCCGCTGGGCGCCGCGCCAGGGCCAGGAACACGTTGGGCACGAAGCCGGCTTTGTCCTGCACCTCCAGGATCTTGACGCGCAGGTCCTCGGGCAGGCCGTTCAGGTCGGGGAGCGGGTAGCGTTCGGCCATGTCTGTCTCGGTGTGGTGAATGTGCGATCGATGATACGGGGCGCTACCCCGCGATCAGCCGATGCACCAGATCGGCAGCCGTGCTGGCCTGGTACTTGCGCATCAGCCGTGCACGGTAAATCTCGACCGTGCGATGGCTGATGCCCAGCGCGCGCCCGATTTCCTTGGAGGTGAGCCCCTCCATGACATGCGCCGCCACCTCGCGCTCGCGCGGCGTCAGCCCGGTCTTGACGGCGCGGCGCGCGCTCAAGTCCTCGAAGCTCCAGATGCCGGCCTCGTGCGGCGCCGACCGGTTGAACGCGCGGCCGGTCACATGGCACCAGAACGACTCGCCTTTGAAGCGGCCGTCGACCCGCTGCATGATGCGTTCGTCGGCGTAAAAGCCCTTGGCATTCATGATCGGCGTGATGCGTTGGCCGGTGCGCTCGTACTCGTCGGTGCTGGGGTAGAGCACGCGGAACGACTGCCCCACCAGCTGCTCGCGCGCGGCGCCGAACATCTCACACAGTTGCTGGTTGCAGTCCACAATCGCACGCTGGCGCGACAGCACCAAGCCGATGGGCGCCAAATCGAACGCCATCCGGTAGTCGATCTCCATCGGGACTTCCCTTTACGAAACACTACGTACACGGCTACGTAGTATCGTCCCCCGTCTGATTGCAAAGGAGAACAGCGTGAACAAAATCTATCCCTCCGCCGAAGCGGCGCTGAAGGGGCTCGTCAAGGACGGCCAACTGCTGGCCGTGGGCGGCTTCGGCCTGTGCGGCATTCCCGAGGCGCTGATCGAGGCGCTGAAGGATTCCGGCGTCAAGGACTTGACGGTCATCTCCAACAACGCCGGGGTCGACGGGTTCGGTCTGGGCAAGCTGCTGGAGACGCGCCAGATCAAGAAGATGATCGCCAGCTACGTGGGCGAGAACAAGGAGTTCGAGCGCCAGTACCTGGCCGGCGAGCTGGAGCTCGAATTCACACCCCAGGGCACGCTGGCCGAGAAACTGCGCGCTGGTGGCGCCGGCATTCCGGCGTTCTTCACCAAGACCGGCGTCGGCACGCAGGTGGCCGAAGGCAAGGAGCTGCGCGAGTTCGATGGCGAAACGTATGTGATGGAGCGCTCGCTGGTGCCCCAGGTCTCGCTGGTGAAGGCCTACGCGGCCGACAAATCGGGCAACCTGCAGTTCCGCCGCACGGCGCGCAACTTCAACCCTGCGGCTGCCATGGCTGGCAAGATCTGCGTGGTCGAGGTCGAGAAGATCGTCGAGACCGGCGACATGGACCCGGACCAGGTGCATCTGCCCGGCGTCTACGTGCACCGCATCGTGCTCAACGCCCATCCTGAAAAGCGCATCGAGAAGCGCACGCTGCGCGCCGCCGCGCCGGTGGATGTGGCAGCCGCGAAGATCGAAGCACAGGCCGTGATTGCGCAGGCCGCCGCCGTCGATGAAATTCCCGTGCCCAAGGTGCCGGTCAACAAGCAAGCAGGAGTCTGAACATGGGCTGGACACAAGACCAGATGGCCGCGCGCGCGGCGCAGGAACTCGAAGACGGTTTCTATGTGAACCTGGGCATCGGCATCCCGACCCTGGTGGCCAATTTCGTGCCGGCCGACAAGGAAGTCTGGCTGCAGAGCGAGAACGGCATGCTGGGCATCGGCCCGTTTCCAACGGAAGAAGAGGTCGACGCCGACCTCATCAACGCCGGCAAGCAGACCGTGACCACGCTGCCCGGCACCTCGATCTTCGGCAGCCACGACAGCTTCGCGATGATCCGTGGCGGCAAGATCAACCTGTCGATCCTGGGCGCCATGCAGGTCAGTGCCGAAGGCGATCTGGCGAACTGGATGATCCCCGGCAAGATGGTCAAAGGCATGGGCGGCGCCATGGACCTGGTGGCTGGCGTGAAGCGCGTGATCGTGCTGATGGAGCACGTCGCCAGGAAGAAGGACGGCACCGAGGACATGAAGATCCTACCCAAGTGCACTTTGCCGTTGACCGGCGTGGGCGTGGTTGACCGCATCATCACCGACCTGGCCGTCATGGACGTGACGCCCGAGGGCCTGAAGGTGGTCGAGATGGCGCCCGGCGTGACGCGCGCATCGCTGCAGGCCAAGACCGGCGTCGAGCTGATCTGACGTTCCGGCCGTGAGCGGCCATTCCTCCGCCAGCGCAGCGCTGGCGGCCTTTGCGCCCCGCCTGCCGCTGGCCGTGGCCTACAGCGGCGGTGCCGACTCCACTGCTTTGTTGCTCGGCTGCGCTGCACGCTGGCCCGGTCAGGTGCACGCCGTGCATGTGCACCACGGCCTGCAGCCGGCAGCCGACGATTTCGCATCCCACTGCCGCGTGGTGTGCAAGGCTTTGAACGTGCCGCTGGCGGTCGCCCATGTGCAGGCCCGCCACGCGAGCGGCCAGAGTCCCGAGGATGCCGCGCGCCGCGCCCGCTATGGCGCCATCGCCGAGGTGGCGCGACGCGACTGGGCGCAGGGCGGCCCGCGCGACGTGGCGCTGGCCCAGCACGCCGACGACCAGGTGGAGACGCTGCTGCTGGCGCTCAGCCGTGGCGCCGGCCTGCCGGGCCTGGCGGCCATGCCGGCGCAATGGGAGCGAGATGGGCTGCGCTACCACCGGCCTTTGCTCGGTGTGCCAGGCGCCGCATTGCGCAGCTGGTTGGCAGGGCAGGGCGCGACCTGGATCGAAGACCCGACCAACAGCGACCCGTTCTACACGCGCAACCGCATCCGCGCGCAGCTGCTACCGGCGCTGGAACAAGCGTTTCCCTCGTTCCGCGAAACCTTCGCCCGCAGCGCGCGCCATGCCGCGCAAGGGCAGTCGCTGCTGCGTGAACTGGGGGACGTCGACCTGCAGACCGTCGGCGTGCCACCATCGATCGCCGGGCTGCGCGCACTGTCACGCGCGCGTTGCGCCAACGTGCTGCGGCACTGGCTGCGCACGTTCCACGCAACGTCACCCAGCACCGCCCAGATGGACGAACTGCTGGACCAGTTGCAGGCCTGCCGCACGCGCGGCCACGACATCCAGCTGAAGGCCGGCGCGGGCTTCGTGCGGCGACGTGGCGACGTGCTCGATTGCTACAATCCTGCGCTTTCCGACCCAACCCAGGCGTAGCGTCACCCGCAGCTGCAAGCCGTCCGGCAACACCGGCACAACGGCACAGGGGACCGCGCCATTCAACCCATGGCACTCATCGTTCACAAATACGGCGGCACGTCGATGGGCTCGACCGAGCGCATCCGCAATGTCGCCAAGCGCGTCGCCAAATGGGCGCGCGCCGGCCACCAGATGGTGGTCGTTCCCAGCGCCATGAGCGGCGAGACGAACCGGCTGTTGGGCCTGGCCAAAGAGCTGGCCCCCGCGCGGCCGACCGACTCTTACCACCGCGAACTCGACATGCTGGCCGCCACGGGCGAGCAGGCGTCGTCCGCACTGCTGGCGATTGCGCTGCAGTCCGAGGGCGTCGAATCGGTCAGCTACGCCGGCTGGCAATTGCCGATCCGCACCAACAGCGCCTACACCAAGGCCCGCATCGAGTCGATCGACGACGACCGCGTGCGCACCGATCTGAAGGCCGGCCGGGTTGTGATCGTGACGGGCTTTCAGGGTGTCGACGATGACGACAACATCACCACGCTGGGCCGTGGCGGCAGCGACACCTCGGCCGTGGCCGTGGCTGCTGCGCTGAAGGCGGCCGAGTGCCTGATCTACACCGATGTTGACGGCGTCTACACCACCGATCCGCGCGTCGTGCCGGAGGCGCGCCGCCTGCAGACCGTCAGCTTCGAGGAGATGCTGGAGATGGCCTCCATGGGCTCCAAGGTGCTGCAGATCCGTTCGGTGGAATTCGCCGGCAAATACAAGGTGCCGCTGCGCGTGCTGTCCAGCTTCACGCCCTGGGACATCGACCTGGCCCAAGAGGCCAAGTCCGGCACCCTGATCACATTCGAGGAAGACGAGCAAATGGAACAAGCCATCGTGTCGGGCATCGCGTTCAACCGCGACGAAGCCAAGATCTCCGTGTTGGGCGTGCCCGACAAACCCGGTATCGCCTACCAGATTCTGGGCGCCGTGGCCGACGCCAACATCGAGGTGGACGTCATCATCCAGAACCTGAGCAAGGACGGCAAGACCGACTTCAGCTTCACGGTCCACCGCAACGACTATGCGAAGACCATGGACCTGCTGAAGGACCAGGTGGTGCCCGCGCTGGGCGCGCAGGAGGTCGTGGGCGACGCGAAGATCTGCAAGGTCAGCATCGTCGGCATCGGCATGCGCAGCCATGTGGGCGTGGCCAGCAAGATGTTTCGCTGCCTGTCGGAGGAGGGCATCAACATCCAGATGATCTCCACCAGCGAGATCAAGACCTCGGTCATCATGGACGAGAAGTACATGGAACTGGCCGTGCGCGCCCTGCACCGCGCCTTCGATCTGGACCAGCCGACAGCGGCCTGAGCAGCATTTTTCTCATGGCATAATCGCCAGCTTTCCAGGAAACGTGACCGAGTGGCCGAAGGTGCTCCCCTGCTAAGGGAGTATGGGGTGTAGAGCCTCATCGAGGGTTCGAATCCCTCCGTTTCCGCCAAAATTTGCTCCATGGAACTCCTTGGAGCTCCAAGATCCCTTAGGAATCAACGCCTAAGGGATTTTTTTTGTCCGTCGAGCTCCTTGGAGCTCCTTGGACAACCGGTTTGACGAGGGGGCACTTTTGGGGGCATAAAGCTGTTCGTTTAAGCAGCTCTTGGAAAGATGCCCCCAATGCCGTTGACAGACCTCCAATGCAAGACAGCCGCGTGCCCGGACGGCAAGAAATTTACGCGGCTGTCCGATGGTCAAGGGATGTACCTTGAGGTGACTTCAGGGGGAGGGCGGTACTGGCGTCTCAAGTACCGCATCGGCAAACAAGAGAAGAGGCTTGCCCTAGGCGTCTATCCTGCAGTTACCTTGGCTCAGGCCAGGGGACTGCGGGACGACGCGAGGCGGCACCTTTCACAGGGAAACGACCCATCGCACTTGCGGCGCGAAGCGAAGCTGGTGCGTGTTGAGCAGCGAGCGAACACGTTCGAGACCGTCGCCAGAGGCTGGTTGGAGCACTGGAAGAACGACAAAAGTCCTCGGCACGTCGGGTACGTTGAACGCCGCTTAGAGGCCGACGTGTTTCCCTACGTGGGTCCCAAGCCGATCGCGGACGTTTCCGCCATTCACCTGCTCTCCCTCGTCAAGACGATTGAGAAGCGGGGCGCCACGGACGTGGCCAAGCGCGCGCTGGAAACCTGCGGGCAGATATTTCGCTACGCCGTCGTGCACGGTTTCGTCGACCAAAATCCAGCCGCAAGCTTGAGGCCATCCGACGCGTTGAAGACCCGGAAGAAAAAGAACTACGCGCGGGTTTCGGAGAAAGAGTTTCCGCAGCTGCTGCTCAGCATCGAAGCTTACCAAGGCACCAGCCAAACTCGGCTCGCGCTGAAACTGATGTGCCTGACTTTCGTCAGAACGAGTGAACTGATCGAGGCGCCATGGAGCGAGTTTGACCTGGCGCAGGCGGAATGGAGGATTCCGGCCGAAAGAATGAAGATGGCAGCTCCTCACATTGTCCCGCTGTCTCGCCAGGCCGTCGACCTTTTGAAGAGCTTAAAAACCATCACAGGACGGGGGCCGAATCTCTTCAGAGGGGAGCGGGATCCAACGAAACCCATTAGTAACAACACCATTTTGGCTGCATTAAAGCGAATGGGCTATGGGGGAACGATGACGGGGCATGGGTTTCGTGGCTTGGCGTCAACGATCTTGCATGAAAGAGGTTGCGCGCATCATGTCATCGAGGCGCAACTCGCCCACGCGGAACGGAACACTGTCGCTGCCGCATACAACCATGCGCTTTACTTGAAGGAGAGGCGCGAACTGATGCAGTTTTGGGCCGACGAAGTCGATTCAATCAGGTTGACGGCGTGCTGACGCATATGTTTTTCGTATTTCGAACTCAAAATTAAGACGCGGCCCCCGTTATGAGAAAATCAAAAGAAGAATGCTACTAGAGTGTCACGTTGCAGGCAGGCTAAGCACTCGCAGTGAGTGATCTGCGCAACAGAGCGGGGTTGGGGTGAAAAGCACTGGAATATCTAGGCAATCGGCAGGTCACACATTCGAAGCACCAGCGCTGTTCATGGGCAGGGGAGTTGGGATTTCGCTGCCCAGGAACCACGTCTTCCCCGATGTGGCAGGTCTGCCGAATGACCTAAAAAGTCTCAAGGAAGCGCAAAAGCGACTGTGCCTGTCACCGAGCGCCTACTATTCCCAAGTCGCTCAAGGAATTCTTGTGCCACCGGTCAAGCATGGGCGGCAATCGCTGGTGCTTGAACGCGAGATCATTGAACTGCAGAAAGCAATCGCGCGTGGAGCGAATCATCATGAGCGACAGCTTCTGGTCCATCGGCTCGTGGCGGCGCGAGGTCGCTCATCCGACTGTTGAATATTGCAACCGAGTGCGCCACCAGCCCGGATAAGCGGTTTATCTGTTTCGGGCCACAATTTAGCCTGCCACTTACGAGTCGCTCAATTGAGGTCGTGCGCCGGCTTCTTGATCCTGAGTGCGACGAGCTCGGCGTGCCGTTGTGTGATGGTGAACACTCCCTAGATGAGCATGGCGTTGTTGATCAGCCCTATGGCGCTGGAAGCGCCGCCGGTCGGCCCGTGCGGATTGCGGCGAAAGATCGCTGCCGGCCGATAGCGTTGGAAAAACTCGCATAGCAAGTGCAAACGCGCGCCCCCCAAGCGTTGAAAGGTGTTAGGCGCGCCCGCTTCCAAAAGTCGCCACGTTTGCGCAGCACGGGTCGGAGCCAGCAGCACCGCTATCGGCTCTTGGGCTTCGCACCTGGCGTAAGCGTCGAATCCGAAAACTTCTCTAGTTCGAGCCCCTCGATTTCGCTGGCGATCCGCTCGAACAGAGCCTGTAACGCCTTCGGCTGCGGCGCCGACATGTAGCTCAAGGCAAGCACCGTCATCGGATGAACGTCCATGACCTCCGCCAAGGCCTCGATCTTGCCCAAGGTCGGGACGCTGGTGCCGCGCTCGATCCTGCTGACGTGAGCCATGGAGGACACCGTCGCGAAGGAGACCTGGGCGATTCCCTTGGCAACCCGCACCGAACGAAAGGCTCTTGGAAGGTCAGAGGTCGGGAGAACAGGTGGGGGCTTCCTTGGCACCCGCGGATTGGCGCATTTAGAATGCCATGAATCCAGAACATAAATGTTTAGGAATTCAATGGCTTCAACCGATTTCGCACAACGCTCCTCCTTCGCTCGCGGTTCTTCGCCGCCGACTTCCTGGCCGCAGTTCGATCCGCTTCCGCTGCGCACCTTGAGGAACCGGCATCCCTACATGTTTCAACAGAACCAGATTTCGCATCTTTGGCTCTACTGTGGGTGGGTTCCAGCCTTCTCCAGGCTGTGTAGCGCAATCGACGCGGTGCTCGATGTCGACAAGCGGGAATTCCATTGGCGCTACGCTGAAGAACGCAACGGTGGAGCGCGGTACGGCTACAACATCGACGGCCAGCACGTGATCATCCCCGATGAAATCAGGGGCCACCCGAATTTCTTCGACGAGCCGGGCCCTGACGACAGGGAGGCTCGCCACATCTACCGCCTGGTGAAGGACGCCCGAGATGCGACGGAGCGGCTGTGCATCGTGTGCGGAGCACCAGCCCGGCTGAGTGGGTTGAAGGGCGTTGTGGCGCCGCTCTGTGCCCCACACACGGACGATCGCGTGATCGACGGCCTGTGGAACGACACCATCATGAGCTTTGATGTGCCGCGCTGGATGACTCCGCATTCGTAAGCATTCACGCCAAAACAGACGAGCCACCCGGGTTGGCGCTCCTGCCCGAGATCAGCACACTCACGGAGGTGCAACCCAAACACACACGAGATCGCAGCGTTTTATGCCCGCGCCACCGGCACATCACTCCAAGCGGTGGTGTAGTTCGGCGTCTTGCGGTCTTGACGCATCGTCCACTCGCGCGGATTGCTGGCTCCCGTGCAGGCCACGTGCAACGTGCCCTTGCCGTAGCGACCGTTCAACGTGTCCATCGCGGTCATGAGCCGTTCCCGGTGCTCATCGCGGACCTCCTCGTCCAGCGCAAGTTCGCCTTGGAGGCGCCCGGCCGGCGCCAGGTCGAGCAACATCACGCCGGCTTTCACGAGGTCGAAGCCTGGCTCGAAGATCTGCCGCATGCCGCGCACGGCTGCCTGCACCAGCAGTGGCGTTTCCGCTGTCGGCCTGCGCAAGGGAACCGTCACCGTTTTGTGGAACCGCGGCCCAGGGCGGTGCGGTGACGTGTGGGCGAACACCAGCAGCTGACCGGCGACGCTGGTCTGGCGTCGCAGTTTCTCGCCCGCGCGCGTCGCGAACTCGGACACTGCTTCGAGCAACTGCGGCAAGTCCTTGATCGTGCGGCCGAACGAACGCGTGCACGCGATCTGCTTTTTGGGTACCGGCGCGTCCTCGAAATCCACGCACGAGAGCCCTTGGAGCTCCCGGACGGTGCGCTCCAGGACAACGCTCCACCGGCTGCGCACCGTGGCGGGGTCCATGCGAACGAGGTCCAGGACCGTCTTCACGCCCCCGGCCTGCAACTGGGCAGCGATGCGCCGGCCAACTCCCCAGACCTCACCGACCTCGGTCAGCGCGAACAAGTCGTCTACTTGCGCCCCGGTCAAAGTGCACAAGTTGCACACTTGCGCGTGTTCTGCTGGATAGCTGTCTGGCTTGCGCTCCGCGGTCTTGGCAATGTGATTGGCCAGCTTGGCCAGCGTCTTCGTGGTGCCGATGCCAACGCCGCAGGGGATGCCGACCCACGCATGGATGCGCGCTCGGATCCGGCGGGCTCGGTCCGTCAAATCGCCGCGCATGCCCGACAGGTCGATGAACGATTCGTCGATGCTGTAAATCTCCTGCGCATGACCTAGACCCGCCGCAAGGCTCATCATTCGGTCGCTCATGTCCCCATACAACGTGAAGTTGGCGGACAAGGCCACGAGGCCCTCCGCTTCTTCCAAGTGCCGAATCTGGAACCACGGCGCGCCCATCTTGATCCCCAACGCCTTGGCCTCGTTGCTCCTTGCAATGGCGCAGCCGTCGTTGTTCGACAGGACGACGACGGGCCGGCCTTCCAGGCTGGGACGAAACACGCGCTCGCAACTCACATAGAAGTTGTTGCCATCGACCAGCGCGTACATCAGCGACTCACGTGAAGCGCTTGATGGCGCAGGTCACGACGCCCCACACCTCGAGCGTTTGACCCTCGCGGGGGGTGATATCAGGAAACGTGGGGTTCGCCGGTCGCAACTTGACGCGGCCGGCGCGTTGGTACAAAAACTTGACCGTGAAATCACCGTCCACGACGGCGACCACCACATGGCCGTGCCGCGGCTTCAGGGCTTTGTTGACGACCAGCATGTCCCCGTCAAAGATGCCCGCGTCCTTCATGCTGTCGCCACTGACGCGAAGCAGAAACGTGGCTTGAGGGTGGGTGATCAACTCGCGGGTGAGGTCGATCCGCTGCACCAGAAAGTCGTCGGCGGGCGATGGAAACCCGGCATGGACCACGTGCCCAGCCACCGGCAGCAACATGGTGCTGACGTCCAAAGGTGTGGGGTGGGTGGCGCCGTCGATACTGTTCACCCATCCAGTATATGGCGTAGCATCTGGACCATGCTCGTGAACTTTGACAACTGGACTGCCCAGCCGCACCGCGTCTCCCACGGAGGTCTTGGCGCGCTCAAGCGACGGAGTCGGGCGTCGCGCCGTGCCATCCTCGCAGCTGTTGTCCTCGTGACTGCATCCACATCCTGGGGTGGAGTCCGGGATTGTCTGGTCGTGGGGGTGAGCGACGGGGACACGTTGACTGCGCGGTGTGGCTCACTCGGCGCCTACGAACAGCTCAAGGTACGCTTGTCTGGCATCGATGCGCCGGAGAAGGGCCAACCGTTCGGCACACGGTCGCGCGCCGCACTGGCCGCGATGACATTCGGCCGGCCGGCCGTCTTGGAATGCCCGAAGAAGGACCGTTTCGGCCGCATGCTGTGCGTCGCGAGGGTTGCTCCAGCTTGGGTGCCGAACGGCCCACAGACGATCGATGTGGGACACGCCATGATCACGCAGGGATGGGCGTGGTGGTACCGCGCCTATGCGCGCGACCAGACGCATGAGGCGCGCATGCAGTACGAACATGCTGAGAGTGTCGCCAGGGCGAAGCAGGCCGGTCTGTGGTCTGAGCCCCGGCAGGTGGCCCCGTGGGACTGGAGGCGCTCGATGCGATGAGTGGGCCTGCAGACATGCCAAGAGCGACCTCGTTCGCTTTCTCGATCCTGGTCGCAGACCAAGACGCAGTTGGGAACTGCTCCAAGGATCCGTCAACAGGCGTTGCTGGGCCGGCTCGGCTGCAACGCGCCCCGCACAGAATACACCGGGCCTTGAGGCCCGCACCCACTAGGACGGAAGATACCGTGAACATTGCAGTTCAGGGATCGGGTTCATTGCTCTGATAGGCAGAGCCGTCGAACATTCGGACCCTTGGCGATCGGACGCACCTCAAGGACGTGCTCGAGCGGCTGCTGGCGCATCCGAACCATCGCATCGTTGAGTAGTTTACTGCCGCGCAGCTGTACACCGGCGAGCTTGACCGCCGGACGGGGCCTGCGGCCGTCGTAAAGATAGTGTGTCCGGACGCTTGCCGTAGGTTTTCCGGGGGCGAGGTCACAGCGCCGTGCAGGCGGAGGACTGCAGGACCATGCATCCGGTCAGCTTGCTCCTTATAGGGGAAACGTAACCGTGAAGGTCGTTCCTTCTGCGCTCGAGCTGACCGCAACCTCCCCGCCATGGGCGAGCGCGATGGCCCGAACGATGTAAAGGCCGAGTCCAACACTGCGGGCACCACCGTTCCCGCTGCCACCGCGCACCATGGGCTCGAAAATGCGGGCCTGCAGATCGGGAGGGATCGGATTTCCCTGGTTCGACACAGAGACGCGAACGACACCCGCGCACACCTCGGATTGGATCGCAATCGGCTTGTCCGACGCACCGTGGGTGTACGCATTGCTGACGAGGTTACCGATCATCTGCGCGACGCGGTCAGGGTCCAGAGAGCAAGCACCCTCGCCAAGATGGGTGCAGTGCAGCAGCCGACCCGGGGCGCTGAGGGCAAGCTCATCGACTGTTGACGCGACCAGGGCATGCAGGTCCGACTTTCGGCGCTGGACTGCTAGCCCCCGGCCAACCCGTACCAGGGTGAAGTCCAGCAAGTCCTCGACCAGCCTTTGGGCGCGGCGGGCGGACTGCGCTACGCGCGCTGCCATGCGCACTTTGCCCTCTGCGGTTTCGCCTCGTGCCAGCATCTCCGTGCCAACGAGAATGGCCGACAGCGGTGTGCGCAGGTCGTGGCTCACAATGCCGACCATCTGCTCCGCAAGGAGTGCACGGTCTTTGGCCTGTTCGCGCTGTTGCCAGATGTCAGTGATGTCGCTAAGCACGCCGACTATGCGTGTCGGTGTTCCGTCGCCATCCTGCAGCACATTGCCGGAGGATTCCACCGTGCGCAGTCTGCCCGATGCATCGGTCAGCCGGTAAGTGCAATGGTAGACCTGCGTGTTCGTGATGGCGGCCTGGAGCGACTGCCGCTCAAGCTCCTGGTCCGCCGGAAGAATGCGCTCCCGAAAGGCTGCTTCGGCGATGGGCTGTGGTGCCTCGAAGCCCAGCAGAGATGCCACCTCGTCGTCGTAGTGCTGCCGCCCTGTGGACAGGTCCATTTCCCAAAGGTACAGCGAGCCGAGCCGAAGCGCTTGCCGCAAGCGGGACTGCGTGACTTTGAGTCGCTCCTGAAATTCGCGCTCACTGGCCAACAACGCGTCGGCTCGTTTGCGCGCGATCAGCAGTTCCTTTTCATACTTGTTTCGCTCCTCCGCCATGGAAACGGAGACTTGGTCCAGCGTGCCGCCGTCGCGCACGCGCCGGATGACGTTGAGCATGACCGGAAAGGTGCTCCCGTCCTGTCGCAGCATGTCCAGCTTGACCTCGGACAAGGAGCCTTGCATTTCCAGTATTGGGAGCCAATGCGTTTGGTGGAAGATGCGTCCGCCGACGGTGAAGAGTTCCTGCAGTCGCTTACGCCCCACCAATTCAGCCGGATCCACATCCAGCCACGCGCAAAAAGTGTTGTTGACTTTCAAAATGGTGCCGTTGGCGGCCAGCACCAAAAGGCCGACCGGAAACTGTTCGAACAGTTCCGCTGCGCTCGGCAGGGACGGGCGCGCCTCGGTCACCCGTAACCCAGCTCTTCAAGAAACGTGTCGATTGCTTCGATGCTCGCACACGGCGCACTCAAATGGGGGCAATGGCCAACGTTGTCGACGACAGTGAGCCGCGCATCGGACAGCGTTCGGTGCATGTACTCGCCGACCGCGATGGGTGCGATGAAGTCGTCGCTGGACTGGACGATGAGCGTCGGCGCAGTCAGTTTCGACAGGTCTGCGCGGTTGTCCGCCAGAAAGGTCACACGCGCGAACTGCTTGGCAATGTCCGGGTCCGTGCGACAGAACGAATTGGTCAGTTCTATGCCAAGCTCCGGCTTTCCAGGCGTGCCCATGATGGCGGGTGCCATGTTGCTGGCCCAGCCAAGATAGTTTGACTCCAGCGTTTCCAACAACGAGTTGATGTCGGCTCGACTGAAGCCGCCGACGTAATCGCCATCGTTGATGTAGCAGGGGGACGGGCCCATCATGACGTGCGCCGCCAATTTGGTGGGCTCTCGGACTGCCGCCAGCAGTCCGATCATCGCGCTCACCGAGTGCCCCACGAAGACCACGGGACCTTCCGCACAAACGTCAACAAGTTCAAGGACGTCGTCGGCGTAGCCCTGGAGGGAGTCGTACTTGCGACGGTCATACGCCGATACGTCGGACATCCCGGCACCAACCAGGTCGAACGCGACGACGCGGAATCGCGCAGCGTAGGTCGGAACCAAGAACCGCCACATGTTCTGATCGCACCCGAAGCCGTGGCTGAACATCAGTGTTGCCGGGCCGGCGCCTGCGACCTTGACGTTGTTGCGCTTCTTCAAATCCATCGATGTTCCTCGCATCCTCGCAAATGCGAAGGAACGGAATTGTTCCACAGCTGGGTTGGGGTGAGGGGTACGCCGGGTGTTTGACGTTTTCGAAGTGGACAGGGACCGGTGGCAACGCGATTCAGCCGGCATCGTCAGCATGCTGCTGTTCACTCCGCGGGGGCCTGAGCCGACCGACAGTTGGTCAGCTCAGCGAACGTCCGTGAGGTAGCTATGCTGCGACGTGGACTTAGATACCGGCGCCTGGCGCCCTCTTGCTCCCCGATTGAAGGGAAGCTTTCCGCGTTGGCCGCCCTCCAAGAAGGCCTTCGTGACTAACCAACATGTCCCCGATTCGGATGCCATCCGCATCGACCTCGTATTCGCGCAATTGATCGGAATGTGAGCTCGCTCGCACTTTGACAACTGCCATCACGCGCCGAAGCCGACTCTCCACCTCGATGTACCGTTGCACAATGATTGCGTCCGTCAGGAAAGCTGTACCGTAAGGGCTGAAGCGCAAGTCCGTATAGCGGTCTTCAAGTTCGGAGGTCAGCAATACCGTGACGCCGACAGCTGAAAGCGCCGTGACCAGGCTGGACAGCGACTCCCGGAAATCCACCCGGAAGGTTGGTGCCAATGCGAGCTCCAGGCCCGAAAGGGAATCGATGACCGCTCGAGTGGCGCCCACCCGTTGGATCTCCCGTATCAACATCGAAAAGACCTCATTGACCGAGAGCTCGCTGCGACTTTCCACCAAACTCACACTGCCGCTGTCGATGAGGTCGGCGACGGTGCGGTTGCGAGATCGAAAACAGTTTTGCTCGAATGTCGCGATGACGCCGGTCTCGCCCGTTTTGGCGCCTTCGGCAAGAAAAGCGGCTGCAAGAATGCTTTTTCCCGAACCCGAGGGTCCCGCGACAAGCAGAGAGTAGCCACGCGGAAGGCCGCCCCCGAGCATCTCGTCTAGGCCAGGCACCCCCATCGGAAGCCTTTGATCGCCCAAAGCCCTCTCAACGTTCGATCGCTGCGAAGCAGAGATATCGACTGGTGGAATAACTTCGATGCCTGCGCCGCTGATCCGATAGGAATGCAGCCCGGGGAGAACTGCCTGCCCGCGCATCTTTTTGATTTCCAGTTTGCGAACCATGGAGTTACGCTGAAGACTCTGGTGCAACCAAATCAGCCCATCTGATACGGTGAAGACCGGGTTCGCGTCGGTCTCTGTGAAGTATTCGCCTATGAGGAAGGTTGTGGCCTGCCAACTCGTCATCGCCACGCCGAGCTGCTGCACAAATTTCTGCAGAATATTGTGCGGATTCCCACTGCTGTCGCTTGCCAGCACCACAGACCTGAACGAGTCGACGAACACCAGGGCCGGACTGTGCCGCGTGACTTCATCGACGATACGCTTCAACACGCCGTCCAGGTCGCCCGATATTGCTTCGTCCGATAGATTAATGAAACGGACCGACTTGTTGATGGCCTCTGTGTCGAAGAACTCGAACTGTTGTTGGTACCGCAACATCTTGAGCGGCGGCTCTCCGAGCACCGTGAAATAGATCGCCGGTCGCTCCGTGCTGGCCAAAGCAAACATGATCTGGTGCGCGAGCGTTGTCTTGCCACAGCCGGGCTCCCCGGCAATCAGATTGAACGAAAACTCCGGTAAACCACCTCCCAGGATTTGGTCCAGACCGGGTACGCAGGTAGCCAATCGGTTGATGTTGACTTTGTTCGTCATGCCTTAAAGTCTTTCGCGGAAAAACCGCTCATAAATGTTTTCCATACCGGACGGAGCAATCGCTCGGAGAGCGAGATGCCTACCAAGGTGGCCAAAAGCTGGTTGAAGGTTTGCAGGAACGCGGCCCCCGCCGCTGCGGCTGCGGCAGGGGTTTGGCGTTCCAGAACGGATCTCAACGCAGCGGGCCAATCGGACGGAGAGCCGCCGCCCGCCGACGTCGCCAAACAAGCATGCGCTTGTGCTGCAACGTGCATTGTTCGTTTGTACAGCGCCGCCACACCGTTCGGGCCGACGATTGGCGTCAAGGCGTGGTCGATGCCGTCAACTGCCGACACGACCATCGCGGCGACTTGCGTCGCAGATGCGCCGTATGAGACAGCCTTTGCCAGATGGGCCGCAATTTCTTCGTCGTCTTGAGCTGTCAAGCCGTGCACCTCCCCTAAACGACCACGATAGCCTAAAAAGAGGCTCCCGCGTCTGTTCGCGAGCGTGCCAATCTGGACCGGTGACTCGCGTGGATCGGCTGTTTCACTTAGACCGGGAGCCGAGACGACTGCCGTTCTTACAGGCGGCGGTTCCAAACCCCTTGCATGTCCGAGATAAGGCAGAAATGAGGTTCGCCATCTGCATGAAACAGGTGTCCACGATCGTTGAAATGCGCACGCACGCGAGGATGCGGATGCGCCCAACAAGGCTATTGACCACGCTGGGCGTCCTGCCTCACGGCACGCGCGACACCCTTGGGCTTCGAAGGTAGCGTGTGTCTTCTGACGCAGCGTCGCCGCTCACCGCACTTCGAGCACGAGTCGGAAGCCAACCAGCGCGTATCGCGTCTCAGGAGTGTTCCAATTTCGATACCTGCACCGCGCGTACAACGGCCATGTGTGTGCCACGACCCGCCACGCCGGACTTTGACCTCGCCCTGTTCGGACCCTTGTGGATCGTCCTTCGGGGAGGCAGCGGATTAGTTCTGCGCGTACCAGTCGGCCGTCCACTCCCATACATTGGCCACCATGTCGCGCAGGCCGAAAGCATTCGGCGCAAGTGCGCCCGCCGGTGACGTAAATGCATACCCGTCGCGAAATGGGAGCGCGCGTTGAGCCAACTGGGGCCAGTAGAGCGCGGCGTCAGCGTCAAAAACGTCAGCTTGCCCCTGTAACGCACCGGGGCAGGATCCCCAGAGCCACGACAGGCGTATTCCCATTCGGCTTCAGTCGACAGACGGTAGATTAGACCCTCCTGCTTGGTCGACCAACGCGTCAAAGCCTGTGCGTCGTTCCACGTTGCGTTGACAACTGGATGGCTGTCGTCTTGGAAGAAGCCAGTCTGTTCCCAGGAGTAGCGTGGACTGCGCCCCGCGAACGCATCGCCGCGTTCAGTAGCTCCGGGATCGCGAGCAGGGTCTAGCCATAGGCACCGATGCCATTGGCGAAGAATTCTGGCACGTAGCCTGAACGTTGCCTAAACGTGCGGTACTGACCACGCGTTACCTTGGCACGGCCCATGTGAAACGCCCGGGTGATGCACCAGATGAACAGGTCGCTCATCACCAAGATCTTCCACCCGACCAGGCTCGATTCCCACATAAATATTCTGCAACTTGTTCAGCGCGCGCTCTGCGCCCATCGCAAATTGGCCGGGCGATATCCGGACTAACTGCATGCCCAGGCTGTCGACCACTGGACACACACCCCGGGCGTCCTGACTCACTAATACGTGAGTGCGTAGGACTCCACGGGCAATGAATCAGAACTCACTTACGCCGGCAGCGGCGGTTGATACTTCTTGCGCTGTGGATGGCCCCGTCGCAGGCGTGGCGGCGGTGGAGTTGCAGAAGCTGATCGGCGTTTCGACTTTGACTTGCTCTCTGACGGTTGGTCCGCTGGAGCCGGCTCAGCCGGGCCTGACGTGCAGCATCTTTGCGGCGTCGGCTTGGGAGACCTGAGGGCTCTGCAAAATTTGCAGAGGACACATGCTGGTTCCCTGCGAATGAACCCGTCGAGATGTTGGCCAGCTTCGCCGCGACAGCCGCGCGCTGACATCGGCTGCAGTCAGGGCGGCATGGGAGTCAGTGGGGCAACCAACGTTTACGTGACGCAGGCGCCGGGGGCCACCTGTGAGACTGGCTACCAAGCTGCCCGGGACATTGCCCGGGAATGCAGCGGGCGGGCCGGAGGTAGTCGGACTACATCGCGCGGAGCGATGTGCCGGGGTCGCGCATTGGCGTCCTATTTTGCCTTGCGATCAGCAGCGCCGGCTTCCGCCGCCTTCTGGAGCAACACGAGAAGCTCGTTTCTCGCAACCTCCAGTCCGTCAATGGCGCCGTCCGGGAATGCACCGTGAAGCTGGTCGATGGCGTCCTGCTCGAATGTGCACTGCACGGCCGTAAGTAGTCCCTGGGGGTCCGGGCAATGTCTGGCCATCGCTCGGATCGCGCTTTCCATGGCGAACACTCTGTACAGAGTGTTGACGCACAGCCGGTGCAAAGACCGCTGCGCCTCGCGCAGCTCTTCAAGTTCGTGTTCAGTCTGACTCATCAGGTGCGAATATGCCACCGATGGCACTCGAACTTGCTTGACCTCACGGGATCGGTCCTGCGCCTGGCTTTGTCGCCTTGCTCGATCAGCTTTTCGGCATCGGGTTCCATGCTGATCAGGATAGGACACGACTGTGGAGTTTCAAGCTTGCCGTCTCTAGTCAGCCTTGCGCTTGAAGTTCTCGTCCTTCTTGCAGAACGCGAGCGCGTCGGCTAAAAGACCGGGCAGTCTCATCAAGTTTTCCGGACGATCGATCAGCACTGCATCGCTCGTGTTTAGCTCCAATTTTGCCCGCGCTATCTCTGCCTTGTGTGTGGCCGTCAATGGCACCCCGAACATGACTGCGGGCCGCTTTTTATCGCTCCAATATCGCACGATCCATCGATTGGATTTCCCTTGATAGAGGACGGTGTAGTAGCTCTCGTTGTCTTTTCCTTGCAGGTCTTCCTCCGGCAAGAGGTCTTTGCAGACCTCTAGGATCCTTCTCTCTATTGCAGTGGTAACGATTTTTGAATTCAGCGAGTCGACAATTGCTGCCTCGGGGTCAGCCGCCGCAACAAGAGGAGCGACAATTTCTTCCGCAACGGGTGCGGCGCTGAGTGAAGACACAACCATTTCGCTCACAGCATGCGCCAGGGCTCGTTTGACAATTGGCTGAATCGACTCAAGATACTTGGCTGTGAAATTTCGCTGTAGGTTAGACCTGCCCGCCACGTACTTAACGAAATCAATGTCGCAGTCCTTGAGCATTACGCTCAGTGCTTCTTGAAACTTTGACAGATACACGTTCTCTTCAGCAAGCGCGCGCAGGCTGTCAGGGCGGAACTGGTCATAGTGGAATCGCATCAGCTGCTGCGCGACATCGTCTTTGGGCTCATCCAAGTGAAGCGTCATGAACGGCCTATCGTCCATGATGTTCTTATTGACCAGGTCGGTGAAAAATCGCCACTCGCGCCCATTGGTGATTGCACTCACCGCGACGGCCGGAGTCGCGTTGTAATACCGCGATAACTGCGGGCAGTGGTTGTTCAGGTTTTGGTTGTAGGCCTTCGCCTCAATAAACATCACGGGCGTACCGTTTGAAAACAGTGCGTAGTCAACACGCTCGCCTGCCTTCGCGCCCGGGAAATCAGCCACATGTTCGGCACGAACCTTGGTGGGGTCGAAAGCGCTGAACCCGAGGATGTCTAGGAGCGGCAGTATCAAAGCCTGCTTGGTCGTCTCTTCGGTGGTGCAGAAAAGGCCCACCTTCTTGATGTGCTCTATGTGAGCTGAGACACGCTGGTGGAATTGCTCCATCGATGACCTCCCTTTTACTGGGCATCGTAGCAACCGGTTACTTGTTCGGCATCCGCAACCATGCTGATGGTGAACATCGTCAGGCAGTGGTAGCGCCTTCCACCGCATTGCCTGCACTTTAGGGCTTGATGACGCGCGCCTCGACGCAGCGGAGCAGGGGCTGGTTCGCTTCCCTCGTCTCTTTGATGACCAGCGCCGCCTGCTCATACTCGTCTTGCGCTGCGAAGGTGGCGAGCACGAGCGTGGGCTGCCCGTTGTGCGCAGCGCTGCCAACGTTGACCAGCAGCCAGACGAGGATGGTTTGCATGTGTACGAAAGTGTAGCCCCGGCTTGACCTGACCCTGCCCTGACCGTGGCCGACGACTTCAGCTCACGAGGCCGTGGACATTGCGGTGGACTACGGCATCAGCGGGCAGTACGTGATCAGGCTGCTGGACCAGGCCGCGCGGTTCCGGGGCTACCCGGCTGCTGTCAGGACAGACAACGGCCCCGAGTTCACCTGCAGGGCCTTCATCGGCTGGGCACAAAGCCACGGCATCCGACGAATCCTGTCGAGCCGGGGCGACCCATGCTGAACGGCTACATCGAGAGCTTCAACGGCCGGTTCCGCGACGAGTGCCTGAACGAGCACTGGTTCCAGACGCTGCACCAGGCGCGCAAGAGATCTCGGCATGGCGGCTCGACTACAACGAGGTGCGGCCCCACGGGAGCATCGGGCGCATGCCGCCAGCCCGGTTCGCCGAGCAGCATCGCCGGCATGCCGGCGATGCTGCTCAACAGCTCACACCAGCAAGCAACGAGATCCTGTAACCTTCAACCAGGACTTCTGCCGAAACATTGGTACGGCGGATGGGGGCAGGTCAGTTGGCACATGGATTGCCAGTACCGGTCGTTCAATATGACGTTCGGTGGGCCCCATGAACCGCGTTTTTTTGGTGGACGACGACATCGATTCTGCGGACATGTTGGTGCTGCTGCTGCAGCTACGCCTGCCGCAGTTTCAGATCCTGGTCTTTTACAACGCGGCCGTAGCGCTCGCCGCTGCGCGGGAAAACAGGCCTGCCGCGATCATTTCGGACCTGGAAATGCCGGACTTAAACGGCCACGCTTTCGCGGAAGCAATCGTCGACGCCTGTACGCCGGGGGCGGTGCCGATGCTGATTGCCATGTCTGGCAGCGCTCGAGAGCTTGCCCGAGCCGCGGCGGATGGCGTGTTCGCCCAGGGCTTCCTGAAGCCCATCGACATTAGATTGCTTCTGGAGGTACTTGACCCGATCGCCGGCGAAACGCGATTGACGACCAGCTAGTGCCCAGCACGTGCCTGTCGCCCATGATCGACAGCTTCAATGGCATGGTCGTGTTGGACGATCGGCTCAAGCCCGGACGCCGACTCGTCAACGCGATGCTCGATGTAGATATCGAGACCGTCATTGCCCGCTACGAGCGGCCGGTTGTACATTCCGATCGCGGTGCCACTACTGGTGGCCCGGACGGCTGTCACGGATCGCAGGTGCCAGGCTTGTCCGCTCGATGTCTCGCAAGGGCTGTTCCTCGGGCACTCCCGCTTGCGAGGGGTTCTTCGGCCGCCTGAGGAACGAGCTCTTCTACGCCCGCAATTGGCTATCCACAACCATCGAGGACTTGATCGCGGAAGTGGACGCCCCGGGCGTCCAGGGCCTCGAAAGCGCTGCGCCAGCAGCCGGGCAGCTTCTTGCTCCTGGTGGACGGCGGCGATGTTGGGGATGAACCGGTAGCTCGAGCGCGGCAGTGCTGGTCGGTACGGCCGGGCTTCAAGTTCCTGGTCGTTCAGGGTTTGGGCCACCGTCCAGTCCGCGCCCGCCGATCTGGCCAGCGACACGTACTTGCCGACCGCGCTCTTGGAGATCTTCAGCGCGCGGCCGACCTGATCGTGGTTCAAGACGGCCTGCAGGTGCAGGCGCAAGGTCTCTCGGATTCGGCGCATGGTCAGTCAGTTGGTGGGCATCGCCTGGTGCTTCAAAAGGCAGCCAGCCTAGGCCCGGTCAAAAGATCACTTGCGCGCTATCCCCATCGTCCGCGATCACGTTGAAACAGCGCCCACGATCAGTTTGAAACGCCGTCTACGATCACCCTGAAATGGCGTCCACGATGGGCTGAAGACGCAGTGTTCCAAGCGGCCGACTTGCTTGAAGTGACGTTTGCGCAACATCCGCATCGCGGAGCCGTGGAAGTGGCCACTGTGCATCGCGTCACACCTCTTGGCCGGGAAACGGTGTCAACGTGGCGCCGCGCAGCGTCCCTGTAACAGGAGGGATTAATATTGACCCGTTTGTCGGACGGCACCAGCGTAGACTGTAGGAAATCGCTTACAAAGGAGGGGGTCAGCTATGTCAATGGACGTTCTTCTAAATATCGAGCACGCCATGTTCCCGATCATCGTGCGAGGCACACGCGAAAGGGAAAGTTTGCGGGCGCTAGATGAGCAAGCGCTTGCAGATGTCGTCTTCACGCACCATCCGGACTGCGGCACAGAGGTTGCACTGGTCTTGTGCATTACTTTGGCCGGGCGGGCGGAGATCGAACGTTGCCGACTCGAGCACGCATAACGCTCGCTGAAAGGTGTGCGGAGTAGAACTGGCAACGATCTGGCAATGAGGCTAGGAAATAAAAGCGCGCTACCGATTGGATAGCAGGCTTTCCAATGCCCACGGGTTTTATCTGATAGGACGTATTGGGTTCGAACTTGGCGCCTTGAGATGTCGCACCCATTGCACGGTTGGCCTCGGCGGCCACAGTCCATGGCGGTCCCTATCACTTACCAGGTCTGGTCCCGTGCCGCCGAGCACGCGATTCCTTCTCGAGACGGAAGCTGCTGCGGTACAAGGCGCGTTCAAGCCGGACGGTGAGCATATCTCGCAGCCTCGGCAAACCGATGATCCATCCTCGCGCGAAGGCCTTATCAACGCCAAGCCATCGAGTACCAGTGCGATGAAAATGCTCCATAGCCGCTGCTCGCAGGATATCCGATTGCTCAGGGTATGACGGCTCGATGACCACCGCGGCGATGACGAAAACATTTGCTTCGCACTCGTTGATTGGGTCTCCGCCACCGGCATTGATGACCGCCATGCACCGGTCGAGCAGCTGTGCTTCCTGGTCACGAGCCGAATGTTCCGTCATCGTTGTTCCTCAAATGGAACCCTGCAGGCAGTCATTTCTCCACGTGCGCTCGTCTGTGGTTGCGGACACGGAGCAAGCCGTGTGCCCGCAACCACTGGACCATTCCGACGCGCCGACATGGTGCGAGATGACCGCCGCGCTCGTGATTCCCATCGTGGACAGAGTGGATCCGCTCGGCGCTGACGCGAGCCGCGACCGAACAAATCGCGTACTAGAAGTCGTGGCCCCCACTGAACCACGCGCGTGCCACCATCGTCGCGAAGAACGTCCGCCTCCGTAGGGATGTGATGCTGAGGTTGGGGGCCATCGGGGCTGCCCGTGCCGCATGGGAACGGCGCCAGCCTTTAAGCTGTGTGCCAACGCGGCAGGTGTCAGGCGCGCGCGGTAGGTCGATGGCTGACTGAGGTTAGTCAAGGTTGCAGCGATGGTCGTGCCGCGCATAGATGGCCTTCAGAAACTCGCGTCGTTGCTCAGCGGTCAGGTCCTGAAGTCGTTCCCGCTCTGACGTCGGCAACGCAGCTTCGTCACCCGACGCCCCGGGGAGCGGCCCAGGGTCCCATGCAAAACAGCTTATCGCCTTCTCAACCTCCGCTTGCAATTCGTGGTCTGGCCACACGTAGTCGTCGCCCATAAAGGGGATTGTCAACAGGTATGCGCCGAGCTCATAAAAGCGTCGAAACCCGGCGGTGTCGGGCATGGCTTGACTGGAGAGCCTGATCAAGAGCGCCGTCTCTCCGCGGGCTGCGGCGGCTTCGGCTTCGTCCAGAGCTGCCTCGAAAGGCATCTCGAACGTCATGATCAGAACCGTCGCCTCGTGGCCGCCCAATGCCTTGGCGGAAGGCCCTGGGTTATGAGGAATTGGTAAGCCATCTCCACTCATGTTTTTCCCCTTGATCAGCGTTGCAACGGACCACGACACGGCCGCGATGCGGCGGTTCCTTACTGCTCTGGACCACCCGTTTTCCAAGCCACCGCAGCTGACGACCCGCCAGAGCGTACAACCCCCAGGCGATCTGCGCGAACCCCAGCGAACCTGCTATCGCGAATCACATAACTTGAACCGATGGCTGCAAAAAAGCGCCGGAGTCACAGCATCACAGCGTTCGGCAGCTTTCGAACGAACGTTCGTGCCGAGCGAACGATGCTGATGCTCATCCACACCCACCCAGCAAACGCCAGAAACAGCAAACCCAAGCCGAAGATCCAGATCGTCGCGATGCCCAGCACCACCAAGAACAGTGCGGTAGTAGATGAACAAGCTTGCTGAAAGTTCGGTGGAGAACAGCCTATCGCTCCCAACCTTGATCGCAAGCAAAGCGAATTCTTTGGCGCATACTGCACGTGCAGGTTCGACTGGCTCCTTGGCCATCCCTCCATCCAGCTTCCCGTTGAGACCACGACGGCAATCTTCCGGAGCAAGGTGCCGTCTACGAACTCAATGAAGGTGTACGTGGTGCTAGGGGTCTCCGACCTCACGTCTACGGTTGCGGGCCCCAGTTCCTTGAGTACGCCTCGGTGAACAGACACTGGCTTCGCCATCTCGCATCCTTGTCAGAAGTTGATCCATGACGGCAGCGCCAACGGCGCTTGTGCAGTCTAATTACAGGACACATATGTTTTGTATTTCTTGCATTCTAGATGCGTCATGCCGCGTGCCTCGAAAGCTGCCTCCCGCTCGTCCCAGTTCCGATCTGCCTGGAGCGCTCCATGCCGTTCGCGCGGCCAAGGGCTTGGCAAAGGCATCCATAGACACCCGCCTGTGCTGGCCGGCTGCCCCGCGCTGAGCAGCGTGCGTCGATGTGGCTACGATGCCCCCATGTGCTATTCATCCCGGATCGAGGCCGAGTACCGCAGGTACGTGCGGGAGATGGGCGCGCGCATCAGCTTCCACGACTACCACCAGCTGTTCTGGGAGCGACGCGGCGGGCGCAGCATCAAGGTGCCGCGCGCGGTCGAGGATGCGTTTCTGGCCGGCGACAGCGAGGACGAGCGTAGGATCGCCGCCCTGATCCACGAGCATCGGGCCGCAGAGGGCGTCCGGATGGAGCAGGAGCTGTTCGCGCAGCGCAAGCGGTTGGCCGATGCCGAGCGCAAGTTGGCCTTGAAGGCGACGAAGGCGGCCAGCGAAAGCCAGCGCATCGCGACGTCGAAGATCGGCCAGTTCATGGCCAGGCTCACGGACCTCAAGCGCGCGGGCGGCAAGAGCAGCGACGCGCGCATCTTTCCGGGCACGTACGCACACGTCCTGATCGTGGAGAACGGCGAGCGCGTGCTCAAACCCATGCGCTATGGCTGCCGTCCCGCCGGCAAGCCGGCCTTCTACGACACGAAGTACCCCGGGACCTACAACGCACGGCGCGACAACCTCGAAGGGTTCTGGAAGCAGCAGTTTGGCCACACTCACGGCGTCGCGTTTTGGTGGCAGTTCTACGAACACGTCGACCGCGACGGTCACGATGTGGTGTTGGAGTTCACACCGGCGACGGGCGAACTGATGGCCGTTGCTTGCCTGTACGCCCACTGGACCCCGCCCGCGGGCTCGACCGAGCCTGCGCTGTGGTCTTTCGCAGCCGTCACCGATGAGCCGCCGCCCGAGGTGGCAGTGGCCGGTCACGACCGCTGCATCATCCCCTTACAGGCCCGGCACTTTGACACTTGGCTGAACCCAGATCCGGCGAACTTGGCCTTGCAGCACGCGGTCCTGGATGACCGGGAGCGGTACCACTACGACCACCGGCTGGCGGCGTGAGCCAGACGATTCCGCGCGCGTTCTGGCGACCAGTCATGGCGGGCACCTGCCGAGTTCGCGCCGCTGTCTGCGCGTCCAACTGCTCGGGCGTCATCTTGGCGATTATTGGGTTGCTTAGCTGGCTTGGCCACGTGGACGTGGCGGCGCGCTCGACGGTAGACGGCGCGCGCAGCTCACCCCTCTGTTTGGGGTAGGTCTCGCCACGGCCAGCAGAGCATTGACCGCGCCGGGTGCCACATCCACGATCCACAGGATCTCGTCGACCGTCTTGACCCAGGGCGGCGAGGTGAGATCACCGCACGCGCGGTGGCGCTGTTTTACAACTGATGGAGCTGGTACGTGCGCTCGGCCAACCATGAGCACCAGGCGGCTCCCAGAATCCGAGACGCCACCTGTCTCGCTGCGGGGCGGCGCCTACCAGGCGGCCAAGACCCGGTGCATGTCCAGCGTGGTGAAGCCACCCCAACCCCATTGGTTTCCGCAGCCCCATGGCTTCCTTGGGCAGTGAGCCGCTCCGCTCCGCCCGACGCCTTCTTGCAGGATGGCGTCCTGCATCCGTGCACACGCTGCGCAGGCATTGCGGAAAGGTCAATTCGCCCGTGTTGGCTCATGCCCGCACCACAGGCACCTCGCGCCAATCCGACGTGTAGTTCGGCGTCCTGCGCTCCTGCTTCATGCTCCACTCGCGCCGCGCGTTGTTAATGCCAGTGCTGGCCGCATGCACCGTCCCCTTGCCAAAACGCCCATTCAGCGCGTCCAGGGCAACCATGAGCCGCGCGCGAGTCGGGTCGGCGCCGTCTTCTTCGAGTTCGGGCTCGCCTTGCATACGCGTGTCTGGCGACAGGTCCGAGAGAATCACCTGCGTAGAACCTGGGCAGGTGTCGCAAGTCCAGCTGCAGCTACGGCAAAACGAGAACGATCCAGAACCAATTTGGCATCGCCCAATGCAGGCGGTAGCCATGCGACGTCCGGTCAGCGCGCCCTTGTCCTATCTTCAAGCGGCACCACCGCTGGGGGTTGACATAGTCAATCGGAGTACCGTGAATTCCACGTCATGGAAGTCTTCCAGGCGCGCATAACCTATAGAAGGAAACGCCATGACCATGATGAAAGCTGCCATTTTTGTGGGGCCCGGACGCATCGTCCTTGATGACAAACCAATTCCCGATGTAGGCCCACAGGACGCGTTGATTCGCGTCACCACGACCACGATATGCGGCACTGACATCCACATCCTTAAGGGCGAATACCCCGTCGAGCGCGGCCTTACGATTGGTCACGAACCGGTCGGCGTAATCGAGAAAATGGGTTCAGGAGTACACGGCTACCGAGAGGGCCAGCGCGTCATCGCCGGGGCCATTACGCCAAGCGGCTGGAGTACAGCGTGCCTGTGCGGCGTGGGTTCGCAAGACGGTGCCGGCACGGTGCACGGCTTCAAGGCGATGGGCGGCTGGAAGTTCGGCAACACGATAGACGGCTGCCAGGCCGAGTACGTTCTGGTGCCCGACGCGATGGCCAACCTCGCACCCGTGCCCGACACGCTCAGTGACGAGCAAGTGTTGATGTGCCCCGATATCATGTCGACCGGCTTCAGCGGTGCGGAGAGCGCGGGCGTGCGCATCGGCGACACGGTGGCTGTTTTTGCACAAGGGCCTATTGGCCTTTGCGCGACGGCTGGCGCCAAGCTCAGCGGTGCCACCACCGTGATCGGCGTAGACCGGCTAGCCAATCGATTGGCCATCGCCACGAAGATGGGCGCCGACCACGTGATTGATGGCAGCAAGCTCGACCCGGTCGAGGAGATCATGCGACTCACGGACGGCCGCGGCGTTGACGTCGCGATCGAGGCGCTCGGCACGCAGCAGACCTTCGAGGCCTGCCTGCGAGTGCTGCGCCCGGGAGGAACGCTGTCGAGCCTCGGCGTCTATTCAACTGACCTGAGGATCCCACACGGGCCGTTTGCGGGCGGGCTGGGCGACTACAAGATCGTGACAACGCTCTGCCCAGGTGGCAAGGAGCGCATGCGCCGGCTGATGTCGGTGATCGCAGCGCGGCGTGTTGACCTTGAGGCGATGGTGACGCATCGGTTTCAACTGGACGACGTCGAGAAGGCCTACGAGCTCTTTGGTCACCAGCGCGAGGGTGTGCTCAAGGTTGCGATCACTCCTTGAGGTGCGGCGATCATGAGCATCCGCCATCTCGACCAACTTCTCGCACCGCGCTCGGTCGTCGTTGTCGGTGCATCAAACCGCGCCGGCAGCGTTGGCGCGACCGTCTGGCGCAATCTGCGAGCCGGCTCCTTTGCGGGACCGGTATTTGGTATCAACCCGAAGCACGCGACGCTCGATGGCGTGAAACTCGTCCGCCGCGTCGCCGATCTGGCCGAAGCGCCTGAGCTCGCGGTGCTTTGCACCCCACCCGACACTGTCCCCAAACTCGTCGCTGAATTAGGGCGACTCGGCACGCGTGCCGCTATCGTCATGACGGCCGGTCTCAATGGGAAACAAAAGCAGTCGGCGTTGGAAGCCGCGCGGCCACACCTCCTGCGCCTGCTTGGCCCCAATTGCCTTGGGCTGCTGTCGCCGAGGGTCGGACTGAACGCTAGCTTCGCTCACGTCGACGCCCTGCCCGGCGACATTGCTTTCGTCTCGCAGTCAGGGGCGCTGGTGACGGCGGTTCTAGACTGGGCTGGTTCGCGGCGCATCGGGTTTTCGCACATGATCTCGCTCGGTGAGCGCGCCGACGTCGATTTCGGCGACCTGCTGGATTACTTTGCCAGCGACCCGCACACCCGCTCGATCCTTCTCTACATCGAATCGATCGAGTCGCCGCGCAAGTTCATGTCGGCGGCGCGCTCCGCGGCGCGCAACAAGCCGGTGATCGTCGTCAAGGCCGGTCGCGCTGGCAATGGTTTGCAGGCCGCGGCTTCGCACACGGGGGCGCTCGCAGGGTCTGACGTCGTCTTCGACGCGGCGATCCGCCGTGCCGGCATGTTGCGTGTCGACACCCTGAACGAGCTCTTTATGGCCGCGCAGACCCTGGCACGATTTCGCGGCAATCAGCGGCCCGGCCTTACGCTCATGACTAATGGCGGTGGCGCTGGCGTGATGGCCGCAGATGCGGCCGCCCTGGCCGGCGTCGATCTGCCACCGCTGGGCGAAGCTGTACGCCAAAGGCTGAGCGCCTTGCTGCCGCCGACCTGGTCGCACGGCAATCCGATCGACATCATTGGTGACGCGCCAGTGGAGAGATACACCGGAACCCTGCGCACATTGTTGGACGACCCCGACGTTGGGACCGTGCTGTTCATGCACGCGCCGACCGCCATCGTGCGCAGCGATGACATCGCGCGTGCCTGCGCACTGCTGGTGCGCGAAGCGGCTGGCCGCCTGATGGCCTGCTGGCTTGGCGCCGCCGGCGTGGCTGAAGCGCGGCGCATCTTCGAGGAGGCAGGCGTAGCCGGGTACGACACCCCTGAAGAGGCGGTGAGTGCATTCGCGATGTTGGCGAACTACCAGCGCAACCAGGCGTTGCTGAACGAGACGCCGACGGCCAACGAGGCCGCACCGCCTGATATCGAAGCGGCGCGCGTGGTCGTTTTGTCAGCGCTCGACGCCGGCCGCGACATGCTCGATGAGCTAGAGGCGAAGGCCGTCCTTAAGGCTTACGGCATACCGATTGTGCCGACCGTTGCCGTCGGTCCTTCCGCAGGCGCGGCCGTGGGTGCAGCTCGGGTCATTGGTTACCCGGTGGCGGTCAAAATCCTATCTCCCGACATCAGCCACAAATCGGATGTCGAAGGTGTTGTCCTCGGCCTCGCCGATGAAGCCGCCTTGCGCCAGGCAGCCGTGCAAATGCTGACACGGGTGAGTTCACTGAGACCTCAGGCGCGAATCAGCGGCTTCACAGTCCAGTCCATGATCCGGCGGCCGCACGCGCAGGAGTTGATCATTGGAGCGAGTGTTGACCTGGTGTTCGGTCCCGTCATTCTCTTCGGCCAGGGTGGCACCGCAGTCGAGGTGATTGCCGATCGAGCCATCGGACTTCCGCCGCTTAACCGCGTGCTGGCGCGCGACCTGATCTCTGCGACACGCGTCTCGAAACTGCTCGCGGGCTACCGTGACCATGCGCCCGCTCGCGGCGACGCGATCTGCGATGTGCTTGTGGCGGTCTCGCAAATGCTCGCCGACCTGCCCGAGCTGGCAGAACTAGATATCAACCCGTTGCTCGCCGATGCAGACGGCGTGATCGCGCTCGACGCCAGGCTGCGCGTGGCGCGCGCCACGGGCTTGGGCACCGCAAGGTTTGCGATCCAGCCCTACCCGGCCGAGCTGGCAGAGATCTGGTCGTGGCAAGGGCGCCAGATGCTGGTTCGGCCGATCCGCCCGGAAGATGCGGCCCGGCACCTTGCGTTTGCCATGCAACTCGCACCAGAAGACGTGCGCTTGCGCTTCTTCAGCTTGCGGCGTGAACTACCGCGCAGCGAGCTCGCCCGGCTGGTGCAGATCGACTATGACCGCGAGATGGCGTTCGTCGCCCTCGAATCACAGCCCGACGGCTCGGAGCGAACGCTCGGCGTCGTGCGCGCTGTCGCCGACCCCGACAACGTCGAGGCTGAGTTCGCGATCATCCTGGCACCCGAAGTCCAAGGCCAGGGCCTCGGCCAGCGCTTACTCGATAAGATGGTCCGATATCTCCAGGGGCACGGCACACTGCGCGTGGCTGCTGAGGTGCTCGGCGAGAACAAAGCCATGCGTGGGTTGGCCACGCAAAGCGGCTTCATGCTTGATGCGGCACGTTCTGACAACGTGCAGATGCGCTACGTGCTTGAGCTGAAGCCGGCAGCTTCGTCACCTGGTTGAACGACTTTGAACGGCACCCACGAGCACCTCCGCTGATCGGTGTGACACTTTGGGCTGCAATGTCTGGATTCCTTTCGTCGACGGCTCAGATCTTGTGCTGAATACACGTCGATGAGGTTCTGGCGCTAAACAGGTGACACACGGGGCGCGGTGCCGACGCAGGCAGTAACGGCGCGCGAGTTTCTGGCCGCAGTGTCGGGCTAGTTCGGCCCGACCATGGTGGTGGCTTTCTCGGCGGCGCGGCTCTGGCCGCGATGGGCGTCGCCGGTGGAATGTTCCTCGTTAGCATGTTCGCCGGGGCCATTGGGCGGTCGCGAAGGCCAGGCCGCGAAAGGTGCATAGACGGCGCCGGGGGCAGACGATCAGATGGCGGATGACGGAGCGGATTCCGACGGCGGCATTGATGTCGGCTTGACCGGGCCAACTGCGATCACCCTGTGCCCACTTCAAGTATCGAAACCCGACACGAATGACCAGGCCTAGATTGGCTCATGCCAAAGGCCCCATTGCAAATCCTGCCCGCCGCTCGATTGCAGCAACGTTGAGCGGCAGGCAGGTCCGACATGGGTGCGCCAGCGCACAGACGCACGGCTCGGGCTGCTCGCACGATATAGGGATCCTTTGCAATGAAACCAACCACGCAGTCGCCATCGTTGCGCCGGCGCGGGATCGTCACGGTGACGAGGCTGCGGGGTCAACCAGGAACAGAACCGATGAAGAAGAGCAACGCGGCAGTACCCAAGCAGCACCGAATCCTGATCGCCTCCGACGGTTCGCCCACTGCGCAAGCCGCACTAGCGACCGCGGGCAAGTTTCCGTGGCCCGAATCGGTGCAGGTTCGCGCCGTTGTCGCGCGCACGAGTTGGCTACCCGCCGATTCGGAGACCGCCCGCCTGGCAGGCGAGGCCAGCTTCGCGGCGGTTTCGACTGCTGTCCGTAGCGCCTTGGTGCGGCGATGGCCAGATTCTGAGGTCGTGGTGATCGACGATTCGCCCGCGGACGCGATTCTGGCCGAAGCACAGCGCTTTAAGTCCAGCTTGATCGTCCTCGGCTGGCGCGGTCATGGCGTCTTCCACCGCCTGCTGGCTGGCAGCGTATCGCGTGGCGTGGCCGAACGGGCACCGTGTCCCGTGCTGGTCGTGCGCGAGGCGGTACGTTCGGTCCGCCGCTTCGTGGTCGGATTCGACGGCTGTGCCAATGCCGAACGTGCGCTTGACTTCCTCTGCTCGCTCGCGCCGGTGCGCGGCAGCCGCGTAATTCTCGTTAACGTGGTCGAGTTGGCCTTTGCCCCGCCATCGATGGGGCGCCTGCCCGCGTCCATTCGTTCGCAACTTCGCGGTGAAGTTGCCGCCATCAATGACGGGCGGCGACAGCAGGGGCAGGCGACAGTCGCCGCGGGCGCCGCCCGCCTCGAGCGATCAGGCTGGACGGTACAGACCGAAGTGCGCGCCGGCGCGCCGCTGGCGAGCATTTCGTCGGCCGTCGCGGAGCATCGCGCGGACGTGCTGGTACTGGGGGCGCGCGCAACCAGCGGGATCGACCGTGTCTTGCTCGGTAGCGTCGCAAACGGCGCCTTGAACAGCCTGCCCGTTGTGCTGCTCGTCCACTAAGTCCGAACGGTGAGCCTCCAGCCGTCTTGCACAAGCCGTGGCTCCGCGAGCCAACGGGCACCGACGCATCCCACAGCCGAGCGAGCTGGGACTAGTCTCGAACGTACAAAGCCTGAGATTCAGGCCCCGCTCGAATCGCGCGCGCCCTGGCCATGAAACAACCTGCCCAAGCCGCCTGGCACAACTTGTCAAGCGGCGAGGCCGCTGGTCTGCTGGAGAGCAACCCGGCCACGGGCTTGACGCAGGCCGAGGTCGATGCGCGGGTGCGGCAGTTCGGCCCGAACAGCATGACCGCACGCAAGCGTCTTAGCGAGTGGATGCGCTTCGTCCTTCAATTCAATCAGCCACTGCTGTTCATCCTGATCGCGGCCGCGCTGATCACGGCGGCCTTGGGCGAGTGGGTGGACGCAGCGGTGATCAGTTGCGTTGTGCTCATTAATGCCGTCATCGGCTTTCTCCAGGAAGCGAAGGCGGAAAAAGCCATCGAAGCACTGGCTAGTATGCTCATCACCGAAGCAACAGTGCGGCGCGGCGGTCAAAAGCTGCGGGTGGCGTCGGCGGAGCTGGTGCCAGGCGACGTGGTGCTGCTGCAATCCGGCGACCGAGTGCCTGCCGACCTGCGCCTGCAGCAGCAGCGCAACCTGCAGATCGAGGAAGCGGGACTAACCGGCGAATCGGTCGCGGTCGAAAAGCAGACCGAGTCGCTGCCCGCCGACACGACCCTTGCCGAGCGCAGCAATCTTGCCTTCACCGGCACGCTGATCACCTCGGGCCAGGGCGAGGGCGTGGTCTTCGCCACAGGCGACAAGACCGAGATGGGTCGAATTGCCGGGATGATGAGCCTGGCCGACGATTTGCAAACGCCGCTCACGTGTAAGATCGCGCAGTTCAGTCGGCTCCTGTTGTATGTGATCCTTGGCCTGGCGGTCTTGGTCTTCATCACCGGCCTCCTGCGTGGTACACCGTGGCAGGAGATGTTAATGGCGGCAATCGCTCTCGCGGTCGGCGCCATCCCCGAAGGCCTACCCGCGGTGGTGACCGTCACCCTTGCCATCGGCGTGGGGCGGATGGCCCGTCAACGTGCCATCATCCGCAAGCTGCCTGCGGTCGAGACCCTCGGCAGCACCACCGTCATCTGCTCGGACAAAACCGGCACCCTCACGCAGAACCAGATGACGGTGCAGGAGATACACGCCGGCGGGCGGCTTTACCACGTCACCGGCAACGGCTACGAGGCAGTCGGCGAGATCCGTTTTGAGCGAGCGCCCGTCATCGTCGGTCAGAACCTCGCGCTAGTGGAAACGCTTGGTGCCGGCTTGCTGTGCAACGACTCGAGGCTTGTGCGCGGCGATGAAGGTCAGAGCCTGGTTCAAGGCGACCCGACCGAGGCAGCACTGATCGTGGCGGCGCAAAAGGCGGGGCTTTCGGAGGCGGAAATGGGCGCCCGATTGCCACGCATCGAGACAATCCCTTTCGAGTCCGAATACCGGTACATGGCCACTCTGCACGGCGCTGATGACGGGCCGAAGATGATCTACATCAAAGGCGCAGCCGAAGCCATTCTTGAGAGATGCACGCATGCGCTCGGCGAGGCGGGCGAACGCGAGCCGCTGGACAAGGCTCTCATGCTGCGCAACGCCGACCAGATGGCCGCGCGAGGCCTGCGCGTGCTCGCCTTCGCGCGGCGCGAAATGCCGCAGACGCAAGCCAATCTGGAGCATGAGCATGTGGCGGGTGACCTGAGCTTCCTTGGGCTGCAGGGCAAGCTCGATCCGCCGCGCTCTGAGGTGATCGAGGCGGTGGCCAAGTGCCGTGCCGCCGGTATCCAGGTGAAGATGATCACCGGCGATCACGTCCTGACGGCCAAGGCCATCGCCGCGCAAATCGGCCTGGACAGAGGGGGCGACGACCCCGTCGCGCTCACCGGCCTCGAACTCGAAGCACTCAACGACGAAAAACTGGCCGACGCGGCAGAGCGCACCTGCGTATTTGCCCGCGTGTCACCCGAACAGAAATTGCGTCTGGTCAAGGCGCTGCAGGCGCGGGGCCACGTGGTGGCCATGACCGGCGACGGCGTCAATGACGCGCCAGCGCTCAAACAGGCCGACATCGGCGTGGCCATGGGCATTACCGGCTCCGACGTCACTAAGGAAGCCGCCGACATGATTCTGACTGACGACAACTTCGCGTCGATTGAGGCGGCGGTCGAGGAAGGGCGCGGTGTCTTTGCCAACCTCACCAAGTTCATCGTGTGGATCCTGCCAACCAACGGAGGCATCGCGCTCATCCTGCTCGTTGCCATCATTGCCGGGATAACCTTGCCATTGCTACCCACGCAATTGCTCTGGCTCAACCTGGTGACCGCGCTGTTTCTCGGTCTGAGCCTGGTCTTCGAGCCGAAGGAAAGCGACATCATGCAGCGCCCGCCGCGCGACCCCAAGCTGCCGCTGCTCACCTTCACCCTCCTCATGCGCACCGGGCTGGTGACTCTGATCTCGACAGCCGGCGCCTTTGGCGTGTTCGCCTGGGAGCGCGGCGTGGCAGGCGCCGACCTCGAAGAAGCCCGCACAGCGGTCGTCAACGTGATCGTGATGGTGCAGACCTTCTACCTGCTCAACTGCCGCAGCCGAACCCGCTCGGTGTTCTCTATCGGCATGTTCTCCAACCCGTGGCTGATTGCCGGCATCGCTGCAACTTGGCTGGCGCAACTGGCATTCACCTACCTGCCACTATTGAATCAGCTCTTCCATACAGCACCTGTACGGACCGAAGCATGGCTCTATATCACTGGCATCGGCGTTCTCACTTTCACTGTGGTCGAGTTGGAAAAATGGCTGCGCTTCCGCACGCCACTGCCGCGACACAGATCCGGCACAACCGCGACATAGCCGTCACAGGTTTACATGAATGAATCGCCCCAGTTTTGAACTAACCCCAGAAGTTGGGCGGTCACGGTTCCGCTGATCAGGCGGTGCTTTTCAGCCCGCACTTCACCGGGCTGAGCTCCTGCATCCCGAGCTTCGCTCATGGTTGTAGTAGTGGACGCAATCAAAGAACGCCAGGCCCAAAATCATGCCCATGGAAACAACCTTGCCTGCAAGATTCCCCAGACGCCGCTTGGCTTTGGGATTCCGGCACATGCCAGTGCGATGCGAGGCGCTTCGCATGTCCGCGAAGACACAGTGGCTGTACCCGGCGTACCTTCGGGTAGTGGTGGCCAACGACGCCATGACCAATGACCGGGCGGCCCCGGGTCGTACAAAGGGAAAGACACGGCTGTCAAGCAAGCCTGCACACGGACTGCTTGTCCTTCCTGGTTGGGAGGATCACGGGCGGCAGCAGTACGAGGCGGTCAAAGCCAGTCTCCGACCTCGCCGGTGGAGGTTTCGACGGGTCGACTCGCCCGATAGAAGTTGGCTAGCGGACTAGCGCGAGGAAGTCACCCGCGAAGACGCGCTGGGGCCAAGCGCTCGAAGATTACGATCAGGATCAGCGCCACCACGGTTGGCAGATTACGGTGCTCGGCTTTAGTTTTGCTGCGTACATTGCGACCTACGTGGCGGCTGCTGGTGAAGCACAACGGCTTGTCTTGAGGCCCACTGCGCTGTGTCCGGACAAAGGATGGATCGTCCACTGCCCCGGTGCCGGTGTGCCGATATGCGCATGTGCGGATGTCCATCTTGGAACTTCGTCAGCTCGATCGCCCACAACAGCTGCGTGGAGGCTGCGCTCACAGGGCGTTGCACGTTCCCCGAACACCAGCTGTTGCCAGATGGCACACATGTTGCGCGCGACAGCCGGCATCGTGGCCGCAGAAGTGCTGAACGCCCAACGATTGGTGCTGGCCCAAGCCGGAAAGCCAGCTGTCTCGCGCTCGGTCCCTGCATTCGAGCTGGAAGTCGCCCCCCACCGTGCCGGACATCAACCTGTTCGACCAAGCCGGCCGCGCTTTTCACGTGTCGACACCCGTCCGCACGGCTTGCGTCAGCGAGGGTGTCGTTGTCGGCTATGTGCGCGGCTCCTCAGCCTTGCGGATGGCACGCGCTACATCAACCCGGCGCTTAGATCTCGTCAAACCCGCCCATGTCGAAGTCACCATCACCAGCGTCGCCGGCGTCGGCCAAGTCGGTGTCCGCTGCGGTTTCTACTGGCGCAGCTTCTGCCCCGGCGGCGTCGCCACCATCCGCATCGCCGAGAAAAGACTGGGCGACCGCGCTGCCGATCACGACGCCGGCCATGCTGGCCAGGAAGGAGCCGGCCAGCATCCCGCCCATTCCACCTCCCCGGGCACCCACCCCATTGAGGCTCCGCTCCATCGTGCCCGGCTGTCTTATCTCCGCTCGCGTCGCCAGCCTTGCCAGGGACTGCGGATCGTCCCGCGCCACGCCGGCAATAGCAGTACGTTCTGCTTCGGGCAGGTCAGAGGAGAGCTGTTGCAGCAACAAGCTGCGTTGATCCGGCGTCAGCTTGGCGAACGCCTCGGTGTGTGCCTGCTCCAGCGTTTGTGGCGGCGCGGTCTGCAGCATGTACCGGTAGCGGGCAATCGCCTGGTCATCTGCGGACAGCGCTGCGTGGCCCGGTGACGGCGACTGCTTCGGCTGGGCGGCGTCTCCGCGACCCCACAGTTTGTCGAGTAATCCCATGCTTTTTCCTTTTGAGTTGACCGGCATTTGAACGGGCAGGCGGCGCTTGCCCCAGGGGTTGTCGGACACGACTGGGATACCCGAAGTTCCGCTTCGCGCCGGCTGCTTGCTCCACCGTAATTCCGCAGTGCAGTACGGTGTCCGCCAACCAACATGGAGCCGAGCAGAAGCGCGCGGACGACGCAGCGGCTGCGCGCTGGGCTAGGCGCTGCTGGCCTCGCGCGCCCCGTCGCCTGGGCCATGCCCTGGCGGATCGCACAGAGACGCCGTCCCCAAATCCATGAGTCCGTGATGCCCTCCACGGGTCGAAGGGCTACGCGGCTCGTGTGCCGACCAGAGCGGTCGGTCAACGGTCGTAGGCCGGGCTGCATGCGAATGCGGTGTGCTTCCGGGCAAGGGCGAAGGGGTCGACCCCCGCATCCGTCACGGAGCCCCTGGCGCATCTGCGGGAGGCGCAGTAGCGCACTCGGATTGCACGGCCTGCAGCAAGCCCCGCATCAAGATGGTGTCAACCCATTCGACGCTTTCCAGGATCGTGACGGCGGCCTTCCCGGCCTGCGCCGCCATCAGCAGCTGGACCTCGTACACCTTGTCGATCCTGTCGAACGGCGTCCCGGTCAGTGTGCCGGTCAACGGGATCTCGTAGATGCTGCGTCCGTCCTGAGGATGGCGGACTGAGACTTTCAGCGTGCAACCTGGTCGCAGATCGTACTTCCACTGCGTCTCAGGGTGAGCCTCCTTGCCTAGTAGGTTCATGGCTTCCAGTCGCTCGGACTGGGAGAGCCGTTCGGGATCCATGACCTGCGCGTCACGAGGAGGGTATCCCTCGGAGCACGCCAGCAGCACGCCGAAGGAAACGAACACGGCAGGCAGGCATCGACGATGCCCGACTCTGGCTGCGGCTTGAATGCGCGAAGCCATGAGGGGCACCGCCTAGGAAGCGAGCCCGATGGCCGCAGCCAGCGCCGCAACCGCTGCGCCGCAAATGCTGAGCAGCTTGGCGTCGCGTGCGTTGTCTGCAGCCTTCTCCTGCCAGGCAGAATAAAACAAGATGAGCGCAATGAATGCGATGAGGGAGGTGTAGGCGTCCATGCGGAGTTGGACCGGCGTGACGGTGCCGGCTCACAAGTTGGAATCGAAAGCGCTGCCGACCGTCGCGACAATATGGCGCGCAGGTGATGGAGCGGGTGGCGCGCGCCCAAAAGGCGCGCAGATCGGCTAACCGTGCGACGGCGGTGCGCGTGCGGCGTACGGCACTACAGGCCCGCCGAAATGCGCGGGAGGACCGGTCTGACCGGGCGATCCGTCCTGCCCCGTCAACAATGTCGCGGTCGGGAGAATCGTAGGAGGACCCTTGTCTACGTTGTTGGAGCCGGGCCGCTTGGCCACCGGACGTTTTGCGATGAACGCGACACTGTCTGTGAATCCGGCAAGACGGTGCTGCGCGAGCCCAGCTGCAGCTGTGAGCTGTATTGCCGAATCCGAATCCTTCAGCCGTCCGGGCGTGACGCTGACGCCGAGCTGCACACACCACGCGCATAGCATCAGCCCCAACGCAAAGCATGCCGTTAGCCAACGGCCGTTCCGTGCGCGTCCAGCGCCTGCAGCTCGCGATGTTATGGAGAGCACTGGATTCAAGCCCGGTCCTCGCCGGCGCCGCGCGGACGACGCCGGGGATGGGCGGGCGCTCGCAAGTTGCCTTTGAGCGTTGCGATCCGGACCGCCCGCGGTAGCAGAAGGTGGAGCCCATGTCGCAAACGCGCATCCATGCCATGGGTGGACAACAGCGCCTCGCTACGGGGTTTCGCCGCCGCAGAGAAGACTTCGCTAAACCGGACCTGCTGACGCGGACTCATGTTGAAGGAGCGCAGGGCGCAAGTGATCGAGTGCGGCTGGAAGCGCACATTTGACCAGGCAGCGTGCGCCTGGCCGACCGCTGTGTTGCCAGCAACTGCGGTTATCGAGTGGCGTGAACCGCAAGCTCTTTTGTTTGCCCAACAATGCGGTCACGTTCGGGGTCGAGTGCTCATCAACTGGATGATATCGAAGGGGGCAGTTTCGTCCTCCATGCACGCATGACTGACGGGGCATTCCACATGTGTCAATGCCGATTTCAATCTGACCCGCGAGAACGACGGAACCGACGAAGACAGCCGGGCGAGGTACCGCATGCAGTCAAACCAAACCATAGGGCTGAGTGTTCAGCCCTTACAGCCGTTCGGAGTCCGTTTCGTCTGTGCCAGCATCAGGCTTCGCCAGACGGGTCGCCAGCACCTTGTCGATGGTCTTGCCGTCCATGTCCATGATCTCCAGACGCCATTGCTCCCAATCGACCGTATCGGCAACCCCGGGCAAGCGCCCAGTCAGCAGCATCAGCATGCCGCTTAGTGTGTGGTATCGGCCGCGCTCCTCGTCCGGTACAGCGTCCAGACCCAGGCGGTCCTTCAGTTCCGGCACAGGAATGTGGCCGTCGAGCAGCCAACTCCCGTCGGTGCGCTGAACTGCCCACGAGGTGGCTGCATCACGCGGGTGGAACTCGCCCGTGATCGCCTCGATCAGGTCTTGCAGCGTCACGATGCCCTGCACCTCGCCGTACTCGTCGATGACGAATGCCATCTTGACGTGTGAGGATCGAAAGTTGTCGAGCAATTCCATGCCGGTGACGGTCTCGGGCACGTACAGCGGCGGTTTCAGCGGCTGACTCTTCAACTCGCGATCTTCGTCGAGCAATGCACGTGATAGCCATTTTCGCGCGTTGACCACCCCGATGACGTCGCCGAGTCCGCCGCGCGCGACCGGAAACTGAGAATGGTCAGACCCTTCAATGCGCGCCAGGTTCTCGGCGAACGACAGACCGGTGTCGAGAAAAACGACGTCGGCGCGCGGCACCATCAGCGAGCCAATCTGGCGGTCATCGAGCCTGAACACGTTTCGGACCATCGTGTGTTCGTGAGACTCGATCACGCCGGCACTGGTGCCCTCGGCCAACATGGCGTGGATCTCGTCCTCGGTGATGGGGCCGCCGGCGTCCTGTTTCACTCCCAGCAGGCGCAGCAGACCATGCGTGGATGCCGAAAGCAACCGTACAAAAGGCTTGGTTGCGATGGCTAGCCAGTTGATTGGCCGTGCCACAAGGCGCGCCAGCAACTCCGGGTTGGACTGGCCGATGCGCTTGGGCACCAATTCACCGATGACGATGGAGAAGTAAGTGATCAACACCACGACCAACCCAGTTGCCGCGTAACTGGCATAGGGCTGGGGGGCACCCAGGCCGCCGAGCCATTCGGCCACCGGTGCTGCCAGGGCCGCCTCACCGACGATGCCGTTCAGCACGCCGATGGAGGTGATGCCAATCTGGATGGTGGACAGGAAGCGGGTCGGGTCCTCACCCAATGCGATCGCGGATCTGGCACCGGCGTCACCCTCGTCGACCAGCTTTTGCAGTCTGCCCTTGCGCGCGGTGACGAGTGCGATCTCAGACATCGCGAACAGACCGTTCAGGAGAATGAGGAAAAAGAGTATGGCAATTTCCATGGGGATCCTTCGTGTGTAAATAAATTCATGCGGACGGATGGTTGAGTCCGTCGCACAGTGGAGCGTCAACGACAGCGCACGCTGGACATGCCCGACATGCTGATCGGCACATCAAGCCGACCTTGCATCAGTGAGTTGCGGTCACTTGTTGGTAGCCAAGTGCACCGGCCGTTCCAGCCGGCAAGTAAGCGCGCCTCGGCAGCGACGGGCGACTAGCGTTCCCGATTTAGTTTGGCATAAGCGTCGGGGCCCCGGGCCGCTCGCGGGTCACTGCGCCGGCTACCGCATGCTGCGGCATGCCTTCTCCGGCAGACAGCACCATGCGCATGAGCTGCAGCGAAGGCGCCTTCAGCAGGCTGGTCGTCTTCGCACCGCCGAGGTTGTTGCGGAGAGGCCGGATGTCGATGACGTCGAGCGGTTGGGCGTGGGGCAGGGCCATGGTCGGGTCCTTTGGGGTGCGCACAGGAGAGTGCTTGCGCGCAAGCGTACGCGCATGCGCGCGCCGACGCGAGGCTTTTCACTGCGGCGTCGTGCTGCGCGCCACGCGCTGGCCACCATGTACGTTGTCGAACTGACGGGGCGTCGCTTCAGCGCTAAGTTGGCCGGCTTTGCCTGCGCAGCGCAGTGCCCATCGGAGCCCATGCACACCTTCCACATCTACCGCTACGACCCCGACATCGACCAGCGCCCGCGCATGCAAACCTACGAGTTCGAGGTCGCGCCGGGCGACCGCATGCTGCTCGACGTGCTTCTCAAGCTCAAGGCCGTCGACCCCAGCCTGAGCATGCGTCGCTCGTGCCGTGAGGGCGTTTGTGGCTCGGACGCCATGAACATCAACGGCAAGAACGGCCTGGCCTGCGTCACCAACATGCGCGCGCTGCCGCGCACCGTCGTGATCAAGCCCTTGCCTGGCCTACCGGTCATCCGCGACCTGATCGTCGACGTGACCCAGTTCTTCCAGCAGTACCACTCGATCAAGCCCTACCTGATCAACAGCGAGCAGCTGCCCGAGCGCGAGCGCCTGCAGTCGCCGGTGGAACGGGAAGAGCTCAACGGCTTGTACGAGTGCATCCTGTGCGCCTGCTGCTCCTCCGCATGCCCCAGCTTCTGGTGGAACCCCGACAAGTACGTCGGCCCGGCAGGCTTGTTGCAGGCCTACCGGTTCCTGGTGGACAGCCGCGACCAGGCGACCGGCGAGCGGCTCGACAACCTCGAAGATCCCTATCGGCTGTTTCGCTGCCGCTCGATCCTGAACTGCGTCGATGTCTGCCCCAAGGGGCTGGTGCCCGCCGCCGCGATTGGCAAGATCAAGGAGATGATGGTGCGGCGGACGGCGTGAGCACAGGGCCTGCCGACGTCAGCGCACGGGGGCTGGCGCTGCTGCGCCTGGGCTTCAGGCCGTTCTACCTCGGCGCTGCTGCCTTGGCCTGTGTGGCCGTGCCAGTGTGGGTCTTGGTGTTCCTCGGCACGCTGCCGCTGCGCTTGCCGGTGCCGGCGCTGTGGTGGCATGCGCACGAGATGCTGTTCGGCTTTGCCGTAGCGGTGGTCATCGGCTTTCTGCTGACGGCCGGCAAGGCGTGGACCGGCTTGCGCACCCCGCGCGGTACCTCGCTCGGTCTGCTGGTGCTGCTCTGGCTTGGCGCGCGGGTCTCGGCTCTCGTCGGCCCGCCACTGCTGCATGCGGTGCTGGATGCCGCATTGCTGCCCTTGGTCGCCGGCGTCTTCATTCAGGTGCTGGTGCGCGGCAGGAGTGGTCGCAACCTGCCGCTGGCCGCCATGCTGGTGCTGCTGTCGCTTGCCAATCTGACGTTCCATCTGTCCGTCGCAGGTGTCATTGGCGTACCGCCCCTGCTGGCCCTGCACGGTGGCCTGGCCTTGCTCGTGCTGATCGAATGCGTGATCACCGGGCGGGTGGTGCCGGCGTTCACGATGGGAGCGTGCCCCGGCCTGAAGCTCAAGCCCACGCGCTGGCTTGAGCCTGCGACGCTGGCCGTCACCGCGCTTGCGCTGGCCTTGTGGGTGTTTGCCCCGGCCGGCCCGCTGGTGGCGGTGGTCTTCGCCGCTGCCGTGGTCCTGCACGCCACGCGCCAGTGGCAATGGCACCCGCAGGCGACGGCCCGGCGGCCCATCCTATGGGTCCTGCACGCCGCGTGTGCGTGGTTCCCGGTGGGCTTCGCGCTGCTGGCCATGGCGCAGATGGGCTGGGTCGGCGCATCGGCGGGCATCCACGCGCTGGCGGTGGGCGCTACCGGCGGGCTCATCATCGGGATGATCACCCGCACGGCGCGTGGCCACACCGGCCGCAAGCTGCAAGCCTCGCCAGCCGAAGTCACGGCCTACCTGCTGGTGATGGCTGCGGCCCTGCTGCGTGTCGTCCTGCCACTGGTCGCGCCGCAGCTGCTGGGCGTCTGGCTGGCGGGTTCTGCAATCGCGTGGTCGTGCGCGTTCGCAATCTACCTGGTTGTCTTCACGCCGTGGTTGACAAGCGCGCGGGTGGACGGCAAGGACGGCTGAAGGGCCCGCCGGGCATCCGGCTCGCAGCTGTCGCAGCTCAGGCTGCGCTGGCGCGCCGCCGCAGCAGCTTGCGCCCTTCGCTGAACCAGAGCACCCCGCTGGCCATGGCCACGCACACCCCCCACTGGCCCGGCGTCAGCGGCACCGTGCCGAACGCGAGGTTGAGAAAGGGCAGGTGCACCACCGCCACCTGCAGCGCCGCTGACAGCGCCACCGCGCCCCACAGCCAGCCGTTGGAGAAGGCCGCGTGAAAGGCCGATACGGTGGCCGAGCGCGCATTGAAGCAGTTGAACAGCTGCGTCAGCACCAGCACCGTGAAGGCGGCGGTGCGCGCCAGCTCCAGGCTGTGCGGGCCGGTGCCCAGCCAGGCATCCACCGGCTCGACCATGCCGCCAGGCAGGAACAGATCCAGCGTCACAAGCGTCAGCAACGCCATCACGACACCGGTCTCCAGCACGTTCAGCCCCATGCGGCCATCGATGATGCGCTGGCTGCGCGGGCGTGGCTTGCGCGCCATGACGTCGTCGGCGATCGGGTCCACGCCCATGGCCAGCGCAGGCCCGGTGTCGGTGACGAGGTTGATCCACAGAATCTGCGTGGCCAGCAACGGCAGCACCACCGCGCCGCCCGATCCGGTGGCCGTGGCTTGCAGGCCAATGACACCGGCGCCCACCACGCCGGCAAACACCGTCAATACCTCCGCCAGGTTCGAGGACAGCAGGTAGCGCAGAAACTTGCGGATGTTGTCCAGCACGCCGCGCCCCTCGCGCACCGCCAGCACGATGGTGGCGAAATCGTCGTTCGCCAAAACCATGCGGGCCGCCTCCTTGGTCACCTCGGTGCCGGCCACGCCCATGGCCACGCCGATGTCGGCCGCCTTCAGCGCCGGCGCGTCGTTGACGCCGTCGCCCGTCATCGCCACCACGGCGCCATGGCCCTGCAGCGCGCGGACGATGCGCAGCTTGTGCCGGGGCGCCACGCGGGCGAACACCGAGGTCTGCAGCACGGCCGCAGCGAAGGCGGCGTCGTCGGCCAGCGCGTCGAGTTCGATGCCCGACAGCACGGGTGCGCCGGGCTCGACGATGCCCAGGTCGGCGGCCACGCGCGACGCCGTGCGCGGGTGGTCGCCGGTGATCATGATCACGCGGATGCCGGCCCGGCGGGCCTGGGCAATGGCCACCGCCGCCTCTTCGCGCGGCGGGTCGATGATGCCCACGGTGCCCAGGTATTCCAGGCCCTGCTCGAGCGCGGCTGCCGCCGCCGCTGCCTTCGGCACCTGCGTGCCCGGTGCCAGCGTGCGGCGCGCCACCGCCAGCGTGCGCAGCGCGTCACCGGCCATCGCCGCCACGTCTTCGAGGATCTGGGTCTGCAGCGCGGCGTCAAGCAGCACCGTGGCCGCGCCGCGGCGCGCGTGCGTGCATAGCGGCAGCAGCACGTCGGGCGCGCCCTTGGCGAACAGCACGGGCGCGGCGCCGTTCGCACGGTCGGCCACCAGCACCGACATCATCTTGCGCTGCGAGGTGAAGGGGATCTCGCCGATGCGCTCGAAGCCATCGCTACATGCGCTCGCAGGTGCGCCAGCCGGTGGTGGTGGTGGTGTCAGCTTGTGTGCGGCGACGAGAAACGCCGCCTCGGTCGGGTCGCCCTGGATGGCCCAGGCACCGGTCTCGTCTTGCTGCAGCTGGGCGTTGCCGGCCAGGCTGCCGCCTTGCAACACCGCCTGCAGCTCGTCGCGCAGGGCACCGGCGGGCAGCTCGGCACCTGCGTGCTCGGCGCGGCCCTCGGGCGCGTAGCCCACGCCGGTGATGTCGCTGCGCCCCGATGCCGTCATGACCCGCTGCACCGTCATCTCGCCGCGGGTCAGCGTGCCGGTCTTGTCCGATGCGATGACGGACGCCGAGCCGAGCGTCTCGACAGACGCCAGCTGCTTGACGATGGCGTGGCGGCGCGCCATGCGGCGCACGCCCATCGCCAGCACCACCGACAGGATGGCCGGCAGGCCCTCGGGCACGGCGGCCACGGCCAGCGATACGCCCAGCAGCAGCACGGTGACGACATCGGCCACGCTGTGGACATCCGAGATCAGCAGGATGGTGGCCACCACGACACCGGCGATGGCCAGGGCCGCGATCCCCAGCACCTTGCCGACGTAGGCAATTTCCACCTGCAGCGGCGTCGGCGCATCGGGCGTCGTGTCCAGCAGGGTGGCAATGCCGCCCAGTTCGGTCTGCATGCCGGTGGCGGTGACGATGGCGCGGCCGGTGCCTTGTGCGACTGCCGTGCCCTTGAAGACCATGTTGAGCCGGTCGCCCAGTGCCGCAGGCGCAGCGAGCAGCGCCGCATCCTTGCGCACGGCCTCGCTCTCGCCGGTCAACGGCGCCTCCAGCAGCATCAGCGCGGCGGCCTGTGCCAGCCGGGCATCGGCGCCGACCGCGTCGCCTTCGGCCAGCACCAGCACATCACCGGTGACGAGTTCGGCGCTGGGTACCCGGGCCACGGCGCCATCGCGCAGCACCGCCGATGTGGCGGTGGTCATCCTGGCCAGCGCCGCCACGGCCTGCGCCGCCTTGGCCTCCTGCACATAGCCCAACACCGCGTTCAGCACCACCACGCAGGCGATGACGATGGCATCCAGCGGCCAGCCGGCTGCACCAGGGTGGCCGCGGCCTTCGAACCACCAGGCCGCCAGGGCCACAGCCGCCGCCGCACCCAGCAGGTACACCAGAGGGTCCTGCAACTGCGCCAGCGCGCGACGCCACAGCGGCACGGGCGGCAGTGCCCGCAGTTCGTTGGGCCCGTCGGCACGCAACCGATCCGCAGCTTCTTGCGTGCCGAGGCCGCGCTGCAAGTCGGTGCCCAGGCTCAAGGCCAGGTCGGCGCTGTCTGTCAGCGACGGGTCGTGCAGTGGTGAGGAATACGGGGCAGCCACCGCCTTCATGGTCGGTTGGGCGGTTGCGCCGCTTCTGCGCACCGGCAGTTTGGTGCACGCGGCGACAGGAGCGGGGGCGTTGGGACCATTCGCTTCGATTGTCGCGATCGATGTCTGCGGCACTGTGCGCTGTCGTACAGAGCTGGGCCCCCACGTGGCCGGCGTCGATGAAGAAGCCCGTTACCACAGCGCACCAAATACAAAAAAGCGACGTTGTCCTACGCGAAAATGTGCCATCTGGTTGGGCAGGTGTTGCACCGGCGACGATGTCGAGAGCGCAGCATGGTGCCGATCGTCCCTATGTGCGCTAGCGAACAGAAATGATGCATGGTCCCGCTAAGATAAATCGAGGCTTTGCCTAGGATCACGGTCGGCCCAGAGCGGTCGAGCCCGCCAGCCGCCACGTGCGCCGTCGCACAGACCGAGGCCCCGCGAGCCTGCAACTTTGAATGAATCCGCCGCCCCTTTTCCACGATCGATCGGAAGGTCAGCATGCATGCGCAACCAGTGTTGAAAGATGTGGTGGACACCGACAGTGCCGACGCGGCTCTCGGCGGGTGCGAACGTGTCGGCGCGCAGCTGGTGGCCTCAGGCGCGCCTGCAGTGGAGATTACCGCCGTGGTTGTCGCTGCTTTGCGAGAGGTCGGTGCCGCTTCAAACCTGTCGTGGGTGAGCGGGGCGTCGCCGCGCTGTACCAGCGCAGCCTGCACATGGCCACGCCCGTGTACGCCTAGCTGGCGGCGCGGCCGCCAGCGCCTGAAGCGGCGTGCATGGCGAACGATTTGAACGTGTTGGCTGCTGCTCTGGGGCAGCAGCTGACCGTGGCCGCGACCTCGGCAGCTCGTGATCTGCTGCAGGCGTTCGTGAAGCTGTTGATTTGTCTGATCGGCTCGTCCTTGACCGAACGTCTGCTAGCCCCGTTTTGGCCACGTACACAACGTTCTTGCCAACCGGGAACGGCTCATGGGCGGCCGCCCGACCTGCTCGCTGGCGCCACCGTTAGAAGCGTTGACCGCACCCAATGGCGTGGTGGAACTGGAATGAGTGTGCAGACGCCGTGACCGAAGTACCACGTCCGATGCACGCGGCAGCCCAGCGGGCTGCGATACAGCTCGACCGCCTCAACGCGCAGGTGGCGGCCATGCGCAAGGTGTTGGCGCAGTTGATGCAGGACGTGGTCGTGGCCGAGCGCCGCCTGGCCCAGAGTGCGCCGCGCCAGCTGGTGGAAGCAAATGAACACCTCGTCGTCAGCGCGCTGCTGGCCAGGTCGGAGGCAGACGCAGCCAAGGACGCGCGGGATGAGGCCCTGCGCGTCGGCGGGCTGGACCCTCTGACCGGGTTGCCGAATCGCACAGTGTTTCTCGTCCGGTTCGAGACAGCCATCTTCAACGCGAAGCGCCATGGCAAACGCGTGGCGCTGCTGTTTCTGGACCTGAACGACTTCAAAGGCGTCAACGACACGTGGGGCCATTCGGTGGGCGACCAGGCACTGCGAAGGGTTGCAGATGGTCTTTCATCACTGGTGCGCGAGACGGACACCGTCAGCCGCCACGGTGGCGATGAGTTCGTGGTGTTGCTGGCCGAGGTCAACCACCTTGCGGATGCGCAGTTGGTGGCCGACAAGGTGCACGCCACGCTGGCAGCCTGCCGTGCGCTGAACCGCCATCCGGTGCGTCTGAGCGTCAGCATCGGCATCAGCCTCTACCCCGAGGATGGCGACGATCCGACCTCGCTGATCGACCGCGCCGACGCTGCGATGTACCTGGCCAAGAAGGCAGGGCGCGGGGGCTTCACATACCACGGCGATCGACCGCACGGACAAGCAGCGAATGCCGCAGAGCCCAACCGGCCACCAATGGACACATTGAGCCCTTGTACGGTGGCGATCCCCGAGAACGAGATCCACCAGCGCGACTTGCGCGAGGCAAATGAGCATCTGGTAGTGGAGGCGCTCAAAGCCCGAGAGCTGTTAGCCGTTGCCAACGACGCGCTGCGCAGGCAAGCGGAGCTTCTCGCCATCGTTGTCGATGAGCTGAGCGATCCGAATGCCCCCATTCGAATGGCTGCAGCGGCGCTTGGTATGCCTGGTGCGCAGGGCCCGCTGCTGCGCAGGACGCAATCGGTCATCGAGAGGCGCGCGGACAAGTTGTCTTGCATCGTACGGGAACTGCTCGACGACCAAGTGGGCGCGCCACGACCGTCAAATCGGCGTCTGTGACGGCTCTGCATGCGCGCCCGGTCGGCATCCACCGTCTAGCAGCACGTCCGCGTACACTTTGCAGTCGGCGGCATAGCAGCTGCAGGCAGCGGATTCGAGCCCGGCGCGGTCGCGCACCGTGAGGCTGCCACGGGTGTATTCGATCAAGCCGTCGCGCTGAAGCTCAACGGCGGCGGCGGTGATTCCGACCCGGCGCACGCCCAGCATATAGGACAGGAATTCCTGGGTCACGTAAAAGGTGTCGGCGTGGGCGCGGTCCTGCGTCATCAACAGCCAGCGCGCCAGCCGGGGGCCTATCCGGTGGTACCTCAGGCACGCCGCCGAGGTCGTCAGCTGCGCCATGAGCACGTACAGATAGCGGTCCAGGCCGCGTTGCAGTGACACGCTGCGCTTCAGTTCGATTTGAAATGCCTGTGTGCCGATGCGCCATGCATCGCCCGGGCCTTGCACCAGCGCGCGCTGCGGTGCGGTCACGACGCCCAAGGCCAGTTGCGCACCGACCATGCCTTCGCTGCCGACCATGCCGACTTCCAGCGTCGGGTGATCGGGGACGAGTGTGACCAGCGAGATGAAGCCTTCGGTGGGAAAGTAGACATGCCGGGTCTGCGCACCCGGTTCGCACAGCACCTCGGACAGCACCAGACGGACCGGCTCGCATATCGCAAGCAACCTCGCTTTGTCGACGCGGGGAAGAGACTCGATGAGGTAGTTTGCGACCAAGTGTGCTCTCGCGGTGGGGACAGCCTGTGTGAGGGCGAAGCGGATGGCAGCGACCGATGTCGCTGACACTGCGAGTGTGGGGCTACCTGATGGGCGGGACTGTCTCCCAGCCCACATAGCGACTCATCGGATGCCACAAGACACGTCGCGGACCGGAGTGCGGTGGGCTGCACGGCGGGAGCTTTGTTCTCCACCGAACAGACCACCCGACATTACAGTGGCCTGATGCGCAGATGGCGATCGCACATCCGACTCCCGGCTGGTGGGCGGCCTGCAGGAGCGCCCATGCCCCAAGCCCACACCTTCAAGTTCCGCCTGTACGTTGCAGATAACTTCCTGAGATCTTCGCAGGCGCGACAGCACCTGGCCGATCTTTGCGAGCAGCATGCGAAAGGGCGGTACGAGATCGAGTTGGTGGACATCTTCCAGGCAGCGGACCGCGCAAGGGCCGACGGAGTTGCCACGGCACCGATGCTGATCAGGCTGCACCCCTTGCCTGTGAAAAAAATCGTTGGTGCGCTGGGGCATTGGACCGCGCACGCGCTGGGGCTGCGGTATGGTGCCGAACCATTGTCAGGCGCGCAGTCGCTCCAGCCTGCTGGTCCGCCTGACAGCTCGCAAGGTGAGATCGACGCCTTGATCGAAACGCTGCTGGCCGATGAGGCGCGGCTGGATCACCTGCTAGGCGGCAATGTGGACGCGGTCACGAACCAGAGCGGCCTGCAACTGATGATGCGGCGCGCCCAGGAGCACCAACGCCACACCGAAGTCAGCCGCCACGCCACGGTGCTCAACGCGCTGCCTGCGCACATCGCCCTGATCGACTCGCAGGGTCGCCTCATCTCGGTGAACGATGCCTGGCGGCAACACGCCGTAGCCAACGGACTGGGCAGCGCGAACGGCGGTGTCGGCCTGAACTATCTGGAGGTCTGCGACGCAGCCTTCAGGGTGGCGCCATTACAGGCAGTCCAGATGGCGAATGGCGTTCGCAGCGTGCTGGCCGGCGAAGCGGCCCGATACTCGGTGGAGTACCCATGCCACTCCCCAGGCGATGACCGCTGGTATCTCGCCTCGGTGACACCGCTCGCCAACGACCTCGTGGGAAGTGCCGTGGTGATGCATGTCGACATCACGCAGCGCAAGCGCAGTGAAGAGCGGCAACACGCGTTGCAGTCCTTGCTGGACAACATCATCGAGAATATTCCCACAGCAGTGCATCTGAAATCCATCGCGGATGGATTCCGCATTCGGTTGTGGAACAAAGCCGCTGAATCGATGTATGGTCTGCCGCGCCAGCGGGCGATCGGCTACAACGGGCACGAACTGTGGCCAGCCGCAGACGCCGCCCGGATGCTGGCCTCCGACCGGGCTCTGGTAGCGGGGACCGCAATGCACGAGTTTTCGGACCTGCTCGTCCCCACGCTGGACCGTGGTCCGATACGGGCGCACTCGCGAAAGGTCGTGCTGCACGGCGAAGGCGGTGTGGCGACCCATGTGCTGGTCATTGAGGACGACATCACGGAGTGGCTGGAGAAGCAGGCGCTCTTGCGCGAGAGCGAGCGCCGCTTCAGTGACATGCTCAAGAACGTGGAACTGGCTGCCGTAATGCTGGACCGCGACGGGCGCATCACCTACTGCAACCCCTACCTGCTGCAGCTGACCGGTTGGCGAAAGGAAGAGGTGCTGGGGCAGGACTGGTTTGCCCTCTTCATGCCGGCCGAGCTCGGCGACATGAAGCCGGTCTTCGCAGCGCTGCTGACCGATGCCCCGCAGACCTGGCATGTGGAGCAGGAAATCTATACCCGCACGCGCGAGCGGCGTCTGGTCCACTGGAACAACTCCGTACTACGCTCCACGACAGGCGCAGTGGTCGGCACGGCGAGCATGGGCGTGGACATTACCGAGCAGACCCGCGCCAACCGCAGGATCCAGCGACTGAATCAGGCCTACGCCGTTCTGAGCGGCATCAACAGCTTGCAGGTGCGCGTACGCGATCGCACCGAGCTGCTGCGCGAGGCCTGTCGCATCGCGGTGGACGACGGCCGCTTCAGCATGGCCTGGGTCGCTCTGCTGGATCTGAACGCAGGCGGCATGACTTTGGCCGCCGAGGCCGGCGTCGGACCTGCGCTGGCGGGCCAAATCCGAGAGGGGCTGGCCACGTTGCCCGACATGCCGGCCGGCTATGCCGCCACCATAAGCAAGCTTGAGGCTCGCAACGCGGTGGTTCTCAACAACCTGCGCCATGTATCGGCGTCCGACTTAGGCAGCCGGCATTTCGAGGCCGGCGCGCGGTCAATGGTCATCATGCCGCTGTTCGTGCAGGACGCGCTGGCGGGAGTTCTCACGTTGTGTGCCAGCGAGGTGGACTACTTCCCGCACGAGGAACTGACCGTGCTGAGGGAACTAGCGGGCGACATCGCATTTGCGATCGACCACATCGCCAAGAAGGAGCGGCTCGACTACCTGTCCTACTACGACGTTCTCACGGGGTTGGCCAATCGCAGCCTGTTTCTGGAACGCCTGTCGCAGTTTCTGCGCAGTGCCAACGAAAACAGCGGTCGACTGGCCCTGTACATGATCGACGTGGAGCGGTTCAAGAACATCAACGACAGCATGGGGACACCGGCGGGTGATGCCGTGCTGCGCCAGATCGCCAAATGGTTGGAGGCTTCAGTGGGCGACGCCGCTCTGCTGGCGCGCGTGGGCGCGGACCGCTTCGCGATCGTCCAGCCCGTGGTCGGCGCAGAGGAGGACCTGGAGAACGTCACCACCGTGCGGTCGCAGTCCTTCGCAGACCACGCTTTTGACGTGGGCGAAGCCGTGGTGCGCCTCACCTTCAAGACCGGCATCGCCGTGTCGCCCCAGGACGGCGCGGACGCCGATACCTTGTTCAAGCACGCCGAGGCGGCCTTGAAGCAGGCCAAGGCCCTGGGCGAGCGCCACCTGTTCTATCACCGCAGGATGACGGTCCGGATGGCCGGCAAGGTGACGCTGGAAAGCCGACTGCGACAGGCGCTGGACCAAGGCGAATTCGTGTTGCACTACCAGCCCAAGATCCAGCTGCGTGGCGGCAAGGTCTGTGGCGCGGAAGCCCTGATCCGATGGAACGATCCGGGCACCGGCCTGGTCGCGCCTGGGCTCTTCATCCCGGTACTGGAGGAGACGGGGTTGATCTACGAAGTCGGCCGGTGGGCGCTGCGCCGCGCCGTACAAGACCGGCTGCGTTGGCGCAGCACCGGCCTGCACACCGTCCCCATCGCTGTGAACGTATCGCCGTTGCAGCTGCGCAATCGCTGCTTCATCGATGAAGTGAAGAAGGCCATCGGCACTGACCCGGAGACGGCGGCGGGGCTGGAGCTAGAGATCACGGAGAGCGTGATCATGGACGACGTGCGGCACAGCATCGACAGCCTGAGCCGCATCCGCGCGCTTGGCGTGCGCGTCGTCATCGACGATTTTGGCACCGGCTTTTCATCGCTCAGCTATCTGTCGCGCTTACCGGCGGACAGCCTCAAGATCGACCGGTCTTTCGTGACCGACATGACCTTCACGCCGCAGGGCCTTGCACTGGTGTCCACCATCATCGAGCTGGGCCACGCGATGAACCTCAAGGTGGTGGCTGAAGGCATCGAGGAAGAAGAGCAGCAGCGGCTGCTGCACCTGCTGGGGTGCGATGAGATGCAGGGCTTTCTCTTCAGCAGGCCGGTGACGGTGGACGATTTCGAGGCCAGGTTTCTGGTGCCGGCCATGCAGGCGTGATCTGCGCGCCCGTCAGCGCGCTGACGGCGCAGGCGAACCGGTGACCCGGCGTCAACCACTTGGACCGCCCTGTCGCAGCGCGCCGCCAGTGCCGCGTTGTACGTCACGAACAGCACCGTAGCGCCGTGCTCGGTCTTGAAGCGGCGCGGCAGGGCAAACAACGCGCCGGCACTGTAGCTGTACAGGTTGTGTGTCCGATCGTCGGCCAGCAGCACGGCTGGGGCCATGGCGAGCGCCCGCGCCACGGCCACACGCTGCTTCTGTCCGCCGCTTAGGTTGCCGGCCAGGTTGATCTGCCAGGGAGAAGTCCGACACTGGCGATCAAGGCAGCCGCGCGATGGCGCATCGCCTCGTCGAGTACCCCCGCCGCGCCCAACATGGGCGTCATCTCGTTATCAAGGTGCAATGAACGTGGTGACCAAGTGGTGGTACGGGGAGAGGAAGCCGATGGCATGCCACGGGCATAGGGCGGCAATTTGCAAGGTACATAGCGACGACAGCACTGCCGATGGTGAGACTCCATCCACGTCGGCGGGTCGCCGCGGGCCGCGTTCCTCACGCCTCGATGATCACCTTCAGCGCTTTGGTATTGGCGGCCGCGGCAAACGTCTCGTAGGCCTGCAGGATGTCGCGCAACTTGAAGCGGTGCGTGATCAACTGCTTGGCATCGATTCGGTGCGACTGCACGGTCTTTAGCAGCATTGGGATAGAGACCGTGTCGACCAGCCCGGTCGTGATGGTCACGTTGTGCGACCACAGTCGGTCCAGATGCAGGTCTGCCCTAACGCCGTGGACCCCAACGTTGGCGATCGTGCCCCCCGCCGCGACGATTTCCTGGCACAGCTCGAAGGTAGCCGGGATGCCCACTGCTTCGATCGCGGTATCGACTCCTCGACCTCCGGTCAACTTCATCACCTGTTGTACTGCGTTGCCCGCGGCGCTGTTGACCGTGGCTGTAGCCCCAAAGCGCTTGCCGACGGCCAGGCGGTTGTCGTCTACGTCGACCATGATGATTTCAGAGGGCGCATAGAACTGCGCAGTCAACAGCGCCGCTAGGCCAATTGGCCCGGAGCCGACGATCGCGACCGTTGAGCCTGGCTGCACCTTGCCGTTACGCACACCGCATTCGAAGCCGGTGGGAAGGATGTCGCTGAGCATCACCAGTGCTTCCTCGTCGGCGCCATCAGGGATCGGGTATAGGCTGGTGTCGGCATGCGGAACCCGCACGAACTCTGCCTGCGTGCCGTCGATGGTGTTGCCGAGAATCCAACCGCCGGTCGTGCAGTGCGACCACATGCCCTTGCGGCACGGCTCGCAGCGACCGCAGGCAGTAATACACGCAATCAACACGCGGTCGCCGGGCTTGAAGCCCGAGACACCCGCGCCGACCGAGTCGATGATGCCTACGCCCTCATGGCCCAGCACTGTGCCTGGTTTGCAGGTGGTCACATCGCCTTTCAGGATGTGCAGATCGGTTCCGCAGAGGGTTGTCTTGGTGACACGAACTACCGCATCACCGGACAAGTGGATGGTGGGCTTGGGGCGGTCTTCGACGCTTTTGTGGCCGGGGCCGTTGTAGACGAGTGCTTGCATGCCGGTGGTTCCTGGTTGTGCCAGCGATAGAGCCGGCGTGCAACCCGAGCTTGACCCTGCGGACCTCTGCTGTCTGTTCGACAGGGAACATTGCGTCGTGCAAAGCGCGCTGGCGCACAGTGAATCGAGGGCGCGGCAGATAGAGTCGGGCATGGCCCCCGCAATCTCGAGAAACCCTGCATCTCCGATGCGCAACGCGAGGCACGATGTCGATCGTCCGTCGCGTCGCGCTGACCGCGGACGCAGGCTTGGCATGCTCTGGTCAAAGTGGCTTCCGGTCGCATTGGCGCAGGTGTGAACTGACGACCATGGCCTCCGCATTTTTACCCCATCAGGAGACCGCCGGCGCGCGCGTGGACGACCATACCGTGTTGGCGAAGGCCGGGGACAGGGCCAGAGACGTGCACGTCCGGATTCGTGAACAAGGGCGCACCGATTGGGAACTGGTCTGCGTGATCGCCGACAACGGCTGTTTGCTCCATGCATTCACTGCCGCTGAGTTGCTTGTCATGTCTCCCGAAGCGGTGCTGGGGAGCGTGACTCACCGCGACACGCCTCGAGTTCTCCTGGATGTTGACCAAGAAGTGTTGGCCTCAACGGCCCTGAGCAGTTCCTGTGCCGCGATGCCTGTGGTGGACATAGCAGGTCGGTTGCTCGGCGTTGTTGGGTCAAAGACGCTGATGGACATTTTGCGCCAGGAGCACGTGGAGGATCTGCACCGGCTAGCCGGCGTCACGCGCGAGTCGGCAGAGGCGCGCCAGGCCCTGGAAGAACCCCCGCTGCGAAGCGCGCGCCACCGACTTCCCTGGCTGGTTGTGGGGCTGGGCGGCAGCATGTTGGCCACATACATCGTGGCGCGATTCGAGACCGTGCTGACGGCCAAGCCCGCGCTCGCGTTCTTCGTACCTGGCCTTGTGTACCTCGCCGACGCGATCGGCACGCAGAGCGAGGCGGTGGCCGTGCGAGGGCTATCGCTTAGCCGTGTCGGCATCGGCCGTTTGCTTGCCAATGAAGTGCGTACCGGCATGCTCATCGGCGGAGTGCTCGCGGCGCTGGCGTTCCCGATGATCTGGCTTGTCTTTGGCGAATTGCGGCTCGCGACCGCAGTGACGATGGCGCTAGCCAGTGCCAGCGTCGTGGCGTCGGTACTCGGGTTGTTGCTGCCGTGGTTGCTGGCCCGTTTCGGAAGCGACCCAGCCTACGGCAGCGGGCCGCTGGCAACTATTGTGCAGGACGTCCTGAGCCTACTGATCTACTTCGCTTGCGTTTCGGCCATCGTGCTTTGAATTCCGGCTCGTATGCCACGCCAACCATGACCCTGACAAGGGAGACCGCGCGGCTTACGCGCCCCACAGAGCCCAGTTGTTCGGTCTTGCCAGCAGCCAGCAGCCTGCATCAAGTGCCTGCGCCGAGGCGATGGGAGCCCGTCTGCGATTGCTTCGCACAGTATCCAGCGTCATCTATGAGCCCGTGCGGTGGCGAACAGACGGGGCAAACGTGTTGCGCTACAAGTGCCCTGGACGTGCGCCCGCACCGATCGCTCAGTGCCGTGACTTCGGCGGAATGCGTCCGTTGACATTTCATCGTTCGCCTCAGCCTCCGGCGATCCCGGTGCTGGTCGCGGCATCACCGCGGTTACGGGCGTCGTTCGCAGCGGTGGCTGCGGACGATGGCCTAAAGACCGCACGGGCACTGCGAGCGGCATGCTTTGTGGCCCCTGCTCACGGCGGCGGGGCCGTTCGCGTAGGGCCCGCAAAACGCGTGCCGACACTGTCCGGCTTCGCCGTCCGTGTATGACAGCTATGTGCGTGGCAAAGCCTGTTGCACGCTTCAATCTTGGCACAGACCTCTCTGGCTGGCCCTGAGATATGCGCTTAACGATGGTATGCGAGTGCAGTTGGATACCGAAATGGCTTGGATTTTTTCTAAAGGGCTCAAACCGTAGCTATGCGCCGCCACCACGCGCTCGCATTGTGTTGCCGCAATGAGCAAGATGCGCATGGCAACAGTCGCTGCTGCCTAGGGAACACCACATGACGACAACGAAGACATCGCGCAAGCGATTCCTGCAGCAGACGGCAGCATTCGCCGCCGCGCCGCTACTCCTGCAGGCCTGCACTGACGAGCCAAAGGACAGCGGTTATGAAGCGAGTGCGCGCAGGACATGGCACCGGATCGCGGGCCCCGCCAGCGAAGGTGCAGCGCTCCGGCGGGAACTGGTGCGCTATGCGACGCTTGCGCCGTCCAGCCACAACACCCAATGTTGGCGCTTTCACATCGAAGAGAAATCCATCACCGTGCTGCCCGATCTCTCTAGGAGATGCCCTGCCGTCGATCCAGACGACCACCACCTCTACGTGTCTCTCGGCTGCGCGGTCGAGAATCTGGCGCAAGCCGCGTTGGCGCATGGTGTGCAGGCGCGGGTCCACGCCGACGGTATGGTGTCGCCCGGCATTCTCATGGCGCTGGAACCCACGAAAGCCTTTGTCTCGCCGATGTTTCGGGCGATCCCCGAACGCCAGTGCACTCGGGGTGCGTTCGACGGCCAACCCGTATCCGTTGCGGAGCTGCAGGCGCTCTCGCGCGCCGGTACCGGCCAGGGCGTGCATGTGCTGCTGCTGACCGCTAGGGACGTTGTGGAGCGGGTTCTGGCCCACGTGGTGGAGGCCAACACAACGCAGATGCAAGACCGCGCTTTCGTCGCTGAACTGAAGCAATGGATCCGCTTCGGTGAAGATGAGGCTGTGCGCACCGGCGATGGCTTGTTCAGCGCCACGTCGGGCAACCCCAGCGTGCCGCGCTGGCTGGGCAGCCGGCTGTTCGGCATGTTCTTCACCGAAAAGGGCGAGAATGACAAGTACGCGGCACAGGTGCGAAGTTCGGCCGGCATCGCGATCTTCGTCTCCGCTGTCGACGACAAGGCGCACTGGATCGAGGCCGGGCGTTGCTATGAACGGTTCGCCCTGCAGGCCACCGCACTGGGCATTCGAAATGCAATGTTGAACCAGCCGGTCGAGGTACCCACGATGCGACCCCGGTTCGCCACCGCCATGGGCATTGGCAGCGGCAGGCCCGACCTGGTGGTGCGCTTTGGACGCGGGCAGGCCATGCCCCGGTCGCTGCGGCGCCCCGTGGCGGCCGTGCTGGTGTAGGGGCGGGCCGGGGCCGGCGCGCCTGCGCACCCGCCTTCAGCCCATGACGCGGCCGTCGATGACTTCGATCGTTCTATCGCAGCGCGCCGCCAGCGCCGCGTTGTGCGTGACGAACAGCACCGTCGTGCCGTGCTCGGTGTTGAAGCGGCGCAGCAGCGCAAACACTTCGTCCGCACTGCGTGTGTCCAGGTTGCCGGTCGGCTCGTCGGCCAGTAGCACCGCCGGGTCCATGGCCAGCGCGCGCGCCACCGCCACCCGCTGCTGCTGCCCGCCGCTCAGGTTGCCCGCCAGGTTGTCTTGCCAGGCCGTGAGGCCGACGCTGGCGATCAAGCTGGCGGCGCGCTGGCGCATGGCCTCGTCGGCAAACCCGGCCGCGCCCAGCATCGGCATCATCACGTTCTCCAGCGCGGTGAACGCGGTGATCAGGTGGTGGTGTTGGAAAACGAAGCCGATGGCATGCCCACGCAAGCGCGTCAGCGCCCGATCGGCCAGCGTGGTGGTCTGCTCGCCACAGATCGAGAGCAGGCCCGAGGTCGGCCGGTCCAGCAGGCCGACGATGTTCAGCAGCGTGCTCTTGCCCGACCCAGAGGGCCCGATGACGGCGCAGAACTCGCCGCGGCCGATTGTGAGGTCGATGCCATGCAGTACCTCGACCTCGATCGGCGTGCCTGGGTGGTAGCTCTTGCGCACACCGCGCAGCTGCACCACTTCGTGTGTCGGTGCCGAAGCCGCACTCTGGTCCACGCGGCTACCCACCGATGGCCACCACGGGATCGAGCCGCGCGGCGCGCTGCGCCGGTGCAAAGGCCGCGCCCAGCCCGGTGAGCACGGCCAGCACCAGCGCAGTGGCAAACAGCACCGGGTCCATCACCAGCGGGAACAGCGGCGTGCCGTCTGCGTTGAGTGCCAGGCGCTGCCACAGCATCAGCACGCCAGCGCCGATGGCACAACCCGCCAGAGACCCTGCAAGACCGAGCAACCCGCCCTGCAGCAGAAACAACCGCATGATCTGCGCCTGTGAGATGCCCATCGCGCGCAGGATGCCGATCTCGCGCGCCTTCTGCACCACCACCACGGCCATCACGCTGGCAATGCCGAATGCCACAGACAGGCCGACGAAGAAGCGGATGGCCATGTTCGCCGTGGTTTGCGCGCTCACGGCGGTGAAGAAGTCGGCGTTGGTTTTGATCCAGCTGTCGGCCTGCACGCCGGTGGCGGCGGTGATGCGCTGCGCGATGCGCTCGGCCGCATAGACGTCGCGCACTGTCAGCTCCAGGCTGGTGGCGCCACCTGCCAGGCCGAGCAGGCTTTGCGCAGTGCGCAAGGCCACGAAGGTGTTGCGGCCATTGGCGCCCTTGTTGCCGAGGTCGAAGACGCCGGCGATGGTCAGCGTGACCGTGCTGCCGGGTGACGCTTCTGCATAGGCAGCGCCAGCGCTTGAGGCCGAGGTCGACAGGCGCAACTTGTCGCCGACGTCGACCCCCAGGTCGTTGGCCAGCTCGGTTCCGATGAGGATGTCGCTGCCCGCAAGCAGCGCCTTGCCGCGCACGATTTTCTCCTGCAGGTTGACGATCCGAAAGTACAGCTGCGGCTCGATGCCCACGACCGACACGGCACGGTTTGCGCTGCCCCGCACCACCAGCGCCGAGCCACCTGCGACGGGTGCGATCACGGCCACATCGGTCATGGCGCGGATCTGTGTCACCACGGCCTGCCACTGGTCGATGGACTTCAGCCGCTGCAGCGGTGGCTGGACGATGGCGCCCTCGACCTCGCCCGGCACGGCATCGTCCCCCTGGCGCAGCGGCCGTGCCACCTCTTTGGGCGGCAGCAACTGGATGTGCGCCTGCGAAGACAGCACCCGTCGGATGAAGTTGGACTGCAGCCCCGCCATCAACGCCGACATGAACACGATCACCGCCACGCCGATGGCCACGCCAGCCACGATGAACACCGTCTGCAGGCGACCTTCACGCAGGAAGCGGATGGCGACGATCCACTCGAAAGGGAGCCAGGGATTGAACATCGTCAGGCGTAGACGCGGCTCATGGCGCCACAGCACGGGCCGGGGAGGGTGCGGCCGCGCTGGTCGTCCGCAGCCTTGCGCCCGCTGACAGCTGCGTGGCGACCGGGACCACACGGTCGCCTTCGCTCAGGCCGTCGACGATCTCGGCAAAGCCGCCACTGCGCAGCCCCAGCCGCACCGGCCGCTGCACTGCATGCCGGCCCTCGACGCGCAGCACCCAGGGCGTTGCGCCGTCGGCCCCGTGCACGGCGGCGGTTGGCACCAGCAGGGCGCCTGGCCGCCGTGCCACCTCGATGTCCACCGAGACCGTCATGTCTTGCCTCAGCAGACGCGGCGGCGCCGGCACATCAAGCTTGACCTCGACCGCGCCGGTCTGCGCATTGACGCCGGGATTGATGTAGGCCAGCACGGCGGCAAAACGCTGCTCGGCGTAAGCATCGGCCGACACCAGCGCGGGCTGCCTCAAGGCCAGCAAGCGCAGGTTCTTCTCGTCGATCTCAAGCACCAGCTGGGTGCGGCCGCCAGGCGAGAGCGTCAGCAACACCTCGCCTGGCTGCACCACATCGCCGACTTCGACGTTGCGCGCGATCAGCGTACCGGCCACGGGTGCGTGCACCACGGTGTAACTGGCGCGAGCGCGAGCTGCGTCAGCACTGGCCTGGGCGCTCGCCACGTTGGCCACGGCCAGTGCCCGGTCGCTGCCGGACCGGCCGGTCGTGTCGAGCTGCTTCTGCGTGGTGCGCACCTGTGCGTCGGCTAGCTCGGCGTTCTTGCGTGCGTCGTCCATCGCGGCGCTGCCGATGAAGCCCTGCCCGAAGAGATTCTGGCTGCGCGCAAGCGCCGTTTGTAAGTTGGCCAGATTGGCCTGTGCCTGGCGCAGCGCCTGGGCCGCCACCGGGCTTTGCACTTCCTGCAGTTGCCGCAACCTGGCCTGGGCCTGCACCACGGACACATCGGCCTGGCGGCTGGCGGCGTGCAGTTCGGAGGCTTCCAACTCGACCAGCACCTCGCCCGCGCGCACGCTCTGGCCTTCTTCCACGGGCACCCGTTGCACCGTTCCTATGATCTGCGAACCGATGTCCACGCGATGCGCAGTCTCCACGCGCCCACTTGCGACGACCGTCTGCACAAAATCGCGGCGCAACACGGTCTCGGTGTCGACCAACGGTCCCAACCACCAGCGCAGCGCCCAGCCCGCGAGCAGCAGCACGCCGAGCAGCGCAGCGATCCAAGCCCAGCGGACCTGATGGAGTCTCGGGCGGACGTTACTGCCGGCGGGGCTGCGCTTCGGGCTGGCTTGTGGGCTGGCTGGCGGGGTGATCTCGGGCCCGGGCTGCGGCGCATCGGCCCGCGTGGCGGCCGTCACGCCGGCACCATGGCCGACGCGGCCGGGCCGTGGCGGGTGGGGATGGGCGAGCCATTGGCGTACGGATCGTCTGAAAATTGCAGCATGCGCGAGCATGTGCTGGAACGTACTGGGGCGTCTGTTCGGTGGCGGACGCAACCGGGAGCGGATGCACCGCTAAGGAAGGCGGCAGCGCTTTCGCGCAGAACTCATGCACGGCTTCAAGGCGTGACTCCCTGGATCTTCGTCGCGCCGAGGTCTGGCGCAGACCACCACTGCGCGAGAGAACAGCAGGCGGGGCCATGCCCACCGGCGAAGCGAAGACTTTTTCGGCGCAGGCGGCACTCAGCCAAGAGGACGGCGCCTCGAGGGTGATGCAGCGCGCCGCTGCAGGAGCGGCGGCGGGCTGCGGCTACACGGATCGCTGGCGCGGTGGATTGATACTGCGCGCGCCCGGTGCCTACTTGCCCAACGGGGTACTGGCGGAAGCTTCCGCCCGGCGCGCGGTGCTGGCCATGCTGGCCTTGCGTTTGTCAGCCATTTCGCGCTGCTTCTCGGCGAGTGGCGCGAACGGCCCGTACCGGTGTTGATCGGCGGGTGCGCCGAGCATGTAGGGGGGGAACGCGGCGTCAATCGGCTTGTTCCATCTGGCGGGGAAGTCGGCTTCCAGACGGGCCTTGGTGGGGCGCGGTTTAGAGAGCATAAAGGCCGTGACGTCGTATGCTTCGTCATCGGTCAGCACCGTGGCCGTGTGGCTGGCGCCGAGCGGCATGTTCTGCCGGATGAAGCGTGTCGTCGTCAGCAGCCGATTCATCCCGGCCCCGTTGTTGAAGCTGTCCGGCCCCCAGAGTGGTGGGAAAATGTAGCCCTGAGCGTCACCACGCTGACCAGTGCGCTTGCCCAAGCCGTCAGCGCCGTGGCACATTGCGCATTTGGCAACATACACCGTGCTGCCCGCCACGACGTCGGCGCGGCGGTTGGGGACTGCAGTCTGCAGCACCGCCGCGCCTTCGATCTGCGCGCCAACCGGAACACCCTTGGACAGAAAGGCCATATAGGTCGTGAAGGCCTTCATCTCCGCCGAGTCGAGAGGCAGAGGCTTGCCGTTCATGCTCCGTTCCATGCAGCCGTTAATGCGCTCTTCCAGCGTGCTGATCTGATCCTCACGGCCGCGGTACTGCGGAAACGTCGCCGTCACGCCAACCCAGGGAATCGCAAACGCCTTAGCGCCGCCTGCCTGGTGGCACGAGGTGCATGCGAGGTTGTTGCCGGCATAGCGTTTGCGGATGTTCTTCACTTCCGGGCCAATGTGAGCGAAGGTGCGTGTGCTCAGCTCATGGCCCTGCACGACGAGTGCACGATAGGGGCCCTCGGGCAAACCATCAATTGCCGGAACGGCGCGCCCCACCAAGTTGGTGGCGGGCAGCGGTTCGGTTGCCCACAGGGGGTTGGCCATCAGAGCCAGGGTGCTGAGAACAGAGGCTTTGAGTACGTGCATGTGGGGCTCCAGTTGAAGGACGTCAGCCGGCTAGCCACCCGAGGGTGATTTGGTCGAGTAGTACCAATCGGTCGTCTCGTAGCCTTCGTCGGCGCGCAGGTCGGCAGCATCGGCAGTCTTGGGCGGGGGTACGATTACGTCGCCACCCGGCGCCCAGCCCTCGGGAGTGGCCACACCGTGCTTGTCGCTGGTCTGCATGGCCTGCAGCAGCCGCACGAACTCGTCGATCGATCGGCCGTTGCTCATCAGGTAGTACACCATCGCGCGCAGCACGCCCTTGGGGTCGATGAAGAACGTGGCGCGCACGGCCTGGGTGTCAGCCGCACCCGGATGCACCATGCCGTAAGCGTGGGCGACCTCCATCTTGATGTCTTCGATGATCGGGAACGGGATCTTGACGCCGAATTTTTCCAGGATGTTGCGTGTCCAGGCCAGGTGCGAAAACAGGCTGTCGATCGATAGGCCCAGCAACTCGCAGTTCATCCGCCTGAAGGTATCGGCGGCTTCGGCGAATCCGATGAACTCGGTGGTGCACACCGGCGTGAAATCGGCTGGGTGCGAGAAGAGGATCAACCACATGTCCTTGTAATCGCTGAGCGTGCGGTCGCCATGCGTCGTCTTGACCGTGAAGTCGGGCGCCGGCTCATTCAGGCGGGGAAAGGTGCTGGTTGAGTCATGCATGGCGGAGTTTCTGTACCTAGGGCGCCTTAAGGGGGCTGAGGAGCGCCCTAATCGAAGCGTGCGCCTGCGAAGCGGCCTGGTCTGTTCGCTGAGACACGTAGCCGCATTGGGTATTGGTTAGCGTTTTCTAAGCCCTGGCCTATGTGCGGCTCCGAACAGACCCTGAAGCCGAACGCGCTCACACTGCCGCGGAGCTCCACGCCCTGCCGGCTTGACGCAAGGACTCTCCCACGATGACCGATCTCCCCGAAGCACTGCTGCTGGCGCGCATCCAGTTCGCCTTCACGGTCAGTTTCCACTTCCTGTTCCCGGCCATCACCATCGGGCTGGCCAGCTACCTGGCGGTGTTGGAGGGGCTGTGGCTGAAGACCGGGCGCGAGCACTACATGGACTTGTACCGCTACTGGATCAAGATCTTCGCGCTGGTGTTCGGCATGGGCGTGGTCTCGGGCATCGTCATGTCCTACCAGTTCGGCACCAACTGGGCCGTGTTCTCCGACAAGGCGGGACCGATCATCGGCCCGCTGATGGCGTATGAGGTGCTGACGGCCTTCTTCCTCGAAGCCGGCTTTCTCGGCGTGATGCTGTTCGGCATGCAGCGGGTAGGCCGGGGCCTGCATTTCACCGCCACGCTGATGGTGGCGTTGGGCACTTTCGTCTCGGCGTTCTGGATCCTGTCGGTCAACAGCTGGATGCAGACGCCAACGGGCTACACGACGAATGCCGCGGGCCAGTTCATCTCGGCCGGCAGCTGGCTGGCCATCATCTTCAACCCGAGCTTTCCGTACCGGCTGGCGCACACGCTGTCTGCGGCCTACCTGACCACGGCCTTCATCGTCGGCGGCGTCGGCGCCTGGCACCTGCTGAAGGACCGCAGCAACCCGCGCGCGCGGCTGATGTTCTCGATGGCCATGTGGATGGCCGCCATCGTCGCGCCGGTGCAGATCCTGCTGGGCGACATGCACGGCCTGAACACGCTGGAGCACCAGCCGGTCAAGGTTATGGCCATGGAAGGCCACTACCAGAGCCACCCGGAAGGCGCGCCACTGATCCTGTTCGGCATTCCCAACAGCGCCGAGAACCGCGTGGACTACGCCATCGAGATCCCCAAACTGTCCTCGCTCATCCTGAAGCACGACCTGAACGCGCCCATGGCCGGGCTGGACACCGTGCCCGAGGCCGACCGCCCGCCCGTGGGCATCGTGTTCTGGGCGTTCCGCATCATGGTCGGCCTGGGCTTTCTGATGGCGGCGCTGGGTGCCGTCAGCCTCCTGGCCCGTGCGCGTGGCAAGCTGTACGAGTGGGGATGGCTGCACCGCTTTGCATTGCTGATGGGGCCTTCCGGCCTGGTGGCCGTGCTGGCCGGCTGGGTCACCACCGAAGTGGGCCGCCAGCCCTGGACCATCCACGGCCTGATGCGCACGGCCGAGGCGGCCTCGCCACTGGCGGCACCGGCCGTGGCGGCGTCACTGCTGGCCTTCGTCGTCGTGTATTTCGCCGTCTTCGGCGCCGGCGTGCTCTACATCCTCAAGCTGATGGCCAAGCCGCCCGCGCTGCACGAGCCCGCACCCCCCAACACGCCCGAGCGCGCCGCCGGCACCACGCCTGCCGTGGCGCTGCGGCCCGACACTCTGGCAACCGATTGAAGGGCACACCATGCAATTGGACCTGACCGTCATCTGGGCCTTGATCATCGTCGTGGCCGTGTTCATCTACGTGGTGCTGGACGGCTTCGATCTGGGCATTGGCATCCTGTTCCGGCGCTTCCCCGTCGGGCATGACCGCGACACGGCGATGAACAGCATCGCCCCCGTGTGGGACGGCAACGAGACCTGGCTGGTGATGGGCGGGGGCGGCCTGCTGGCGGCTTTTCCGCTGGCCTACGGGCTGATCTTCTCGGCCCTGTACGCGCCCATCATCGCCATGCTGCTGGCGCTGGTGTTCCGCGGCGTGGCCTTCGAATTCCGCTGGCGCGACCCGGCACACCGGGGCCTGTGGGATTTGGCGTTCAATGGCGGCTCGTTGCTGGCCGCTTTCTCGCAAGGGGTGGTGCTCGGCGCGCTGCTGCAGGGCGTCGCGGTGCAAGACCGGGCCTACGCCGGCGGCTGGTGGGACTGGCTCACGCCGTTCACGATGGTCACCGGCGTCAGCGTCGTCGTGGCCTACGCGCTGCTGGGCGCCACCTGGCTGGTGATGAAGGCCGAGGGCCGCCTGCAGCAGCAGGCCCGCGCCCTGGCCTGGCCGCTGGGCATCGCCACGCTGGTGGCCATTGCCGCCGTGAGCGTGGCCACGCCTTTTCTCAACGCCAGCTACTTCGACAACTGGCTGCGCTGGCCCGGCATGCTGGCGGTGCTGCCGGTGCCCGTGCTGGTGGCACTGGCCAGCGTCGCCTTCGCGCGCAGCCTGAAGGCGGGCCACGAGGTGGCGCCGTTCCTGCTGTCGCTGGGCATCTTTCTGCTGTGCTTCGTGGGGCTGTGCATCAGCGTGTTCCCGGACGTCGTGCCGGGCGCCGTCACCATCTGGCAGGCGGCCACCGACGTGCAGAGCCAGGTCTTCATGCTGTGGGGCACGGCCATCGTGCTGCCGATGATCCTAGGCTACACGGCGTGGTCGTACTGGGTGTTCCGTGGCAAGGTTGACGCAGACGGGTACCACGCATGAAGTGGCGCATGCCGGACTGGCCCATGATCGTAGCCCCCGCGTCCGACATCGCACCGGCGCCGCTGCGCATCCGCGTGGCCTGGATGGCCGTGATTTGGGCTGCCAGCTCCGCTGCACTGGTGCTGGTAGCGCTGCTGCTGCGGCTACTGCTCTAGCCCGACAACTGGCCCGGGCAGGGCAGCGAAACCCGTCCACACCACACCGTGTCCACCTCTTCTTTCACAACCGGAATCGCATCATGAACACCAACCAAGGCACGCTCGACCGTGGGCTGCGCATCGCTGCAGGGCTCGCACTGATCGGCCTGGCCGCCACCGGCGTCATCCGTGCCTGGGGCTACGTCGGCGTGGTGCCCCTGGTGACGGGCACACTCGGCGTCTGCCCCATGTACCGCATGCTGGGCATCCACACTTGCCGGGTGCGCCGCTGACTTCCAGCACGCCGCATGGACATCGCCACCCACCGCAACTTGCAGGTCGAAGACTTCTTCGACACTGCCACGTCCACCGTCAGCTACATTGTGCTCGACGGCGCCACCCGGCAGTGCGCGCTCGTGGACACCGTGCGCGACTACGACCCGAGGTCGGGCCGCACGTCGTATGACAACGCTGACCGAGTGATCGCGCGCGTGTGCGAGCTAGGAGCCACGGTGCAGTGGATCCTGGAAACGCATGTGCATGCTGACCATCTATCCGCGGCCCCCTACCTGAAGCAGGTCCTTGGAGGCCAGCTGGGCATCGGTCAACACATCACCACGGTGCAGAGGGTGTTCGGCGCGCTGTTCAACGCGGGCAGCAACTTTGCGCACGATGGCCGCCAGTTCGACCACCTGTTTGCCGACGGAGAAGTCTTTGCCATCGGCAGGCTGCAGGTGCTCGCGATGCACACGCCCGGCCACACCCCGGCGTGCATGACCTACGTTGTGAGCGACGGGACGCAGAGCGCCGCCTTGGTGGGCGACACGCTGTTCATGCCCGACTACGGCACGGCGCGCTGCGATTTTCCCGGCGGGGACGCGCGCACGCTCTATCGCTCGATCCACAAGGTGCTGAGCCTGCCGCCCGAGACGGTGTTGTACATGTGTCACGACTACCGGCCTGGCGGGCGCGAAGTGCAGTTCGTCAGCAGCGTGGTCGAGCAGCGCGAGAAGAACGTGCACGTGCACGACGGCATCAGCGAAGAAGAGTTCGTGGCCTTGCGCCAGGCACGCGACGCCACGCTGGAGATGCCGGTGCTGATCCTGCCTTCGGTGCAGGTCAACATGCGCGGCGGTGAGCTTCCCGAGCCCGAGGCCAACGGCACGCGCTACCTCAAGATTCCGCTGAACGTCTTGTAACCAATGATCACGCCCATTGGATCGGCCAGCTTGGCCGTCGCAGCGCCAGTCTTTCCCAAGAACCTGGCCGTGTGCTGCCGCCTCAACGTCACAAGGACAGACGATGTCTATCGCATGGAATGAGTTCACCCCCTGGTCCGCCCTGGCGGGCGGCATGCTCATTGGCCTGGCTGCTGCCATGTTCGTGCTGCTGAACGGACGCATTGCCGGCATCAGCGGCATCCTCGGCGGACTGTTCAAGCCGGCCCGGGGTGACGTGGCATGGCGCGCCGCGTTCGTGCTGGGGCTTGTCGGTGCGCCCTGGGTCTATGCGTTGCTTGCAACGCTGCCCCGGCCCCGCATCGATGCGTCCTGGGTTGCATTGGCGATCGCCGGCCTGCTGGTAGGTGTAGGCACCCGGTATGGCTCGGGCTGCACCAGCGGCCACGGCGTGTGCGGCCTGGCTCGCCTGTCACCACGGTCGCTGGTGGCCACCATCGCTTTCATGACGGCCGGCTTCGCGACTGTGTTCGTCATTCGCCACTTGCTCGGCATCTGAGGGCCCCTCACCATGACGCTATTCGCATCATTTCTCGCCGGCCTGGTCTTCGGGCTCGGCCTCGTCATCTCCGGCATGGCTGATCCGGCCAAGGTGCTCGGCTTCCTAGACCTCGCAGGCGCCTGGGATCCTTCACTTGCATTCGTCATGGCCGGCGGCGTTGCCGTCGCGGCCCTGGCGTTCGCGCTGGCTCGGGAGCGCTCAGCATCCTTCCTCGGTGCAGCAATGAAGTTGCCCACGGCGCGCGACATCGACACGCGTTTGGTGGTTGGAAGCGTGGTATTCGGCATCGGCTGGGGCATCGCCGGCTTCTGCCCGGGCCCCGGTTTGGTGGCCTTGGGCATGGGGGAGGTCAAGGCGATTGTCTTCGTGGTTGCTATGCTAGTGGGCATGGGCGCCTTCGAGCTGCTTGAGCGCCACAAGCAGGCCGCCAGCCTTCAACCCGCTCAAGGCTAGGCGTGACTCTTCGATGAACGAACTCCTGGCCTGGCTGCCTGCGCTGGGGACCGTTGCGGTGCTGGTCGCCCATGAAGCGGTGCTAGCGGTGGCGGAGCGGCGGTGGCCCGAACGGATGTCACGCAGTGCGCATGCAACGCTGCGGGAAGAGTGGTTCACCGCCGTATCACAGCACAAGGGCTCGGAGATTCTTGCAGTTCAGACCCTGCGCAATTCCCTGATGTCGGCGACCATGACGGCATCGACTGCGATGCTGGGGTTGATCGGCACAGTTACGCTCGCCGTACCTTCGCTTCAAACAAGACTCGGTGGCGCCGCGACGTTGCCGAACCTGAGCCCCAGGCTCGTGCTTGAACTGCTGTTGTTGGCAATGCTGGTCGCCTCACTGGTGTGCTCGGCGATGGCGGTGCGCTACTACAACCACGTGGGGTTCATCAGTGGAATGCCGGTCGATTCCGAAGCGCGCGCGCGTTGGGCCGGGGCGGGCACCGCCTACGTGCGGTGGGCTGGCGTGCTGTACAGCTGGGGGCTGCGTTACCTCATTCTGGTGGCGCCAATCCTGGCGTGCCTGCTGCACCCGATCGCAGGGCCTGTTGCTGCTGTACTCGTGGTGGTGGTGCTGGGCCGATTCGACCGCATTGCCGTCGGCGGCCTACGGAAAGATTGAACGACCGTGGACGCCTGATGACGCAATCGGCTGGCAATCAGTCCTCCCGGATCGCTGCAGCGCGCAGACGCAGCGCATTGCCGATCACCGAGACGGAACTAAGACTCATCGCCAGCGCGGCGATCATGGGTGACAGCAACCAACCGGTCAACGGATAGAGGACGCCGGCGGCAATGGGCACTCCCAGCGCGTTGTAGACGAAAGCGAAGGCCAGGTTCTGTCGCATGTTGGCCACCGTGGCGATTGACAACGCGCGCGCAGTAGCAATGCCGCGCAGATCGCCCTTGACCAGGGTGATCTGAGCACTGTTCATGGCCACGTCGGTGCCGGTGCCCATGGCAATGCCGATGTCGGCGCGTGCCAGCGCTGGGGCGTCGTTGATGCCGTCGCCTGCCATCGCAACGACGCGGCCCTGCGCCTGAAGCTGCTCGACGAGCTGCAGCTTGTCTGCCGGCTTAACCCCGCCGTGCACTTCCTTGATGCCCAGGCGCCCGGCCACGGCGCGTGCGGTGGCAAGCGCATCTCCGGTGGCCATGACGACGCGGATACCGGCCTTGCGCAAGGTAGCCAGTGCCTCGGCCGTCGTGGCCTTGACCGGGTCGGACACGGCCAGCAGCCCGGCGAGCTGACCGTCCACCGCCAGGTGCATCACGCTCGCGCCTTGCCGGCGCAGTTCTTGCGCACGATCCGCCAGGGCGGAAACGTCGACGGCCAGCTCTTCCATCAACGCAGGGTTGCCAAGCCCCAGAACTTTGCCACCGACCGTGCCGCGCACGCCTATGCCCGAAGCCGAGTCGAACTGCTCGGCCTTGTCCAGCGCTAGCCCCTTGTCGCGCGCAGCGGCGACCAGCGCCATGGCCAACGGGTGTTCGCTGCCCTGGTCTAGGCTGGCAGCCAGCCGCAAAACCTCGTCGTCGGCGAAACCGGGGGCGGCGATGGCCCGCTCGAAGCGGGGCCGGCCTTCGGTCAGCGTGCCGGTCTTGTCGACGATCAGCGTATCGACCTTGCACAGGTTCTCGATTGCGGCTGCATCGCGGAAAAGCACTCCATGTGTCGCGCCGCGGCCGCTGGCCACCATGATCGACATCGGCGTGGCCAGACCCAGCGCGCACGGGCAGGCGATGATCAACACCGACACCGCACTGATCAGGCCGTAGACCCAGCGTGATTCGATGGCCGACTGCGGGCCGAACAGGCCCCAGCCGAAGAAGGCGAGCACCGCGATGTTGAGCACGCCGACCACAAAATAGCCGGCCACGGTGTCGGCCAGGCGTTGCATGGGCGCCCGTGAACGCTGGGCCAGGGCCACCATCTGCACGATCTGCGACAGCACGGTAGTGGAACCCACATGCTCGGAGCGCATCATCAGAGCGCCGGTGGTGTTGAGTGTGGCGCCGATCAACTTGTCGCCTGCATGCTTGGTAACGGGCATGGGCTCGCCCGTCAGCATCGATTCGTCCAGCGCGCTGCTGCCTTCGACCACGACGCCATCGACGGGCACTTTCTCACCTGGGCGCACGCGCAAGCGGTCGCCGACGTGCACGTGGCTGAGTGGTACATCGGCCTCGGTGCCGTCCGCAGCGATGCGCCTGGCGGTTTTGGGCGCGAGGCCGAGCAATGACTTGATTGCGGCTGAGGTCTGAGAGCGCGCTTTCGTCTCGAGCATCTGCCCGAACAGCGTCAGCGAGATGATTACCACGGCCGCTTCGAAGTACACCGACACCCGGCCCATCGATACGAACGCGGACGGGAACGCCTGCGGCGTGACCGTGGCCACGACGCTGTAGACAAACGCCGCACCAGTGCCAAGGCTGATCAGCGTCCACATGTTCGGGCTGCGCCGCACCACCGATTGCGCGCCGCGCACGAAGAAGGGCCAACCGGCCCACAGCACAACGGGCAAGCTGAGCGCCAGCTCGATCCAGCTCTGCATGGCCATCTCGAACCAGCCCAGGCGGTGGCCGAACATCGCCAGCACGAAGACGGCCACCGTCAGCGGGAGGGTCCACCAAAAACGCCTGCGCAAGCCGATCAGATCCGCGTTGTCGCCCTTTCCCTGCACTGGCATCACAGGTTCTAGTTCCATGCCGCACTTGGGGCACGCGCCGGGATGGTCCTGCTGGATCTCTGGGTGCATCGGGCAGGTGTAACGGGTGCCCGTGCTGGCGGGTGGCGCCTTGGCCGCAGAGGATGTGAGAGCCAGTTTGACCTGGCGAGGCCAGAGGTGGGCTTGCGGATCGTCCTCGAAATTCGGATGTGATTTGGAGTTGCAGATGTAGTAAGGCCGCCCTTCGTGATGCAGCCAGTGCGGCGATGGCTGCGTTACGCGCCCACGAATCGGATCGGCGAGTGCGTGCGCAGTGGGTGGGGTGGACAGTGCCGGCTTGAGTGGATTTAGCATGGTCCAGCATGCTCAGCAGCCCGTGGGCGCGTCTGTGCGCTGACGAACGTAGTCTGACGTTGCGGGCCTTGGTGGGCTGGCCTACATACAAGCGATGGCGTTCGCCTTAGGCTGGGCGTCGACCCGCAACCGATCTCATCCAACGTTGAGCGCGCCGTGCCAGCCATGAACTCGATGACTGCAATGAACTCGCACTGGGTACCCGGCAACCGCATCACCTTGCTCGAGAACGGCGAGGGCTTCTACCCGCGCGTGTTCGAGGCCATCGGCGCAGCCCGGCACGAGGTGCTGCTTGAAACGTTCATCGTCTTCGACGACAAGGTGGGGCGCGCACTGCAGCAGGCGCTGCTGCTCGCCGCCGGCCGCGGCGCCAATGTCAACGTGCTGCTCGACGGCTGGGGCTCGCCCGACCTGCCGCCGTCGTTTCTGCAGCCGCTGCGCGAGGCGGGCGTGCAGGTGCGCAGCTTCGAGCCGGCGCAGCGCCTGTTCGGTGCCCGCATCAACATGCTGCACCGCATGCACCGCAAGCTGGTGGTGGTGGATGGCCGGTGCGCGTTCGTGGGCGGCATCAATTTCTCTGCGGACCATCTGGCCGACTTCGGCCCGCTCGGCAAGCAGGACTACGCCGTCGAGGTCGAAGGGCCGCTGGTCGGCCAGATCCATGCGTTCTGCCGCGCCAGCCTAGCCTCGCCGCAACCGGCGCGACGTCAGTGGCTGCAGCGCTGGCGCCAGCGGCGTGCCCACGACCGAGACCTCGGCCTGCACGACGAGGCGGACAGCGCAGCCGCCACACCGGGCGCACGCGCCGCCTTCGTGACGCGCGACAACTGCAGCCAGCGCACCGACATCGAGCGCCACTACCGCGCTGCCGTGCGCACGGCGCGGCACCGCGTGCTGATTGCCAACGCGTACTTCTTTCCCGGCTACCGCCTGCTGCGCGATCTGCGCCGCGCGGCCCAGCGCGGCGTGCAGGTCGATCTGGTGCTGCAGGGCCGGCCCGACCAGGCCTGGGCGCAACATGCGTCGGAGCTGCTGTATGGCTACCTGATGCGTGCCGGTGTGCGCGTCTACCTTTACGAAGAACGCCCGCTGCATGCCAAGGTGGCGGTCGTCGACGACCGCTGGGCCACCGTCGGATCGAGCAACCTCGACCCGACCAGCCTGGGCCTGAATCTGGAGGCCAACGTCGTGGTGCGCGACGTGGCCTTCGCCACGCGCCTGCGCGAGCAGATCGAACACCTGATGCAGCAGCGCTGCGAGCGCGTGCGGCTGCCAACACCGGGGCCGTTGCGCTCAGCCTGGATCGCGCTGCGCAGCCTGGTCGTCTACCACGCCATGCGCCACTTTGCGACCTGGGTGCAGCGCTCGCCGAACGCGGCGCCACGGGTGGTTGCGCTGCAGGCCGAGCCGAAATGAGTGCCGCCGTGGTGATGGCGGCGGCCCTGCTCGCGGCTGGGGCAGTGGCGGGCGGCATCCGCTACGGCAAGTCGCGCTGGGCGGCGGCCACCGACACGTTGCACACGACGCTGCAATCGGCCCGGTCCACCGCCGTGCCGCCGGTGTTCGGCATGCACGAGTTGCAGGGCCTGCCCGCACCCGTGCAGCGGTATTTCCGCGCGGTGCTGACCGAGGGCCAGCCCATGGTCGCTGCCGTGACGCTGGCGCACCAGGGCCAGTTCAACATGAGCGCGACCGCAGCGCAGTGGAAGCCCTTTGCCGCCACCCAGCGCGTGGTCGTGCGGCGTCCCGGCTTTGTCTGGGATGCGCGTGTGCGGATGCTGCCCGGCCTGCCGGTCCACGTGCACGACGCCTATGTGGCGGGGGTGGGGCGGTTGCACGCTGCCGTGCTGGGCCTGTTCTCGGTGGCCGACCTGCAGGGTACGCCGCAGTTGGCGCGCGGTGAGCTGATGCGCTGGTTCGCTGAGGCCGTGTGGTACCCCACGGCCCTGCTGCCCAGCCAGGGCGTGCGCTGGCAGGCCGTCGATGCGCACGCCGCGCGCGCCACACTGACGGATGGGGACATCACGCTGACGTTGCAGTTCCATTTTCAGGATGACGGCCTGATCGACACCGTGCGCGCCGACGCGCGAGAGCGCGTGGTGGACGGGGTCGTCACCACCGCACCCTGGCAAGGTCGGTTCTGGAACTACGTGCTGCGCGATGGCATGCGTGTGCCGCTGGACGCCGAAGTGGGCTGGGACTTGCCGCAGGGCCTCCAGCTGTACTTTCGTGCAAGCACGAGTTCGCTGGCGTATGCGTTCCGTTGAGCCCCTGGCCGCCGCCCACCTGGGTGGCGGGCTCACCGCTCCTTCTCACGATCCCTGAACGCACTTAAACAGGGCGGCATCGGGGGTGACGAGTGGACCCGCCTGATCAACTCAGGCAGCGTGGCGCTGCGACTGCTACGCTCTAAAGATGCGCAAGATGGACATTCCACTGAAACTTAGCCGGTCGGCGTACTCGTTGGCGGCTGACCGCTTCGACCACCAGGAGGGCTAGTCCCATGATCCAATCACCAGCAGAATTTCACATCAGCATCCGGGTAGCGGATCTGGAGGACAGCACAACGTTCTATACGCGATTTCTTGGCGTCGAACCCAAGGATAAGACGCCGCGCTTCTCGACCTTCATCGTGCCGAGCCTGCGGCTCAACATGGTGCTTCTGGTCAATGACAGCGGCAGACCACTGGACACCTACAGCCTGTACCACATCGGGCTGGGGGTGCAGGACAAGGCAGCCGTCATCGCCAGCTACCACCAGGCTGTAGCCCATGGCGTTCCGGTCGTCAAGCCGCCGCGAACGACCTGGAAGGGCACGCCGCTGCACGAGTTGTGGCTGCGCGATCCCACCGGTTACGGCATCGAGGTCTATGCCCGGTTGACGCCGGCTGAACTGGCCGCGATGCCGGCCGACCAGGAACCGGCTTACCTGGTTCCTGGAACGAAGTCATAAACTTTCCCATGGGCTTCATCAGCTTTGAGCAGCGCCATGTGTGAACTGCTGGCGCTGTCGACCTCGCAGCCGGCCAGGCTGACGTTTTCACTGCATACCTTGGCGTCTCATGGTGATGCAGGCGGTCGCGCGGCCGATGGTTGGGGCGTTGCGTTCTACCAGGGCAAGGACGTGGCGCTGTTCCGCGAACCTGCGGCGGCCAAGGAGAGCGCACTGGTTAACTTCCTCGAATCCCAAGGCCCGCGCACCACGCTCGCCATTTCCCACATTCGCCACGCCACACGGGGCACGGTGCAGTTCGCCAACACGCAACCGTTCACGCGCGAGCTTGGCGGCCGGACGCACGTGTTTGCCCATAACGGCGACCTGCCACTCATCGAGGCACAACCATTTCTAGTGATGGGGGCCTACCGCCAGGTGGGGCAGACCGACTCCGAGCGCGCGTTCTGTGTGCTGCTGGCCCGCCTGGGCGCGCTCTGGAGAGGGGTCGAGCCGCCGTCGCTGGACAGCCGCATGTCGGTGGTGGCCGAGTTCGCGTCGGAGCTGCGACCACTCGGGCCAGCCAATTTTCTATACGCCGATGGCGATGCCTTGTTCGCGCATGGTCATCACCGCATGCAGAGCGCCAGTGGGCGGACTGAAGCGCCCGGCTTGTGGGCGCTGCACCGGCACTGCGCCGCAGCCGATCCCGCGCCAGACGTGCACGCAGGTGTAACGCTGGCACACGGCGAGCGCACTGCATTGATCATCGCTAGCGTCCCGCTCACCGACGAGGCATGGCGGCCGCTGGCAGACGGCGAATTGCTCGCAGTGCGCGATGGCGAAGTGCTGGCGACACTGCTGCCGGTGGCGTCATGACACCAGGACCGCTGTTGTGATGCCAGAGCCCATGCAACGTTCGTGCGTTAACGTTCCCACGCTGGCGTGGGCGCTCGCCGATCAGTGGACGTGAGGGTGCGCCGGGGTAGGTGACGCTGCCGTCATGGACACCCCTGCAGGCGCCAACGTGGCGCAGGGCGCTGTGAAGGGCACCCGCACGATCTGGATCGTCACGTGCTCGATCTCGAACCGGTCGTGCAACTGCGCAGTGGCGTGCTGCAGAAACGCGTCGTCTGCGTCGCCATGCGGCATCACCAGATGCGCCGTCATCGCAATCTGTGAGGTGCCCATCGCCCACACATGCAGGTCGTGCACCCGCTCGACACCCGGCAGCGCCTCCAGCAGGGCTTGCACTGCGTGCAGGTCCACGCCGTCCGGCACGCCGTCGAACAGCAGGTGCAGCGACTGCTTGAACAAGCTCCAGGTGCCGACCACGATGACGGCGGCAATCAGCAGGCTGACGACAGGGTCGAGCCAGGTCCAGCCGAACCACAGCGCCAGGCCGCCGACCACCACCACGCCGGCAGAGACCAGCGCGTCCGCCGCCATGTGCAGGAAGGCGCCGCGGATGTTGAGGTCGCCCGCCCGACCCCGCATGAACAGCAGCGCCGTGGCGGTGTTGACCACGATGCCGATGCCGGCCACCACCATGATCGTGACGCCCTCGACCGCCTGTGGGGTCTGCAACCGGTGCGTCGCCTCCCAGAGCGCAGACGGGCCAGCGCCATGACGGCGAAGCAGCGTTGATCGCCACCGGCAAGGCCTTGTGCCCGGCGTACGCCGGCACAGGTCTGGGTTGACGAAGCCGAGCTCCAACGCGCCAACGCTGTAGCACGAGTTACGACGTCGAACTGCGATGTGCAGCAGACAGCTGAACATCGGGACGTCCACCGATTTGTGACGGTCCTACAACGCAACGTTCAAGTGGATCGCAGAGGGGTGGTCGTTGCATAGTGCATCAACCCTAAGCTTGCGCTGCGAAGCCACGCTTCGTTTGTGCGCAAACGAACTCAAGCAACTTGGCCCTGCGTGTGCTGGCCCACAGACATCTGTCTGCGTCAGCGGTAAGTTGGCCTCAGGCAGGAGGATTTCCTCCGATGATTGGCACCAGACGATGCGCCGGCAGTCTGCTGGCGGGTGAAAGCGCCTCGCTTGTTGACGCTGCATTTGCCCTGCTTGGACGCCCAGGGCGCACCGTTATTTTTTTGATTTGAGGTGGTCGAGATGAAAATTGAAGTCCTTGGCCTTGGATGCAGCAAGTGCCACAGCACGGTCGGAATGATCGAGCGCGCTGCCCTCGACAAAGGCGTGGATGTTGAGATCATCACGGTCGAAGACCCCGCTGAGATCGCGCGCTACGACGTCAAGTCCACACCGGCCGTCGTGATTGATGGAACGGTTGTGCACAGCGGTGGGCTTCCATCGCGTCAGGAGGTGCAAGGATGGCTGGAGCTCAGCCAGCTCGGGCTACTGCGCCACCCCACACGCCATTTGTTCTTCACCGGCAAGGGCGGCGTCGGCAAGACCTCGCTGTCCACCGCCGCCGCGCTGACGCTGGCCGACGCCGGCAGCAAGGTGCTGCTGGTCAGCACCGATGCAGCGTCGAATCTCGATGAAATGCTGGGCATCGAACTGCGCAACACGCCCACGCCGGTGCCGGGCGCCCCCGGCCTGTCGGTGTTGAACATCGATCCGGACACGGCGGCCGAGTCCTACCGGCAGCGCGTGGTGGCGCAGATGGGCGCCGGCGCCAGCGACGCCGAACTGTCCACTGTGCGCGAGCAACTGTCTGGCGCGTGCACCACCGAGATCGCGTCGTTCGACGAGTTCGCCTCGCTGCTGTCGGGCGACAGCGAACACTTCGACCACATCGTCTTCGACACGGCGCCCACGGGCCACACCTTGCGCCTGCTCAGCCTGCCCCAGGCATGGAGCGGGTTCCTGGCCGGCAACGACCGGGGCGCCTCCTGCCTGGGCCCGCATTCGGGCCTGAAGATGCAGGAGGAGCGCTTCAAGGCCGCACTGGCCGCGCTGAGCGACTCGGCCCTGACCACGGTCGTCCTCGTGACGCGGCCCGATAAGGGCGCGATGGCCGAAGCGGCCCGCACGTCCGACGAACTGCGCGCGCTGGGCCTTCGCAACCAGCGTCTGGCGGTCAACGGCGTCTTTCATGCGAGCGAGCGCACGGATGCCGTGGCGATGGCCATCGCCGCCCTGGGCCAGCAGGCGCTCGACGAGATGCCGCCGGTCTTGCGCGCCCTGCCGCAGGACCAGATCCCCCTGCGGGCGTTCGACACCGTGGGCTTGCCTGCGCTGCGCGCATTGCTGGCCGATGGCGTCGCATCCAGCAAGCCAGCCACGCTCGCGGTCGTCGAGCACGATGGCGGCTTGCCAGGTCTCGCTGCCCTGGCCGACGAGCTGGCCGCGGCTGGGCATGGGCTGATCATGGTCATGGGCAAGGGGGGCGTGGGCAAGACCACCGTGGCGGCCGCGCTGGCCCTGGGGCTGGTGCAACGCGGCAAGACCGTGCACCTGAGCACCACCGACCCGGCCGCGCACCTGGCCGTGACGCTGCAGGGCGAGGTGCCCGGCCTGCGCGTGGACCGCATCGACCCCAAGGCCGAGACGCAGCGCTACATCGACAAGATCATGGCGGCCAAGGCACCGGGGCTGGATGCGCAGGAGCAGGCCCTGCTGCTGGAAGACCTGCGCTCCCCGTGCACCGAAGAAGTGGCCGTGTTCCACGCGTTCTCGCGCATCGTGGGCGAGGGCCGCAGCGCCTTCGTGGTGCTGGACACCGCCCCCACCGGCCATTCGCTGCTGCTGATGGACGCCACCGGCGCCTACCACCGGCAGATGCTGCGCGAGTTCGAAGGCCGCGGCGCCGGCCGCGTGGTCACGCCCCTGATGCGGCTGCAGGACCCGGCGTACACGCGGATCATCCTGGTGACGCTGCCGGAGGTGACGCCGGTGTCCCAGGCCGCCGCGCTGCAGGACGACCTGCGCCGCGCCAGCATCGAGCCCTATGCCTGGGTGCTCAACAAGAGTGTGCTGGCGGCCGGCACGCGCGACCCGCTGCTGGCGGCGCGCTTGGCCGGCGAGCGCAAGCAGCTGCAAAGAATGGCCGGCGGCCTGGCCAGTCGCCTGTTCACGGTGCCCTGGCTGACGCTGCCACCCATCGGCGTCGAGGCGCTGTCGAAGTTGGTGGTGCCAGAACGCCCATAGCTGGGTAGGTGCCCGACGGCGTCGGCTGCTCTACATCGACCCCGTTCGCGACGGCTTCACGCCGCCGCCTCCTGCTCCAGTTCGGTCTGGCAGGCCACGCAGCGTAAGGTCTGCGGTTCGACCTTCAGACGCTCGAACGAAACTGCGCTACCACAATCGATGCAAAGGCCGTACGCTGCGGTGTGGATGCGCTGCAAGGCACTGCCGAGCGCGGCGGAGGCGGTGGCATCAATGTCCGAGAGCGTGTTCACTACATCCTGCGCGCCGGCGCGGTCGCGCGCCTCTTCGTCATCCTGGGGCAACGTCTCGTGGGCCGCTTCGGCTTGCGACAGCCCGGCGTTGTGCTCGGCCTGGCTCCGTTCGAGCACAGCCATGCGGGCTTGCAGCAGCCCGAGCAAAATTTCTCGTTGGGTGTGGGACAGATGGGGCGTCAAGGACATGGTGCGCGCTCGAAATGTAAGGCCATCAAGATAGCCGCTAGCCGGCTACAGGTCTGTGCGGCAACAGACCGATGGCTGCACGGCCGCGGCAGACAGGCTCAGGTCGACGGCCCGACGGGCGGGGCAGGCCCGACTCCCGACGCGAAGCTGAATTGCCCCGGTGACTGGATCGGATCGGTGGTGACAACGATGGTGTCCTTCGGCCCGAACCGACCTTCCAGCAGCATCCTGGCCAGCGGGTTTTCGATGCGCTGCTGGATGGCACGCTTCAGCGGCCGTGCGCCGTAAACCGGGTCGAAGCCGATCTTGGCGATCTCGGCCAGCGCGGGCGCCGAGACCTGGAGCCTCAGATCCAGCTTGGCCAGGCGGGTTTGCAACACCTGCAGCTGGATGGCCGCGATGGAGGCGATGTGGGCGGCGTCCAGCCCGTGGAACATCACGGTCTCGTCGATGCGGTTCAGAAATTCCGGCCGGAAATGCCTCTGCAGTTCGCCCCAGACCGCGTCCTTGATGTCGGCGGTGGGCTCGCCCACCATCGCCTGGATCAGCGGCGAGCCGATGTTGCTGGTCATCACGATCACGGTGTTCTTAAAGTTCACGGTGCGGCCGTGGCCGTCGGTCAGGCGGCCATCGTCCAGCACCTGCAGCAGCACGTTGAACACGTCGGGGTGCGCCTTCTCCACCTCGTCGAGCAGCAGGACGCTGTAGGGCTTGCGGCGCACAGCCTCCGTCAGGTAGCCGCCCTCCTCGTAGCCCACGTAGCCGGGCGGCGCGCCGATCAGGCGGGCAACCGAGTGCTTCTCCATGAACTCGCTCATGTCGATGCGGATCAGGTGGTCCTCGCTGTCGAACAGGAAGCCGGCCAGTGCCTTGCACAGCTCGGTCTTGCCCACGCCGGTGGGGCCCAGGAACAGGAACGAGCCGGTGGGCCGGTTCGGGTCCGACAAGCCGGCGCGCGAACGCCGGATGGCGCTGGCCACCGCCGTGATGGCCTCGTCCTGGCCCACGACGCGCTCGTGCAGTTTCACTTCCATTTGCAGGAGCTTGTCGCGCTCGCCCTGCATGAGTTTGGAGACGGGGATGCCAGTGGCGCGCGCCACGACCTCGGCAATCTCTTCGGCGCCGACCTGGGTGCGCAGCAGGGTGGGGGCGTGGGATTGGGCTTTGTTCGTCTCGCTTTGCTGGGCTTGCTTAAGCCGTGCTTCCAGCGGCGGCAGCTGGCCGTATTGCAGCTCCGCGACCTTGTTGAATTCGCCCTTGCGGGTGAGCTCTTCGATCTGGAACTTCAGCTTGTCAATCTCGCCACGCACCTGTGCACTGCCCTGGGCCTGTGCCTTCTCGGCCTGCCAGATCTCGTCGTGGTCGGCGATCTCTTTCTGAAGCTTGGCGATCTCTTGCTCGATCAGGCCGAAGCGGCGGACCGACGAGTCGTCCTTCTCTCGGCGCACGGCCTCGCGCTCGATCTGTAGCTGGATCAGACGGCGGTCCAGCCGGTCCATGACCTCGGGCTTCGAATCCATCTCGATCTTGATCTTGGCGGCAGCCTCGTCGATGAGGTCAATCGCCTTGTCGGGCAGGAAGCGGTCGGTGATGTAGCGGTCAGACAGCTCCGCTGCGGCGACGATGGCCGGATCGGTGATGTCCACGCCATGGTGCACCTCGTACTTTTCCTGCAGGCCGCGCAGGATGGCAATCGTCGCCTCCACCGTTGGCTCGCCCACAAGGATCTTCTGGAAGCGGCGCTCCAGCGCGGCGTCTTTCTCGATGTACTTGCGGTACTCGTCCAGCGTGGTCGCGCCGACGCAGTGCAACTCGCCACGCGCCAGGGCTGGCTTGAGCATGTTGCCGGCGTCCATCGCCCCTTCGCCCTTGCCCGCGCCCACCATGGTGTGCAGCTCGTCGATGAAGACGATGGTCTGGCCTTCGTCCTTGGCGAGGTCCTTCAGCACAGTCTTCAGCCGTTCCTCGAACTCGCCACGGAACTTGGCGCCGGCCAGCAGCGCCGCCATGTCCAGCGACAGCACGCGTTTGCCCTTGAGCGACTCGGGCACCTCGCCGGCCACGATGCGCTGCGCCAGGCCTTCGACGATGGCGGTCTTGCCTACGCCGGGCTCGCCGATCAGCACCGGGTTGTTCTTGGTGCGGCGCTGCAGCACCTGGATGGCGCGCCGGATCTCGTCGTCGCGGCCGATCACCGGGTCGAGCTTGCCCATGCGGGCGCGCTCGGTCAGGTCCATGGTGTATTTCTTCAGGCTGTCACGCTGGCCTTCGGCGTCGGCGTTGTCGACCTTCTGGCCGCCGCGCACCGCGTCGATCGCCGATTCCAGCGACTTGCGTGAGAGGCCGTTGTCGCGCACCAGCTTGCCGATGTCGGCCTTGCTGTCGGTCAAGGCCAGCAGGAACAGCTCGCCTGCAATGAACGCGTCGCCGCGCTTGAGGGCCTCTTTCTCGGTGGCCTGCAGCAGGCGCGCCAGTTCGGTGCCGATTTGTACCGCCCCCTGGTCTTGCACCGTCGGTAGCGTCTTGACGGCCGCATCGACACCGTGCAGGAGCGTGGAGACGTTCACCCCGGCGCGCTGCAGCAAGGCGCGCGGGCCTTCGTCTTGTCGCAGCATTGCCGCGATCAGATGGGCCGGCTCGATTGTGGCGTTGTCGTTCGCCAGCGCCAGCGACTGTGCGTCGCCCAGCGCTTCTTGAAATTTTGTGGTCAGCTTGTCTTGACGCATTGGATGGAGGTGTGTGGTGCTGTCATGGCGGTACGTGGTGTTGGTCGACGCGGTCGGTGAAGTGCTGACTTGGCGAGCGTCTCAGGACGTGCCCGTGGCAGCTGCCGACGCGCCCCAGGTCCATTCCTGAATCTCCGGCATGTCGTGCCCGTGCCGATCGATGAAGACCTTGTGCGCAACGAGCTTGTCCGCCAGCTGCTGGCGCAGGCGCAGGCCCGCAGCCCCGGTTTGCGGCAGCCGATCCAGCGCGGCCATGGCCAGGTGGAAACGGTCCAGCCGGTTCAGCACCGTCATGTCGAACGGCGTGGTGATGGTGCCTTCCTCCTGGTAGCCATGCACGTGGATGTTGCGGTGGTTGGTGCGCCGGTAGGTGAGCTGGTGGATCAGCCGCGGGTAGGCGTGGAAGGCGAAGATGACCGGCTTGTCGCGCGTGAACAGCGCATCGAAGGCGGCATCCTCCAGGCCGTGGGGGTGTGCGTCTGGCGACTGCAGCTTCAGCAGGTCGACCACGTTGACCACCCGTACGCGGATGGCCGGCAGGTGTTCGCGCAGCAAGGCCACGGCCGCCATGGTCTCCAGCGTGGGCACGTCGCCGCTGCAGGCCATCACCAGGTCGGGGCCATCGGCGCCTTCGTTGCCGGCCCATTCCCAGGTGCCGATGCCGGCGGCGCAGTGCAGCACCGCCGCATCCATCGTCAGCCACTGCGGCGCCGGGTGCTTGCCGGCCACCACCACGTTGACGTAGTGGCGGCTGCGCAGGCAGTGGTCCATGACGGAGAGCAGGCAGTTGGCATCGGGCGGCAGGTACACGCGCACGATCTCGGGCGTCTTGTTCAGCACCACGTCGATGAAGCCCGGGTCCTGGTGCGTGAAGCCGTTGTGGTCCTGCCGCCAGACGTGCGAGGCCAGCAGGTAGTTCAGCGAGGCGATCGGCGCGCGCCACGGGATCGTGCGCGTCACCTTGAGCCACTTGGCGTGCTGGTTGAACATCGAATCGACGATGTGCACAAAGGCCTCGTAGCAGTTGAAGATACCGTGCCGCCCGGTCAGCAGATAGCCTTCCAGCCAGCCCTGGCACTGGTGCTCGCTGAGCATTTCCATGACCCGGCCGGTGGGCGCCAGCGAGGCGTCGGTCGGCAGCGTCTCGGCATTCCATTGCCGCGAGGTGACCTCGAACATCGCCCCCAGGCCATTGGAGAGCGTCTCGTCCGGCCCGAACATGCGGAAGTTGCGCTGGTCTTCATTGCGCACGGTCACGTCGCGTATGAACTTGCCCAGCTCGCGCGTGTCACCGATGCCGCGCACGCCGGGGTGCGGCACGTCGACCGCGTAGTCGCGGTAGTCGGGCAGGCTCAGCGGGCGCAGCAACCGGCCGCCGTTGGCGTGCGGGTTGGCGCCCATGCGACGCGGCCCCTGGGGCGCGAGGGCGGCCAGCTCTGGCAGCAGCCGGCCCTGGGCGTCGAACAGTTCGGCCGGACGGTAGCTCTGCAGCCATTGCTCCAGGGCCGCAAAGTGCTGGGGCTGGCTGGCCAGTGCGGACAGTGGCACCTGGTGCGAGCGGGCCGTGCCCTCCATGGGCTGGCCGTCCACCATGGCGGGGCCGGTCCAGCCCTTGGGCGATGCCAACACGATCATCGGCCAGCGGGGCCGGCCGCTGCGGCCATGCTCGCGTGCTTCTTGCTGGTGGTCCTGGATCTGTTCGATGGCGCTGTCCAGCGCCGTGGCCATGGCCTCGTGCATCAGCATGGGGTCGTGGCCCTCGACGAAGATCGGTGACCAGCCGTAGCCGCGCAGCAATTGTTCGAGTTCGTCGCGGCCGATGCGCGCCAGCAGGCTGGGGTTGGCGATCTTGTAGCCGTTCAGGTGCAGGATGGGCAGCACCGCACCGTCGGTGACGGGGTCCAGGAACTTGTTGGAATGCCAGGCGGTGGCCAGCGGCCCGGTTTCCGCCTCGCCGTCGCCCACCACGCAGGCGACGATCAGCGAGGGGTTGTCGAACACGGCGCCAAAGGCGTGGCTGAGCGAATAGCCCAGCTCGCCGCCTTCGTGGATGGAGCCCGGGCATTCGGGCGATGCGTGGCTCGGAATGCCGCCCGGGAACGAGAACTGCCGGAACAGCTGGCGCAGCCCTTCGGTGTCCTGCCCGATGTCGGGGTAGACCTCGCTGTAGCTGCCCTCCAGGTAGGTGTTGGCGACCACGGCCGGCCCGCCATGGCCCGGCCCGGAAACATAGACCATGTCCAGGTCGTACTTGCCAATCACCCGGTTCAGGTGCACGTAGATGAAGTTCTGCCCCGGCGTGGTGCCCCAGTGGCCGAGCAGCATGCGCTTGACATCGTCCAGCGCCAACGGGCGCTGCAGCAGCGGGTTGTCGTACAGGTAGATCTGGCCGACGGACAGATAGTTGGTGGCACGCCAGTAGGCGTCCATTCGCCGCAGCAGTTGCGGCGCCAGCGTGGTGGCGGGCATCGCGTCGGCGCCCGGTGGATGGTGCGCGGGGTAGGTTTGTTCCATGAATGGGACCAGTCTGGGCGTGTGCGTGGGTGCGGTCTGTCCGCCACCGTACAGACGGGGCTGCGCCCGGCGTCCAAGCTGCAACCATGAAACTTCTTGGTTGGATGAGATCACCTGTCAGCGTGCCCGCCGCACCGGCCGCAGCGAAGCCCACGCCGTGAAGTTCAAGGATTACTACGCCGCGCTGGGCATTGCGCGAGATGCCGACCTGGACCAGATCAAGAAGGCCTACCGCAAGCTGGCGCGCCAGCACCACCCGGACATGTCGAAGGCGCCCGACGCAGAGGCCAAGTTCAAAGAGGTGGCCGAAGCCTATGCCACGCTGAAAGACGCCGACAAGCGCGCCGCCTACGACGCGCTGGGCCAACGCAAGGCGGGCGAGGAGTTCGCGCCGCCGCCGCCCTGGCAGCAGGAACATGCCGCGCACGAGACCGGGTTCGACGAGATGGATCTAGCCGACCTGTTAGCGGCCATGCGGCGCGGACAGGGCCAGGCCCACGCGCCGGTGCCCATGCGCGGGCAGGACCACGAGACCAGCGCCCGCATCAGCCTGCTGGACGCCCACCGTGGCACCAGCATGCACCTGGACCTGGCCGATGCGCAGGGGCGGCGCACGCTGGAGGTGACGATCCCGCCCGGTGTGCGCGAGGGCCAGAAGCTGCGGCTGCGTGGCAAGGGCGGCCGAGGGCGCCACGGCGGGCCCGATGGCGACATCTACCTGCACCTCACGCTGGCGCCGCATCCCGTGTTTCGGCCTGACGGCCATGACCTGCACTTCGTGCTGGCGCTTTCGCCCTGGGAGGCCGCTCTGGGCGCGGACATCGAGGTGCCGACGCTGGACGAGCCGGTGCTGATGACCGTCCCGCCCGGCACGCGGGGCGGCGGGCGGCTGCGCCTGCGCGGGCGTGGCCTGGCCGATGGCCGGGGCGGGCGCGGCGACCTGTACGCCACCGTGCGGATCGACGTGCCGGCCACGCTGTCCGAACGTGAGCATCAACTCTTCACCGAACTGGCTGCGGCCTCGCGCTTCGATCCGCGCGCAGCCCCGTCACCGGAGCCAATCCATGTCCCCCATGTCTGAAGTCGTGTGGCTCGATGCCCGTGAGGCGCTGACCTTGACCGAGCTGGCCGAGACCTGCGCCGTGCATGCGGCCGAGCTGCAGGAACTGGTGGACGACGGTGTCGTGCAACCCGTGCAGCCCGACGAGCCGGTGTGGGTCTTCAGCGCCGCATACGTGATGCCGCTGCGCAAGGCGGGCCGCCTGCGCCGCGACTTCGATCTGGACCTGTTCACCGCCGGCCTGCTGCTCGACCAGCTGCTGCGCATCGATGCGCTGGAGACGCAGGTGCGCACGTTGCAGGCGCGCCTGGCGCACGGACGCTGAGCCGGGCGCGTGAGCGGCAGACATCCACGTGCCCGGCGCTGCGTCGCCCATGTTCGGCAGCGCACAGACGCCGGCACTCCGCGCGCCGAAGATGGTCGCCATGGGATTTTCTTCAGCGCTCAGCGCCAGCAGCGGCGTGTTCAACCCCGCCGGGGCAATGGCCTTCGCTTCTGTGGCGGGCTCGGCTGCGGCGCCCCTCGCGGGGTCGAATGTAGCCTCGAATGCCGCCCCGGTCGGGTCGCCGGACCCGGCCGCGCCGTCCGATTTGCCCTGTGTGTTGAGCGTGAACGGCGGTTCGTCTTCCATCAAGTTTGCGCTGTACCAGAGGGGCCCCGGCCTCGCCCGTGTGGCGCACGGTCAGATCGAACGCATCGGCCAGGGGTACGGAACGCTGACGTACCAGCGCGCAGGCGAGCCGCAGGCAACAACACAGCCGATCGATGCCGGCGACCACGCGGGCGCCGTCGCTCTGCTGATGCGCCTGCTCGATGCCGAAGTCGGCGCGGCGGTGATCGGGGCTGTCGGCCACCGGATCGTGCACGGCATGCGCCACGTGGAACCCGAGGCCATCACGACGGAGCTGCTGCAGGAACTGCGCGCGATCATTCCGCAGGACCCGGAGCATCTGGTGGGTGCCATCGCACTGGTCGAGGCTTTTGGCCAGGCCTACCCGGCGCTGCCGCAGGTGGCGTGTTTCGACACTGCGTTTCACCGTCACATGCCGCGCGTGGCCACCATGCTGCCCATCCCGAGGCGCTACGAGGCGCTGGGCGTGCAGCGCTATGGCTTTCATGGCCTGTCGTACGCATTTCTGATGGAAGAGCTGGAGCGCCTGGACGGTGCACAGGCGGCGCAGGGCAGGGTGGTGCTGGCCCACCTGGGCAACGGGGCCAGCCTGGCGGCCGTGCACCAGGGCCGCAGCATCGACACCAGCATGGGATTCACGCCGTCATCGGGCATCCCCATGGGCACACGCTCGGGCGATCTGGACCCAGGCGTCGCCGACTACCTGGAACGCACCGAGCACATGGGACGGCCCCAGTTCGACGCGATGGTGCACCACGCCAGCGGCTTGCTGGGCATGTCCGAGACCAGTGGCGACATGCGCGAGCTGCTCAAGCGCGAGGCCGATGACCCAAGGGCGGCCGAGGCGATCGCGATGTTCTGCTACCAGGTGAAGAAGTACGTGGGCGCGTATGCAGCCGCACTGGGGGGCATCGAGACGCTGGTGTTTGCCGGTGGCATCGGCGAGCACGCCGCGCCGGTGCGCGCGCGGGTCTGCGAGGGGCTGGGTTTTCTGGGCATCGAGATCGACGCGGCGCGCAACGCGGCGCATGGACCCGTGGTGTCGACTGCGGCCAGCCGCGTGATGGTTCGGGTCATGCACACGGACGAGGAACGCATGATCGCGCGGTCGGTGTGCCGTGTGCTGGGCATGCAGTAGATGCGGCCAGACCCACGTGCCGACCCGGCCGAAATAGCAGACTCGAATATCGTGTGTCAATGTGTCGTCAGTTGTCGTCGGTATGGCAACGCACAGACAGCATCAGCACGCGGCCATAAACTGCATGGGTCAGCTCCAGCCTGGAGCGTCAGAACTCGGGCTAGTCGAACCCTAGTCATGGGGCTTGACGAGCACGTCCAGCTCCGGAAAACGGCCGCTCGTTGCTGAGTGTTTTCCAGGCATCAGGGGATGTACCGCATGGTGTTAAACGACACCACAGGGCGTCATCGATTCTGGGGCAGGTCGACAATCCTCGAAGCTCGACGAATCCTGCACAACCGCAAGTACCTCAGCATGCCTTTTGCTCTAGAAATGACCGGCCAACCAGGATCCTGGTGATCGATGTCGAAGGCTCGCACGTCAAGTGCCTGGCAAGAGGAGAGAGCGCTCGTCGAAAGTTCGCTCCGCAGTGGCTCTGAGCCCACGCAAGATGGTGGAGGACGTCTGCGCACTCGTTGCCGATTGGGACTTCGATGCCATCTCGATCGGCCACCCCGGCGTCGTATCCCACAGTGCGCCGGTGCGCGAGCCGCGCCACATGGCACCTGGCTGGGTGGGCTTCGACTTCGAGGCCGCATTCGGACGGCCAGTTCGACTTGTCAACGATGCGGCGATGCAGGCTTTGGGTGCGTGCCAGGGCGGCAAGTTGCTCTTCTTGGGGTTGGGCGCGGAGCTCGGCTCCGCGGCCATCTGGGCACCCCGATGGCGGCAGGCCCACGGCATAGCAGGTGTGGCAGAGATTTCTGCGCCTCGGGCCGTGGCCTGTTGGGCGAACAGCGCTGTGGGTCCGCATGCCGTCCTGGGCTATGTGCGAGCAACAGGAGGAAGCCTATCGAGAGCATGTCCTGCCAGAAACCGTGACGGACCGCGTGTCGATCGAGGCGGCGGCGCCGCTGGGGTGAGATCGCTTCGACGCGGCCTACGTGCTGGCCGCAGCCCGGAAGCAGCTTGCCAGGCGCGAACGGGCGATCCCACCGAGAGCATCCGCATTTCGGTCCGACGCGCAAAGGTCCCACCACGCGGCCGTTGACGGCGTTGCAGGCTGAACTGGAGAAGATCGCTGCCGGTTCTCGAGCTTCCGCCTGAGCCGAGACTGTGTTCCCTCCTGACTGTTTCGCACGATACTGTTCTTCATTCGGGCGTTCCTTCCGGGGCCACGTCGGCATCCCTATCCTGACCCCTTAGTCGAAAGACGCGCGTCGTACCGCTGACGAAGTTGTGGACTTGGCCGTCGACGCACAAGAGAATCGGCGCTGCCGTACCGTCCTGGCCACGCACCGCAAACGAGTCGCGCGTTAGCCGCAGGTCGAGTGAATGCCCGCGGTAGCGTATCCGCAGATCGAGGCGCCTTAGTTCGCGTGGCAATTCCGGAGCGAAATGCAGAACATCGCCCCTTGCTTCGATGCCCGTGGACACGCGCTGCATCAAATCGACTGACCCCGCCATGGCGCCCAAGTGCACGCCCTCCGCCGTGGTGCCTTGCTGGATGTCGAGAACATCGCTCTGCAGCGCCTGCGCAAAGAAGTCCATCGCACGCGCCCGGTCGGAACGAGCCAGCACCCAGCACATCACCACGCGCGACAGCGTTGAGCCCAGCGACGAGCGGTTGGCGTAATAGGCCACGTTGCGCGGAATGGTGTCGTAGTCGAAGGGACACTCGAGGCGCTTGAACAGGTCGCCCAGTTCTTCGGCGGAAAACAGGTAAAACAGCATGAGCACGTCGGGCTGCTTGGACAGCTTATAGCGATTGGCGCTGTCGTTCTCCTCTTCGAGGATGAGGTCGAGACGCTGAATATTGGTGTAACGGGCGCGGTAGTCATCCCAATCAAGCTCGCGCAGTTTCTCGTAGCCCTCAAACTGGCTGATGATGCCGTCGTGCAGTGGCACGAACATCCTGCGACTGATGTCGCCCCAGCGCGCGACCTCCTGGACCGACAGGCCCAGCCGCGCCGTAAGCTCGGCACGCCGCGCTACGGAAAGAAGATCGAGGACCTCTAACGCGCGGCACAGCACCCAGACGGCCATGATGTTGGTGTAGGCGTTGTTGTCAAGGCCGGGCGCCGCAGAATCCGGATAGCCGTCGTGAAACTCGTCCGGGCCCATCACGCCGCAGATCACGTAGCGACCGCGCGCGTTGTCTAAGCTTGCAATGCTCGACCAGAAGCGGGCAATGTCGAGGATCAACTCTGCACCGTAAGAATGCATGAACTCGACATCGTACGTGACCTGGAAATACTGCCAGACGTTGTAAGCAATGGCACTGCCAACGTGGCGCTGCAGGTAAGAGTTGTCGGGCACCCAGCGCTGCGAGCGCGGGTTGAGGTTGAGTACCTGAGTCTCCTCCTGGCCGTCACTTGCGCTCTGCCAGGGGAACATCGCCCCGCTGTAGCCGGCCGCCACCGCTGCGGCGCGCGCCTCACCTAGGCGCCGGTAGCGGTACATCAGAAGCGACCGCGTGATCTCGGGCATTCGGAAGTTGAAAATGGGAAAGATGAACAGCTCATCCCAGAAGATGTGGCCCTGGTATGCCTCGCCGGTCCAGCCGCGCGCGGGAACACCGATGTCCAGTCCGATGGAGCTGGGCGATACGGCCTGCAGCAGGTGAAACATGTTCAAGCGAAGCAGCATCGGAACGTCCGAGCTGAATCCGGGTTCAGCCGGCTGGACATGCATGTCGAAGCGGCGCCACAGATGCTTCCACGCGAGTACATGCTCTGCCATCACGGCATCAAAACCCCCTGCGCGTGCGATCGATTTGCGGCCCTCCAGCGCGCACTCGGAAACAGCGTGGTCGCGCGAGGTGTAGAAGGACGCCAACTTCTCCACCACCAGCGTCTCGCCTTGCTTGAGCTCGACCTCGAACTCTTGACCGACGTAGCCCGCCTCCTGGATTAGCCTGCGCCCGCCCTCAAGCAGGCGACTATCGACGAATGCCCGCGTTCGCGCTGTCTGTGCAATCTCAATGTGCGACTGGCAGGTGCGCACCCGCAGGCACGCGCCGTCCTCGCCGACAAGTTCACCGTCCAGCGGCTCCAGGTGCTTGTTGTTAAACCTGCCATAGAGCGTTGCGCCCGAATTGACGGTGCGCCCGTCGATGGCCGAACGCACTGTGACACGGGCGGACCAGTTGTCGGCGGTCAGCGAGACCTCCAGCGCACCGAGATGCATGTCGCCCATCGAGACCAGACGCCGCTCCCTGAGCGTGCTGCGCCGTCCTTGGCTGTCTTCAAAGCAGACGGTTCGCAGCAGCAGCCCGCGGCGCAGATCGAGTTCCTGGTGGTAGGACAAAAGCTTGACGGTGCGCGCGTCGAACCAGCCATGCTCCGCGATCCGCACCCCGAGCGCGAGCCAGTTAGGAAAGTTCACCAGATCCTCGTTCTCCACGCTGCGGCCCGCAATGTCGGTGCGCAACCGGTTATAGCCGCCGGCAAGATAGGTTCCAGGATAGTGAACGTCGTCGGCGCGTGCCCAGGAAGCTGAACCGCGCGTCGCGAAATAGCCGTTTCCCAGTGTGCACAAGGCTTCTCGGGTGCCCTCGTGCCCTGGATCGAAATCTTCAAACACAAGTGACCAGGCCGAAGGTGGTTCGATGAAGATCGCCACTTGCGCCAGATCGGTCACCACGACATCGGCCCCGGCGTCGCGTAGCGCCTGAGCTTGTTCGCGGTGATCAACGGCGATGACGCAGCCGAACCCCCCTGCGCGCGCGGCCTGTACGCCCGCGATAGCATCCTCCACGACGATCGCGCGCGTGGGTTCTATGCCGAGGCGCCGGGCTGCCTCCAGGAAGCCATCCGGCGCCGGCTTGCCGTTGAGATGGAGGCGGGTGATGTCTATCCCGTCCACACGCGTGTCGAATAGCTGCGCGATGCCTACGGCATCAAGCACTGCCGCGCAATTGTTGCTGGAGGACACCACGGCGGTCTTGATCTCTTGCGTTCTGAGTGCGCGAACGAGCTCAATCGCCGACGTATAGGGTTCGACGCCGTGCTCTTCCAGCTCTTGCCTGAAGTACGTGTCTTTCCGTTTCCCCAACGCGTGCACAGTTTGCAGATCAGGGCCGTCTTCAGGACCGCCCCAGGGCAATCTGATATCGCGCGACGCGAGGAAATCATGCACGCCGTCATAGCGTGGCTTCCCGTCGACGTACCGCGGGTAGTCCGTAGCGATATCAAAGGCCACGAACGGCTCACCAAGCTGGATCGCGCGCTGTTGGAGGAACCCGTTGAACAGCTTCTTCCACGCCGAGGCATGCACGCTGGCTGTTCGCGTCAACACGCCGTCAAGGTCAAACAAAACAGCGTCATAGTCCCGCGGAGAAAGCGTGATCACCCGACCTGGATCAGTCATCCCTGCTCCCGATGGCTGCGCCGGTGCGTCCTCGTGAGGTCCTTGTTTGATCACAGCGCCGAAGTGCCCCGCGTGCAAGAGGCCTCACCCCACCAGCACCAGGTGGCCCTGCTCTACAGCCGCTTGCATCTCCTCCAGTCGCAACTCGGCGCAGTGCTCGCCGGCAGCACCCCACACGATGTCGATGCGCTCACCGCCGCTCTGCTCGATCAGACACGGCCCCAGCGGGACAGCCTTGCGCCGACCGTTGCCGGTGATGCAGACCACCGGGCCCGTGACACGGGCGCTGCGTGTCGCGTGGCCCGTGTGTTCCTGCAAGGGCACTGCAGGGGCTGGCGGAAGCGCGTGAGACGTGTTTGGCATCTGTGCATGGTGTGCTTGTCGGCTGCACTGGTCCGTTCGGCAACGCACGCAGCACGTGATGGGGTCAGGGGTCACAGAGAAGGTGGCCCACCCGCCAACGCGCTTGCTAACGACGCTTGCGGCCGACCACTGGCGCCGCTTCGCTGCGGAACAGCTCGGATCGCTGGGCAAGGTGGATCATGTGGGCGGACGCATGGATGGTCAGGTGGTGGGGTGTGCAGCCCGCCCGGGGCAGGATGCAGCCGGCAAGCTCACCCACCAACGCGCGCGTGCCGACAGGTGCGGCCGCGAGCAGCGCGGTCACCAGGTTTTCTAGTGCGATCACCCGCACCTGGAGTTGAACCAGTTCCGCATTGGTCAACGACACGCTGGTCTGCCCGTTGCCGGCAGACGATGCGGCTGAAGCATCCGGGGCGGCGCCACCTTCGTTCTCCCAGCGCGAGATGGCTCGGCGCAGCTGGGTCGGTGCAGGGCTCGGGTGCTGGCTCACACGGCGTGCCAATCTCTGGTTTGGCGTTGGTCGGGAACGCATGGCGTGCTGCCTCTTACCTCGGCACGACCGGCCGGTGGGTCTGAAGGCCGCCGGACAGGAGCCTGACGCCCGTCATCTTCAACCGGATGTCCTCGATCGCATGCGGAGGCTCCAGCCCCTTGGGACACACTTCGGCGCAGTTCATGATGGTGCGACACCGGAACAGCCGGTACGCGTCGAGGGGCGTGGACGCAGCCACAGCCCCACGAACACAAACAATACGAACAGCAGCATGTAGACCGCGCTCGCGCGCTGCACCCACCAGGCCGCGAGACCCGTGGCCTTGAACCTCATGGCAGCAGCATCATGGCGCACGCCGCGATGACGAGGCCACCCGTGTTGACCAGCCAGGCGCTACGACGGGTGAACGCAGCGGCGAGCCGATGCCTGCATCCGACAGCAGATGGCGAACGCCCGCGAGCACATGGTGCGCCAGCGCCCAGACCAGCGGTGCAGCCAGCGCCTTGCCCGTCCAGGTTTGCAGCATGCCCCGGACGCGCTGGAGTCCCACCTCATCCTGGAGCGACAGGCCCAGCAGATAGAAACCGACCGGAACACCGGCTGCGAGAAGCAAACCTGACACGCGGGGTGCAATGGACGTCCAGGGACCGACTGGCATGCGGATCTGCAAAGGCTTCAGGAAGGCGGGGCGGCGCGGCGCGTTCATGTATTCCTTGCGCGGCTCCCGGCATGGGTCCGTCAAGCGATTCATTGGTAGCCGACCCCCATGACGTAGCTGCGCAGCAGCGCTTCTTCGTAGTGCTCATCGGCCAACAGCGCCCGCAGTGCGTCGCGCGCATTGACGACGCCCACCGGCCTGCGGTCATCATCCAGAACGGGCACGTGCACGAGGCCGCGCTCGGCCATGTGCATCAACAGGGCGGGCAAGCTGTCGGCACGATGGCAGGTGACGACGTCGCGCACCATGAGGTCCTTTGCCTGGCGGGTTCTGACCCATTCCTCCCCGCATCCGAGCTGCTGCACGATGTTCGTCTTGGTGACGATGCCGACCATGGTCTCCGTACGGTCACAGACCACCAGCAGGCTGATCTGCGTGCTGCACAGCAGCGCCGCCGTGTCGATCAGCGGGGAGTTCCACCGCACGATGCGCAGGCGCGAGCGGGTCATGGCATCCATGCTGCCAACGAGCTTGGTGTTCATCCGGCGATCGATCTGTGTGTTCGTCAGTTGATGGCCTGGCCCGTCATGCGCGTGCTGCAGGTGTGTGGCAAGGCGGCTGTTTGCCATATCGGCGCCACCATAGCGTCTGTGCGCGCTGTTCACTGTCCGCCACCGCACACAAGAGCAGGATTTGTCTGCTCCATCTCACCCGGCTGCAAGCCGACGCAGCCACTGGAGCAGTGCCGTTGGCAGCAACTCGGGACGGGCCAGCAACGCGTAGTGGTACGGGCCGAACACGGCAGGCAGGTAGCTTGCCGCCTGGCGATCGATCGTCAGGCAGAACGGCGAGATGCCTTGCAGCTTGGCTTCTGTCACGGCC
>NZ_JBWMBB010000007.1:0-363519 GCF_056521305.1 Rhodoferax sp. RT4P68
CGTCCACGATCACGCTGAAACAGCGTCCACGATCAGTTTGAAACGGTGTCCACGATCACGCTGAAATCCCGTCCACGATCAGACTGAAATGCCGTCCACGATGGGCTGAAATACGCATCTTGCGAGTACTGGCCAGCGCGGCCCGCACGATCTCGCGCTGGGTGTCGATGGCCTCGACGAGCGTGGGCTGGTTAATTGCCCGGCGCCCGGCCTCGCACAGATGACGCGTGGCGGCCTGCACCTCCCACAGACTCACCGCGGGGGTGCGGAGATCTGCCAACGGGACGTCGAGAAAATCATCGGCGTGCGCCACATACAGCCGTGACACGTCCCGGGGGTCGTAGTGCAGTGTCAGCGCCTCATGCCGAGTCAGCCATTGCGCGAAGATGGGGTGCCAGTAGCGCAGATGCTCGAACACGATGCTGCTGCGGCGCAACGCGCGGGTGATGGCCGGCAGGAACGCGATCCGAAAGCGCTTGAGCGAGCCTGCCGGCAGCCTGGGCGCCGGCGCGAAGGAGTGCCAAGAAGTGCGGCCGATGTTGCAACCTTCCTGCAGAGCTGGTCGTCAGCGTCGACCCAAGCGAGTGCGTGCTACGCACCGCAAGCAGCCCAAAGCCAAAGCCAAACACTGGTGGCGAACTCGCATAGACCCATTCGCTGACGCGTGGCCCGTCATTGAAGATACAGAGGTTGGAGTCGGCAAGGCGCCTACGCGTCTGCGCAATGTCTCGATGTCCGTCACGACCCTTGGCAGGGCACTAGGGGAAACCTTGTGTGTATTGTCATTTAGGGCTTGTAGCCTCGGCCAATCGGCATCGGGTCTAGCGCGACTGCACGCGCCGCGTTTGGCAAGGCAACAAGCGCCGAGCGTGCTTCGCCCGCGCCAAGGCGGACGACTGGATGGGTGAATCAACAGTCAAAACTACGAGCTGCTCTCCTGGCCCGTTTCCACCGACCTGTTGGAAGGGTGGGCTTGTGGCGCTATCTGATAGATAGGTGACCGGGCTTCATGTCTCGGCATGACATCGCAATGGCACGGTCGAACGGGCGCGCCACAGGAGGGCTTGTCGACACATAGCTAAAGATTATTGCGTCGCGCGGCAAGTAATCAACTCTGAAGCGAGAGGACTGCTGTCATGAGCTTGTATCAGCTGGTCGCATTGTTCGTGTCGCCCCTGGCCGTTGCCTGCCTGGCCGGTTTGTGCTGTCGACACATCTACATGTCCCGGCTCCGCGCCGAGCAGCAACGGCGCGATGAGATCGAATTCGAGACGAACCGGGCAATGGAACAAATCCGCGAAGTCCGTGAACGATTTCGTGCGTTGGAGGCTCAGCTCAGCCATATCCAGCTCGTCATGGAACAGACTCAGGTACGGCCTGAGGTGCGAGAAGGCTTAAGTGGGGTTGGGGAACGCGAACGGAACTAGTGCTGAAGGTCAGGGTTATCAGACTTCCAGGAGGGACGGCCAATGACAAGACGTCCCGAGCCCCGCGCGGTCCGGACCGCACCCGTAGCCAATCGTTAACTCCCGCTTGGTTCAACGTGGCGGGGAACGTTCGGCGCTCCACGCTGCCAGCGTCAGTTTTCTGGTACCAGAAATGCCTCGCATCTCGCTGTAGCGCTTACGACAACTTCATTCCGTGCCTCAAGTTCGGCCGCGGCAACCGCCTCGACAAAGTCTGCGACGAGCTGCCATCCTGCTCGCAGTTGCGCTTCCCCTTTGCCCACATAGTGGCCTAAGGTCACGTCGTTGTTGACAGAGTGGTTCAGAACGCGCTTCAGCACGCCGCCCGACACGAGCTCCTCCGCAATGCTTGCAAATGTGGACCGTAGCCCGTGACCCTGAACCCTTGTGCCGGCAGCTGCGTTGATGCGCGCGAGCGTCTTGCGAGCATCGACCACCTCGAACAGTGGCTCGTCAGGGTTGCGACCACGGCAATGCAACTTGGCGATCTCAAGCGCCTGGCGCGAAAGCAGAAGTTTGTGATCGGTCCGATTCTTTGTGTCAAACAATTCGATGCTTCCTGCGTCGAGGTTCACGTCGCGGACCTTGATCGGCTCATAGGCATACCGTTTGTCGCCGTGGATCTCCACACCACGGCATCCCGTGAGCAGCTGAAAGCGATAGTAGTCGGCCGCGACTCGGTCGCTGGCGCACGCAGCGAGCCACCAAGCCCCAACTCTTTCCGCAGGAAGAGGCGCCGGCTTGCACCGTGGTGGAGTCAGGATGATCCGATCGCGTCCCGCCGTTTCAATGCTGAGCGGGCTGTCGGCGATTTTGATGCCATGCCAGCGCAGGACGGCGCGCAGTACCTGCATGGCGTAAGTAGCTTCGCGCTCTGAGCGCTTGAGCAGCGACTGGTGGACTTTGCGAATGTCGTCGGCCGTGACCTTGGCGAGTGTCTTCCACGCAAGGTCGAAGAGTAGGCCGTCATGAAACTTGCGGCCCTTGTTCGATCTTCGGCCCGGCTCCACCATCGCGAGATAGTCGGCTTTCGTGCGTGCCTTCAGAGGAAGTCCGTCCTTGGCGCGGCGCTTCTTGTCGACGTACTCGCGTAAGGCCTTCTCAAGCGTTAGGCCATCCTCCCGTGCCGCGTGCGCGCGCGCTGCTGCCTGAGCCTTTAAGCGAGCCTCTTCCTCTGCAAACCAGTCATTGCCGTTGCGGGCGAGGGATCGGATGCGCTGCGCTTCAGCGCAGGCCGCCGCCAGACGTAGTTGTCCGGGGCCATCCCCGTAGGACTGAGGCAGGCGGTACTCGCGTCGTCCTTCCGATCCCTTGACGATGTATCGAACCAGGAAGGTACGCGCACCGTCTGGCGCGATCCGAAGTTGCAGGCCACGATCCAGCGTCACCTTGTACGGCTTGGCCTTCGGCTTAAGAGCGTCGATGGCTCTGACGGTCAACAACGGCATATAGGTCTCCGTGCTCCACTGGTGCCCCAGAAATCGGCGGCTTGTATGGTTCAACGTTGGACGTAGTGGACTTCTAATTTGACTATATGTTGTTGATCTGTAAAAGAAAAGAGTAGTCTCAACTCGTCTCATGCCGTCCCATGTTTTCGCGCGGTTTTCCGGCTCTTAATCCGTAGGTCGAGTGTTCGAGTCACTCAGGGCCCACCAAAATTAAGAACGAAACAAGCACTTAGCGCGCAACCCGCCTAGGTGCTTTTTTTTGGCCTTCGCAGGTGTCAGTCTGATGCCGGCATGCACGCCGATGTGCAGGCAGCCGGTGCGGCGTGCAAGCCCGCTGACCAGCGGCAACCGCTTGCCAGGTCCGCAATAGCCACCGGTGCGTGAGCGGATTCAACCGTTCGCGGTGCTCGGGCAGCAGCGCCTCGGTGGTCTGCTGCGGCGCCTCACTGGTCAGCGCGTTGAAGAACCCCACCGCCACGTCGATTCCGAGTACTGCGCGACGCGGTTGCTTCGTTGATGCAGACGGCTCCGCGCTTTACGATCCATGGTGTCAGCCCCTGGAACGATGGTTTGGATGCTCCGTAACCAACCATCCATCGCTCCGGGTCAGCCTCCACCTTCATTTTCAAGCACGTATGCACGGCCGCAAGGGCCGGAGAACCTAAGGAACTGCCATTCCACTGCATGCATGTCAAGCACCTGGCGGCGCGGCAATGGCGTGGCAGCGCTGGCTGTTACTCGCCCTGTTCGCGCTGCTACAGGCCTGCGCAAGTCTGGCGCCGCGCGCACCGCTGCCCTCCGAGTACACGCTGCCCGATGCCAGCCAGTCGACGCTGGGGCGTCTGGCCGCGGCGTCGGCCAACGAGAACGTCTCCGGCTTTCGGCTGCTGCCCGACGGTGCGTTTGCATTCGACGCGCGGTTGGCCTTGGCACGGGCTGCCGAACGGACGCTGGACCTGCAGTACTACCTCTTCCGCTGCGATGCCGTGGGCGTGGCGCTGCTGCAGGCGCTCGAGCAAGCCGCACGGCGTGGCGTGCGCGTGCGGCTCCTGGTCGACGATCTGCACGTGGACAACGACGACGCCCGGTTCGCGGCGTTTGCCCGGCATCCCAACGTGCAGGTGCGCATGTTCAATCCGCTGCCGGCACGCGGCGGCGGTCTCGTGTCCCGCTTGATCCGGTCGCTGCCCGATCTACGCCGCATCAACCACCGCATGCACAACAAGCTGTTCATCGCGGACGACAGCGCCTCGGTCTCGGGCGGGCGCAACATCGGCCGCGAATACTTCATGCAGGACGACGACGCGAACTTCATCGACATGGACATCCTGTCGGTGGGACCGGTGGTGCGCGATCAGTCCGCCTCCTTTGACCTGTACTGGAACAGCGCGCATGCCTACCCCATCGGCTGGCTGGTGGGCGCCACATCGGTGCAAGCGACTGCGGCAAGGGCCGCACCTGTGCCGGTGGTGATGCAGTTGCAGCCGCAAGCGGAAGACGTGCTCGGCCGGCGCAGCGTGTCCGAGCAGCTGTCGGCCGGGCGCATGGACCTGATCTGGGCCGCCGCGCAGGTGGTCGCAGACCTGCCCGACAAGATCGTGCGCCGCAGCCTGGCGGAGCGCTTCGAGGCCAGCGTGACCGAGCACACGCTGGCGACCATTCGCCGCGCACAAGAGCAGGTGCTGATCATCTGCCCGTACTTCATTCCGGGCGAAGTGGGTCTTTCGATCATGCGTGACACCCAGCGGCGCGGTGTGCGCACCACGGTCCTCACGAACTCCATCGGCGCGACGGATGAGGCCCTGGTCCACTTTGCGTATGCCGGCTACCGCGAGGAGGTGTTGCGCTTGGGCGTGAATATCTACGAGCTGCGCCCCGACGTTGCGCATCGGCTGAAAAAGCTGGGATTCGGCCGTTCGCAGGGCCGTCTGCACGCCAAGATGGCCATCGTGGACAACGCGCGCGTATTCATCGGTTCGATGAACATGGACGAACGCTCAGCGAGCCTCAACACCGAGGTCGGCTTGCTCATCGACAGTGCGGCACTGGCGACGGACTTTCGGCGCTTGATGGATGGTGAGCACTTCCGAAGCGCGTACCGGCTGCGCCTAAGCGATGCCGGGGAGCTCCAGTGGGTCGACCGGGCTGACGATGGGAGCGAGGAAGTACTGGACGCGGAACCTGGCCTGTCTGTGATGACACGGCTGAAAAGATGGCTCCTCAGTCCGATACTTCCGCAAGAGTTGATGTAGGCCCCTGAGATCAGTGCGACCGGGGACGCGCCTGACTCTCAGCGCCCGTCGCGGTCCGAATCGCCCGGCACTGCGCGTTCAACCGAGTTGCTCACGCGCTGCCATGCATCACGGGATGCGTGTTTCGCGTTGTCCCAATCCAGAGTGGACGTGCCCCGGGTCGATCCCCAGTCACGGCCCATCTCTGCTTCTGCATCGTCGAAGCTCCGGTCGGGGTTCTTGCTGTACGAGGAGACGCCGTACGCGTACGCGGGCCCGAGATCGTCGTAGGTTCTCCCCGCCGCATAGGGGCGTGAAGAATGGTTGTCGCGCCAGTAGGCGTCCTCGCCCGCCGCATCCACCTTGATGCTCTTGCCTGTCAGCGCGCCAGCGGCCGCGCCGATGGCTGCCCCGATCACGGCGCCGACGGGACCCGTCACCCCTCCGACAGCGGCCCCTGCCAGGGCCCCACCCGCGACACCGCCTGTGACCGCTCCGACGGCAGCACCGGCGCCCGATCTTGTCTTTTCTTCCATGACTGTCTCCAGTTCGTTGAGGAATGCTCAGGTTAGAGCGGGAGCGGGGTGGAGATTGACAGAGGGCGCGCAGCTTTGCCGTCCTTGCATGTCCTACGGATGTCTGGCGTCGATGAGCAGACGCGCCCACGCCACCACATTGATGACGCGCACCCAGTTCGCTTGTAGGACGAGCTCATGGGCACCTCAGGCCCGCCTCCGACGTCTGGATGGCATTGAGACCCCTACCGTGTGGGAATGACCTTTCGCCGAAGCCTGTGGCTGGCTGCCGCGCAGCAGATCCGCCTTCCTTGCTTTGCATGACCCAGAAGCATCGTCGCCAATCGGCTCCCGCCGCTGGACCCAGCATCACCAGTGCTTTCGGTCCAATGGATGTGCCCCCGCCATCCCGCTCGCAAGGCATGGACGCGGTCAAGCTGGCCAGGTGGTTGGTGCTCTTCGTGTGCGTGGCCATGGTCGCGACCCACGGGTGGTTGGTCGTCACAGCACACCGCGACGAGATAGCGCGTGCCACGCGCGCGAACACTAATCTTGCGCGCGCCGTTGCCGAACAGATGGAAAGCTCGATATCGGAGGCGGACAACATCGTGGCCGGCATCGTCTTCGAACTCGAGCGCTCGGACATCGCACCCGTGACCGTGCAACGCTTGCAGCCGGTTCTGGTGAACCACACAGCCGCTGCGCCCCAGCTACAGGGCCTGTTTGTCTTCGATGCCACTGGCAGGTGGATCGCCAGCTCGGAGCCCGAATGGGACGTGACATGGAATGACGCGGCCACCGCCTACTTTGCCCATCACCGCACCAATGCGAGTGCACGGCCCTTGGTCGGCGCGCCGATCCGCAGCCGCTCGTCGGGCGATTGGCTTGTTCCGGTGTCCCGGCGCATGACCGATGCGGACGGCAACTTCGCAGGCGTGGCCTTGGGCACCCTGAGCATCCGGCACCTGCGCAGTCTGCTCGATCGGTTCGACGTCGGCAGGGACGGCGCCATCGCGCTGAGCCTGTCCGGCCGGCTGCTGGTGCGCAGGCCAACTCGGCCGGGTGACGTGGGTAAACAGTTGGGCACCGAGTTGATGGACCTGTTCACCCGGCAGCGCTCGGGGCACGTCGATGCGCGCTCCCCGATCGATGGCGTGCAGCACCTGGTCAGCTTCGAGCACACGCGCAACTACCCCGTTCTGGTCACGGTGGCCACCAGCCGGGAGGAGGTGCTGGAGAAGTGGCGAAGCGCCGCGTATGTGCAGACCGCAGGGGTCGCATTTCTCTGCCTGCTGCTGGCGGTTGCGGTGACGTTCGTGCAGCGCGCCATCCGCCAGCGCGTCACAGCCGAGCGCGGTCTGCGCGAGACGCAGGCTGCGCTCGCCAGTGCCAACGAGCAGCTGACCCGCCAGGCCCAGCACGACGCACTGACGGGGCTGCCAAACCGGCGCCAGTTCGACTCACGGCTTGCGCGGGCGTTTCGGCGGGCGCAACGCGAGCGTCACCCCGTGGCCATCGTCATGGTCGATGTCGACCTGTTCAAGAAATTCAACGATCGCTATGGGCACGTCGAGGGTGACGACTGTCTGCGGCGGGTGGCCTCAGCCTTGCGCTCGGCAGTCGCTCGACCAGACGACATGGTCGCCCGCTATGGCGGGGAAGAACTGGTATTTCTGCTTCCGGGGACCGATGCCGTCGGTGCTGCCAAGGTGGCCGAGGTCGCCCGTCTGGCCGTCCTGGCCGCTCAAATTCCGCACGCAGGGTGCACGGGTGGCTTCGTGTCCGTCAGCCTGGGCGTTGCGTCCCGGGTACCCGAGGCCCACGAAACCTCCGAGGCGCTGTTGAAGGCCGCCGATCTGGCCCTGTATTCCGCCAAACACCGCGGCAGGAACCGCGTCGTCGTGTTTCAGGATTGAGCCAATCAGGGTTTCCACCCATCCCACCGGCCCGTCAGCCGCTCAAAAAAAAGACAAGTAAATAAATCACAGAATCTGTAACATCCCGCGATTCGCAAGGTGTTCGGTATGGGCCGCTTTGCGTCGTGACAAAGCCGTGCGGTTGTTCTTCCCATCAATCGACAGGGGAATTCCAAAATGCAAAAGACCCCCGGACAAATCGCGCGCACGGTACCCGTGCCGTCCTTCCTTTCGCGCCTGATTCGGCGCGCCTTTCCCGGGGGGGCACCCGGCTTGCGAGCCGCGGACCCACCCGCCAAGCCCCGTACGCTGGCGCCGAGGCGACGGGCGTACGAGCTTGAGGCCATCGACCCGCGACTGCTGCTGTCCGGATCGGTGAGCTTCAACGTGGGAACGGGCACGCTGACCGCCGAACTCCACAACGGAGCCGATGCCCTGGTCTTGGTCCAGCAGGCGGCGGCCAACACGGTGAACGTCAGCATCGGCGGCACCGATTTCGGGCCGTTCAGCGGTTTCAGCCAGGTGGTCATCACGGGCTCGGGCGACGACGACCTCATCACCCTGCAATTCAACGGCAGCGCCTGGGGCGCCGGCATCAGCATCCTCGGCGGCGATGGCGATGACCTGTTGAGCTTCGACGGTGCCTTGGTCCTGGGCGGCAACGGCTTGTTCGCCGATGCGGAAGAGATTCGTTCCCTGGGCACGATCGGCGGTGCCGGGTCGGTCAGTCTGACCGCCGTCGGCGCGGACGACGCCACAGTGCTGGTCAGCGGCTCCATCCAGGCCAGTGGGGCTGTGGTGCTGTCGGCGCAGGCCGGCAAGACCGTGGCGCTGGCTGATTTCGCGCCGTACACGGCCACGTCCGTCGCCACCGTGGATGTGGTGGGCGCAGGCACGGTCATCACCGGTGCCAGCGTGGCCGTGACCGCGCTGAACACGGTGCAAATCACGGCAGCACTCACGAGCACACTGCCCGCCTCGCTTTCGGTATCGCAGGCGAACACCACGCGCGCCGCGCTTTCGGGCGGCGCCTCGGTGGCGTCGGGTGCTGCCACGATGATCTCGGCCGTCGACGATTCCACCGTGGCGGTCGCGCTGGGTTCGACAGCGTTTCTGGGCTTCGACTTCGGTGCCCTGACGTCCACCATCTCGCTGAACCGCACGACCAGCGCGACGGTGGATGGCGCAGGCGTCGGCACGCTGGCCGGCGCGGGCCCGGTCACGGTCGAGGCCCGCAACGAAGGTGGCATCACCGCCGCCGCCACGGCCGGCCTGGTGGGCACCGTGCTCAACAACAGCACCGACACCGCGACGGCGCGCGTGGCGACCGCCAGCGTGGGCAGCAGCGGCACGCCGGTGGGCAGCCTGGCCGTGCGCGCCACCAATGCCGCAAGCAGCGAGGCCACCGGCAAGGTCGCCAGCAACACCATCGGCGGCGCCACGACCGCCGTGGTCACGGACAGCAGCGTCTTCGCCGGCGGCGCGGGCGGCATCGTCGTCAGCGCCACCGACAGCGTATCGGCCAGCGCGCATTCGACGCCGGTGGCGCTCGATGTCAGTCTGCTCGTCGCCGACCTCGATGTGGGGCTGGCCGTGGCGCGCAACGTGGTGAACCGCGTGACCGAGGCCCGGGTCACCGACGCCACGCTCGACGCCGTGGCGGGCGACATCGTGATCGAGGCCGCGAGCGAACGCACGCTGGCCGCCGAAGCCGAGTCCATGGCGATCTCGGGCGAAACCTTGTTGCCGACGTTCGTCTCCGTCGGCGTCGCCGGCCTGTTCAGTGAGAACCGCGTGCGCGGCGACGTGCTGGCCGGCGCCAGCGGTAGCGTGCTCGCGGCCGGTGGCGATGTGCAGGTGCAGGCCGGTGACCGCTCGACCATCGATGCCAAGAGCGAACTGGCGGCCACGGCGGCCACCAGCGAGCTGACGATCTTCGGCGCCGCCGGGGCCGCCGGCGTCTCGATCGCGCTCAACACCATCGGCTGGGACACGGCCTCGGTCGGCGCCGCGTTGGGCGGTGACCTGCTCAGCGCGCTGCTGGGCACCGACTTCGGCCTCAACAGCGCAGACCCGCTGGACGTGCAGGCCACCCTGGTCGATACCGATGCCAGCGCGGGCGGTGGGCTGACGCTGCTGGCCACGTCGGCCCCGCAGATCAACGCCACCGTCAGCAACGCGGCCGAGAGCACGGCCTCGTCGCTGTTCGGCGCGCGTGGCGGCGCGGCCGGTGGCATCCTGGCCAGCAACCGGCTGAACGGCGGAGCCGTGGCCACCATCACCCGAGGGGACATCGATGCCGGCGGCACGCTGACCGTGCAGGCCGAGAACCTGGCGGGCGTGTACGCGAACGCGAAGGTCGTCTCCAGTGCGATCACCACGAACGACGGTGGCGCCGAATTCGCGCGCGGCGTCGTCGCCGCGCTGGTGCCCGATTTCGACACCGATGACGGCGTGGTCGGCGTCAACGATGTCGATCCCCTTCTGCCGCCCGCCACGCTGTTCGGCATCAAGGTGCGTGTCGAGGATGGCTACGCCAACGGCGGCGAGGAGGGCAGGGTCTACCGTTACCTGGGCACTGCAGCCAGCCTGGACCTGGCGGCGGCCGACTACAGCGACCTGGACTTCTGGAAGGAAGAGCTGGCCACCAGCCTGATCCCGGCCGGCTTCAACGTCAGCGCCAGCAATTCGGTGGCGGTGGGCGGCATGGTCGTCTTCAACGACGTGCGCAGCAGCGCCCGGGCCGGTATCACCGACGCGCAGGTGCAGGCAGGTGACGTGACCGTGCGCGCCATCGCGCAGGGCGTGGTCGTGGCCACGGCCGACAACACCAGCGTGTCGTCGGGCGGCAGCTCCTACAGCGGTGGCGGCACCTCGGTGGCGGCCAACGGCACCATCGCCACCAACAACGTGACCGGTGGCGCCGAAGCCTTCGTCACGGACAGCGCGCTGACCGCGACTGGCGACGTGGCCCTGCAGTCGTCGAACGCGTCCGCCATCAGCGCCAACGTGCAGAGCGCGGTGACATCGGCCGGCCAGGCCGTGGGCGTGCTGCTGGCCTTCAACGCCGTCGGCCACGCGCCGACCAACCTGCTGTTCAACGCGCTCGATGCCTTGATCGCCCTGCCGCTGGGTGCCGAGACGCCCAGCCAGGCGCTGGTCACCGTCACCAACAGCGCCATCAATGCCGGCGGCGCCATCACGCTCGACGCCGAGAACACCTCCGCCATCACAGCCATCGTCGGCAACGAGGCCACCTCGCTGTCCGAGGCGATGTTCGGCGCCTCGGCCATGAGCGCCACCGGCGTGCTGGCCAGCAACAAGGTCAGCAGCCGTACGCGGGCCGAGGTGGTCGAGACCGTTCCCGCCGCCGGCCGCGCGCTGGTGGCCGGCGACACGATCACGCTGAGCGCCGACGACCACGCCACCATCGACGCCAGCACCAGCGTCGGCACCTCGGCCAGGAAGGTCAACCTGCTGGGCACCGGCCTGCTCAACAGCGCGGTTGATTCGCTGCTGCGCGACTACCGCTACACCAACCTGTCGGGCACGCAGGCGCTGCAATTTGGCGATCTGGTGCGTCTGAGCGACAACCTGGGCAACCCCGCGCTGAACAGCAAAGTCGTGCAGTACATGGGGCAGGCCGCGCCGGTGGACCTGGGCGCGCAGACCTACACCGATTTCGAACACTGGAAGCTGCTGGACGACACCAACGCCGTGCCCACGGCCGTAGCGTCCGCATTGATCAAGTCCTTCGGGCTGGACAACGGCGCCTCCGAAGCTTTCTACGGCCTCATGACGCGCAACGAGGTCAAGGCCGATGTGGCCGCCCGGGTCAGTGGCGCAGCGCTGACGGCTGCGGCCGACATCGTGCTGCACGCCGCCGAGCGGGCCGGCATCCGCGCCGACGACTCCAGCGTGGTGGAGTCGCAGTCCGGCAACAAGGGTGGGGTGCTGGTCAACAACATGGTGCTGGCCCACGCGCTGGCCCAGGCCAGCAACAGCCGCGTGACCAGCACGGGCGGCAACGTGGCGCTCGAAGCGACGAACGAGGCGTCGCTCGCGGCCATCTCCGACACCCGCTCGGCCAGCAAGTCCGATTCGGTCGGCGTCGTCGTCGCCCTCAACACGCTGGGCTGGGCGCCCACCAACCTGCTGTTCGCCGCCATCGACGCCCTGCTGGGCGACAACCTCATCACCGACGAGCAACCTGCCGGTGCCACTGCACGCATCACCGGCTCGCAGGTCACCGCGGGCGACGACGTCACGGTAGACGCCGTCTCCAGCGCGCAGATCACCGCCACCGTCGGCAACGAGCAGCGCTCCACCGCCCTCAACGAATTCGTCGTCAAGGCCAAGTTCGGCGCCAACGGCATGGCGGCCGGCGGCATGCTGGCGAGCAACAAAGTCAGCAGCGCGGCCACGGCCGTGATCGAGAACCCGACCGGCACCGGCGTGCTGGCCGGTGGCGGTGTGCGCGTGCATGCCGAGGATGCCAGCGGCATCACCAGCACCAGCAGCCTGGTGACCTCGGCCGTGACGGCCAACAACCTCGATGCGGTCAAGCAGATCCTGGCCGGCGTCATCGACAACGGCTACCAGTTCACCACCGCCAGCGGCAGCCAGCAGCTGGCGAGCGGCCTGCGCGTGCGGCTGGGCACGGCCTATGCCGGCGGCGGCATCGGCGGCGAGGTCTACGAATTCGTCGGCGCCGCGCCCGCCACCGTGAACCTGGGCACGGCCAACTACAGCAATCTGTCGCAGTGGCAGAAGGTGGCCAAGAACGACGCCGGCCTGCTGGCCAGCTTCCCCAACATCGGCAACCTCACCAACTCCGACGCCAAGGCCTTCGGCGCGCTGGTCGTGCTCAACGATGTGCGCAGCGCCGTGCTGGCCGAGATCCGCGGCGCCGTGGTGCGCGCCACCACCGGCGACATCGCCGTCCACGCCCAGGCCGCTGCCGATCTCGTGGCCGTGGCGCAGGTCAACGTCGAAGCCTCGGGCGGCAGCGCCTACGGCACCGGCACCGTGGTGGCCGGTGGCGGCCAGGCCGTCACCAACCGGGTGCAGAGCGCGGTCGATGCGCGCGTGCGCAACAGCACGCTTACCGCCACGGCGGGCGACGTGCGCGTCGAGGGCCTCAACACCTCCAACTTCTACGCCACGGTGATGAGCGCCGCCAACACCGGCGACACCGGCGTGGCCGTGACGCTGGCCTTCAACAGCGTCGGCTGGGAATCGCAGAACCTGCTGTTCAACACCATCGACGCCTTGATCGGCCGCCCGGTGGGGGACTTCGACCACGCATTCGGCGATGTGGTCGACCCGCTGGACCCGGGCGACCGCGTCAAGGTCGGCACCGAGGTCTACCGCTTCCTCGACGCCCGCACCAGCTTCACCACCCAGGCGCAGTGGGACGCCGAAGACTTCAGCGACACCTCGCGTTGGGCAGCGGTCGAGTTCTCGCCCTTCGGCGGCGAGAACCCGGCGCGTGTCAGCGCCACGGTGCTGGACAGCGCGCTGCGGGCCGGCGGCGACATCGTCGTCAGTGCCGACAACCAGGCCTTCATCGAAGCGGACATGAGCAACGCCGCCACGTCGGCCGCCGGCGCGCTGGTCAACGCCACCGGCAAGGCTTTCGGCGGCATCCTCGCGAGCAACAAGGTGGCCACTGCGGCCGAGGCCTGGATCGACTACACGCCTGCCCTCGGCGCCGATGTGGATGTGCAGGCGGGAGGCGCGGTCACCGTGCAGGCCCAGGACAACGCCGGCATCTACGCCACCGTCACGGTCGTCACCGCGTCGGCCACCAAGAACGACGCTGGCCTGAGCGTCGCCTCCACGCTGTTCGAGCAGCAGATCCCGGTTGACTGGACGAGCGACGAAGCTGGCGCCAAGCCCGTGGCCTTCGGCGATCTGGTGCTGCTGGCCGACGATTTCGCCAGCGCCGACTTCTCCAGCGACGACGGCGCCGTGGCCCTGGCCACCGGCGACCTGGTGCAGGTCGAGGCCGGCTATGCCGACGCCACTTTCACTTCCGATTCCGGCATCCGCCTGCTGCGCAGCGGCGATGTGGTGCTGCTGGCCGACGACTACGATCCTTCGCGCGGCGACGGCGGCGCGCTGTACCGCTTCGTCGGCATCGGCGCGCGCGGGCTGCGTGTCGACCTGGGCACGGCCGACTACACCGACACCGACCGCTGGCAGGCCATCGGCGGCGACGCCGACACGGTCTACGAATACCTGGGCGCCGCCGGCAGCCTGGACCTGGCGCTGCAGGACTACAGCGACGACACCCTGTGGCGTGCCATTGCCGGCAGCGCAGGCGACATCTACGCCTACATGGGCGAGGACGCCAGCCTCGTGTTCGCCGCGCAGGACTTCGGCGACATCGGCCTGTGGAAGCTGCTGCCCGCGACGCAGGCCATCCCCAGCGGACTGAACTTCACGCCGTCCGATTCCATCGCCGTCGGCGGCCTGGTGGTGCTGAACGACGTGCGCAGTGATGTGCAGGCCTATGTGCACGATGCCCGCGTCGAGGCCGGTGGCACGGTCTCGGTGCTGGCCGTCGAGTCGGCCGTCATCCGCGCGGAGAACGACGCCGCCGTGTCCTCCTCCGGTGGCGACGTGTTCGGCAAGGGCCAGTCGGTGGCCGCCAGCGCGGTGGTCGCCACCAACGTCGTGCAGGCCACGGCCGATGCCTCCGTCGAGCGCAGCCGCCTGGGCACCGACGGTGACATCGCGGTCGAAGCGTTCAACACCGCCCAGATCGACGCCACCACGCGGGCGGCCTCCACCTCGGGCGCCAATTCGGCCGCTTTTCTGCTGGCCTTCAACAGCGTCGGCTACGAAGCGCAGAACGTGCTGTACAACGCCATCGACACCCTGATCGGTGCCTCGTACCTGGCGACCGAAACCCCGGCGCATGCCCACGCCTGGCTGCTGGACACACAGGTCGACGCGGCGGGCGGCCTGTCCGTCGTGGCCGAATCTGCCGCCCACATCAACGCGCTGGTCACCAACGACGCCACCTCGTACCCGGCCGCCTTCTTCGGCGCAGCGGGCATGAGCGCCAGCGGCATCCTGGCCAGCAACCGCGTCAGCAGCTCGGCCTCGGCCACCATCGACTACAGCAGCGCCATCGACGCCGCTGTGGACGTGCAGACCGGCGGCGCAGTCGAAGTGCGCGCCGCGGACGACGCGCTGATCGATGCCGAAACGCGAATGTACGCGGAGGTCGCGCCGGCCAACGACGCCGGCTCCGGCATCCTGAACAACCTCGTCGGCCTGATCCAGGACGACTACGCTTACACCAGCGCCTCGGGCGTGCGCGACCTGCAGTTCGGCGACCGCGTGCGCGTGGTGGACGACACCGTGTTCGCCGCCACCTACGAGGCCGATGGCAGCGAAGCCATCGAGACCCTGACCGCCGGCGACGTGGTGCTGCTGACCGACGACTACGGCGGCGACTTCGGCAGCGCCGGCAGCCGCTACCAGTACCTTGGGGCCACCGGCAGCTTCAACCTGGCGACCCAGAAGTACAACGACGCCACCAAGTGGGTCGAGGTCGGCGGCACCTACCAGTTCATGGGCTCGAACGCGGTCGGCGTCGCCACCGACCTGGCCACCACCGACTACACCGACTTCGGCCTGTGGAAGCGGCTGAACCCGGCCAACCTGATCACCGAATCGACCGTCTACGCCGCGCTGAACGTGGTGGGCACGATCATGGGCAAGGAAGGCCTGGCGGGTGATTCGCAGAGCTTCTACGGCCTCATCGACCTGAACGACGTGCGCAGCCGTGTGGTCGCCTCCATCACCGACGCCCGCATCGCAGCCGGCAGCGATGTCGCCATCACCGCGCTGGAGAGCGCCCGCATCAGCGCCGTGGAAGACAGCTATGTCGTGCCGTGGACGGGCCGCGGCGGCATCATCGCCACCAACCTGGTGCTCAGCGAATCCCGTGCCTTTGCGGACGACAGCGCCATCCAGACCGACGCCAGCCTGGCCGTGCTGGCGGAGAACCTCTCGCTGATCGACGCCAGCACCACCAGCAAGGTCGAGGCCTGGGACTCGGCCACGGCCGTGGTGGCCTTCAACTCGGTGGGCTGGAAGGCGCAGAACATCCTGTTCAATGCGGTCGATACGCTGCTCGGCGACCCGCTGATCTCGTCGGCCTTCAATGGCCAGCAGCCGGCCCTGGTCGAGGCCTTCCTGCGCGACACCACGGTCACTGCAGCCGGCGACATCGGCGTCACGGCGCTGTCCACCGCGCAGATCAACGCCTACGTCGGCAACGAGAACATCTCCGAGGCGGCGCTGGACATCGTCATCCCCGGCGCGATGGAAGACGCCAGCAGCGTGGCCGGTGGCGGCGTGCTGGCCAGCAACAAGGTCAGCAGCAGCGCCAGTGCGTACATCGTCTTCACCGGTGCGGCGGGCAGCATCACGGCCGGCGGCGCCATCACCGTGGAGGCCGAAGACAACGCCGGCATCACCAGCGACAGCGTCGTCATCCAGAAGGCGCTGACCAGCAACACGCTGGCCGGCGTGGTGGACCAGATCGAAGCCCTGTTGCCCGGCGACATCGACTACACGACCGAATCCGGCACCGTGGCGCTGGCTGCCGGCCAGCAGGTGCGCGTGGGCCCCGGCGACGGCACGCAGGGCGACGTGGGCGCGGTCTACCGCTACATCGGCCCGGTCGACGCCACCACAGGGCTCAGCGCGCCGATCGACCTGGACGCCACCATCTTCAAGCCCGGCCCCGGCCTCGACGGCCAGGGCAACCCGCTGCCCAACCCGCTCTGGCAGAAGCTGGTGGCCGGCGCCGACAACCTGGACGACCTGTACCCCAACATCGGCAACCTGACCGCATCGGACGCCACGGCGGTCGGCATCCTGGTCGTCATGAACGACGTGCGCAGCGCTGTCGAGGCCTTCGTCGACAACGCGGCATTGCAGGCGGCCGCGCCGGTCGTCGTGGCCTACGCGGTGGCGGGCGGCGCGCAGGCCGTGGCGCTGGAGACGCGGCAGCGTGTGCGCGGCGCCGACGGCAGCGTCTACGAATTCCTGGTCGAGAGTGGCGAGACCGATCTGGGCGACGAAGACTTCGCCGACGGCACGCGCTGGCGCGTGGTCGAGGCCGTCAACGTGCGCGCGCACGAAACGGCCTTCATCCAATCCACCGCGACCAGCACGGTCGAGGCCTCGGGCGGCAGCTTCCTGGGTGCCGGCACGGTGCTGGCCGTCAACGGCCAGGTGGTGACCAACATCGTGCTGAGCCGTGCCGAGGCGTATGTGGCCGACAGCACCATCACCACCACGGCCGCGGGCGTGGTGGTCGAGGCCGACAACGTGTCCACGGTGGATGCGACGCTGCTGGCCTCCACCGCCACCGGCGACACCGGCGTGGGCATCTCGCTGGCCTTCAACAGCATCGGCTGGCAGTCGCAGAACTTCCTGTTCAACGCGCTCGACACCATCATCGGCCGGCCCACCGACAGCTACGACTACGAAAGCACCGAGCAGGTGCCCGCGCTGGACGTCGGCGACCGCGTGAAAGACATGGCCAGCGGCGACATCTACTGGTGGCGTGGCGATGGCCAGGCCGATGCGCAGTACACCGTCCAGAGCCGACCGACCGCCCTGAACGCGGGCGACCAGGTGCGGCTGTACGCCGACATCCTCGCCGCCGATGGCACGACGGTGCTGGCCCCCGCCGGCGTGTACACCTACGCCGGCCCGGCGCTGGCCAGCGAAGCCGGCATCGACCTCAAGGCGCAGAACTACGGCTCTGCGGCCTGGCAACTGCAGCCGGCCGGCCCGGCGATCGACCTGTCCGATTCACTGCAGAACCAGCCGGCGCAATGGGCCAAGGTCGTCAACCCCTTCGCCAACGAAGCGCCGGCCTTGGTGCGGGCCCACATCACCGATTCGGCCGTGGACGCGGCGGGCGACATCGCCGTGCGCGCCACCTCGCAGGCGCAGATCAACGCCACCGTCAGCAACGCCGCCGAGTCCAATGCCGCAGCCCTGAAGGGCGCCACGGGCAAGAGCATTGGCGCGGTCGTGGCCAGCAACAAGGTCAGCAGCGATGCAGAGGCCTTCATCGATGGCGACGATGCCGAGACCATCTCGTCCGGCGGCACGGTCACGGTCTTCGCGCGCGACAACGCCGGCATCTACGCCAACAGCAAGATCGTCGCGTCCTCCATCACCACCAACGACGGTGGCGCGGCGGTGCTGCAAGAGACGCTGAACGACTTCCAGCACGCCGACCACCAGAGCAGCGAAGGGACAGTCACGCTCGAATTCGGCGAACGCGTGCGCCTGGCCGATGGCTTCGGCACGCCCGACTACAGCAGCGGCGACGGCAGCGCGACGATCACCACTGGCGACAAGGTCGCAGTAGCCGAGGGCTATGACAGCGCGCGCTTCACCAATGAATCGGGCCGGCGCCTGATCGTCACCGGCGACACGGTGCAGCTGGCCGAGGGCTACGACACCGCCAGCATCGGTACCGCCGGCGACAAGACCGTCACGCTGACGCACGGTCAGTTCGTGCAGTTCACCGCCGACCACAGCACCACCGGTGCCGACGGCGATGAGCAGTTGGTCGAGCTGAAGACCGGCGACTTCGTGCGCCATGTGGTCATGGGCAACGCGGCGGACGGGCAGGACGGCCAGATCGTCACCGAATACGTCTACCGCTACCTCGGCGCCGACGCCGAAGTCGACATCGAGCTGCAGGCCTATGGCACGAGCCCGAGCTGGCAGCGCGTGGAGGGCGAACTGAACGCCGTCTACGCCTGGCGCGGCGCCACCGGCACCACCATCGGCCAGGCAGCGCAAGACTTCAGCGACACCAGCGCGTGGCAAGCGGTGGCCGGTGGCATCTACACCTACACCGGCCCCGGCGGTGCAGGCCTGCGGCTGGACCTGGGCGCGCAGGACTACGGCGACACCAGCCTGTGGACCCGCATCGGCGGCACGGCGGCCTCGGTCTACGTCTACATCGGCGCCAACCCGCTGGCCACCGACCTGGCCCTGGTCGACTATGCCGACACCGCGCTGTGGCGCGAGCTGGGCGCGGCCGGCGCCATCTACGAATGGCTGGGCACGACGATGCAGGTCGAGCTGAACGACCCGACCAGCGCCAGCTTCATCGACTACACCGATCTGGACTACTGGAAGGAAGTGCTGGTCACCAAGATCATCCCCACCGGCTACAACGTCAGCGAATCGGACGCCATGGGCATCGGTGGCATGGTGGTGCTGAACGACGTGCGCAGCGATGTGGACGCCTACGTCGTCGATGCTGTCATCGACGCCGCGGCGCTGGACGTCACGGCCGACGAGACCGCCGTGATCCGCGCCACCGCCGACAGTGCCGCCGTGGCGTCGGGCGGCAGCGCCTTCGGCAAGGGCAGCGTCATCGCCGTGAACGGCACCATCGCCACCAATCTGGTGCTCAGCTCGGCCCGTGCCACGGTGGACAGCAGCACCGTCACGGTGGGCGGTGACATGGCCGTGGCCGCCAGCAACGTCTCGGTGATCGATGCGGTGACGCAAAGCTCCACCACCAGCGGCGACAAGGGCGTCAGCGTCACGCTGGCCTTCAATACCGTCGGCTGGGAGCCGCAGAACGTGCTGTTCAACGCGCTGGACACGTTGATCGGCCCGTTCGACTACGACTACCGCTCTGACGAGATCAGCGAGAACGGCCTGAAGAGCGGCGACCTGGTGCAGGACGTGGACAGCGCCGGCAACGACGTGTTCCGCTACATCGGCAGCGACCTGGCCGGCCCGGTCGACCTGGCCAGCCAGAACTTTGCCGACACCGCGCGCTGGGAGGCCACGCTCAAGGTCTTCGCGGCCGAGCGCCCGGCCGAAGTGCGGGCCACCGTGAGCGACACCGTGCTGGCGGTCGGCGACGACCTGTCCGTCACCGCTTACACCGAAGCGGCCATCGACGCCACCGTGGGCAACGAGGCCACCTCGGCCGCCGTGGCGCTTGCCGGTGCCAACGCACTGGCCGTGGGCATCGTGCTGTCCAAGAACATGGTCAGCAGCGACACGCGGGCCGAGATCACGGGCATTGCCGCGCTGGCCGATCCGGCTGCCAACCATGTGGGCGGGGACGTGACGGTCAGCGCCGAGGATGCGGCCCTGGTCCGCGCCGACACCAGCGTGAAGGCGCTCGCGTCGGTCGTCAACGACTACGGCATCAGCGTGGCCGTGGGCGCACTGCGCAGCCTCATCAGCGACTACCAGTTCACCTCCAACTCCGGCACGCAGGGCCTGGAGGCGGGCGCTCTGGTGCGGGTCGCCAGCACCTATGCCGATCCCGATTTCGCCGGGGTCACGATGCAGTACCTGGGCGACCCGGCCGACCTGGACCCCACCGCCCCCGACATGGTCGACCTGGGCACCACCGACTATGCGGACACCACGCTGTGGGCCAGGCGCACGCTGTTCGGGCAGGACCTCGAATCGACGCTGGATTTCCTGACCTCGCTGATCCCCACCAACCTCAGCGGCGGCGAGGCCAATGCCTCGGCCGGGCTGGTGGTGCGCAACGACGTGCGCGGCCGGGCCGATGCGCGCATCGACGGCTCGACGCTGACCATCGGCGGCGGCCTCGCGCTGACCGCGCTGGAGACAGCCACCATCACCGCGGCCAACCTCAGCACGGTGGCGGCCCAGGGCTCCAACAAGGGCGTGAACTTCAACGGCGTGATCGCTGCCAACCTGGTGCTCAGCGAGGCCAGCGCGGTGGTCCAGTCCAGTGACATCACCACGCGCAGCGGCGACGTGGTGCTCGATGCGCAGAACACCTCGGCCATCGACGCCACGGTCACCTCCAGCATCACGGCCAAGGGCGTCAACATCGGCGCCACGCTGGCCTTCAACACCGTGGGCTATGCGTCGCAGAACCTGCTGTTCGACCTGGCCGACACCTTGTTCGGGCTGGGGCTGGCCGACCGCGATCCGGCGCAGGTGCGCGCGCAGATCCTCGACTCCGACGTGCGCGCGGGCGGCGACATCCGGCTCTCGGCCGTGTCGGACGCGGCCATCACCTCGACCATCGAGAACAGCGTGCTGGCGATCTCCAAGCCGGGCATCAGCACGAATGCCGTGCGCAACATCTCGGTGGCCGCCACGCTGGCGCTGAACCGGGTGGCCACGCAGGTGCGCGCCGGCATCGAGGGCACGAGCCTGGTGCGGGCCGCCGGCGACATCTCCATCCTGGGCAGCGACGAGGCCACCATCGACGCGCTGGTGGGGGTCAGCTCGATGTCGATCTCGCTGGTGCCGCTGGCCAGCGAGGCGACCACGATCTCGGTGGGCCTGAGCGTCGCGCGCAACGAGATCGACACCGACATGGTGGTGGCGGTCGATGACGTGAACGCGCTCACGGCCCAGGGCGGCGCCGTCGACGTGCGCGCCGAAGAAGTCGCGGCCATCGACGCCACCTCCACCGCGACCGCCATCTCGGCGGCGGCGTCCGCCAAGGGCGACACGCTGGCCGTGTCCGGCGGCGGGGCCACGGCGGTCAACAGCATCGGCGGGCAGGTCCTGGCCTTCATCCGCGACAGCGCCGTCACCGCCACCGCAGCGGCCGACGGCAGCGGCGGCACCATCGGCGTGCTGGCCGTCAACAGCGCCGAGATCGACGCGCTGGTGCGGGCCATCGCCATCGCGGCGGCCGTCAGCTTCAAGGGCTCGGCCCCGGCCGTGGCCGTGGGCGTGTCCATCGCGCGCAACCGCATCGGCTGGACCGAGTACGGCGGCGCCGATCCGATGGACGTGATGGCCTTCGTCGAGGACAGCGACGGCGATGGCGACACGCGCGTCGTGGCCGACCATGGCATCACCGTCTCGGTCGTCTCCAGCAGCCGCATCGGCGCGGTGGTCGATGCGGCGGCGGTGGCGCTGTCCATGTCCACCGGCTCCAGCGCGCTGGCCGCCACCGGCGCCGGCGTGTGGACCGACAACAGCATGGCCGCCAATGTCCATGCCTTCATCGACGGCGCGAGCCTGGTCGATACCGGCGACGGCGACCTGAACGTCACGGCAGACGACACCTCCACCATCGTGGCCGACGCGCGTGCCGCCTCGGTCGCGGCGGCGCTGTCGCTCAACAGCGCCGTCAGCGTGGCCATCGGCGCGTCGCTGGCATTCAACACCATCGACAACGACATCCGGGCCTCCATCAGCGATGTGCCCAGCATCCTGACCAGCGACACCGCGGCCGGTGGCGTGGTCACGCGCGGCGACATCACGGTGCGCGCCACCGACGCCGCCACCATCGACGCCCTGGTCGTGGCCGCTTCCGTGTCGGTGGCGCTGGGCGGTGGCGGCACCGGCGTGGCGATTGCCGGCGGCGCGGCCGTGGCGCAGAACGTGGTGCTGACCTCGGCCAACGCCGCGATCCTGGACAGCGCCGTCGGTACCGCTACGCAAACGGTGGGCGCGGTCGATGTGGTGGCGGCCAGCACCTCGCGCATCGACGCGCTGGTCGGCGCGGCGGCTGCCGCCATCGGCGTGGGGTCGAGCAACGGCATCGGCGTGGCGCTGGGCGTGGCCGTGGCGCGCAACTTCATCGGCTGGGAACAGTTGCAGATGGATGGCGACTTCACCACCGCCGCCGGGCTGGCCCAGGGCCAGAGCCTGGCGACCGGCGACACCGTGAAGATCAGCAGCGGCGCCCGCGCGGGCGATGTCTACGAGTACCTGGGCCCGACGCGGACCCAGCCCGTCGCCACGCTGCACACCGCCATGGCCGGCCTGCAAACGGTCGCGCCCGGTGCCGTCGTCGCCATCCGGCCCGGCTTCCAGCCCGGCGTCGGCACTGCGGACGGCAACGTCGGCAGCCTCTACAAGTACGTGGGCGACACCAGCCTCACCAACGTGGCGCTGGCCAACACCGACTTCACCACCGGCCAATGGCAGGAGGTGTGGATCGACCTGGCCACGCAGGACTATGGGGACCGCACGGTCTGGAAGCAGGTCGACCTGGGCGCCTCGGCGACCGAGGTGCACGCCGTCATCGAGGGTTCGAGCATCCACGCCTTCGGCGCGTTGACGGTGGATGCTGAAGGCCAGCACAGCATCGAGGCGAGGGTCGTCGCGGCTGCAGCCGCCCTGGGCGGTGGTGGCACCACTGGCGTGGCCATCAGCGGCGCCGGGGTCTATGCCGAGAACCGCATCAACGCCAGCGTCAAGGCCCTCATCGACGGCGATGGCGACAACACCGCCACCGACGGCATCAACGCCGCCAGCGTGACGGTCAGCGCGGTGGATGCCTCGGGCATCGACGCGATTGCCGGGGCCGCCGCACTGGCCGCCTCGCTGGGCGGCACAGCCGGCGTGTCGGTCGCCATCGGCCTGTCCATCGCGCTGAACGAGGTCGACAGCGACGTGGTGGCCGCCATCCAGAACGCCGACCAGGGCGTCAAGACCACGGTGGGCGGGGTGGACGTGCACGCCCGCTCCGACGGGCTCAAGCTGTTCGACATCAGCCCCGCGCTGACGGCGGCGCTGTTGGACGACGCCGCCCTGGCCGACAAGGACGTGGAGCAGCAGCACTCGGGCAACACCAACGACGAAGCGGTGCTGGACGCGCTGCAGGACGCCGCCACACTGGCGACGTTGCGCGCGGCCATGAACACGGCGCTGGTCGCTAACGGCATGGACGTGCTGGCCGTGGAGGACACGGTGGCCACTGCCGCCACCTACCTGACCACCGACGGCGTGCAGACGGTCAACCAGGGCACGACGGTCAAGGTGGTCGGGGGCGCAAGCTTCGGCACCGAGGGCCGGGTCTACCGCTACATCGGCGTGCCCGACCTGGTGGGAGTCGACCTGGCGACCGTCAACTACACCGGCGCCGGCTGGATGCTGGTGGACAAGCTGGTGGTCAACACCCTGGTCGAAGGCCAGAGCTGGACGCTGGTCGCCCCCGATGGCCAGACTTTCGTGCTGGAGCGCACCAGCGCCGCCGGCCAGCCGCTCACGCTCTCCATCCACAAGAACACCATCAACGCCATCTCGGCGGCGGCTGCCCTGTCCATCGGCCTGGGCGGCACGGCCGGCATCGCGGTGAGCGGCGCGGGTGCCGTGGCACAGAACGTGATCGTGGGCGGCACGCTGGCCCTGGTGCAGGATGTGCGGCTGATCGACAGCCTGGGCGCGGTGACGCTGGAGGCCACGAGCGCGGCCGACATTTCGTCCACGGTGGCCGCGCTGTCGGCAGCGGTGGGTGTGGGCGGCACGGCCGGCATCGGCGCGTCCATCGGCATCGCCGTGGCGCAGAACTTCATCGGCTGGCAGCCCGGAGCCGGCAGCGCCTCGCCCCTGCAGGTGCATGCCTTGCTGACCGACACGGCGGTGACGACACCGGCCGCGCTGACGCTGGATGCGAGCGCCGAGCAGACGATCCAGTCGCTGGTCGTCGCCGGCTCGGTCGCCATCGGCGCATCCGGCACCGTGGGCCTGGCGATTGCCGGCTCGGGCGTGTACGCGGAGAACCGCATCGGCGTGGACGTGCAGAGCGCCATCGACGGGGCCGGTGTCGCCAGCACGGCGATCCGCGCGGCCAGTGTGACGGTGGACGCCGACAACGACGCCTCCATCCATGCGCTGGCGGGCGCGGCCTCGGTGGCTGCAGCCTTCGGCGGCACCGTGGGCGTGGCCGTGTCCATCGGCCTGGGCCTGGCGCGCAACACCATCGATTCGCAGGTCCAGGCCGGCATCGAGGGCGCCGAGGTGGACACCACCGCCGCGTCGGCGGGCCACATCATCGTCACCGCCACCGACAGCGGCGTGATCGACGCCGTGGCCTTCGCGGCCTCGGTGGCGCTGGCCGTAGGCGGCACCGTGGGCGTGGGCGTGAGCGGCGCAGGCGCTTGGGCCGAGAACATCATCACCGGCGGCGTGCAGGCCGATGTTGCCGCCAGCGACCTGAACGCGCTGAATGGCAGGGTGCAGGTCACGGCCGACAACACCTCGGCCATCGACGCCTCCATCATCGCCGCCTCGGTCGGCGTGGGCGTGGGGGCTGCGGGCGCCGGTGTGGGTGCCTCCATCGGCATCGCGCTGGCGCGCAACCTGATCGGCGCGTCCAAGCTGGACAACGTGGCCGGCATCGACCACCAGTCCACCGACAGCGCGATCACCGTGCTGAAGGGCGACCGCGTGCGCGTGGCGGCCGGCGTGCGCCAGGGCGATGTCTACGAATACCTGGGCGACAACTACACCGTGCGCAGCGACTACGACGCGGCCGTGGACGCCACGCAGACCGTCAAGAAGGGCGAGCGTGTGCTCATCGGCGGCAAGGTCTACGAGCGGCTGGGCGACGACATGGTGGCCGACGCCAACCTGCTGGCCATCGACTACGACAGCGAACTGGACACCAACGGCACGCCGGAGACCGACGACGACAAGCGCAACTGGGCGCAGATCACGGCCCTGGCGCAGGACTATGGCGACCCCGACCTGTGGCGCCTGGTCAGCGTGCAGAACGATGCGCTGCAGGTGCACGCCTCCATCATCGACACGCCGGTCTTCGCGGGCGACACGCTGCGGGTCGAGGCGACGGGCGACCAGTCCATCGACGCGCTGGTGTTCGCGGGTTCGGTGGCCGTGGCGGGCGGGCTGTACGCCGGCATCGCTGTCAGCGGCGCCGGTGCCGTGGCCGACAACCGCGTCAACACCGATGTGGCCGCCGTCATCGACGGCAACGACACCACGAACTCGCTGGTCCGTGCCGATGCGGTCTCGGTGCTCGCCTCCGACGCATCGACCATCCACGCCGACACCGCCGCCGCATCGGTCGCGGCCGGCTTCGGCATCGTCGGCGCCTCGCTGTCGATCGGCCTCTCGCTGGCCAGCAACACGGTGGACAGCCGGGTCGAAGCGTCCGTCACCGACGCCAACGTCACCGCCAGCCTGGGTGCCATCACCATCAGTGCTGACGAGACTGCCTCCATCGACGCGCTGTCCGTCGCGGCCTCGCTGGCGGTCGGCGGCGGCCTGGGCGGCCTGGCCATCAGCGGCGCCGGTGCCGTGGCTGACAACATCAGCCTGGGCGGGGCGCAGGCCTTCGCCCGCGACAGCAGCCTCACGGCCACGCTGGGCGACATCGCCATCACGGCCGACAACAGCTCCACCATCGAGGCCGAGATCGCCGCCGCGACGGCCGCCATCGGCGCCGGTGGGGTGGGCGTGGGTGTCTCCATCGGCGTCGCCGTGGCGCGCAACTTCATCGGCGAGCGGCTGGACGGCACGCAGGCACCGGTGCAGGTGCACGCCTATGCGCTCGACACGCCTCTGATCGGGGGCGGCAACCTGATGGTGCAGGCCACCTCGGAGCAGGAGGTGGACGCGCTGGTGCTGGCGATCTCGGTGGGCGTCGGCGCGGGCGCCGGTGCCGGCCTGGCCGCCAGCGGCTCGGGCGTCTACACCGCCAACCGCATCGCGGTCGACACGCAGGCCTTCATCGACGGCAGCGGCAGCACCATCGTCAGCGCCGACCACATTGGCGTGCATGCGCAGGACACCTCGACCATCACCGCCGATGCGGCGGCGGCCTCGCTGGCGCTGTCGTTCGGCGTCGTCGGCGTCTCGATCTCGGTCGGCGTCACGCTGGCCTCCAACAGTGTGGACAGCGATGTCGTCGCCTACATCGCCGACGCCTTGGCCACGGCCACGCTCGACGACGTGGACGCCGCCACGCCCACGCTGGAGATCTCGGCACAGACCGATGCCGGCATCCACGCCGTGGCAGCAGCGGCCTCGGCCGCAGCGGGCTTCGGCGCCGGTGGCATCGGCATCAGCGGTGCCGGCGCCTGGGCCGACAACCAGATCCGCGGCGGGACGCAGGCCTATGCCGATGGCGCCCGCCTGACCAGCACGCTGGGCTCGGTGGCGATCACGGCCGACAACGACTCGGCCATCGACGCCAAGATCATCGCTGCCACCGTGGGCGTGGGCGTGGGTGGGGTCGGCGTGGGTGCGTCCATCGGCGTGGCGCTGGCGCGCAACTGGATCGGCCATGCGGCCGACGACACCGTGGTGGCCGACCACCGCTCCGGCGACAACGTGCTGGTGCTGGCCACCGGCAAGAAGGTGCTGATCGAGCGCGGCGTGCGCGCCGGCGACATCTACGAATACCTGGGCCCGACCATCACGCTCACGGCCGACCACCAGGCCAGCGCCACCTCGGCCAACGTGGCCCAGGGCGACACCGTGATGTCCGCCGGCCGGCTGTACGAGCGCGTGGGCGCCTCGCTCAGCGGCGCCAACCTCACGACCATCGACTTCGAGACCACGACCGGCTGGGTGCCGGTGAGCGCGTTGCAGTCCGACTACGCCAACCCCGACCTGTGGCGGCTGGTCAACGTCGACCGGCAACCGATGGTCGTCAAAGCCTATGCCGAAGACACCTCGATCAGCGCCGCGAAGACGCTGGACATCGAGGCCACGGCCACGCTGGACGTGGACGCCCTGGTGCTGGCCGGCTCGGTCGCGCTGTCGGGCGGTGCGCTGGCCGGCAGCCTGAGCGGCGCCGGCGCCGCCAGCGACAACCGCATCGCGGTCGACGTTGCGGCCTTCATCGACGGCGTCAACGCCACCACGACCACCATCACCGCCACTGCCATCGACGTGAAGGCGGCCGACCGCTCGGTCATCCTGGCCGACACGGCTGCCGCCTCGCTGGCCGGCTCGTTCGGGCTGGGCGGGCTGTCGGTGGCCATCGGCGTGGCGATTGCCGGCAACAGCATCGACAACGACGTCACGGCCTACATGGCGGACGCCAAGGCCACGGCCCGCACCGGCGACATCACCATCGAGGCCGTCGAGAACGCCAAGATCGACGCCTTCGCGATTGCGGCTGCCGTGACGGTCAGCCTCAATCTGATCGGCGGCGGCCTCTCGGGCGCCGGTGCCGTGGCCGACAACAGCATCGGCGGCAAGGTCAACGCCTACGCGCTCAACGCCGACCTCACCAGCACCGTGGGTGATGTGATCGTCCACGCCGAGAACACCTCTGCCATCCACGCCGAGATCGACGGCATCGCCATCGCGGCGGTGGCCAGCCTGTTCGCGGGAGCCGGCCTGTCCATCGGCGTGGCCATCGCGCGCAATGACATCGGCTGGGACGACCGCATCGACCACCTGTCCGATGAATCGGTGGCCACGCTGGCCGCCGGCACCGTGGTGCGGGTGGTGGACGGCATGGACGCCGGCACGCTCTACCAGTACAACGGTGCCACGCTGACCGATGGCGATGCCGCCACGGCCGGCACGCAGCCCATCGCGCTGGCGCAGCAGAATTTCGCGAACCCCAGCCTGTGGACCCGGCTCGACTCGGCCACGCTGGACGTGCAGGCGTACACGCAGAACACCGCCGTCAGCGCCGGCGGCGACTTCGAGGTCACCGCCAAGTCCGACCAGGACATCGACAGCGCGGTGCTGGCCTTCTCGGCCGCCGTGGTGGGCAGCCTGGGCTTCTCGGCCACGGGCGCGGGCTCGGGCGCCTCGGCCGTCAACCGCAGCGCGGCCAACGTGCGCGCGCGCATCGACGGCGACCGGGGTGCGGGCATCTCGGCCGACACCGTGACCGTGTGGGCCAGCGATGTCTCGACCATCGACGCCGACGTGGCGGCCGGGTCCATCGCGGCCTCCATCGCCCCAGCCGGCTTTGCCGTCGCCGTGGCCGTGTCGCTGGCCGAGAACCAGATCCAGAACACGGTGCAGGCCGGCATCGCCAACACGCTGTCGGTGCAGGCGAGCGTGGGCGACATCCGGGTCGATGCCGACGAGGACGCGACGATCAAGTCCAAGTCCATCGCCGCCGCGGCGGCCATCGCCGTCGGCCCGGCCTTCGCCGGTTCGGGCGCCGAGGCGCGCAACACCATCCGCAACACGGCCGAAGCCTTCATGCTGAACGCCAAGGGCGTGCAGGCGGCCGGCGCGGTGTTCGTGGATGCCGACGACACCGCCGCCATCGAGGCCACCATCGTCGCCAGCGCACTGGCCGGTGCCGGCGTGGCGGTGGGCGTGTCGATCGCCGAGAACACGGTCGCCAACAACGTGCTGGCCTCCGTGCGCGGGGGCTCGCATGTCACCGCGCTCGGCGGCAACATCGATGTCACGGCCGACGAGATGCTGGTGGATGCGCTCGGCAACCCGACCGTCAAGAGCACCAGCGTGGCGGTTGCCATCGCGGCCGGCCTGTCGGGCGCGGGTGGTGAATCGGTGCTGACCATCGGCGGGCGCACCGCCGCCTACGTCGATGCGTCCACCCTGATCGCTGCGGGCGACAAGATCACGATCACCGGCACCTCGACCATCGAGGTCGCGCCCACCACCACGGCCGTGGCCGGGGGCATCGGCTCGGTGGCGGCCGTCACGTCCACCTCCGACATCGGCGGGCGCACGCAGGCCTACGCCACCGGCGGCTCCAGCATCACGGCGGCGAACGTCGACATCCTGGCCACCTCGCTCAACACGGCCAACGCCACCGTGACGGGTGCGGCTGTGGCACTGGTGGGCGTGACCGTGGTCCTGGCCTCCACCGAGGTCAGCCGCGACACCGATGCCTTTGTCGGCGACGGCGGCAGCATCACCGCCACCGGCGGCACGGTCAAGATCAAGGCCGACAGCACGTCGACGGCCGATGGCGCGACCACCGGCCTGTCGTTCGGCGCCGTGGCCATCACCGCGCTGGAAGACCGCGCCACCGTCAGCGGCCGCACCTTTGCCGGCATCGGCGCCAACGGCAATGTGAACACCGGCGTGCTGACAGTCGAAGCCAAATCGGTCAACACCGCCATCTCGGACCCGACCGCCGCCGCCATCGGCATCGCCGGTGGTGCCGGCCTCAACGCCAAGGCCCTGATCGCGGCCAGCGCCGCTACCGACGCCCATGTCGGCTCGAACGCGCAGATCAGGACCACCGGCCTCTTCAAGGTCGAAGCCACCGCCACCAACACCGCCACGGCCGAGGCTGGCGGCGGGGCCGGCGGCCTGCTGTCGGGCGTGGTCATCCTGAGTGACGCGGAAGTCGCAGGCGGCACCAGCGCCCGCATGGACGGCGATGTGCTGGCCTCGTCCGGCGTCACCGTCAAGGCCTTCGGTACCAACCAGGCCGTGGCCGACACGTTGTCTGTCGCCGTGGGCGCGGGCGGTCTGAGCGGCGCGGGCAGCGTGGCCGACGTCAGCGCCGGTGCGCGCGTGGAGGCCATCATCGGCAGCGACGGCAGCGTGGAATCGACCGGCGACCTGATGGTCGAGGCCGATGGCGACAACGATGCGCTCGCCACGTCGGTCAACGGCTCGGGCGGCATCGTGGCCATCAGCGGCTCGTCGCTGGCGGCCAGGATCGCCGCATCGGTCGAGGCCCGGCTGGACGGCGATGTAGGAAGCGCCAACCGCGTCACCGTGGACGCCACCGGCGACAACAACGCCGATGCCGAATCGCTGGTGATCACCATCGGCCTGGCGGCCGGTGGCGGCGCCGATGCCTATGCCGAGGTGACGGACCAGGCCGATGTCACGGCGGCCGTGGGCGCCACGTCGCAGATCGGCGTGCCGGGCAAGATCGTCGAGGTGCTGGCCACGGGCACGAACCGGGCCGATGCCACGGCCAACGGCGGCGGTGGCGGCGGCCTCACGGTGCTGGCGATGCTGCCCACGGCCAAGGTCGGCGGGGCGGTGCTGGCGCAGTTCGACGGCGACCTCGTGGAGGGCGATGTCGCGCTCGGCGCCGTGGGCGCAGCCCAACTGGACGTGAAGGCCGACGGCGAAAACAAGGCGACCACCACCGTCAAGCTGGTCGGCATCTCGGTGCTGGGCACTGGCGGCGGGGCCGAGGCCAGGTCCGAGATCACCAGCGCGGCCGATGTCGAGGCGCGCGTGGGCAACACGGCCACCATCGCCACCACGGGCGCGGTGACGGTGGACGCCCGCTTGAAGGGCGACAAGAACCTCGCCAAGGCCGAAGCCTTCGTGCTGACCGGCGGCGCCTTCGCGGCGGTATCGGCGCTGGTGGCGGATGCGCGCATCGGCGGCGCGGTCACGGCCGACATGTCGGGCGACATCGTCGGCTCGGGCGCGGTCACGGTCGAAGCCGACGGCGGCAACCGGGCCGAGACCGACACCACGGTCGGATCGTTCGCACTGGGCGCAGGCTCGGGCTCGGGCACCGAGGCCGAGATCACCAGCGATGCCGATGTCACGGCCTCGGTGGGCACGGACGGCAGCGTGGTCACCACCAACGCGCTGACCGTCAAGGCCACGGGCGACAACGATGCGGTGTCCGATTCCGATGGCGGCTCGGGTGGCCTGGTAGGCGTCACGGTGCTGCTGATCGAAGCCAAGGTCGGCGGTGCGGTGCTGGCAAAAATCGACGGCGACGTGGGCGATGCCGGTGCCGTGACGGTCGAGGCCATCGGCAACAACCTGGCAGACGCCACGGCGCTGGCCATCGCGGTCGGCCTGGGCGCCGGTGCGGGTGCCTCGGCCGTGGCCAACGTGAGCAGCGACGCCACGGTGGACGCCCTGGTGGGCGCGGATGCGGTCATCACCGCGCCGGGCGCTGCCGTGCAGGTGCTGGCGACCGGCACCAACAAGGCCGACGCAGACGCCGTGGGCGGCGTGGGCGGCGGTGTGTCGGTGGCCGTGATGGAGCCGACCGCGACGGTCAGCGGCCGCACCACGGCCGCCTTCAACGGGGTGCTCACCGATGGGGCCGTCGATGCGGCCTCGCTGACGGTGCAGGCCAAGGGCGAGAACGTCGCCGACGCGCAGGCCGACATCACCAACATCTCCATCCTGGGGGCAGGCTCCAGGGCCGCAGCGCTGGCCACGGTGGCGGCCAGTGCCGACATCGAGGCCAAGGTCGGCTCGGCCGCGCGCATCGCCACCAGCGGCGCGGTCACCGTGGACGCGCACCACCAGGGCCAGAAGAACAAGGCCACGGCGCTGGTGCAGGGCCTGTCCTTCGGCGGTCTGGCCTCTGTCTCGGTCATGAACGCCGACACCAACGTGTCCGGCGGTGTGACGGCGCAGCTCGACGGCGAGGTGCTCGACGCCTCGAACGTCACGGTGGAGGCCGACGGCCGCAGCCTGGCCGATGCCGACACCACGGTGGCGGGCTTCAGTGCGCTGGTGTCGTTTGCCGGGGCCCAGACCAAGGCCACGGTGGGCACGTCGGCCGATGTGGTCGCCGGCGTCGGGTCCACTGCGACGATTGCCACCGACGGCGCGCTGGTGGTCGAGGCCACTTCGGACCACGATGCCGATGCCAAGTCGGACGCCGCCACCGGCGCCTTGATTGCCGTGGGCACTGCCAAGCCCCAGGCGTACTCCGATGGCGGCACGGCCGCCACGCTCGATGGCGACGTGACACGTGCCGGGGCCATCACGGTCGAGGCGACAGGCAGCAACACCGCCACCAGCAACTCCGCGCTCAAGGCCTTCGGCCTGGGCGCCGGTGCCGACGCCACGCCCGAGGCCACGGTCAGCCTGCTTGCCACCACCCAGGCCGGCATCGGCGCCGATGCCGACATCGCCACGCCGAACGCGGTGGTCACCGTGCGCGCCACGGGCAGCTCCAAGGCTCTCTCCTATGCCGAGGCCGTGGCCGGCGGCCTGGTGGCCGTGGGCCTCAGCAACCCGACCGCCACGACCAACGCGGTCACCCAGGCCTGGCTGAACGGCGACGTGCAGACCGGTTCTGGCGCCAGCGCCACGGCAGGCGCGCAGAGCGTCAACGTCGTCGCCCAGGGGTCGGACGCGTCGGTGGCGCAGATCCGCTCCATCACCGGCGGCGGCATCTCGGTCGGCAGCGCCAATTCGGATGCCAACACCGGCTCCAGCGTGTCGGCCACCATCGGCCGCAGTGGCGGTGTGGTCATCGCCGCCAGCCAGCTGGTGAGCGGCCTGCCCGTGGGCGGCAACATCACCGTGCGGGCGCTGGGCAGCTCGGATGCCGACTCGTCCACGCGCAGCACCACGGCGGGCGGCGTTGCGATCTCCAACTACCAGGCCGACACCTTGGCCAACCCGTCGGTCGCGACCACGGTCGCGGGCGACGCGACGCTGCAGGCCGACCAAAAGATCACCATCCAGGCGGCCCACAACCAGCCGCTGGCGGCGCAGACGGACGGCAGCTTCAACGCCGGCAGCGACGTGAACGGCGGCGCCAACACGATCACCTTCACGCTGCCGCACGGCCTGGTCACCGGCAACTCGGTGACCTACAACGCCAACGGCCTGACCCCTGTCGGCGGCCTTACCGATGGCGAGACCTACGGGGTCATCGTGCCCGGCCCCAACAGCATCCAGCTGGGCGCAGCCTTCCTGTCGTCGGTGGAATCCATCGACCTGCTGAACGACACCATCCGTTTCGACGGGCTGCACCGCCTGCACGACGGCGACCAGGTCTTCTATGCCACGGTGGCCGGTGGCAGCACGGTGGGCGGGCTGACGCAGAACAAGCTCTACACGGTCAAGGTCATCGACGACGCGACCATCAAGCTGCAGGACCCGCTGGTCACGCTGAAGACGGCCACGGCCACCAGCGTCAACAACGCGACCCACACCGTCAACGCCGCCAACACCTTCACGGGCGGCGAGGCGGTGACCTATGTGAACAACGCGCCGCTCTACACCTTCACCTCGACCCTGGTGGACGTGACGGTGGCCACCTCGGGCGACGGCCGGGGCCTGCCCACGGTGGACGGCAGCGGCAATGTCGTGCACACCGACAACCAGAAGATCTACGTCGGCCAGCACACCATGGCCGTAGGCGACCGCGTCGTCTACAACGTGTCCACGCAGGCCGAGCGCGTGGTCGGCTCGATGACCATCACGCAGGGTTCGGCGGTCGCGCCCACCAGCAACGACACCATCACCCGCAACGACGGCGGCAACTGGGTGGTCGACGGCTACGCGGGCGGCATGCAGATCACCATCGACGGCGTGCAGCGCACCATCGCGTCCACCAGCGCGCTGTCGCTGACGCTCACCACACGCGGCGGCCTGACCTACAACACCGCCTCGCACACGGTCGAGCAGGTGCCCACCGGCGCCATCACCGGGCTGCAGGACGGCGCGACCTACCGCGTGTCGGCGGTCGGCGATCCGCTGGACGGCTCCAACACCACGGTGGTGCTCAAGCGCAACGACACGTTGTTCAACATCCCGGTGGCCTTCCACAAGGTCGGCACGGCGTTCTCCATCGTGCGGGCCTCGGGCACCTGGGCCGAAGCAGGCTTCGGCCAGAGCGCCGGCGAGACGCTGACCATCAGCGCCAACGACTCCAGCACCAACGGCAACTACCGCATCGCCTCGGTCAGCGGCGCCACGATGTTCCTGACGACCGGCGACGACAACCCGGCCGACATCCGCGCCACCAGCGTCACGGTGGGCATGAACATCGTGCAGGGCAGTGCCGCCGTGGCCGGCCCGCCGGCCGTGGCGGAGACCTTCGACACCATCACGCGCAGCGATGGCCGCAACTGGGACGTCGACGAGTTCAGCAACAACGGCACGATCTTCGTGGACGGCATCCAGCGCACGATTGGCAGCGGCGTCGGCAGCACCACCATCACGCTGACCACGCGCGGCGGCCTGAGCTACACCAATGCCACGCACACCGTCTCGCGCGCCAACGAGACGGCGACCTTCGACGAGCCCAACCTCGTCATCGACGGTGCCGACACCGGCGCGCTGACGGAGATCGTGCACTCGCTGCAGAAGGTGCAGGACCAGGACCTGGGTGGCCTGGTGGTCGGCCGCACCTATTTCGTCTCGGGCCAGAACGCGAACGCGTTCCAGCTGCGCGACCAGAACGGCAACCTGGTCACCGGCATCAACCCGGCCGGGCTCGTCGGCGGCACGCACGTGTTCGAGATGCAGGGCGTCAACCTGTCGGGCATCGGGTCGGGCCAGCAGCTGCTGGTGCTGGACATCGCACCCGGCGCCGGCACGCAGACGATGGAGCTGGGCGGTACGGCCAACTTTGTCGGCGCGCCCTCGGGCGACGGCACGGTCACCTCGTCGGCCGTGGGCGGCGGCGGCGGCTTCATCAACGTGCAGAGCGCCGACGCCTCCTCGTTGTACACGCCGAGCGTGACGCTGACCGTCGGCACCGACGCGGCGATCTCGGGCAAGGATGTGGAGATCCTCACCAACGGCATCGGCCGGGTGTCGGCCCTGTCGACCAACGACGGCGGCGGCTTCATCTCCATCGGCGATTCCAGCGCCGACTCGACGATCACGGTGCGCAGCAGCATCGACGTGCAGGGCGGCTCGGTCATCACCGCCAGCCGCAACCTCACGGTCGATGGCCGTGCCGAAGCCAACGGCGGGGCCGTCGCCAAGACCGATGCCGGCGGCCTGGGCGCCGGTGTGGATTCCTACGCCACCACTACCATCAACTACAGCTCGACGACGACCATCCAGGGCCAGCTGGAGGCCGGCAATGCCCTGGTGGTGGGCGCGCGCTCCGACCTGGACGGCAACGTCTATGCCGGTGCCGATTCGCGCGGCTTCGGCTCGCGTGCTGAGGCCAACAACGGCGGCGCCAGCCAGGGCGTGCACATCGGCGAGACACTGGGTACCACGCGCGTGGACATCGGCAACCAGGCGCAGCTAGTGGGCAACACGGTGCAGATCGCCGCGCGCATCGACGACCTGGACGCCACCGCCTACGCCAAGACGGAAGCCGGCGGCCTGGGCGTGGGCACACGCGCCCAGGGCTACATCGGCGTGGACGGCATGACCGAGGCGCGCTTGCAGACCGGCGCGCAGATCACCGGCAACAGCTCCGTGCTGATCCAGGCCAACGCGCAGAACCTGAACCTGTTCGCGCGCTCCAACGCGCGCAGCTATGCGCTGGGCTCGGACACCGACTCCATCGCCAGCATCTACTACGAGGGCGAGAGCCAGGTCACCGGGCGTGACGACGCCGTGATCCGCACGGCTCGGCTGGACGTGGATGCCATCCAGAGCGTGGTGCGTTACGACCGCGTGGTCGATTCCAAGCGCGCCATCTTCGACAGCGGCACGCGCGAGGCACGGGGCACGGCCAATTTCGGCCGCGACATTTTCTGGGAATCCACGGCGATCCTGCTGGGCGAGCCCAACCCCGAGCTGGAGATCGACGCCAACGGCATCATCGTCAAGAAGACCAATGTCGAGCTGCAGGGCGGCCACCAGATCGGCTACCAGTACGGCGCCAACGAAGACATCGTGGTGCTGGACATCGACTACAACCAGGGCGCGGTGGCGGAGTTCTTCGCCAACCGCTTCGGCGGTGGCCTGGACGGCGTGGCCACGCCGCAGGGCCAGATCTGGGGCAACGAAGCCTTCTTCCAGATTCAGCACACCTGGGACGACGTGACGCTGACGAACCATTCTGACCGGAACATGGTCGTCAACATGGTCAACGTCTACGACCGGGGCAACTCGACCATCGACATCGATGTCGAGGTGGTGCATGAGGCGCCTGCCAGCTACGCGAACAACCAGACGCAATCCGAGGCTTCGCCGCCGCTGGTCAACCCGACCTTCGAATTCGATGTCGACAACGTCTACCCCGAGACGCAGATCCTGATCCAGAACCTGTACCCGGCCAACCAGTCGGTGGTCGGCAGCGGGCCGGACATCACGCTGAATGGCAACATCGACAACCCGATCGGCCGGGTCTATGTCAAGAACACCTCGGGCGACATCCTGGCGGGCGCGGACGCCGCCATCGAGGTGATCCGCGCGAACCGGCTGGAGCTCGACGCCGACGTCGGCCACATCGGCGCGCAGGGCACCTTGGCGGACCGCAGCGACCGCCAGGCGATCTGGGCCGAGATGGTGGGCTACACCAACAAGGCCGGAACGCTGCGCACGCTGAACGTGCAGGCCGAGGCCGGCAAAGACTTGGTGCTGGACCTGACGGCCAACCGGCGTTCGTCGGCCACGCTGGGTGCGCCGCTTGCCGTGACCATCCAGACCCTGCGCGCGGGCGACGACGTGGACGTGGTCGTGAACGACAGCAAGGAAGGCAACGACGAGGACACGGTCGGCGCCATCCGCGTGCGCGACCTGGGCACCTCGCTGGCCACCGACTACCCGCAGACCCACTACCGCCCCGATGGGGTGGACGCCGGCATGGTCAACATCCTGCGCGCCTTCGGCACGGTGACGCAGGAGCTGGACTCGGCCTATGTCTTCAGCGAAGTGTGGGCTGGCGACGACATCGCCATTGGCCACGTCACCACCACCAGCGCCTTCGGTGAGCTGCAGGTCAGCAACACCGCATCGCTGACGGGTACCACCTCGGCCACCTACGGCACGCTGGCCGGGCCGCCCGACACGGTGGTCGTGTTCACGGTGTTCGCAGACGCTGGTGCGGCGCTGGTCGACCTGGACACCGGCCTGGCCGTCGCGGCGCCGCCGGACGACACGCCGCAGATCGACCTGGCGACCAACGGCGCCATCGCCGTCACCGAGACCGTGGGGGACCTGCTGGCCGGCCACATCCACTCCACGGGTGGCGACGTCACGCTGTTCTCGCCCCGCCGCATCCTGGACGCGGACGGGCTGGCCACGATCGACGTCACCGGCGCCCACATCACCATGACCGCCGGCACGGACGACGTGCAGGGCGGCATCGGCCTGGCGGGCGACTTCCTGGAGATCAACGTGGCGCGCGACGGCGCCGACGGCGTGCTCAACGCCGACGACACCCAGGCAGCCGCCACCGATGGCATCTACCTGGACGAGCTGCTGGGCGACATGCATCTGGACACCGTCCACACCACGGCCGATGTGTCGCTGCGCACGGTGCAGGGCTCGGTCATCGACGGGCGCACGGGCGCGAGCGACAGCGGCGCCGCCAACGTGCTGGGCCAGGCCATCGACATCGATGCCCACGCTGGCATCGGCGGTACGGTCGCGCTGAAGATCGATTCCCTGCGTGGTTCTGCCGCGCCGGTGCTGACCGCAGGCGGCGACGATGTGGCGCTGGAGGCCGGCAACGGCATCCACCTGATCGAGACCGACGGCAGCCTGCGCCTGGTGCTGGCCCACGCCACCGCAGGCAACATCGTGCTGGGGGTTCGCGAATCTCTGGACACGGACGAGAACTTCCTGCTCGTGCACAGCGGCGAGGCGCGCTTCGCCGAGAGCAACCTGCGCCTGCCGGGCCTGGATGTGGATGCGCCGCGCGTCATCGCCCACGGCCAGGTGTTTGCCGAGGCCGGGTCGGTGACCATCCGTGCCGGGGACGACATCGCCCTGAGCGCCAACAGCGAAATCGTCGCGGCCCAGGGCATCGACCTGTACGGCGACGACGGCAGCCTGGAGACCGGCGACGGCAGCACGATCACGCTGCGCGGGCGCCTGGTGGCCGGGGCCGTGGTCACGGGCGGCGACCCGGTGGGCAGCTACCTGCCGGGCACGGCTGCACCGGTCTTCAAGACCAACATCTGGGGCAACGAAGACGCCGACTTCATCGACTTCGGCGATGCCAGCGGCAGCGCTGGCGGTGTGGACTGGGGCGATGCGGGCTACATCTTCATCGGCTCGCAGACCCGCGTGCACGGCAGCTTTGATGCCGAATCGCTGGAGGCCGACGGCGAAGACCGCATCCGCGTCTACTACCTGCAGGACGCGAACGTCACCACCGGGCCGGCCACGGCCGTGCTGGCCAGCGGCAACTACGTGCCGCGCGCCGCCCAGCACTCGCTGATGATCGACGGCCAGGCCGGCACCGATGCGGTCGAGGTCTACACCCTGGGCAGCCGTGGCAACGAGCGCAACTACCTGATCAACGTGCTGGACACCGGCGCCAAGAGCGACGGCGCCGACACGCTGTCCATCTTCGGGCGCGACAGCACGCTGAATGCCGAGGGCGACCCCTCGGACGACCTGTTCCTGCTGCGGGGCATGCGCGACATCGTGGGCGAGGCCGACGAGTCGCCCGGCTTCGTCGCGCTGCTGCACGGCAGCGTGGACCAGGCGCGGATGGCGGCCGGTGATGCGGGCTACAACCGCTCGGCCGAGGTGCAGCGCATCAACTACGACATCCACCTGAACGGCCGCGTCAGCGTCTTCGGGCAGGGCGGCAACGACCACTTCGCGGTGGACGACAACGCGGCCATCACCACGCTGGATGGGGGCAAGGGCAACGACAGCTTCCAGATCGGCCAGCTCTTCGGCGAGCAGCGCAACGAGACGCTGGGGCGCCTGGTGCAGGGCGACGAGTTCGACACCATCGGCACCACGCGCGGCTACCTCAGCCGTGGCGCGAGCATGCCGCTGGTGGCCACGGGCGGCGAGGGCAACGACCAGTTCAACGTCTATTCCAACCAGGCCGAGCTGCGGTTGGAGGGCGACGCCGGCAACGATGAATTCGTGGTGCGCGCGTTTGCGCGGGCCGTCACGGTCGACGGTGTGATCCAGCGCGACGCAGCCGGCGTGGCCGTGCCGCTGCTGGGTGGCGGCTACTCCACCGACGTCACGACCAACATCCGTCCGGGCGAGGGCGACGACCAGGTGCAGTACAACGTCAACGCGCCGGTCTCCATCGACGGTGGCGCGGGCTTCGACAAGGTCGTGGTGCTGGGGACCGAGTTCGGCGACAACATCGTCATCACCAAGGACGGCATCTTCGGCGCCGGCCTGACGGTGCGCTTTGCCAACGTTGAGGTGGTCGAGGTGGACGGCCTGGAGGGCGACGACGACTTCTTCGTGCTCAGCACCCCCTTCGGCGTGGCCACGCGGCTCGTCGGCGGCCTGGGCAGCGACCACTTCAGCGTGGGCGGCGACGTCACCGAGACCATCACCAGCCGCGAGCTGGAAGGGCGCGGCGGGGTCATCAACCATCTGGTGTCTTCCGCCACGGACGCGGGCTACGACAACCTGCTCGCGTCCGGCATCGCGGTCAAGGTCGCGACCGCGCAGCGCGGCGTGGTGATCATCGAAGAGACCAACGGCACGACCGTGCGTGAAGGCAATGCCATCGACAACACCGACAGCTACGGCGTGAAGCTGGCCGTGCGGCCGGCGGACGGCGTGGTGGTTTATGTGACCGTCTCGGGCGCGCGCTCGACCAGGAACGAGGAAGACCTGGGCGGCGAGTCGGTGCTGATTTCCAAGGGCAACGGCGCCCCCGATCTGCTGCGCGACGTGGACGCGAGCCTGCCCGGCGGCGACGCCACGCCCGACGGCTACTACCGCTCGGTGGCCGTCGACGGCAGCGTCACCTATGTCAAGAACCGCAGCGTGGTGCTGGCCTTCGATTCGACCAACTGGAACCTCGCGCAGACCGTGTGGGTGCGCGCCGGCGAAGACAGCTTTGCCGAGGGCAACCGCGTGGTGGCGGTGAACCATTCCGTCGATGCGGCCATCGTGGCGGCCGGCGACGCCGTGGCCCAGGCCGTATCGCTGCAGAAGTTCGACCGCGCTGCGGTGCGCAATGTCGAGGTGACCGTGGTGGATGCGGATGCGGCCGGCCTGGTCGTCACGCAGACCGACGGACTGACCCGCGTGCTCGAAGGCGCTGCGCCCTACGGCATCACGGACATCTACACACTGTCGCTGGCCAAGGTGCCGACAGGCGGCACCGTCACCGTGACGCTGGGCTTCGATGCGGCCCAGCTCGTGGTGAGCAGTGCGGACACGCGGCTGGTGGGCAACACCGTGACCTTCGGACCGGGCAACTACGGCCCGATCACGATCAACCTGGCGGCCCGGAACGAGCCTGCAGGCACCGACATCGAATTGCGCCGCGAAGACCCGCTGGTCAGCGCGATCACGCACACCGTCACGGCCGCCAGTTCCGATGCCGCCTACCAGGTGCCAGGGCTCACCCAGCGCCTGGCGGTGGAGGTGCTCGACGACGATGTGCCGGGCGTGATCGTGCGCGAGAGCAACGGCGCCACGCAGGTCAGCGAGGACGGCGTGACACTCACGGACAGCTACTTCGTGCGCCTGGCCTCGGCCCCCACGGGCAGTGTGACCATCAGCATCGACACCGATGGCCAGACCAGCACCGCGCCCACCGCGCTGACTTTCAACGCCGGCAACTGGTGGGTGGAGCAGCAGGTGGCCGTCACGGGCGTGCCGCTGGCGCCCGGTGCCGAGCCGCCGACCGACGTCAAGGTGTTCCCGTCGCAGCCGCACCTGCTGTCTGCGCTGCAGGGGCCGCTGGCCATCGAGGGCGGCGTGTCCGGTGTGGACCGCAGCCTCGTCAAGGCCTTCCTGCTGCCCGGCGAAGCCAATGCGCCGCTGATCGCCATCGGCGTGCAGCCGCCCGAGATCGACCAGATCGACGTGCTCAACGTCTATGACGATTCGAGCCAGATGAACAAGGTGGGCACGCTCACGTCCACCGGCCTCGCCGGCTTCCTGATGGCGCCTGCGTTGAGCTTCGGCCAGACCGACCACGGCGAGCCGGCGTTCTTCCCCGGCGGCATCAGCTTCGGCCGCATCGCCTACGACACCGTGGGCGGCTATTCGACCGACGGCGTGGTCAGCACCATCGAGGTGTTCAACCTGATGATGGGCAGCGGCAACGACCGCCTGACCATCGACGGCACATTGCGCGCGGCCACCGAACCGGCCACGGCCACCACAGCGGCCGGCCCGGCGCGTCATGGCACGCTGACGCTCATCCAGGGCGGCGGCAACCTGGCCAAGGCCGACGGCAGCATCGGCGGCGACACCATCACGGTGCGCGGCGGCGGCGGGGCCGGCTCGCCGCTGGTCGTCTACGGCGACACCTCGCAGGACGGCCTGTGGTATGCGGGCGACCCGGCCCGCACCGGCCGCACGCTCGACCAGAACTGGGCCGACGTGGCCGTGTTCGGGCCGAAGTTCAGCGACCCGGTGGGCACGGCCGACGACGCCTTCCGCTTCGGCCTGGCCAACCCCTTCGACCACGCCGGCAACGATGTCATCGACGCCAGCGCGCTCGATCCGGCCGACGTGATCGGCGCGACCAGCATCGGCCTCACCATCTATGGCGGTGCCGGCAACGACACCATCCGCGGCAGCCAGCTGGCCGACCACATCGCGGGCGGCAGCGGCAACGACACGATTGCAGGTGAACAAGGCAACGACCACATCTACGGCGACTCCGGTTTCAACGTCGACCCGATCACGCGCACGCTGATGGTCGTGACGGCCGACCTGGGGCCGTTCGTGGTGCCGGCGCCGGTGCGCGACACGCTGGTGGCCGGGCGCGACACGCTGCGCGGCAACGATGGCGACGACATCCTCTTCGGTGACCACGGCGTCATCGACCAGGACCTGCAGGTGCTGGCGACCAGCCTGAACGCGCAGCCGCGCATCGGTGGCGGCGGCTCGGTCATCGGCGTGGACATCGGCCGCATCCAGCAAGCAGCTGGCGCGTTCGTCAGTCTGGCCGTGGCGCCGGCCAGCCTCAAGCTGCTGAGCACCACGCAGGTGTTCGACGTGCGCACGGTCGAGGCGGCCAACGGCGACAACGACGTCATCGAAGGCAACGCCGGGCGCGACCGCGTGTTCGGCGGCCAGGGCACGGACACGCTCAGTGGTGGCGCGGATTCCGACGTCATCTTCGGCGACCACGGACACATGGGCTACCGCTCGCCGGATTACTTCGGCACCTCGGACACCGACCTCACCACGCTGGACGTGGTGGAGAGCATCGATACCGCCGCAGCGTTGGGCATGGCCGACACCATCATCGACGACGGGTCCGACGACATCCTGATCGGCGGCCAGGGCGGCGACAGCATCGACGCCGGCGCCGGCCAGAACATCGTGTTCGGCGACCACGGCCGCATCCTCGGGGTCGACAGCGTGGTGGCCACGCTGGCCAACCGCCCGATCGGCGATCCGAACGCGGCCAAGACCGACGACGACTACCAGGTCAAGGTGCTGGGCCTGGTGACCTCCATCGACGCCGGCACCGTCAACGGCACGGGCAACGCGTTCGGCAACGGCAACGACACCATCACCACCGGCATCGGGCGCGACATGGTCTTCGGCGGCGGCGGCGACGACGTGATCAACAGCTTCGCCAGCAGCAGCGGCACGGTGGCGCTGGACGGCAACAACATCGTCTTCGGCGACCACGGCCTGGTGGACTACCTGGCCGAGGAGATCGCCCAGGGGGGCGTGGCCAGCAACCCGCTGCGCACGCAGGACATCGACCGCGTCTGGTCTGTGTTCACCGACATGGGCGGGGCCGACACCATCACCACCGGCAACCGGCACGACATCGTGTTCGGCGGCGTGGCGGGCGATGTGATCAACGCCGGGCATGGCAAGAACATCGTCTTCGGCGATGCCGGCCAGGTGACGGCGGCCACGCAGGACGACCCGCTGGTGCAGATCTCGGTCCACGAATTCACCGTGGGCGAGGTGGTCAGCATCGCGTTCGCCGATGGCGGGGCGGACCAGATCCGCAGCGGCGACCACGACGACATCCTGCTGGGCGGGCGCGGCAACGACCTGGTGGACACCGGCAAGGGCGACAACATCGCCTTCGGTGACCAGGGCCAGGTGTTGATGCTGACCAACCACACGGTGGGCGGCGCACGGGACTACAACCGCGTGATCGGCCTGCCGGACCGGCCGGCCGCCGACCACCCGCTGACCTACGCGCTGATCACTGCGCTGGTGGACACCGCAAGCGGTGACGGCAACGACACGCTGACCGGCGGCATCGGGCGCGACATCCTGATCGGCGGCGATGGCGCCGACACCATCCAGACCTTCGCCAGCGCCAGCCTCTCCACGACGGCGGGCACGGCGGCGGCCGACGGCAACAACATCGTCTTCGGCGACCATGGCCTGGTGGACTACCTGTCGGTAGAGCTGGCGCAAGGAACGGCTCCGTCGGTCACGCTGCTGGACTTTGTGCGCAGCGCCAACCCCGACGCACTGGCGCAGGGCGCCGCAGTCAACCGCATCCGTGCGGCCGACATCGACCGCATCGGGTCGCTGCAGGGCACGGTCACGGTCGGTGGCGTGCAGCGGCAGATCACCTCGCTCGGTGGTGCCGACACCATCACCGCAGGTGACCGCAACGACATCATCGTCGGCGGCACCGGCGCGGACGTGATCTTCGGCGGCTTCGGCAACGTGGTGACGCAGGAGGGGGCGGACATCCTGATCGGCGACAGCGCAGTGCTGACGGCGGCTCTCTTCGACGACCCGACGACGCCTTTCGCCGTGCATGAATTCGCGATCTGTGAGATCACCACCGTGGGCTTTGCCGACGAGGACGGCGGCAACGACGTGATCTTCGGGGGCGACCTGAACGACGTGCTGTTCGGCGGTGCCGGCGACGACGAAATCTATGCCGGCGGCGGCCACGACCTGGTCTTCGGCGACCACGGCAGCATCCATTGCGAAGGCGGCATCCTGATCCCCAAGATCAGCCTGCCCGCGATCTGCGTGGACTTTCTGGACGACTACCCCGGCCTGCGCACGGTGCATTTCGAGGCCATCAACACCGGCAGCAACACGGGCAGTGGCAACGACCTGATCTTCGGCCAGGACGGCATGGACATCATCCTGGGCCAGCAGGGCAACGACGTGCTGTACGGCGGCAACGATGACGACATCCTGATCGGCGGCAGCAACGTGGCCGGCGCGCTGGACGGCGATGACCGCATCGACGGCGGCCTGGGCCACGACGCCATCGCCGGCGACAACGCCGACATCTGCTACCGGCCCGACAACCTGGACCCGCGCATGCGCGCGCTGATGGGCTCGCTCATCTACGGAACGACCACGGGCCTGGCCGGCAACGACGGGCAGGCGCTGGTGGTGGCGCTGGAGCTGGAGCTGGAGCACAGCCACGACCACGGTAGTGGGGCCACCAACGTGGGCAGCGACGTGCATGCGGCGATCCCACTGTTCGTCGACCCGCGTGGCGCGCTGCCGGGCAACAGCTACGGCCTGCCGGTGCACCGCCAGTACCACATCGAGCTGCTGGACCACGACCACGCCATCGAGCAGCAGGCCGATGTGCCGTCGATCCGCCTCTGGGGCGAGGATTACATCGCTGGCGGTGGTGGCGAGGACGAGATCTTCGGCCAGCTGGGCGCCGACCTGATCCAGGGCGACGGGGCCATCGGCATGGACCCGCGCGCCGATCTGGACAAGCTGCGCTTCACCGGCGACCGCTTCCAGCAGAGCGCCACCCCCACGGCCTTCGGCGCCGGCCGCACGGCCACGACGGGCCTGGAGGGCGTGGGCGATCTGTGGGTCAACGCCTCGTTCGAATCGGCCAGCGATGGCGACGACTACATCGAAGGCAACGGCGGCAACGACGTGATCTTCGGCAACCTCGGGCAGGACGACATCGTTGGCGGCAGCTCGGACCTGTTCGGCCTGTCGGACGTCGCGGGGCCGCAGGGCAGCGTGAACTTCCTGCGGCCGGATGGCAGCGACCTGATCTTCGGCGGCGCGGGCACCAACATTGCGCGCAACGACATCGGCGATGCGACCACGGCGCGCTCGGCCGGCATGCCGGCCAACAACGCGGCCAACCAGTACCCGAACGACCTGATCGTGAACCAGGCCGCTGGCCACGCGCTGGATGCCGACACCATCGTCGGCGACAACGGCCGCATCCTGCGACTGGTGGGCATCAACGGCGTGCAGCGCTCGGTGGGCACCGATGCCTTCAACACTGCGCTGGGCGGCAAGGCCGTGGTGGCCTACAACCCGGCGCTGAACAACGTCTACGCCACGGGCGTGCGCAGCACGGGCGGCTTTCTGAACTTCAACTACGACTATGAGGGCCCGGACGCGGAGGGATACGCCAGCGACGGCAACAGCGCCACCTACGACTACATCGTGGTGCGCGCGGTGCAGCACCTGGACTACCACGAAGGCGGCTTCGATGTGGTTGGCGTGGCCACCGCGCAGACCGACCGGGGTGGCGCCGACGAGATCCACGGCGAGGCTGGCGACGACACCATCTACGCGCAGAAGGGCGACGACATCATCTTCGGCGAAGGCCAGGACGACGAGATCGTGGGCGGCTACGGCAACGACTGGATCAGCGGCGGCACCGGGCAGGACGCGGTGATCGGCGACGACGGCCGGTTCATCGCCAGCCGCAACGCCACCACCTACGGCGAGGCGTTGTACGGCGTGGTGGCGCTGCTGCCCGACAACGGGGACACCAAGACCTTCGACGGCACGCGCATGGACGAGTTCATCGCCACGCCGGGCAACATCCAGCAGGCGGTCTCCAACCCGGGCGGGCAGCTGAAGAAGGCCGTCAACCTCACGCCGTTCAGCTACGACACGACCTTCAACGGCCAGTGGGACGAGTTCACCACCGTGACCAAGAAGACAGTCACCGACGGCGATCTCGCGGGCCTGAACCACAACGCCGACGACATCATCTTCGGCGGCCTGGGCGACGACTGGCTGCACGGCGGGTCGGGCGACGACGCCATCCTGGGCGGCGAGGCGCTGGGCTTTGCCAAGCACGGCGGCGCCTACGTGCAGATCTACGCCGACCAGCCGCTGGCCAGCGGGGCGCTGCCACTGCTGGGCGTGGCGCGCAGCGACTACGACCGGCCCTACAACCCCACGGATGCGCTGCGCTACAACCCGATCGATGTCGAGGCCTGGCACGTCGACCGCACGCGCCGCGCCGGTGAGTTCGCGCTGTACGACGAATACGACCCGCGGCGCAAGATCGAGCTGGTGGTCAGCTCGACCAACGCGGCCTACCAGTCGGGCATGGCGGTGAAGGACGACCGCAGCAACATCACCATCGGCCAGTGGTTCCTGAATTTCGACAAGAGCGAGGGCACCTACGTGCCGGGCGGCGTCAATCCGAAGCCGGTCGGCCAGCAGGCCGAAAGTTACGCCGAAGCCCGCAACGACGGCAACGACCGCATGTTCGGCGACACCGGTAACGACTGGCTGGTCGGTGGCACGGGCCGCGACAACCTGTACGGCGGCTTCGGCAACGACCTGCTGAATGCCGACGACAACCACGAGACCGAAAGCGACGAGCGCCGCCCGAGCAGCAAGGACACGGTCGATTCCAGGTACGACAACGAGGCGCCCGACACGCAACCCAGCTACGAGGACCGGGCCTTCGGCGGGGCCGGCCGCGACGTGCTGATTGGCAACACCGGTGGCGACCGGCTGATCGACTGGGTGGGCGAGTTCAACAGCTACCTGGTGCCCTTCGCACCGTTCGGCATGGCCACCGTGAGCCGCACGCTGCAGCCGCAGCTGGCCGAGTTCCTCTACACCCTGGGCGCCAGCGACGGCGCCGACCCGACGCGCCATGCCGACACGCGCGGCAGCGACCCGGCACTGGCCTACCGCCGTGGCGAGCCCGAGGGCGAACTGGGCGTGGTGCGGCAGAAGGACAACGCCTGGCAGACGCAGACCGGTGCACCGGCCGACCCGCAGGCGGGCAACATCCCCGGCGGCTTTCGCGACGTGCTGCGCACGGCCAATTTCAACGATGGCGCGATGCAGGCGCTGGCGGCGGACAGCGGCACCTGGGAGGTCAGCGGCAGCACCTTGCAGGTGGCGTCGACGTCGAACAAGAGCGACGCGGTGGCCGTCTACCAGGTGGGCGATGCGCTGCCCACGTATTTCGAGGTGGTTGCCTCGATGAAGATCATCAAGCCGACCAGCGGCTGGAACGCCAACAGCTACATCATCTTCGACTACCAGAGCCCGACCAGCTTCAAGTTCGCCGGCCTGAACAACTCGACCAACAAGCTGGAGATGGGCCAACGCACGGCCAGCGGCTGGCAGGTGCTCAAGCAGGCCAGCGTGCCGGGCGGCGTGAAGAACGACACCTGGTACAACGTCATGCTGTCGGTCAACGGCCTGACGGCCACCCTGGTCGTCAACAACACGACCTACTTCAGCCATGTCTACAGCGCCACCGTGGTCGATGGCTGGAGCTACGGGCTGAACTGGGGCCTGGTGGGCATGGGCTCGAACAAGTCGCGTGGCGCGCTGGACAACATCTCGGTGCAGGTGCTGCCGGCGACCGCGACCGTGACGCGCACCGACGACTTCACGGGCGGGGCGGGGGCCATGGTCACCGCTGTGCCAGGCTCTGCCACCGGCACGTGGACGGCCAGTGCCGGCCGCGTGGCGTCCACGGCGGCGGCCGGTGCCACGTCGATCCAGCTGCTCAACCTCTCGGGCGTCGCGCAGATGTCGGCGACGGCGCTGCTGGAGGTGGCCTCGACTTTCAACAGCACGGGCCTGTCCGGCCTGGTGTTCGACCGCTACAGCGACACGGACTTCAAGTACGTGGCGATCGACGTGGTGGGCAAGCAGGTCGTTATCGGCCACCGCACGGCGGGCGGCTGGACGGTCGATGCGTCGGTGGTCAACACCGGCCTGGCGGCGGGTGTGGATGCGCGGCTGGGGGTCACCATCAAGGGCTCGACCGTGAGCGTGACGCTGAACAACCAGGCGGCCGTCGCGTATGTGTTCAACGCGGTCGGCTCCGATGGCCGCTTCGGCCTGTTCACGACCAAGGCCGCGAGCTTCGACACGGTGACGGTCAAGACCAACGACGCCACGGTGTCGGCGCTGGGCCAGGCGCTGCTGGCCACCGAGGCCGGCCCGGCCGACGCGACGGCGGCCATGGTCAGCACCTCACAGGTGCAGGCGATGCTCGGCGCGGCGCTGTTGCGGCTGACACCGCAGGAGCAGGAACAGCTGGCGGCCGACGCTCTGCAGGTGCGCGTTGCCGACCTGCCGGGGCTGGAGCTCGGCAGCTACCACGACGGCGTGTTGCTGATCGATGTCGATGCGGCAGGCCACGGCTGGTTCGTGGACACCACGCCCGGTGACGACCGCGAATACGTGGACGTGGCCGGCGAGTGGATCGCGCGCAGCAGCCTGGCCGCCGGCCGCATGGACCTGCTGAGCGTGCTGGTGCACGAGCTGGGGCACGCGGCAGGGCAGGACCACGAGGCCACCGGCGTGATGGCCGAGCAGCTGGCGGCAGGGGTGCGCACCGTGGCGCCCGCAGCCGCCCCGGCGGTGCCGGTCTGGATCGACTGGGCCACGCCGCCACAGCGCAGCGCGCACGCGCCAGCGCCCATCAGCACCGCGCCCGACTGGGTGGGCGATTTCGTCAACCACCTTGCCAGGAGCGATGCGCAACGCAACCCCAATGCAGCGCTGAAGCTGCAGATCGACCCGCAGGCGCGGGTCTCCTCCGGCCTCAGTGCCTTGACGCGGCACTGAGGGATTTTTTCAACCCGTGTTCCGTTCCCCCACCACTCCCCAGGAGACATGACAGATGGCCAAACAGTTGTTGATCTACGAATCGGCGGTGCCGGTGTCGCCCGCCCGCCATGCCAAGGTGTCGGTCGAGACGCAAGACAGTTATGGGTTCAGCTCCGAGGTCAATGCCGTGCCGCTGATGGGCATCGAATTTCCGCGCGCGTCGGCCGAATACGCCATCGTGTTTGCGGCCGAGGGCCAGGAGGTCATGCCGGTGGTGGTGCTGGGCGTGCGCAATGAGCAGAACCTGTACCTGTCGGCCGATGCGAAGTGGAAGGCCGACTACATCCCCGCCTTCATCCGGCGTTACCCCTTCGTCTTTTCCGCCAGTGCCGATGGCAAGTCGCTGACGCTGTGCATCGACGAGTCGCATCCCGGCGTCAACACCGCAGGCCGCGGCAGCGCGCTGTTCGGCGCCGATGCCAAGCCCACGCCGTATGTGGAGAAGGTGCTGGAGTTCCTCAAGCAGTACCAGGCGCACTTCGAGCGCACGCGGCTGTTTGGCAAGCGCATCCAGGAGCTGGGATTGCTCGAACCCATGCAGGCAAATGTGACCACGCCCAAGGGCGAGAAGCTGACGCTGGGTGGCTTTCTCGCGGTGAGCCGCGAGAAGCTGCGTGCGCTGGATCCGCAGGCGCTCTCGCAAATGGCCAAGAACGACGAGCTGGAGCTGCTGTATCTGCACATGGCCTCGATGCGCAACTTCAACCAGGTCAAGGACCGTCTGATCGGTGCGCTGGCCGAGGCGCCGGCAGCGGAGGTCGCGGCCTGATCGCCCACCTGTCGATGGCGATGGCGGGGCCGGCGCCGGGGCGCGGGCTGCGCATCGCCGCCTGTCGATGAGCGCCACTGCTTCGATCCATGCGGCAGCCGATGCGCAGCGCCTGCGCGCCGAGGCCGCGGCGTGGCGCAGCTTCGTGGCGCCCGACGACGATGCGCAGCTGGTGGCCGCCTGGCTGGCGTTGCTGGCCGGGCGCGTGCAGCGCGTGCGAGCCGGCATGGTGTTGCTGGCGGGTGACGACCAGGCCTCGTTCTCGGTCGCCGCCGTCTGGCCCGATCCGCAGCGCGACCTGAAGCACCTGGGCCCGGCCGCCCAGCAGGCGCTGACCGAGCGGCGTGGGGTGCTGGTCACGGCCACCGGCGGGCCGGCGCTTCCCGGCCACAACGCGCATGTCGCTTACCCGGTGGTGCTGGGCGAAGCGCTGTGCGGGGCGGTGGTGCTGGAGATCGGCGGCGGCGACCTCGCCGATCTGCAGGCCGCGCTGCGCGAGGTGCACTGGTCCATCGCCTGGCTGGTGGACCACTTTCGCGCCCAGCAGCAGCGGCGCGAGCAGGCCGAGGCGCAGCGCATGGCGATGCTCAACACGCTGGTGGCCACGGCGTTGCAGCACCGCCTGGTGCGGCCCTCGGCCCTGGCGGTGGCCAACGCCTTGTGTGCCGATCTGCGCTGCGACCGCGTCAGCGTCGGCTTCGAGCAGGCCGGGCAGGTGCAGCCGCTGGTCATCTCGCACACGGCCACTTTCGATGCGCGATCGGACCTGCTGCGCCACCTGGGCGACGCCATGGACGAGGCCTTCGATCTGGGCATCACGGTGGTGCACCCCCCGGAAGGTGACGACGCCTTGCGGGCCTTGGCGCATGCCGAATCGGCCCAGGCGCTGAAGGTGGCGGCGATGATGTCCGTGCCGCTGGTGGATGCGGGCCAGGCCATCGGGGTGCTGACGCTGGAGCGTGCCGGCGGCCCGGTATTCGATGCCGACGACCGGCGGCTGGCCCATGCCGTGGCGGCGGTGCTGGGGCCGGCCTGGGCCCTGCAGCGCATGAACGGCCGCAACACCTGGCAGCGCCTGCGCGAAGGCATGGTGGATGCGCGCACGGCGGTGTTCGGCCCGCAGCGGCCAGGCTTGAAGCTGATCGCCGTCGTCGCGGCGGCCGCAGTGTTGCTGGTGACGCTGGTGCGCACCGACCACCGCGTGGCCGCCCGGACGTCGATCGAGGGGGCGACCCAGATCGCGGCGGTGGCGCCGTTCGACGGTTTCGTGGCGCAGGGGCTGGTGCGCGCCGGTGACTCGGTGCGCCAGGGCCAGCCGATGGCCCGGCTGGATGACCGCGACCTGACGCTGGAGGCCGCGCGCTGGCGCGCCGAACGCGACCAGTTGCTGCGGCGCTACCAGGTGGCCTTTGCGGCGGCCGACCGTGGCGCCATGGGGGTGATCGGCGCGCAGGTCAACCAGGCCGAGGCGCAGCTCTCGCTGGCCGAAGACAAGCTCGCCCGCATCGTGCTGACGGCACCCTTCGATGGCGTGGTGGTGTCCGGCGACCTGAGCCAGTTGATCGGCTCGCCGGTGGAGCAGGGCAAGCTGCTGTTCGAGGTGGCGCCGCTGGAGGGGTACCGCGTGGTGCTCAACGTGGACGACCGCGACATCGGCCGGCTCGCGGTGGGCCAGCGCGGCGAACTGGTGCTGGCCAGCTTGCCGGGGCGGGCGATGGCCTTCACGGTGCGCTCCGTCACGCCGGTGTCGACCCAGCAGGACGGCCGCAACGTGTTCCGTGTCGAGGCCGGGCTCGACCCGGCCGGCGAGATCGGCCGGCTGCGCCCGGGCATGGAGGGTGTCGGCAAGGTGGTGGTGGGCGAGGCCAGCCTGCTGTGGATCTGGACCCACGGTTTTGTCGACTGGCTGCGCCTGTCGCTGTGGAATTGGCTTCCTTGAGATGAAGCACCCCCCAGTCTGCGCGCTGCGCGCTCCGCCAACCCCCCTCTGCTGCGCGAGGGGGGCGCACCCAGCGGCCTGGCAGAGCCAGTTCCGCGGGTGCCCTGGCCTCGACCCGTCTGCTCCATGCGCTGCGGGTGGTGCGTTGCGCCTTGGCCAGCAGGAATAGGCAGAGAGCGATGCACCCCGACACCCCGCAACAGAGCAGCCTGTGGTACCGCATCGCGGCGCTACGGCCGCGCCTGCTGGCGCGGGCGAAGCTGCACCGGCACCGCTACCGGGGCGAGGTCTGGTATTTGCTGCAGGACCCGGCCTCGGGCAAGGTGCACCGCTTCACGCCGGCCGCGCGCCTGCTGCTGGCGGCCATGGACGGGCAGCGTAGCGTGGACGACATCTGGCGGCTGGCGCGGCGTGAGATGGGTGAAGACGCCCCGACGCAGGACGAGGTGCTGCAACTGCTCGGCCAACTGCACGGCGCCGACCTGCTGCAGAGCGACGCCACGCCGGACGCGCTGGAACTCTTCGAGCGCGGCCAGACGCAGGAGCGCTCCAAGAGCCGGCGCTCCTGGGCCAACCCGATGGCGATCCGCATTCCGCTGGTCGACCCCGGCGCCTTTCTGGACCGCCATGTCGCGCTGTGGCAATGGATCTGGGGGCGGGCCGGTGGCCTGGTGTGGCTGGTGGTGGTGCTGCCGGCGCTGGCGCTGCTGCCGGCGCACTGGCCCGAACTGACCGGCAACCTCTCGGACCGGGTGCTGCAGGCCAACAACCTGCTGTTGCTGGTGGTGGTGTTTCCGCTGATCAAGGCGTTCCATGAGCTGGGCCATGCGACCGCGACGCGGGCCGGTGGTGGCGAGGTGCACGACATGGGTCTGATGGTGCTGGTGATGATGCCGGTGCCCTACGTGGACGCATCGTCGGCCACGGTGCTGCGTTCGCGCTGGTCGCGCGCGCTGGTGGGTGCTGCGGGCATGGCGGTGGAGCTGTTCATCGCGGCGCTGGCGTTCTACTTGTGGCTGGCCCTGGAGCCGGGGTGGCTGCGGGCCGTGTGCTTCAACGTGATGCTGGTGGCCGGTGTGTCGACTCTGATCTTCAACGGCAACCCGCTGCTGCGCTACGACGCCTACTACATCCTGGCCGATCTGGTGGAGGTGCCCAACCTCGCGCGCCAGTCCACGCGCTACTGGGGTTATCTGGCCGAGCGTTATGTGTTTCGCGTGCGCGAGGCGGTGTCGCCCGCGCAGAGCATGTCCGAGCGCCTGTGGTTCGGCTTGTATGGCCTGGCGTCCACCGCGTACCGGCTGTTCGTGACCGTGGCGATCGCGCTGTTCATCGGCGCGCAATTCTTCTTCGTGGGGGTGGTGCTGGCGCTGTGGTCGGTCTACTCGATGGTGGGCATGCCGATCGTGCGGGCGCTGCGGCAGTTCCAGGAACGCCCGGCGCTGCGCGAGCGCCGTGGCGTGGCCCTGGTGGCCGGTGGCGGTGTGCTGGTGCTGCTGGTGGCGGCCATCGGCCTGGTGCCGGTGCCGTTTCGCACCCAGGCCGAGGGCGTGCTGTGGTTGCCCGAGCAGGCCATCGTGCGGGCCGGTGCCAACGGCTTCGTCGCCCGCGTGGAGGCCCAGCCCGACACGGCCGTGCAGCCGGGGCAACTGCTGGTGCGCAGCGTGGACCCGAATCTGGACGCGCAGATCCGCCTGTCCGAGGCCCGCGTGGCCGAGCAGGAAGCCAGCTACACGCAGGCCTTTGTCGGCGACCGCGCGAAGATCGCCATCGTCGCGCGGCAGCTGGCGCTGGAGCGCGAGACGCTGGCGACCACGCGCGCCCGCGCAGCGGGCCTGGTGGTGGCGGCCGGCGCCGGCGGCATGTTCCGCATGGCGCGCGCGGCCGATGCGCCGGGGCGCTTTTATCGCAAGGGCGAAGTGCTGGGCTATGTGCTGGGGGACGTGCCGCCGATCGTGCGGGTGGTGGTGGCGCAGTCCGAGGCCGATGCGGTGGTGGCGCAGACCGAATCGGTGGCGCTGCGCCTGGCCGACGACATGGCGCGGGTGGTGCCGGGGCGCATCGTGCGCGCTGTGCCCGCAGCGGCCGACGAGGCGCCCAGCGGCGCGCTGGTGGCCTCCGGCGGCGGTCGCCTGGCGGTGGACCCACGCGATCCGCAGGGGCGCCGCACGCTGGAGCGCATCTTCGAGATCGACGTGGAGCTGGCCGATGCGCTGGTGCGGCCCGCCGCCTACGGCCAGCGCATCCATGTGCGCTTCGAGCACCGTCCGCAGCCACTGGCCACGCAGTGGTATGGCGCGCTGCGGCGGCTGTTCCTGACGCATTTCACGGTCTGACATGCAACAACCCCCACGCTCCCCCGCTCCGCGAGGTCCGCTGCCCCCCGAGGGGGCGCGTCAGTTGCTTCGGGCGGCCGGGCGCCACTGACATGCAGGCCCTGCACCTGGACCCGGGACAGCTGGCACAGGGGCGACCCTATGCAGAGCGCCACGATCGCACGCCAAGCTGGCACGACGACGCCGCGCTGCACCTGTGGCACGGCGGGGTCACGCCGCTGCTGGCCCGCACCGGCTATTCGCTGGGCGCCGCGCGGCGCTTCTGCGCCATGGTGGAGGCGGCCGGCCTGGGCCTGGCAGCGCTGACGGACGAGGCGCTGGCCAGGCGCTTTCGCGCGCTGGGCCCGGTGCTGCGGCGCGAGGGCTTCGCGGCCGGCCCCGTGGCCGCGTGCTTCGCGCTCGTGCGCGAGGCAGCCGGCCGCGTGCTGCAGCAGCGGCACTATGGCTCGCAACTCATCGCCGGCTGGTGGCTGCTGGGCGGCCGGCTGGCCGAGATGGCCACCGGCGAGGGCAAGACGTTTGCCGCCACCTTGCCCGCCTGCACGGCCGCGCTGGCCGGCCTGCCCGTGCATGTGATCACCGTCAACGACTACCTGGCCGCGCGGGATGCAGAGGCGATGACGCCGCTCTACGCCTTCCTCGGGCTGCGCAGCGCCGCCGTGGTGCACGGCATGGGCCGGCCCGAACGCCGCCATGCCTACGCCCACGAGATCTGCTACTGCAGCAACAAGGAGCTGGCCTTCGACTACCTGCGCGACCGCGCGGCGCTGGGCGACCAGGCCAGCGTCATGCACCTGGCCGTGGAGGGCCTGCGCGGCGAGCGGGCGGTGGAGCCCCGGGTGGTACTGCGGGGCCTGTGTTTCGCCATCGTGGACGAGGCCGACAGCGTGTTCATCGACGAGGCGCGCACGCCCTTGATCCTGTCGCGCACGGTGGAGGACGCGCAGGCGGAACAACAGGCCCGCCGCGCGCTCGACCTGGCGCGTGGCTTCGTGGTGGGGCAGCATTTCGAGATCGACGCGGCGCGGCGCCGCGTGCGCTTCACCGATGCGGGCGATGCGCTGCTGGAGGCGCTGCCGGCCGACGAGGTGGCCGACGAGGGGGCTGATGCGGCAGGTGATGCGGTGGGTCATGCAGGCCCGCGCGCGCTGCGCGAAAGCGTGCAGCGGGCCTTGTCGGCGCGCTGGCTCTACGTGCGTGACGAGCACTACGTGGTGGTCGATGGCAAGGTGCAGATCGTCGATGCCTCCACCGGCCGCGTCATGCCGGACCGGGCCTGGGAGCAGGGCCTGCACCAGATGATCGAGTGCAAGGAAGGCGTGGCGGTGACCGGCCAGCGCGAGACGCTGGCGCGCATCACCTACCAGCGGCTGTTCCGGCGTTACCTGCGGCTGTCCGGCATGACCGGCACCGGCACCGAGGTGGCGGCCGAGATCGGCCGCACCTACGGCCTGCCGGTGGCGCGCGTGCCGCTGCACCGGCCGTCGCGGCGGCGCGATCTGCCGGGCCGCTGCCTGGTCGATGGTGCGACGCGCTGGCGGGCCGTGGCCGACGCAGTGGAACAGGTCGCCGTGCGCGAGGGCCGGCCGGTGCTGATCGGCACGCGCACGGTGAAGGCGTCCGAGCAGCTCAGCGTGATGCTGCACGAACGCGGCATCGCGCACGTGGTGCTCAACGCCAAGCAGGACAGCGATGAGGCCGCGCTGGTGGCGCAGGCGGGCCAGGGCGGCCGCGTGACGGTGGCCACCAACATTGCGGGGCGCGGCACCGACATCCTGCTGGGCGAGGGCGTGGCCGAGCGCGGCGGCCTGCACGTCATCCTGACCGAATACAACGAATCGGCCCGCATCGACCGGCAGCTGGTCGGGCGCAGTGCGCGGCAGGGCGACCCGGGCAGCTCGCAGGCCATCGTGGCGCTGGACGACGATCTGTTCGTGACGCACGCGCCGCGGCTGGTGGCCTGGCTGAAGACGCTGACCACGCGGCGGGGCCGCGTTCCACGCGCCGGGCTGTGGCTGCTGCGGGGGCTGGCGCAGGGCAGGGCAGAGCGCTTGAACCGTGAGGCGCGAGAGAACAACCTGCGACAGGACCGGCGGCTCGCCCAGGTGCTGTCGTTTTCCGGGAGAGGTGAATGAAAGCAATCTGGTGGATGTGCGCGCTGTGCGCGCCGGTGCTGGCCGTGGCAGCGCCGCCGGCGCCGCCCGCGGTGGCGGTGTACGAGTGCCTGATCGAGCCGTCCCAGGTGGTCGAAATGCGCTTCACCGTGGAAGGCCTGATCGACAAGGTGCATGTGCGCCGCGGTGACACCGTGCGCCGCGGTCAGGTGCTGGCAGAGTTGCAGTCGCGCGCCGAGCGGCTGGCAGTGGACTCGGCGCGGTTTCGCGCGCAGATGGAAGGGCAGATCGACACCTCGCAGGCCCGCATTGCCTACGCGACCCGCAAGCTGGCGCGCGCCGAAGAGCTTCACCGCGAAAAGATGGTGTCGGCGCAGACGCGTGACGACGCGGACGCAGAACTGCGCCTGGCCAAGGGGGAGCTGAAGGCAGCGCTGGAGAATCGCGATCTGGCGCGCATCGAACACCAACGAGCCGAGGAACAACTGTCCACGCGGACCTTGCTCAGCCCCTTCGATGGCGTGGTCGTCGACCGCATGCTCAACCCCGGCGATCTGGCCGAATCCGGGTCCGGTCGCAAGGCGGTGTTGAAGCTCGCCAAGATCGACCCCGTGCGCGTCGACATCATCCTGCCCGGTGCCTCGTTCGGGAAGATCCAGATGGGTGCGCGTGTGGACATCGTGCCGCTGGGCAGCGCAGTGCGCCACAGCGCGGCTGTGCACATGGTCGACAGGGTCGTGGATGCCGCCAGTGGAACGCTCGTGGCGCGCGTGGAGTTGCCCAATCGCGATGGCAGGATTCCCAGCGGAGTCCGGTGCAAGGCCGAGTTCGACGCCGGGTCGTCGGTGGGAGGGGTGGTGCACCGGCGCTGACCAGTTGCTCGATTGGCCGAGGCGCGCGGGCCTTATGCCGGCCGGTGGATGCCGACTTCGGCTCCAAAGGGGGGGCCAACGGCAGGCATCGCGAGATGCGCGCCGGCGAACGCGGTGGCACTGCGATGGCGGGGCCTCACCGCGCCGCGAGAAGCCGCCCGTGCATCGCGGTACTGGCGATGGCAGCCCCGCCCGTGGCCACGGCGATCTGATTGAGACCCTGGGCCACGTCGCCCACGGCAAAAACGCCGTCTGCCGTGGTGGCGCCGTGGCGGTCCACCTGCACATAGCCATCCTCATCGCAGGCAGTGCCAAGCTGCAGCGCCAGCTCGCTGCGGATGTCCAGGCCGAGCGCGCAGTACAGGCTGTCGCACACGGATTCGCTGCCACCGTGCGCCACGGTCACGCGGCCGTCGGTGCGGCGAATGCTGCGCACCGGCGCCAGGGCCAGGGCGATTCCCGCGTCATGCAGGCGCTGCCGTTCCGCCGGTGGCAGCGTGCTCCCACCGTCGTCGACGAACACGGTGATGTGTGGCGTGAAGTGCTGCAGGTAGAGCGCTTCCGCCACGCCCGACGCGCCGTTCGCGTAGACGCCCACGGTGCGGCCGCTGACCTCGAATCCGTCGCACACCGGGCAGTAGCGCAGGGCACCTTCGTGCAGGGCGTCCAGCACATGGGGCAGCGGCGGCGGAACGTCGGCCACGCCGGTCGCCAGCAGCAACAGCTGGCTGCGCACCGTGGTGCCGCTCGCGCAGCGCACGATGAAGCCGCTGCCGAGCCGCTGCGCGGACTGTGCGCTGTCCTGCAGCCAGCGCACGGGGTAGGCCTGCAGCTGGGCTCGCATCGCGGCAAGCAGGCCGGCACCTGCAACGCCGTCGGCAAAGCCAGGGTAGTTGTGGCTCCACGGCACCGTGGCCAGCCGGCTCTGGTTCGCATCGATCACCACCACCTGCCGATTGAAGCGCGCCAGGTACAGCGCGGCCGTGATGCCGCCGGGGCCGCCGCCCACGACGACGGCCTCGCAGGTCAAAGGGGTGCTGGGGCTCATGGGACGGTCGGCTGCATCACGTCGTCGAGCCGGCGTGGCGCTTGAGCCAGGCCACGATGCGCTGCGCTGCATCTGCACGGCAGGCCGGTGCGCCCTGGCCCAGGAAGCTGTGGCCTTCGCCGGGGTAGAGCACCAGTTCGGCCGGCGTCTCGCCGGCGCACATCAGGCTCACGAACATCTCTTCCGACTGGCATTTGGGGCAGCGCTCGTCGTCCTTGCCCTGCAGGAACAAGGTGGGTGTGTGCGACTGCTCGATGTAGCGCTGCGGCGACAGCTCGCGCGCGCGCTGGCGGTTGAATTTCGGGGCGCTGTGCACGTAGTAAGGGTCGGCGTAGTAGCCGCCGTCCGATGTGCCGTAGTGCGTTTCGATGTTGCCCACCGGCGCCATGACGACCGCGGCCTTGAAGACATCGGTATGGCCCGTGGCCCACGCGCTCAGGAAGCCGCCATACGACTTGCCCGACATCGCGACACGCTCGTCGCAGGCACCCTCGGCCTGCAGCGCGGCGACGGCGGCCAGGTGCTGCGGCAGGTCGTAGGCGCCCCAGTTGCCGGCCAGGCGCTTGCAGAACTCGTGGCCGTAGCTGGCCGAGCCCACGGCGTTCAGCGCCAGCACGGCCCAGCCCTGCGCTGCCAGCACCTGCCAGAACACGTTGGAGTCGAAATCCAGCAGGGCGTAGCTGGCGGGGCCGCCATGCATGTCGTTCAGCAGGGGGCGCGGGCCCGGCGCGGCGGGGCCGGTCAGCAGCCAGCCCTCGATGCTCTCCTGGCCGCCCTGGCCGTCGGGCACCTGGAAGCTGCGCGCCTGCACATCGACCTGCACGCGCTCGCGCCACCAGGGGTTGAAGTCGCTGATCTGCCTGCGCTCTGCGCCGGCGCGTGAGCTGAACAGCTCCGAAGGCAGGGACGGATGGTCGATGGCGTAGACCAGGTCCTCGCCCATGCAGCCGAACGCGCCGATCTGCAGGTCGCCGGCCATCAGCGCTTCGGTCTTGCCGCTGGCCACGGCGATGCGTGCAATCTGGTGCCGGCCGCGGTGGGCGCGCACGAAGACGATGCTCTCGCCGTCCGGCGACCAGCGCAGGCTGAGCGGGTCGCCCACGTCGATATCGCCGACCTGCTGCACCTCGCCGCTGGCCACATGCATGCGCCACAGACGCGGCTCGGCGTCGCCGTCCTCCAGCGCGCCGGTGAAGGCGATCCACTGGCCATCCGGTGACCAGTGCGGCGCCATCACCATGGCGTGGTCATGCGTGAGTTGCTGGTGCGCGCTGCCATCGGCATTGCACACCCACAGGTCGCAGCGGTGCGCAAAGCGCCCCGTGCGCGAGCGGCTGTAGGCCAGGCGGTCACCGTCGGCGCTGACGTCGTGCGCCAGCACATCGAACGCACCTTCGGTGAGTTGGACGTGCTTGGCGGTTGCCAGGTCCACGCAGAACAGGTGGATCTGCCGTTGCAGCAGGTAGCCCACACCGTCTTCCTTGTAGGGCAGGCGCCAGGCGAGCTCGGGCGCGCTGCTCTTGCGTTCGGGGGGAGCGACACCGGGTTCACCGCGCAGGTCCGGGTCGACCAGGACGGAGCCGGTGACGAACAGCGTCTTGCCATCACTGCCCCAGCGCGGTGTGCTGACACTGCTGGAGAAATCCCCCACTCTGCGCGCGTCGCCGCCGTCGGCGGCCAGCACGTACAGCTGTGGGGAGTCCGCGCGGCTGGAGATGAACGCCAGCGCCTCGCCGTCTGGCGACCAGCGCGGCGAGTTGTCGTCGCCCGGGCCCTGCGTGATCTGACGGGGGGCGGCGCCGTCGAGCGCCAGCGTCCAGATGCGCGATGTGTAGCCATCCTCCCCGCGGTCCACGGACTGCAGGGTGCAGGCGATGCGGCCGACCTTGTCCGCGCAATCGAGCTCCATGAGCTTGCGGTGCAGGTACAGGTCGTCGACCGAGAACCGCCGGCGCGTGGGCTGCGCGTCGCCCGTGTCGGGGCCAGCCAGGCCTTCTTCGATGTCATCGATCAACATCATTCACCTCGCAAGGCCACCGCCGTCGATGTGCCGCTCGGCCTCACACCAGTCTTCCAGCGCATGCCCTGGCGCGAAGCCGCGCGCTGCCGACAGCGCATAGGCGGCCTGCTGGATCAGCTGCTCGCGGCCGGCTTGCGGTTGCTGCTGTTGCTGCGGCTGGGGCGCCTGCCGAGGCTGCTGCTGTTGCTGTTGCGGCGACTGCTGTTGCTCTGCGCCGGCGTCAAGGAGGGTCTGGCCTTGGGCGGCCTCGTGCTCATGGGCGCTCGGCGCCACGTTGGGGCCGTCGGGCATCCTGGCGGCGGCTTGCTGCAGGTCGGCAGTGCTCGGGGCGGGTTTGGCTCGGCTCATGTGGACTCCCAGGTGATGGAGCCCGAAACCGGCAATCGGCGTGCCCAGTGACGCTTTTTGCAGGGGCCGCAGCCTGGGCTGGTGACCCACGGATTGGCGCGGCACGCGCATTGCCGATGGCTGGCACCACCTGCGAGCGGGGTACTTCCGGCAGGCGGAGCATCACATCGACTTTTTCAATCCACAGGAGATCACCATGGCAACTTTCACGACGACGACCCTTTGTTCCGCAGCCGCTGCGGGTGGCGGCCACGCGCTGCGATGCGTGGCGGTCTGCGCAGCGCTGTGCCTGGGCCTGGCGGCGAACGCTCAGGTTGGCACGGGCACCGGCGGCGGCGCGGCAACCGGCACGGGCACCGGTACCGGCACGGCCACCGGCACCGGCACCGGCACCGGCACCGGCACCGGCACTGGCGGCACGCAGGCCCCACAGGCCGGCGCGCGCACGGGTCAGTCGCAAGACAAGCTCGCGCGGGCCGACACGGCTTTCATGAAGCAGGCGGCAGAGAACAACTTCGCCGAGATCCAGAGCAGCCAGCTGGCGGTGCAGAAGGCCACCAATCCCACGGTCAAGGCGTTTGCGCAGCAGATGGTCGCGGACCACGGCAAGACCGGCAAGGAACTGGCAAGCCTTGCCAGCGCCAAGGGCGTGGAGCTGCCCGACGGCCCTTCGCTGATGCAGAAGGCCAAGCTCAAGCTGCTGGAGGTCGCAGATGGTGAAGACTTCGACCGCCGCTACAGCGAGACCATGGGCCTGGCCGCGCACCGCGAGACCATCGAGCTGTTTCAAAAGGCGTCCACCGAAGCACGCGACGCCGAGGTGAAGGCCTTCGCCACCAAGACGCTGCCGGCGCTGAAGCACCACCTCGACATGGCGCAGAAGCTGCCGGTCGACAAGGCCGACAGCGGCAAGGCGAGCGAGAAGAAGCGCTGACCGCAACGCGCGGGCCACAGCCCGTGCCGGCGGCAACGCGCATTCCCCGCACGCCCCGTGGCGCTCCTCAGCGCCGCTTGCGCCGGTGCATCACATAGAGCAGCGCCACCGCGCCCACGACCAACGCGACTTTGTGGACCGCGCCGCGCGGGTTGTGCTGCCATTCGGCGCGCAGGCCCATCTCGGCCGGCACATTGGGCACGCGGCCGGTCAGCAGGTCGTCGACCACGCCTTCGCCGACATTGAGCCGATCGGCTGCGAGCAGCAGCAACCAGTGGCGCAGGTCGCTCTCGCTGTAGCGGAACGCCACGCCGCGCAACTTGCCCGACAGGCCACGCGGCGGCACCGTGCTGCCGAAGATCGGCGTGATGCCCGGCCGCTCGACCGAGCACAGCACCTTCACATGCCGCGCCTGTTGCTCAGGGTGGTCCCAGTGCACGCCCTCCAGGCGGGCGGGCATGCGCTCCATGGGCACAGCGGGGCGGTTCTCCAACGGCAGGTCGGCGCCCCAGCCGAACGGGCGGTTCGAGCGGTCGGGCGCGATGGCGCTGGTGCTGTTGGTGGCGCCCGTTCCCCGCGAGGGGGTGTCGGCGCGAGTGACGATGTCGTCATGCATGTGGGCTCCTTGGCGGTCAACCAGCCGACGGCATGGTCAACACGGTCTTGATGCATCCGTCGAGCTTGCTCGAGAAGATGTGGTACGCGTCGGCCACGTGCTCCAGCGGGATGCGGTGGGTGATGAGTTCGGAGGGCTTCACGCGCCCCGCCCGCACGTGTTCGATCAGCCGTGGCAGATGGCGCTTCACGCTGGCCTGGTTCATGCGCAGCGTGAGCCCCTTGTTGATCGCATTGCCGAGCGGGATGGCGTTGAAGGTGGGGCCGTAGATGCCGACGATGGACACCGTGCCGCCCTTGCGCACCGAGTTGATGGCCCAGTGCAGCACCGTGGCCGCGCCGCCCTGCAGTTTCAGGCGCACGCCGGTCAGCCGCTGCAACGCATTGCCCGAGGCTTCGGCGCCCACGGCGTCGATGCACACGTCCGGCCCCAGGCCATCGGTCATCTTCTTCAGGTGGACCGCCATGTCGCGCACGTCGCGAAAGTTCACGGTCTCGCACTGCGCGAAGCGCCTCACGAAGTCGAGCCGGTAGTCCACCTCATCGACCACGATGACGCGGCCCGCGCCCAGCAGCCAGGCCGACTTGGCCGCGAAGATGCCCACCGGCCCGGCGCCGAAGACCACCACCGTGTCGTCCTCGCGGATACCGCCCATCTCGGCGGCCTGGTAACCGGTGGGGAAGGCGTCGGTCAACATGACCGCGTCGTCCAGCGAGATGTCTTCTGGGATCACCGTGGGGCCGATGTCGGCCATGGGCACGCGCACCAGCTCGGCCTGGCCGCCGTCGTAGCCGCCTGCGGTGTGCGAATAGCCGTAGATGGCGCCGACCGCCGTGGCTTGCGGGTTCACGTTGTGGCAGTTGCTGTAGAGCTCGCGCTCGCAGAACCAGCAGGTGCCGCAGAAGATGTTGAACGGCACGAGCACCTGGTCGCCGACCTTGAGGTTCTGCACCGAAGGGCCGATTTCCTCCACGGTGCCGCAGAACTCGTGGCCGAAGGTGCTGCCCACCCGCGTGTCGGGCACCAGGCCGTGGAACAGGTGCAGGTCGGAGCCGCAGATGCACGAGCGCGTCACTCGCACGATGGCGTCGTTCGGGTGCTCGATCGTGGGTTCGGGCTTCTCGTCGGCCCGCACGCGGTAGGGGCCGCGGTAGTTCATTGCCAGCATGGGGAGTCTTTCATGGTGGGCCCGGCGCAGCGGGCGGGCTGGCGCGGGCCAGGAGGAGGGCGGGCGCCGGCGCTGCGGTCAGGGCCGTCAGTCGCCGGTGGCGGCTCGAATCAGATCGGGCCGGGTGGCAACGAATCGCGCGCTGTCCCTGGGTCGAGCGGCTTGGCGGCCGCATGTGCCATGTCGTTGTAGGCAGCTTCCTCACCCATGCCCAGTTCGGCGCCGGTCATCGGGTCGCCCACGGGGCTGGATGCAGTGCGTGCGGCCATCTGCTGGACCAGCTCGACTTCCTCGGCCGCCATCTGGGCGGTGGCAGCGCCATCGCCGCCATCGACAGCTGCCTGGTCCGCGGGTTCGGACACCACGTCCCAGCGGTCGCCCGAATTCCACGGGCCGCTGGACACCTCGCCATCGCCTTGCGACATGTTGAAGTACACATTGGTGAAGCGCGGGTCGCCGGGCAGCTTGCCGGACGGGAAGTTCGGCGTGATCGCGTAGAGCGCCTTCTCGAACGACTTCTGGTGCGCGATCTCACGCGTCATCAAGAAGCCGAGCGCTTCCTTCACGCCGGGATCGTCGGTCAGGTTGATCAGGCGTTCGTAGATGATCTTGGCGCGCGCCTCGGCGGCGATGTTGGAGCGCAGGTCGGCCGTGGGCTCGCCGATGGTGTCGATGTAGGCCGCCGTCCACGGCACGCCGGCCGAGTTCACCAGCGGTGGGCCACCTCCGTAGAGCACCTGCGTCACATGGCTGTCGTTGCCGGCACCGGCGATGGCGCGGAACAACTCGGCCTCGCTGTCCACGCCTTCGGCCAACCGGCCCTTGGCGCCCTTGTTCAGCATCGCCACGATGGTGCCGATCACCTCCAGATGGCTCAGCTCCTCGGTGGAAATGTCCATCAGCATGTCCTTGCGGCCGGGGTCGTCCTCGCCCAGCGCCTGGGTGAAGTAGCGGCAGGCTGCCGCCAGCTCGCCTTGCGGGCCGCCGAACTGCTCCAGCAGCAGGTTGGCCAGGCCGGGATTGGTCTCGCTGACGCGGACCGTGTATTGCAAACGCTTGTTGTGAGAAAACATGGGGGAGGCTCCTTGGGGGACGGGTTGAATGCCGGTATGCGGCAATCCGCGTGCCGAAGGCGTTGACAACACGTCCGGCCAGCCCCGGCGCGCCCGTTGACGCCCCGGGGCGTGCGTTTCAGCTCTTGCGGGTCAACAGCACGATGCCGTAGATCGCGGCCAGACCGACCAGACCGTAGACGACGCGCGAGATCAGCGTCATCGGGCCGAACAGTGTGGCCACGACGTCGATGCCGAACAGCCCCACGAGGCCCCAGTTCAGGCCGCCGATGATCATGAGGACGAGGGCGATGGAGTCCAGCACGTTGTAGTGGCGCGCCACGACAGGCGTGAAGGTGGACTGTGGAGCGGAAGTGGTAGTGGACATGGATTCCTTGAGGGTGGTGGAGGGAGGTTGCGAGGGGCCGAAGGATTCGGCATTGCCGTCAAGTGGCCGCCACCACCGGCAATGCGCGTGCCGCAGCCGCTGCGCCCGCCGGGTGCGCGCCAATGCCACCTGGGGCAGGGAAGCCGCGCAGCTGCGGGACGCGCCGGCCGGGCACGTCGATTGCCGCGTGCGGCTGGAGCATGTGCTGCCGCGCCCGGCAGCGGTGTGGCACACCTGGGCCGCATCGCGCTGTGGGGCCAACGGCCAGCGGCTTCACCCGCGGTAAGAGTTGCGGCCATTGCTACCGGCCACTGCGGGTGCAACCACCAGAGGAACCACGATGAACGAACTGACTTCGAAACTGCTGCCCACCGTCACCAACATGATCCGGCTCGACCACACCCATGTGCTGTCGACCTTCCACCAGTACAAGGCCGTTGCGCCGCAGCGTGTGCGGGTCGGGTTGGCCAACACCATCTGCCTGGCGCTGGAAGTCCACGCCCAGCTGGAAGAGGAGGTCTTCTATCCCGCCATGCGCGAGGTTGCGCCTGAGCTGGTGCAAGACAGTGAATCGGAGCACCAGGAAATGCGCGACGCCATCGCCCGGCTGAAGGCCATGGCGGCGCAGGACGCCGGACGCGACGAGGCCGTCATGAACTTGATGCGGCTGGTGATGCACCACGTCGCCGACGAAGAGACCATCGTGCTGCCGGCAGCCGAACGGCTGCTGGGCGACAGGCTTGGCGAGCTGGGCCTGGCGATGACGAGGCGACGCATTGCGCTGGTGGCGCCGCGCACCGGAGAGATCGCACTGAACATGGGCCGAGCGCTGTCGGGCAACAAGGTGCTGCTGGTGGCCATGGCAGCCCTGAGCGTCGGGCTTCTGTTGGCCCGCCGCACCAGCCCGCTGCGCCGCGCGTTCGACGACCGGTAGGCAAACCATGCAGGAAGAACGACAGCGCGAGGAGCGGGCCGGCGAGGCGGCTGCCGGCTACCTGAGGCAGCATGGCCTGGTCGTGTCGACGGCGGAGTCCTGCACCGCCGGGCTGATCGCTGCGACGCTGGCGGACGCCAGCGGCGCTGGCCAAGTGCTGGAATCGGCCTTCGTCGTGTACGACCCCAAGGCCAAGCAGCGCTGCCTGGGTGTGCCGGCCGAGGTGCTGGCGCAGAACAATCTGACCAGCGAGGCGGTTGCGCTCGCCATGGCGCGCGGGGTGCTCTCGCACAGCCAGGCCGACCTGGCGATCGCCAATACCGGCGTGGCGGACGATTGCGACCCCGACATACCGGCCGGCACGCAATGCTTCGCCTGGCTGTTTCGCCACGGCGGCCTGGTGCACGAATTTGCCGAGACCAAGGTGTTCAGCGGCGACCGCAACACGGTGCGCAACGACAGCGCGCAGTACGCGCTCGCCCGCATCCCGCACTACCACCGCCAGGTGCGTTAGGGCGGGCGTCAGCGCTGTTGCGGGCGGCAGGCTATGCGGCGGGTGCCAGCAGGCCGGCGCGCCGGCCCGACGCGCCCAGGCCCAGCTGGGTGCGGTATTTGGTGACCGTGCGCCGTGCCACATGGATGCCGCGCCGTGCCAGCTGGTGCGCGATGGCCACGTCCGACAGTGGCAGGCCCTGTTCGCGCACGATGATCTCGTGCACCAGCTCGCGCACGGCGGTCGGTGAGCAATGCCCGCCACCGTCCACGGGCAGGCCGCGCGAGAAGAAGTAGCCCAGCTCAAACGTGCCCGATGGCGTGGCGATGTACTTCTGGTGCGTCACGCGCGAGACGGTGGACTCGTGCATGCCCAGCTCATCGGCGATCTGGCGCAGGACCAGGGGCTGCATGGCCAGTGCTCCATGCGCCAGAAAGCGGTGCTGGTGCCGCACGATGGCCTGGGCCACGGCCAGGATGGTGGCAAAGCGCTGTTCGACATTGCGCACCGTCCATTTGGCCTCGCTGAGCTGGCCGGCCATGGCGTCGGCCGCCTGCAGCTTGCGCTGGCGGTACAGCTCGGCGTAGGTGCGGTTCAGCTGCACGCGCGGCACGACGGCGTCATTGAGCACGGCTGTCCAGCCGGCGCGGGTGAAGCGTGCCAGCACGTCGGGCACCACGTAGCGCACTGGCTCGCCGCCGTGGCGCCAGCCGGGGTGGGGGTCCAGGCTGCGCAGCAGTCGCAACAGGCGCACCACCGTGGCCGGTTCGCAGCCGAGCAGGCGCGCGCAGCGCGTCGCGTCGTGGGCCCGCAGGGCCGGTGCGGCCTCGGTCAACAGGCGCAGGCACAGCGCGGCATCGGTGGGGGGTGCCGTGGCGGCCAGCTGCAGTTGCAGGCACTCGATCAGATTGCGCGCGCCCACGCCACACGGGTCCAGCGCCTGCACCACGGCCAGCGCGGCGCCCAGTTCGGCGTCGTCCGGGGCGGGCAGCAGTTCGGCCTGCTGCGCCACCTCGGCCGCATCCACGCGCAGGTAGCCGTCCTCGTCCAGCGCTTCGCACAGCAGGCTGGCCAGCACGAAGCAGCGGTCGTCCAGCCGGCGCAGGCGCAACTGGCCATGCAGGTGTTCGCGCAGGTCGGTGGGAGCGGCAACGAACGACAGCGCATCGGCGTCTGCATCGCCGCTGCGCGTTCGGCGTTGACTTGCAAAGGTCGAGCCCCAGGGCCCGTTGTCGGCCACTGCGCCAGCATCGTCGCCCGCAGGCATGGCCATCGCGGGTGCTGGCTCGTGCTCGTCCAGTTCCAGAAACGGGTTGCTCGCCAGGCTGGCGTCCAGGGTGGCCACGAATTCCGCGTGGGCCATCTGCAGCAAGCACACGGCCCGCTGCTGCCGGGCCGAAAACTGCTGCTGTGTCGTGAGGTGCAGTGAGGCGTGGAGCATGGGGTTGGTGCGTTGCGGTCGATGGGGGCTTCATGCATTGACCGCAAGCCCCGTGCCGCCAGCAGCCCGTGGAGACAACTGGATACGTTTGGGCTGCGACGCACTGGAGCGCCTCTCGCGCAGCGTGCTGTGCGCAGCGTCAGCGCCGTTCGCACGCGGGGCTTGCGACCGGTCGATGGCAATCGTTGCCGCAATCTCTACCGAAGACCGTCGCGGCGCGCGCCGTCGTGGCGGGCGGGCACCCGAAGTGGCGCTTGCCCGGCCCGGGGCTGACCCCCGGGCACGCCCTTTGCCGGTCAGTCTCACCACCTACACACACGAGAACCCACGCATGCCGAACGCCCATCCGATCAGCTACCGAGCAGGGCGCCAGAGGGCCGGCACCATCTTCTCCATGGAGCGGGCGGTGCGGGGCCTGGCATGGCCGATCGGCCAGAGCGGGCTGTCGGTGGCCGAGCGTCGCCGGACCCGCCCCGAGCAGGCGCTAGCGGGGCTCGGAATCGTAGGTCTTGAGCTTGTTGTAGAGCGTTTTCAGGCTCACGCCGAGTGCGGCCGCCGTGCGCTCGCGGTGGTGGCCGAAATGCTGCAGCGTCTGCAGGATCAACCGCTGCTCGACGTCGGCCAGGGGCGTTCCCAAGGCAACGCTGATGTCTGGCTCGGCATCGGGCGCCTGCGTTGGCCGCGCCGGCCCGTTGACGGGGAGCCATTCGGTGGTGATGGTCTCGCCGTCGGTCATCACGTAGATGCGCTGCAGCACGTTGCGCAGCTCACGCACGTTGCCGGGCCAGCGGTATGCGCCCAGCCCCTGCAGCGCCTCGGGCGACAGCCGTTTGAGGCGGCCCTCGCGCAGGCCGATCTCGGCCAGGAAATGCGTGCACAGGAGCGGCAGGTCGTCCAATCGCTCGCGCAAGGTGGGAAGCACGATGGGGAACACATTGAGCCGGTACAACAGGTCTTCGCGCAGATGGCCGCTTTCCACGGCGCGCCAGGGGTCGCGGTTGGTGGCGGCGACGATGCGCACGTCCGTCTGGCGCAGGGTGGTGGAGCCCACGCGCATGAAGCTGCCGGTTTCCAGCACACGCAGCAATTTGACTTGCAGCTCGGCCGGCATTTCGGTCACCTCGTCCAGGAACAGCGTGCCGCCGTGCGCGCGCTCGAACAGGCCCAGGTGCTGCCGGTCGGCGCCCGTGAAGCTGCCCTTCTCGTGCCCGAAGATTTCGCTTTCCATCAGGTGCGGAGAGATCGCACCGCAGTTGACGGCCAGAAACGGCTGACCGCGCCGGCGGCTGGTGTCGTGCAGCGTGCGGGCCACCAGTTCCTTGCCAGTGCCGCTCTCGCCCATGACCAGTACCGTGACGGCGGTCTGTGCCACGCGCGAGATCTGCTGGTAGATGCGTTGCATGCAGGCCGCACGGCCCACGAGGTGGCCAAAGCGGCCGCTGCGCTCGAGCTCGGCCCGCCAGTCTGCCTCGGCCGTGGCGTCCTGCGGGGCAGGCTTGACGCGCTGCAGCACGCCGTTGAGCTGCTCGGGCGTGACGGGCTTGATCAGGTAGTCGGCAGCGCCCAGACGCAGGGCCTGGATCGACGTCTCCAGCGTGGCGTAGCCCGTCATGAGGACGACGCAGGCCTGCGCCAGGGCGGCTTCCTCAAACAAGGCCAGGCCATGGCCGTCGGGCAGGCGCAGATCGAGCAGCACCAGCTCGGGCACTTGCACTGCAAGTTGCCGACGCGCATCGCGCAGGCTGTGCGAGACGATCACGGCGTGGCCGCGGTGCTCCAGCTGGGCCGCCAGCATCTGCGCGGCATCTGCATCGTCGTCCACGATCAGCGTCAACGCCATAGGTCATCCTCCAGCGCATTTGCAAAGACTCTGAACTGTCTCCAACATGGCCGGTTCCGTCTGTCAGCTGGGCACGCCGCCGTCATGGCTTCGCTCGGGGCTCGGCTGTTGATGCCTGCAGCGCAGGGCCCAGTGGTAGCTGCACTTGCATGCCGCCGATGCCGTCGACCACCAGCGTGCCGCCATGCTGCTCGATGACAAGCTGCGCCAAGGCCAGGCTGAGGTCCAGCGCGCCCTGCGATCTCGTGGTGGCAGCGTGGCCGCTGTCCGGCGCGTGCATGGAAAGGCTCAGCACGGCATGCGGCGCCTGGGCATGCACCGCCATGAAGACCGTGCCGCCGGCGGGTATCTGGCGCAGCGCATGGCGCAGCAGGGCGCGAAGGCTGCGATCGAGCGTGCAGGCATCGCCCACGATGTCGACCGACTGCAGCCGGGGCGACAGCCGCTGACCGGATGCGAGCGCCGTCGCACGCTCGCCCTCCAGCACCCGCCCGGCCAGCGCAGCCAGGTCATGGCGCTGGGCCACGTGCCCAGGCGCTCCGAATTCCGACAGGTCGGCCAGGTGCGCTGCCAGAAGCGCCAGCTCGCGCACTTGCCGCGACACGATGGCTTGCGCACGCACGTGCACCGCAGGGTCGACGGCCGTGAGCTGCAGGACTTCACTGGCACCGCTGAGTGCGCCGAGGCGGTTGCGCAGCTCATGGGCGGCGGCGGCCAGCCAGGCGCGTTGCCGCAGCGCGCCGGTGGTGTCTGCGGGCGCGGCCATCACAACGTACGACCCTTGCGAGCAACGATTGCCGCACAACTTGCCCCGCCGCTGCGCGACAGACGGGGGGTTGACGTGAGGGCGGCGCACATAAATATGGATTGTCCTGAGCGCTTCGGTGACCGGACGTAGGACGGGGACGACGCCTGTTGCCCCCCTACATCCTTTGCTGCGCTGCCGCCCGGACATGTGCCCTGGCCGTGCGGCCGGCTGGCGGCAGGCAGCCGCAGATTCAACGCGGCGCCCGTCGGCCATCCTCTCAATCCTTTTGGCCTGTCCCTGGCTCTTTGGGGGGGCGCGATCCAATCTGCTCCATCAACTTTTCGCCCTCCACGTCCTTGCCGTCGCTGGGCACGGATTCCTCCTGCACGATTTCCGGCTCTTCATTGGACGTGGCAGGGGTCGAGTGTTGTTCGTTGGCGGCTGGAAGTGACATGCGGATCTCCTGTGATGCAGCCGTCCAGCATGGTGGCCCTGTGCGGCCTGTGGGCCGAGGTTCGGGCTTGCATCTGTGTAGGCTGAGAGCCATGACGGGGGCGGCTCGCGTGGCCTTGCGAACGCGCCGTCAACGCCGCGCTGCGTGGCCGCCCATGGGCTGGTGCCTGCACTGGCCTTCGATGAACACCGGCAGCTGGATGCGGCAGGTCTTATGGGGATGCTGGCCTCAGCCCCCAGGGGCGTGCTTCAGACGGCCGGGTCCGGGCTGGCTTTCATGGAACGCATAGCCGGATTGCGCCCTCTTCGCTCTGTACATCGCAGCGTCTGCGTTCTGGATCAACGCTTGCACATTGGCGCCGCCATCCGGGTAAATCGCGATGCCGATGCTCGGCCTGACGGACAAACGCGTCTCACCGACGTCGATGTCGCGCGCCAGGTCGTTGATCACCGCGCAGGCGATCCGCTCGATGTTGGCCTGGCCCTGCGGGTTCAGCAACAGATACAGGAATTCGTCGCCGCCGTTGCGGCACAGGGTGTCCTCTCCCCGCGCTCTGCGCCCGAGCCGGTTCGCCACCTCCTTCAGCACGGCATCGCCGGCTGCATGCCCGTGCACATCGTTCACGTTCTTGAAACGGTCGAGGTCGAGAAACATCACGGCGACCGTCCACTGATGACGTTCGGCCAGCGCGAGGGCATGGGCCAGGCGGTTGTCGAACAGCGCCCGGTTCGGCAGGCCCGTGGCCTGGTCGTGCATGGCCCTGCGGCTGGCGCGTTCCTCCGCTTCCAACGCGTTGGCGAGAGACGTGGTCGTTTCAGCCAACGCCGTTTTGGAGGTTGCCAACGCGGTCTCGACCACCTTCAGCTCGTCGATGCCCTGCGCCAGCGTCTTGGTCACGGTGTCCAGGTCCTCCGCACATTCCTGCACCTTGGTTTCCACCGCCTCGTTGTGGTCGAGGGTCTCCTTGGCGGGCAGCGTGGTTGCCCCACCCGCGATGGTCTTTTTCGTATGGTCATTCACCACCGCGAGAGAGTCGGCGCAAGCCTCGACCTTGACTTTGACGTTGTGGCTTTTCTCCAGTGCCTGCTCCAGCGCCGCGGGGGATGGCGGCGCGTCGGCGACAACCAGGGGGGTAAACATGGGTAAATTCATGGCGTTGCGTGCATGCAGGAGGCCCGGATGGACCGGGACTGCTGCACATCCTTTGGCTGTTCGTGGTCTCTTGGCTGCGTGCGCTCGCGGTCTGCTGGAGCTTGCGGCACGAAGCCGGCGTCCGTCCCTTGTCGGCGGGCGCGCGTCAAATTCGTCTACATGGAAACTGTTTTCCGCATCGAGCACGCGCTTCGTTTGACGGCGAACGAAGGACTGTGTCTGTCGAATGCCCATCGCGCTGGGGCTGATGAAACTGGAAAGATGAAAGAAGCACTGCACTTTGAGCCGACATCCTCCCTGGTCGTCGGCACACAAAACCGGTGCTCGTCAGTGCGCGCTACGGTCAATTATGACCCGTGCCTCCTCGGCGCATCCTCGCCACACGCGTCAGCCGCCACTGCGTAAGGGCATCAGCTTGGCGTCAGAGTCGCCATGCAGGCACCCCGCCCGCCGGGTGTCGATCGACAGGGAGCGCCAGCGGCGTGGGCGTCGCGACGCGCACGCAGGGCCGGTGCCCCGCTTGTTTTCCCGATGCCCACGGCATGGTGCGTCGCGGACCTACAGCGTGCGCTGGCTGGCGGGCGCATCCTGAGGGTTTTGAATGGACCGCAGCATGCACAACGATCAATCCAGCCAGCCCACAAGCGACGCAGCACCCGACCGTATCGATCTCCAATCAGAAGACGCGCTGCGGCAGTGGGCAGAGCGCCTTGCGGTCACCGTCGACCAGATCCGCGATGCGGTGGCGCAGGTCGGCGAGCGCGCCTCCGATGTGGAACTGCACCTGAAGGGCAGCCGCAGCACGACGACGGACGATCGGGTCGACGCTGCCGGGGCCTGAAGCCCTCGACATCACCGTTCACGTGGGCCCAGGGTGCGGCATCGATGGCCGGCACTCTGCGGCCCCTTAGTCCAACGTGAATCCGATCTTCAGGCTCACCTGCCAGTGCGCCACTTTGCCGTCGACCACGTGGCCGCGCGTCTCTGTGACCGTGAACCACTGGATGTTGCGCACCGTTTCATGCGCCTTGGCGATGGCCGACTGCACGGCGTCCTCGATGCTGGTGGGGGACGAGCCGGTCAGTTCCAGCAACTTGTAGACGTGGTGGGTCATGTGGGTCTCCTGTAGTGGTTGAAATGCGCGCGGCGTTGGCCTTGCGGCTCCGACGGTACTGCAGAGCGGCCGGCCGTGCGGCGCATCGTGTGGCGTGACGCTGGTCAGGCAGCCCGTGGCTCTTTGGTCACCAGCCAGATGCCCACGCACACCAGCACCAGCGCGGCTGCATTGCGCCATTCCAGGATGCTTTCATCCAGGAACGCGGCCGACAGCAGGGCGCCGAACACCGGCACCATGAAGTTGAAGGCGGTGACCAGGCTCACGCGGTTGTGCTTGAGCAGCAGGCTCCAGATCGAAATGGCCAGCGATGAGAGCACCACCATGTACGCCAGCAAGGCTGTGGATGCAGGTGTGAAGTTCTCCAACCGCCCCCCCAGCGCATAGCCCGCCACCAGCAGAGCGCCGCCGCCAAAGCTCAGCTGCCAGCCCGTCATGACGATGGGGTCGATGCCTTGCGAGACCCGTTTGCCGTAGATGCTGGCGGCGGCCAGCACCGCAGCGGCAATGACCACGAAGCCTTCGCCCAGCAGCGTGAAGTCCAGCGTCAGCAGGCCACCCAGGCCGGCGCCGAGGTTGACGACCATGACGCCGGCAAAGCCGATCGCGCAGCCCAGCGCCTTGGCCGCACTCAGCCGGTCGTTGCGGTACAGGAAGTGCGCCAGCAGCACGCTGAAGAAGGTGCCGGTCGCGTTCATGATCGAACTCTTGACACCCGTCGTGTAGGCCAGGCCGATGTAGAAGAACACGTACTGCAGCGTGGTCTGCGTCAGCCCCAACAGCGCGAACTGCCCCAGCGTCCGCCCGGGCCAGCCGCCCACGCGCTTGCCGCTCATGGCTGCGTAGGCCAGCAGCACCACGCCCGCGAGCGCAAACCGCCAGCCGGCAAAGACCAGCTTGGACGGCACATCGGTCGGCACGATGCCGAACAGGGCGTAGCCGCCCTTGATGGCCGGGTACGAACTGCCCCACAACAGGCAGCAAAACGTGGCCAGCAGGAAGACGGTCTTGCGGTCGGTGAGAGGGTTGTGCGAGGGGGGTGGAAGGTGCGACACGACGATGGATTCGGCTACCTCAGGGCGGCGCCCTAAAACGGTGCGCTATTCTATGTTGTACGATGACATTCTTTAAGTGGCAACGATTTGTTGAAAGAAGGGCCAGATTTGGCCAAAATCCGGCTATGTTGTCCGATGACATAAGGTCTTGGCTGCGTCAGCGTGGCCGGCGATGGTCTGCGGCATGATGCTGGCCATGCCCGAAACACCCGCCCCCGCCACTGCTCGCAGCCCGCGCCAGGTCTACTGCCTGTGCGCCGAGTGGTGCGGCGTCTGCCGTGAATGGCGCGCCACGTTCGAAGCCCAGGCGGCAGCGCATCGCGCCGATCGGTTCGAGTGGATCGACGTGGACGCGCACGAGGAGGTGCTGGATCTGGTCGAGATCGAAACCTTCCCCGTCCTGCTGATCGCCGAGCAGGGCAGGGTCGTGTTCTTCGGCCCGATGGAGCCCTCGGCGGGCATGCTCGAGCGGTTGCTGGAGCGCGCGCAGGGCGCGGCGGCGACGGACAGCGTGGCGCTGCGGTTGTTGGGAGCGCTGAGAACGGCGTAGCAATGACGCGGTGGCGGGCGGCGCGAAGGCGCTGCGTGGGCGTGTTCGCACCTGGGCGCCAGGGCGTCAGCGAAGGCGATACGTCGCAGCCCTGTGGTTAAAGTCTGCTGTGCCGAAGCAGCCCCTCATCCGCTCCCGGGAGACCCAGCATGGAAACCGCCGCCAATCTGTTCTCCGCCCTCGCGTCCCTCGCCTGGCCCATGGTCGCGGCCGTGGTGCTGTTCAAGCTCATCGGCCCCCTGCGCAAGCTCGTCGAATCGGCCGCCGGCCGCAAGTTCACATTGAAGGTGGCGGGCAACGAACTGAGCATGGAAGAGGCGTCCGAGCAGCAGGGCAAGATCGTGCGGGACATGCAGCTCAAGCTGGCCGAGCTGGAGAAGCAACTGGCCGCCGGCGCGCCCACGGCGGCGATGGCCCCGCGGTCCCCGATGGCCTCGCGCAGCGTGGCCCCGGCCGCGGCCCCGCGCATCCTGTGGGTGGACGACGTGCCGCGCAACAACAGCTTTCTGATCGCCGCGCTGGAAGAGCGTGGCGTGCGCGTGGACCTGGCCGCCAGCACGGACGAGGGCGTGGCGCGTGTGAAGTCGCTGCGCTATGACGCCGTGGTGTCCGACATGGGCCGCCCGGAAGGCGAGAAGGCCGGCATCGACCTCACGCGCAAGCTCAAGGCACTGCAGCCGCAGACGCCGGTGTTCCTGTTCTGCAGCCCGCATTCGGCGCTGGCCTTGCGCGACGAGGCGCTGGCGGCGGGGGCGGACGGCATCACCGCGTCCGGCACCAGCCTGTTGAGTGCGCTGCCGCTGGAGGCCGCGCGCTGACTCTCATCCACCTGGCCTCTGCCCACCCAGCTGCACGCCTGCCCAGCCTTTTCCGACCACCATGCGCATTGAACTCGCGACCCCTGAAGACTGCGCCGCCATTGCAGCGGTGCAGGTGCTGTCCTGGCAGCATGCCTACGAAGGCATTTTTCCCGCCGACTACCTGGCGTCCCTGCCCGTGGCGCCGCGCGAGGCGACGTGGCGCGAGGCTGTGGCCACCGGCCGGCCGCAGGTGCTGGTGGCGCGCAGTGCGGGCGTGGTGCAGGGCTTCATCGCCTTCGGTCCGTCGCGCGACGAGGGCGCACCGGCCGACCGCGCCGAGGTCTGGGCGCTGTACGCCACGCCTGCCATGTGGTCGCAGGGCGTGGGCCGCGCGCTGTGGCTGAAGGCGCGAGACCGGCTGCTGGACCACGGCATGCGCAGCGCCAGCCTGTGGGTGCTGACGCGCAACCGGCGCGCGATCCTGTTCTACGCCAAAGCCGGCTTCGCGCCCGAGCCGCGTTCAGCGCGCTGGTTCACGATGGGTGGCGAGCAGGTGCAGGAACTGCGCTGCGTCTGCAACATCGCGGCGATGTCCGGTCAGGCCGCATAGTCACGAGCAGGGTCGGCCTTCGAGCCCCAGCGCAGCTGGGCCGGGCGCTTTGTCATCCGTCACAATCGTTGTCCATGTCGCTCTGGTCACGCCTTCTGCACCACGTGCCGCTCGTCGCTGGCCGGCGGCCGGGCGTGGGGCTGGTGCGCGGCATGCTGCTGGTCTTCACGCTGTCTTTGGGCGTCGCCATCGCTTCGCCCATCGTCAAGCCCCAGGCCATGGAGCTGATCTGCTCTGGCGCCGGCATCGTCAAGGCCATCGTGCACACCGACGATGGCGTGCAGGAGATGGGCGCCGGCCACCTCGATTGCCCTCTGTGCGTGCTGGGCGGCGCGCCGCCGGCTCCCACCACCGTGGCCCTGCCCACGGTGCAGCCGCTGGGCCATGCGGTCCAGCCGATTCCCGCCGCGCACATCGCGGCGGCCACCCGGGCGCCGCTGGCGGCGCGCGGGCCTCCCTTGCTTTCCTGACATCGCCGTCGATGGCGTGCCCGTGTCGGCCTGTGGGCCGCGCGCGGCGCTGCTTCCCGCCATGCAGCGGTACGCCCCGGGGCCTGCCGAGGAAAGCTTGTCATGCACTTTCCAACCCAAGCCGCAGCGCCCCTACAGCGCTGAACACGACTCGATCTGTACCCCCTGAGAGCCCTCACCATGCGCCGTCTTTTCATTCCGCTGTTCGTTGCCATCGCCACACCCGCGTCGGCCCACGTGACACTGCCGCCCGGCGGTGCCGCAGCCGGCAGCAACTACGAGGCCGCGTTCCGCGTCGGCCACAGCTGCAAGGACACGCCTGGCACCACCGGCATCACGGTGCGTCTGCCCGAGGGCTTCACGTTGGCCGAGGCCCAGCCGCGCGCCGGTTGGCTGCTGACCAGCAGCGCGCGCGAAGTCCGCTGGACGGCCAGCGGCGCCGGCTTGCCCGACAAGGAACGCGCCGAGTTCATCGTGCGCGGCAAGCTCGCCGCCCAGCCCGGCACGCTGTGGTTCAAGGTGCTGCAAAGCTGCGGCACGGCCAGCGCCGACTGGGCGCAGCTGCCCGGCGCAGATGCCAACGCCAAGCTGCCGTTTCCCGCCGCGCGGCTGGACGTATGGCCGGCCGGCGTGGCCGCCGTGGATGTGCGCAACGCCTGGGTGCGCCAGAGCGTGCCGGGCCAGAGCGGCACCGGCGCCTTCATGCAGCTGCAGGCGCCGCAGGGCCTGCGCCTGGTCGGTGTGGCCACGCCCGTGGCCGGCGTGGCCGAGGTGCACGAGATGAAGATGGACGGCGACACCATGCGCATGCGCGAGCTGAAGGACGGGCTGGCGCTGCCGCCCCGCGAAACGGTCGAGCTCAAGCCTGGTGGCTACCACCTGATGCTGATGGACCTGAAGCAGCCGCTCGCCAAGGGCAGCACGGTGCCGCTGAGCCTGCGCTTCGAGGATGCGCAGGGCGTGAAGAGCGTGCGCGAAGTGCAGGTGCCGGTGGGCGCGCCTGGGTCAGAGGCTGGGGCGGCGGTCGGGGGGCATGTGCACTGAGCGAACGCCATGCAGGCGTGAATCTCGGTCATGGCCGATAGCCAGGTCGTGGACCAAGTGCACCACTCCGCGCACAAGCGTGGAAATGGTCAGGAGAGGCGTGACGTACGGGTGCTGACCGAGCACGGCCGCCGGAACACCTGAGCTAACCGGCTGCCGCGCTGCCTGCCAGGTCGCCTGCTTGGGGCGCTGCTGGTAGATCGCCAGCCGCCAGTGTCTGCAGCGTCACACCGCTTGTGCGGCCAACCTGTGCGGCGCCTGCGGCCAGCCAGGCTTGCGCCTCGGCACGGCCCGCCGCGCGCAGCCGTTGCAGAAACGGCAGGTGCGCAATCAGCCGCGTCTCGCCGCGCAGCGCCGAGAGCGTGGGCGCGCCGTCCACCAGATGCCAGCGCGCCTTCGAGATGCGGCGCTCCAGACCCGAACGCGGCCACCAGCGTGCGCTGGCCTGTGCTTGCAGCGTGTCCAGCAGATCCAGCTCGCGCAGGAACGGCGCCTGGAACGCGATGTCCATGGCCCGCTCGGCGATCTCGCCCGTGCTGCGCGCCGTGCGCGCATGCTGGCGGGGCGCCAGCAGCACGAGCAAGGTGTCGTCGGCGCACTGCGCATCGGCCAGCAGCGGCATCAGGGCCGGGTTGGCGCTGTAGGCGCCGTCCCAGTACGGTTCGCCGTCGACCATCACCGTGTGGTGCAGCGTGGGCAGGCAGGTGGAGGCCAGCACCGCGTCGATGCCGATGCTGTCGTTGTTAAATACCTTGAGCCGACCGCTGTTGGCATGCGTGGCGGCGATGGCCAGCCGGGTACCGTCGCGCCCGCGCAGCGCCTCGAAATCCACTTGCTCGGCCAACAGCTGGCGCAGCGGGTTGCGGCCCAGCGGGTTCAGCTCGTGCGGCGCGAACATCTTGGAGAACCGCATCATCATGCGCGCCAGCGGGTTGAAGGCGAGGGCGTCGTCTTCGCCCACCGTCAACCATTCGAAGGGGATGCGGGCACCGACGGCGCTCCAGAAGGTGTCCAGCGCCCTGCGGGCGGCGTCTGGCCCACCCTGCTGCAGGCCATGCGCGACCAGCACGCCGTTGATGGCACCGGCACTGGTGCCGCTGATACCGGCGATGTCGAATCGGTCGGCCTCCAGCAGGGCGTCCAGCACGCCCCAGGTGAAGGCACCGTGCGCGCCGCCGCCTTGCAGGGCAAGGTTGAGCGAAGGCCGGCGGTCGGATGTGAACGGAAGGAGTTTGGGGGAAAGCCAGGACATTGGCGCAGCATGCCACGCGGGCTTGTCAACGGGCTGTCAGCTGCGCGTGCCCATGCGCGTCAGGTTCCGCCGCGATACAGCCCCGGGCGCGCGGCGCCCTCGATGATGACGCGCCAGGATTTGCCGGCGGCATGCAACTGGGCAGCCGATGGCCCCAGCGGGTTGCCATAGCGCTGCTGCGTCCAGGCCTCAAGGCGCAGCACGTCGGCGGGCGGCGTGAGTGCGCGAAAACGCAGCTTGAGGGCGTTGCGCTGCGTCACGGCCCAGTGCGCCACCTGCGGCTCGCCGGCTCCGGCGGCCAGCTGTTGGGCACACGTCGCGGCCAGGGCGCGAACTTCGGCCTCGTATTGCTGGCGGGCGTCGCCGTGCATGCGTCTCAGGCCTTCTTCTTCGCGGGCGCGGCTGCCTTGGCGGTCTTCGTCGACTTTCGGGCCTTGCGGGTGCCGGTGCGCGGCGGCGTGCCCGAGCGCAGCGCGGCCTCCCATGCCATGCGTGCCCAATGCAGGGCTTCGTCTTGATCGTCGAACATCTCGGCTGGCGCTTCGCGGTACGACAGCTGCATGGCCTGGCCCTGGCGCAGGTATTCGAATGGCGGCAGCTGCCGCGCCTCGAACGCCGCCACGCTGTGCGCATCGCTCTTCAGGTACAGCCGCTCGCGCGCCACCAGCGCGAACATGCGGCCCTCGTGAAAGACGCCGTGGCCGCCGAACATGCGCCGCATCGTGATGCGCCCCCAGGGCGCGAAGACCTCGTGCAGGCTGTCGCTGAAATCGCTCATGGCCGCATCATAGGAAGCTGCCGCCCCGGCATGCGTGCGCTGCTTCACCGCAAGCGGCCAGCGGGCAACAATCCGCCACATGCACGCGCATTCCAGTCCTCCACCACCCCGTCAGCCCGGCGAAACGCCGCCGCAGCTGCACGACCCCGTCGCCCATCTGCTCGCGCTGTTGCGCCAGGCGCCGCAACGCCGCTGGGTCGTCGGCATCGTCGGCCTGCCGGGCGCCGGCAAAAGCACCATCGCCCAGGCGCTGGCCCGCGCAGTGAACCAGGCCACGGGCGCGCCGGCGGCCCTGGCCTTGGGCATGGATGGCTTTCACCTGACCCGCGCCCAGCTGCGCGCCTTTGCCGACCCTGACGCCGCGTTGCTGCGCCGCGGAGCGCCCTGGACGTTCGATCCGCAGGGCCTGGCGCAGCGCCTGGCCTTGTTGCGGTCGCAGCCGACACAGCAGCTGGGTTGGCCCGCCTTCGAGCACGGCGTGGGCGACCCCGCACCCGATGCGATCCAGGTGGCGCCCCACGTGCGGCTGGTGCTGCTCGAAGGCCTGTACCTGCTGCACGACGACCACGGCTGGGACCTGCGCAGCGGCATGGACGCCTGCTGGTTCCTCGATGTGCCGATGGACGTCGCCATGGACCGCCTGGCCGCGCGCCACCAGGCGGCCTGGGGCATCACGCGCGACCAAGCCCTGGCGCGGCTGGCGCGCAACGACCGGCTGAACGCGCAGATCGTCTGGGCAAGCCGGGGCAGGGCGGATGCGTTGGTGGGTGATGCGGCGGTGGGGTAGGGCGGTGGGGTGGGGCGTGGCTCGCCGCGGGCATGGAGCCCTGGCGCGCGGCCGGCGACGCCGTGGGCCCGGGGCCTTGTCCTTCATGTGGGGGATGCGGATCTGCCCGATGACGCGCACGCTCTGCTCGGCTCGACAACCGGAACGCCTGCATGAACACAACCCGTCGAAGCGTGATGGCCGGTGCTTTCGGCCTCACGGTGTTGTCCCGCACCTGGGGACAGGATTTCCCCTCCCGGCCCGTGCGCCTGGTCGTTGGATTTGCACCGGGCGGAATCCACGACAGCATCGCCAGGGCTCTGGCCGCTGAGCTTGCCAAGGCGCTCGGCGGTCAGTGGATCGTGGAGAACCGGGCCGGCGCATTCGGACGGCTCGCGTTTGCCATGGTGGCCCAGCAACCCGGTGACGGCCACACGCTCCTGGTGGCAGGCATCGAGTTGATGGGGTCACAGGTCGGCAAGCAACGCCGGCTCCAGCCGATTGCGCAACTGGTGACGGTACCCCATGTGCTGGTGGCGTCCAGATCCTCGACGAAGGTCAAAGTCGCCAAGGACGTCCGCGGTCCCGGCGTTCGCATCTCCCACGCGGGGTTTTTTGCCTCCTACATCGTCGACCGGGTGCTGCTGGCCCAACGCGGTGCGCCGGCGCGCAGCGTGCCTTGGCAGCTAGATCTGCTGCGCGATGGCACCGACGACGCCGCCGTCATCGCTGCCGCCTCGCTGACCGCGGAGATGCTCAAGGACACGGTGGTGCTGGCGGTGACAGAGAGCGTGCCCGGCATCGACGCGCCTACGTTTGAACTGGCCGGTCTTCCGCCCGCACCGTTCGCTCCGTTCATTGGCCTGTTCGGGCCGCTGGGCATCGCCGACAGCGTGGTCCGCCGCATTGCCGAAGCCGCCATGAACGCTGTTCGCCAAGAATCGCTGGCCCAGGTCGTTCAGGCCCGTCGCCTGCGCCCGACGCCTCGCGGCCCGCAGGCATTTGCCGCACAGCTTGCTCCGATCGCCGCCACAGTCTGCGATGTCCAAAGCTACTGCGAGACCACAGACTACTGTGAGAAGCCCTGCTGAGGTCCATCGCGAGGAGAGAAGCTGATGCACTGGGCTGCTACGGCGGGTCTTGCGCTGGCCATCCTGATCGTCGTCGTGTGCCTCGGGTGGCCGGGGCGTTGGGCCCGGTTCTCGGCATGGGTGACTGCCCACAAAGAGCCCTTGACCCTAATCGGCGTCCTGGCCGGCGGTGTCTTCGCCGGCACGCAGTACCTGGGCGCCAAGGACGATGCACGCAAGAAGGAGACCATCGCCTACCTGCAGCAGACGCTCAACTTCGACTCGTCCGTCGGCGCGGCGCAGCTCAAGCTGACACGGGCGATCCTGGACGACGCCGGCAAGTGCCAACTGCTGCAGGCTGCGGTCGCCTATAACCAGCACAAGGACATCACGCCACTGCAAAATTTCATCGCGGCCAAGCAACTGGAAGCGGACATCCTGGCTTTGAGCCGCTTCTACCGAAGCCTGACCGTATGTGTGGAGCGCGAGGTGTGTGACCGGGACGTCGCGTGTGACCAGTTCAGCGAGGACATTCGGGAGCTGCGGGAAAACTACCACGGCTTCTACATGGACTACCAGGACCGCTGGGGCCGTGACCTGATGCACGCGCCATACAACTTCGCGCGGTCCTGCAGCCAACGCACCCCGTCCAAGGCCAAGCGGAGCACCTGCGACATGAAGGTCGCGCCGCCAGTGCGCTGACGACCTCTCGGTTTCGCGCGAACGGTCCGGCTCCCCTGTCACGCGCGCCCTTCGCGACCTAACCGGTGCGCAGGCCGTGAAGGACAAAGCGCCGCCGACCCCACGGTCGGCGGCGCTCCATGGCTTGCCCTGGTTTACCGCAGATCGAAGCGGTCCAGCTCCATCACCTTCGTCCACGCCGCCACGAAGTCGGCCACGAACTTCTTCTGCGCATCGGCGCTGGCATACACCTCGGCCACGGCGCGCAGTTGTGCGTTCGAGCCGAACACCAGGTCGGCGCGCGTGGCCGTCCAGCGTGCCGAGCCGGTGTTGCGGTCGCGACCTTCGTACAGCTGCTGATCGCCCCCGGCGACCGGCTTCCACTCGCATCCCATGTCCAGCAGGTTGACGAAGAAGTCATTGGTCAGCTGGCCCGGCTGGTGCGTCAGCACGCCCGCCGGCGAGTCACCCACGTTGGCGCCCAGCACCCGCAGGCCGCCGACCAGCACGGTCAGCTCGGGCGCGGTCAGCGTCAGCAGCTGCGCCTTGTCCAGCAGCAGCACCTCGGCCGGCACGCTGTAGCGCGCCTTCACGTAGTTGCGAAAACCATCGGCCACCGGCTCCAGCGGTGCGAAGCTGGCCACATCGGTCTGCTCTTGCGACGCATCCATGCGGCCCGGCGTGAACGGAACCTGCACATCGTGGCCCGCAGCCCGCGCCGCCTGCTCGACACCGGCAGAGCCGGCCAGCACGATCAGGTCGGCCATCGAGATCTTCTTGCCGCTGGCCTCGAAGTCGGTGCGGATGCTGCTCAGCCTGCCCAGGACCTCGGCCAGCTGCGCGGGCTGGTTCACGGCCCAGTCTTTCTGCGGCGCCAGGCGGATGCGCGCGCCGTTGGCGCCGCCCCGCATGTCCGAGCCGCGGTAGGTGCTCGCAGAGGCCCAGGCCGTGGAGACCAGTTGCGCGATGCCGAGGCCCGAGGCCAGCACCTTGGACTTCAGCGCCGCCACATCCTGCGCATCGACCAGCGGGTGGTCGACGGCCGGGATCGGGTCCTGCCAGACCAGTTCTTCGGCCGGCACTTCCGGCCCCAGGTAGCGCACGCGCGGCCCCATGTCGCGGTGCGTCAGCTTGAACCAGGCGCGGGCGAAAGCGTCGGCGAACTGGTCCGGGTTGGCCAGGAAGCGGCGCGAGATCTTCTCGTAGGCCGGGTCCATGCGCATCGACAGATCGGTCGTCAGCATGGTCGGCAGGATCTTCTTCTCCTTGTCGAAGGCATGCGGAATCGTCGCGCTGGCGCCCTTGGCCACCCACTGTTGCGCGCCGGCCGGGCTCTTGGAGAGCTCCCATTCGAAGCCGAACAGGTTCTCGAAGTAGTTGTTGCCCCACTGCGTGGGCGTGGTCGTCCAGGTGACTTCCAGGCCGCTGGTGATGGTGTCGGCGCCGGCGCCGCTGCCGAAACGGTTGCGCCAGCCCAAGCCCTGGGCTTCCATGCCTGCGGCCTCGGGTTCCTCCGCCACGTTGTCGGCCGGGGCGGCGCCGTGGGTCTTGCCGAAGGTGTGCCCGCCGGCGATCAACGCGACGGTCTCCTCATCGTCCATGGCCATGCGGGCGAAGGTGTCGCGGATGTCGTGCGCCGCGGCGACCGGGTCGGGCTTGCCGTCCGGGCCTTCGGGGTTGACGTAGATCAGTCCCATCTGCACGGCAGCCAGTGGGTTTTCCAGATCACGGGTGTGCTGCACCTGGCTGTCGTCGTCCTTGACGAGCACGCCATGCTGGTCGTCGACGCCGGGCGAGCCCTGCGCATAGCGCATGTCGCCACCCAGCCACTTGTCTTCGCGGCCCCAGTAGACGTCCTGGTCCGGCTCCCACACGTCGGGGCGGCCACCGGCGAAGCCGAAGGTCTTGAAGCCCATCGTCTCCAGCGCCACGTTGCCGGTCAGGATCATCAGGTCGGCCCAGGAGATTTTCTGCCCGTACTTCTGCTTGATCGGCCACAGCAGGCGGCGCGCCTTGTCCAGGCTCACGTTGTCGGGCCAGCTGTTCAACGGGGCGAAGCGCTGCTGGCCGCGGCCCGCGCCGCCACGCCCGTCGCCGATGCGGTAGGTGCCGGCGCTGTGCCAGGCCATGCGGACGAACAGCGGGCCGTAGTGGCCGAAGTCGGCCGGCCACCAGCTCTGCGAGTCGGTCATCAGATCGGCCAGGTCCTGTTTGAGGGCGGGCAGGTCCAGCGTCTTGAATGCGGCGGCGTAGTCGAAGTCAGCGCCCAGTGGGTTGGACTTGGACGAATGCTGCTGCAGCAGATCCACGCGCAGTTGTTTGGGCCACCAGTCAAGGTTGGTGCGGCCCTGGTTGGCGGCTTGGCTGAAGGGGCATTTGGCGGCGTTCTGTTCACGGTCCATCGTTGTTCTCCTGGTTGAAGCGGTGTCGCAGCCGCATTCTCTGGGGCAATGGTGACGCCGGCCAATTGGCCTGTTCGATGGTGGCGATAGGCACAGACTTGCGCGCCAGCGGTGCCTGCAGTCGCCGCTTCGATGCTTTTGCCAGTGGCCCTGCTGCAGTAACCTCGCCACTTCTCGCTCGCACTCCCATCCACACCACCGAACCACCGCATGACCGCAACCCGCCCCGTGCTCGGCTGCATTGCCGACGACTTCACCGGCGCCACCGATCTGGCCAACAACCTCGTGCGGGCCGGCATGCGCGTGGTGCAGACCATCGGCGTGCCGACGGCGCCGCTGGATGCGCAGGCCGACGCCATCGTCGTCGCCTTGAAGAGCCGCACCATCCCCCCGGCGCAGGCCGTGGCCCAGTCGCTGCAGGCGCTGCACTGGTTGCAGGCGCAGGGGGCCGGGCAGATCTACTTCAAGTACTGCTCCACCTTCGACAGTACGGCCGAGGGCAACATCGGCCCCGTGACCGATGCGCTGATGCAGGCGCTGGACACGGCCTTCACCATCGCCACGCCGGCCTTCCCGGACAACAAGCGCACCGTGTTCAAGGGCTACCTGTTCGCCGGCGACGTGCTGCTCAACGAATCCGGCATGCAGGACCACCCGCTCACGCCGATGAAAGACGCCAACCTCGTGCGCGTGCTGCAGCCGCAGACCCGGCACAAGGTTGGCCTGGTCGACTACCAGACCATCGCCCAGGGCGCCGACGCGATCCGCGCGCGCTTTGCCGCGCTGCAGGCCGAAGGCGTGGGCATCGCCATCGTCGACGCACTGGCCAATGGCGACCTGCTCACGCTGGGCCGGGCGCTCAAGGGCATGCCGCTGGTGACGGCCGGCTCGGGTGTGGCCATCGGCCTGCCGGCCAACTTCGGCCTGAAGCCCGACGCGCAGACCGCCACGCTGCCGCCTGCGCAGGGCCTGCAGGCGGTGGTCTCGGGCAGCTGCTCGGTGGCAACCAACCAACAGGTGGCCGCATTCATCGCCACCGGCAGGCCGGCGCTGGCCATCGACCCGCTGCGCATCGCCGATGGCGCCGATGTGTGCGCCGAAGCCCTTGCCTGGGCGAAGGACCAGCTGGCTGGAGGCCCGGTACTGGTCTATTCCACCGCCGAGCCTGCGGCCGTGCGCGCCATTCAGGGCCGCCTGGGCGTGGAGCAGGCCGGCGCCATGGTGGAGCAGACCATCGCCGGCATCGCCCGTGGTCTGGTCGCGCTGGGCGTGCGGCAACTGGTCGTCGCAGGTGGCGAGACCTCGGGCGCCTGCGTGCAGGCCCTGGGCATTGCGCAGATGCGCATCGGCGGCCAGATCGACCCGGGCGTGCCGTGGTGCTTTGCGCTCAGCGATGTGGCGCCCGAGGGCCTGCACCTGACGCTCAAATCCGGCAACTTCGGCACGCCGGACTTTTTCACCAAGGCGTTCGGCGCGCTGCGCTCATGACCGGTTTGCTCGACGAGGCCAGCGCCCGCGCCGAGATCGTGCGCGTGGGGCAGAGCCTGTTCGCGCGTGGCTACGTGCACGCCACCGCCGGCAACATCAGCGTGCGGCTGGCCGATGGCTACCTGATCACGCCGACCGACGCCTCCCTGGGTCAGCTCGACCCCGCGCGCCTGGCCCGGTTGGACGAGAGCGGCCAGCAGACCGCCGGCGACCGCGCCAGCAAGACCATCGTGCTGCACCGGCGGATCTACGAGGCCAGCGCCGACACCGCGCAGCCGGCGCGCTGCATCATCCACACGCACAGCACGCACCTGGTGGCCTGCTCGCTGCAGCAGGCCGATGCGGCCGAGCTGCTGCCCCCCATCACCCCGTACTTCGTGATGAAGGTCGGGCGCGTGCCGCACATTGCCTACCACCGCCCCGGCGCGCCCGAGGCGGCCGAGGCCGTGGCCCAGGCGATTGCCGTCCACCAGGCACAGGGCCACCCGATCCGTGCCGTCATGCTGGCGCGGCTGGGCCCCAACGTCTGGCACGACAGCCCGGCTGCCGCCATGGCCGTGCTGGAGGAGCTGGAAGAAACCGCCAAGCTGTGGATGCTGACGCGCGCCACGGCCTTGGCCGAGACGCAGATCGAGGAGCTGCGCCGCCAGTTCGGCGCCAGCTGGTAAGGCCTGGCCCGCTTGCGCGGACCCATTGCCACGCTGCGTTGCGGGCCCGTTGTGTGGCATGCCACACGGCGTCGCCCGCGCCTTGCATGGCAGCTACAAGGAAGCGGCGCGGGGCCGTGCGCAAGCCCGACAGCCGCCTAACCGATCTCGCGCCGCGTCGGCTCCTTCAGCAGCTCCAGCGCCTGCCGCGCCAGCGCATCGACCTCGGCCGCCATGGTGTCGTCGCGCCAGATGCGGCGCACGACTTTGTGGATCAGCTGGAAGCGAAAGCAGGTGCCTTCCAGCTGCAGCGGCGAGGGCCACAGGTGCATCAGCCGGCCGATCTCGCGGCGCACGCTGTCCATGTCCTGCTCGACATGTTCGACGCGGTAGTCGTCATCGCGCATGGCGTGCGCGTACAGGCCGGCAGCGGTGCGCAGCTCGATGGCCTTGGCGTGCTGCCAGAACGTGGCGCGCTGGCCGGAGTCTTCGACCAGCTGCTCCAGCAGATCCTTGGCCGCCGCGCGCCACTGCGCGGGCGTCTGCGGCCAGGCTTCGCGATGGTCACCGGGCGGCTGCAGGGCGGCCACCGCGCCGGCCGGCCCGGCCCCCGGGGTGGTGCTGTCGAGCAGCGCCAGCAGTGCCGCGGCCAGCAGTGCGCCCGACAGCGCGTGGGCGCGTCGGTCCAGTGCATCGGCCTCGGCCTGCTTGGCGCAATAGGCGGCGGCGTAGTGCCGCGCGGCCTGCGCCAGCAGATCGGCGACCGCGGCGTCCGGCTGCGCCGTCTCGGGCTGCGCCACCACCTGCGCGTGGGCCGCGCGCAGCGCCATGGCGCCGCGCAGCGCGTCGCGCTCGGACCGGCAGGTCGGGCCCGGTGCGTCCAGGTCGGCCGGCAGTGGCCAGCGGGCCTCGTCGCTGGCGCCCAGTTCATCGAGCTGCTGCAGCAGCTCCTGGGCCGCGCGGGTGGCCGGGGCGGCGCTGGTGCCCCCCACGCGCACCAGCGAGTCGACCAGCGTGTCGATGTCGCCGATGCGCATTTGCGAGCCGATGCCGCGCGCTGCGCGCTGCAGCAGTGCGGCTGCCTTCTCGTGCTCGCCAAGCGCGCGGTAGGCCAGCCCCGCTTCGGTCGCCACGCGCGAGTCGTTCAGCCACGCCTGCCGGTGCGGGTCGCCCTGCAGAGCGTCCAGCAGGCGGTCCAGCTGCGCCGTGACGATGTCGGGCGGCTCGTCGCCGGCAATGGCCTGCACCTGGGCCACGCGCGCCGCCAGCTCGCCCGGGCTGACGGTGATCTCGGCGTCACGCAGGCAGGCCGTGCCACGGGCTGGGCCGCCGCCTGCGTTCAGCCGCCACTGCGGATCGCCATAGCACTGGAAGGCGCCCCAGGTGTTGTGCTCCGCCCGGCCGCCGGCGCTGCCAGGGGCCTCGTACAGGTGGCGCCGGGCCATGCGCACGGCTTCGCCGAACGGCCGGCCCTGCAGCAGCGAATCGTAGAAGTGCTCGGCGAAGGCCAGCGCGGCGTCGTCGTCGATCTGCCAGCCGGTGGCGATCACGGCGCGACTGCCCATGTCGATGAACTTCAGCGCCAGGCTGGCCGCCAGTGCGGCGCGCTGGCCCCGGCCACTGGTCAGGCCCGCGCCCTCGCGGCCCGAATAGCAGCAGTTGAGGAACACGAACTCGGGCGCCAGGCTCATCGACTCCACATCCACCGCGCCCAGCAGTTCCTGGTTGGACAGCACCACGCCCGTCTTATGCAGATCGCGCGCATCGCTGCCGCTGCCAGTGCGCCGCATCCATTGGTCCACCACGCCGTGGCCGCACAGGTGCAGCACGCGGCAGGGCGCCTTCAGCAGCGCCACGCGCACCTGCTCGAAGGTGACGCGGCGCGGGTGGTTGGCGGCCGGCTTGCTGGCCGGGTCGGGGCTGATCCACGGCTCCACGGACCAGCCTTGGGCCTTCAGCTTGGCGTGCACCGCCTGCGCCTCGGTGCGGGCACCGGCCAGGTCGTTGAACGCAACCGGCCGGCCTGCGCTGTCGACCCAGCCCTCGGTGTTGGGCGCACCGATCACCAGCGCGTTCAGGCCGGTGTGCAGCCGTGGCAGCTGGCGAAAGTCGCTGCTGGCGCGCTGGCGCACGAAGCCGGCCTGCACGGCGATCGGGCGCGTGGCGTCGCCCTCGTCCATCAGCGAGGCCGGGGGCACCAGCAGTTCCCAAGGGTAGGCGGCAGAGGCGTCGTCCACCACCAGCACGGTGTTGTCCAGGTTGGTCATGCGGGCCTGCAGTGCGTGCGGCAGCAGCAGCTGGAACAGCACCGAGCCCAGCAGCGGGTCGCTGCCGCGCTGGATGGCGTCGCCCGGCGCGGCAGTGTCATCGCTGATGCGGTCGATCAGGTGGCGCAGGCTGGCCACGTCGGACTGCACCTGCGTCGCCTCCACACGCGCCTGGCCGCCGATCAGCACGAAGCTCAGCCCGCCATCGGGCTCCTGCCGCACGATCAGGCGCTGCCAGGTCGAGGGGCCTACTTGCCGGCGGTAGCCGCTGGTGCAGCCTTCGCGCGTCTCGATCACGCCGCTGCGCCAGTGGTAGCGGTCCTTCCACTCGGGGCGGCGCAGCAGGCGCTGCAGCTCGTAGGCGGCGTCCAGCGCCTTGGCCTCGTCGATCTCGATGATCTCCAGCTCCACCAGGTGCGCCTGGCGACCCGCGTCGCTGACACGCGCCAGCAGCTGCGCCGCGCGCCACACGCCCTGCAGCAGCGCGGCCACTGCGTCGCCGGTCATGAGCGCGTGCAACTGCGTGCCCAGCAGCACGCTGGACAGGCGCAGCGCACAGGGCTCGCCCTGGGGCGCGGCGAAGGGGTCGCGGTGCACATGCTCGAACGCGTAGCGCAGCACGCCGCGCGTCACGGTCTCGGCCAGGTTGCCGGGCGTCAGCTCGCCGATCGCGCCCAGGCCCAGCACCACGGCGCCCGCGTAGGAGGGTGCCGTGTCGTCGTGGTTGTTCGGCCGCAGGTACTGGGCCGTGCGCAACGCACCGACGAACAGCTTGAGGTCGATTGAGCACTGCAGCTGCCCGCCCAGCTTGGCGTCCACACGCCGTCCGGTGCCGGACAGCCCCTCGTGCAGGTGGTGGCCGACCAGCAGCGGAAAGCGCGCGTAGTCCAGCCCGCCGTGGACCACATGCACCTGCAGTGCCGGTGTCATTGGAAGACGGCGCGCTGGCGCGCCTGCTCGGTGGCCACCAACTGCGGCGTCTGCGGAAAGTCGCGCGAGGGCAGCACGCCGCTGATGGCCGCATGCCAGTCCGCATAGGTGGCGCCCGGCGGCAGCGCGCGCAAGGTGCGCAGCGCGTGGTGGGTGAAGGCGCCGTTGGCCCGGTCCCCGATCACCGCGTCGTAGCTGAAGTTGCGGTGGCCCTCCATGCAGCCGGCCAGCAGCACGTCGTCCAGCTCATCGTGCGCCAGCGCCGCAGCCAGCGCGGGCAGGCGAGGGCGCTCGGGCGGTGGCTCGGGGCGTCGGTCGCGTTCGGCCGCATCGGGCAGGTCGCCGCCGTCCGCACCACGGCGCCGCCACAGGCTGGGCTTGAGGAAGCGCGGCCGTGCGCCACCTGCTGCCCGCTTGACCGTGCCGCTGTGGCAGCTGTCGGCGATCAGCACGATGCGCGCGCCCGGCCGGCGACGCAGGAACAGCGCGTGGATCTCGTCATCGGTGATGGGCAGGCCGGTCTCCTGCACGTCGTGGGGGCACAGGGCTTCGTCATAGCCGTCTGCTTCGTCGGGGCGGGGGCTCGCGCCGGGCTTGTCGTCGTTGCTGCCGGTGTCGTCAACAAAGGTGCCGTGGCCCGAGAAGGTCATCACCGCGATGTCGCCCGGCTGCGCGCTGTCGATCAGCGCGGCCATGGCGGCCAGCAGGGCGTCGCGCGTCGCCTGCGCGTCCAGCAGCGTGGTGACGGTGAAGCCGCGTTCCCGCAGTTCACCCGACCAGTCCAGCGCGTCGTTGACGCAGCCGCCCAGGTCCATGCCGGTGCCGGGGTAGTCGTTGATGCCGATGCACAGTGCGTGGCGTGCCATGGTGCTGCCCTCCAGGCGTGGGATCTTGCGCTTGTGGGGGGCGTTTGGCATCCAGAGTTGTGGGGATGCGGTGGGTGGGTTTGTCACCTGACCACGGCGCGCAGTCCGCCTTGAAAGCGTCCCGGCACAGAACTAGACTGATTCAGATTCGACCCACCGGCACCACAGCGCTGCCGGGCACGCAGCAGCCCGGTGGCCGGGTCGTCACCTTGCATCCACGCCGGTCGGCTGCGGGGGCGGCTTCATGTCTGGAGGGCATCATGGCTTCTCGGGCTGGGGTGCGGCGCCGTTCGGGTGCCTGGGGCGTGCTGCTTGCGGGCCTTCTGAGCCTGTCGCCGTCCGACGCGCTGGCTGTGGCCAGCACCCTGCAGCTGCAGCTCAGCACGCCACAGCTGGTCAACGGGGTCGAGACCGTGTCCGTGTTGGTCACGCTGCGCGATGCGCAGGGCCTGCCGGTGACCACGGGCGATGTGGTGCTGGACATCAGCCCGCCGATGTTCATGCACTCGCTGGCCCACGAGGTCTTGCACCTGAGCGTGCCCCACGTCGGTGCCGGCCGGTACCAGCTGCGCTTCAGTTCGCGCGAAGGCGGTCCGATGCAGCTGGAGGCCACCGAAAGACTGAGCCTGGTCACCGGCTCAGCCATCGCGGCTTTCAGCGAGCCAACGGCGGCCCCGGTGGCCGGTGCGGCACCCCCGGCGGTCGTGGCCCTGGACACCGCCACCGACGCCAAAGGCTATTTCGACGCGCTGGACGAAGCCTTCTACCCGCCCATCCTGACTGCCCTCATCGCGGCCGAGGCAGACCCGGCCAAAAAGGCCGCTCTGCAGCAGCAGAAGGACGATGTCCTCGCCATCATGCGCACGATCAAACTCGACATCGACATCGAGACCAAGCAGGCCGCTGGCGGCGCGCCCACCGCGGCCGAGCGGGCGGCCCTTGCCCAATCCATGACCGACAACAAGGCGGCCTTTCAGCGCAACTCGGACGTGCAGGAGGCACTGCTCAAGCGCTTCTTCGGCGACCCCATCGACTTTGCCAAATACCAGGCCGCCACCGAGCTGTTCAACAACTTCAAGCTGGTGGCCGATTTCGACGCGGCGATCCGGCGCATCGCCACCCAGCCACCACCGCCCGGGAAGATCGTCGAACGCGGCCCGGATGCGTCGATCGCCCACATCCGCTGGGCCAAGTTCGCCCGCATCGCCGTCGAACTGAAGCTGACCAACGCCGCGCTGTGGCAGCAGTTGCTGCCCATCCTGGCCAAGGGCTCGGCCATCACGGTGGCGGTGCTGAGCGACAACGACCCCACCCGGGCGGGCCTGCAGCCGGCCATGCAGACCGAGGCCCAGATCAAGACTCAGCGCGACATCTACGACCCCTTGAAGCCCAAGGACACCGACAGCGAGGCCGAGAAGAAGCGCAAGGCCGACGAGGTGATCAAGAAGCTGGAAGAGCTGATCAAGGCCATCCGCATCGACCGCAAGGTGCTGGCCCAACTGCCGGGTCGGGACGGCAACCGGGTGCTGGTGGCCAGACTGACATCAACCTCATGCCTGCAAGGTGGCGAGACCGCGCTGGCCACCGCAGTGCATGCCCCAGTGGCGCTGGACCTCGCCGGTGGCACGCTGTTCAGCGTGGGCACCGACAGCCAGGGCCACAGCTTTGCCCTCAACGGCACGTTGGCCGGCAGCCTGGCCCGCTTTGCGGTGATGGGGCATGGCCTGTCGCCCGGCATGGGGCCGGCGATCAACGCCTTCGAAGGCACGCTGCTGCAAGATCGCATCACCGGCAACTGGAGCGGCCTGGCCGAGGGCCTGCTGGCCGGCCGCTTCAACCGCTGCACCTGGAGCGGCAGCTTCACGCTGGCGCCGCGTGCGCGCTGCGACATCACCGGCGACGGCCAGGTCGACCGGCGCGACATCGACCTGATCTTTTCCGGCCGTGGCATCCCCGCACCGCAGGCCGACTGGCGCGATGTCGACGGCGATGGCCTGGTGACGGTGAACGATGCGCGGGTCTGCGTGTTGTCCTGCAGCGCGCCTTCATGCACCCCGCGCTGACACGGGCCGCCGCGCAGCGCAGATGACCTGGGAGATCGACATGACGTTCGCCACAAGACTGTTGCTGTTGCTGTGGGTTGGCTGGCTGAGCCTGCCGCTGGCCGCTGGGCCGGTGCAGTTGCGCCTGGGGCAGGGCGCCGACCAGGTGCTGGCCGGTGACCAGCTGGCCGTCGAGGTGATCGTGCAGGGCCTGGGGGTCGGCAGCGCACCCTCGGTGGGCGCCTTCGATCTGAACCTGGCCTTCAACCCGGTCACCCTGAGCGCAACCGGCGTGGTGTTCGGCTCTGGCCTGGGCGAGCCCGGGGTGGACGCCCTGACCGGCTTTGACCTGGGCCTGCCGAGCTGGGTGAACTTCGCATCCACCTCCCTGCTCAGCAGCGCCGATCTGGACGCCCTGCAGCCGGACGCCTTCGTGCTGGCCACCATTTACTTCGATGCCGTGTTCAGCGGCAACGCCGGGCTGGGCTTTGTCGGCGACCTGCGCATAGACGATGCACAAGGGCTCAAGCTGCCGGTGGTGGTGCCCGAGCCTGCCAGCCTGCTGCTGTGGGGTGTGGCCATCGCGGCGCTGGGCCTGAGCCGCCGGCGGTTCGCCGAGGCGACAACCGCGTTCCGCTAGGTGGCGCCCCTCAGGGCTTATCGGACCACGGCCAAAGCTCTCGCGCGTCGAACTTTATGGGGCATGCTTATCTGGTTGGTTCGCAAAGCGTCTAACGATTGAGAGCGCTTGTGGTGGCATTGGTGCCACCAGTAGTAGCATGGCGCATGATCATCGTCGTGGACACCAATGTGTTCGTCGGCGCCTGCATGGGTGTCGGCGCCGCGGCTCGGTTGGTGGCCGATTGCCTGCGCGGCGTCCACGTACCGTTGATGGGCGCCGCCTTGTTCAGTGAGTACGAAGATGTCTTGGGCCGTTCGCAGTTGTTTGCCTCTTGCCGGCTCAGCCCGCAGGAGCGCGGCGAATTGCTGGACATCTTCATGGCGTCTTGTCGCTGGACGCGCATCTACTACGCGTGGCGGCCGAACCTGCCGGACGAAGGCGACAACCATGTGATGGAGCTGGCTGTGGCAGGCAACGCCCACTGCATCGTCACACGCAATCTGCGCGACTTCGCCCGGGCGGAGCTGCGCTTCCCGTTCATCCACGTGCGATCGCCCGAACGATTCTTGAAGGAGTCTGCGCCATGAGTGCCCTCACCATCCGCCTTCCCGACGACAAGTACGAGCGGCTCAAAGCGCTGTCGCAGCATCGCAAGATGAGCGTCAACAAGCTCATCGATGAGATGGCCACTTTGATGCTGGCGGAGTTCGATGCCGAGACGCGCTTTCAGTTGAGAGCGATGCGCGGCGCGGGGCAGCAGACGCGCGGCCTGGCGTTGTTGGAGAAGGCGGCTCGGCCCGCACCGTGATGCGAGATGGTTGCGGCCGATTCGCAGCCGCAGCCGGGCTCACAGCCGGAACGTGGCGCGGCCATCCGTGGACGGTCATCGAGCTGGACCGCCGCAGCGAGTACATGGACGCGCTGGACGAGGCCAGCGCACGCGGCAACATCGTGCCCATCGCCGAGTTCGTCGCCTCCCGCCTGCGCGGCGAAGCCGCACGCATGGCGGCCATGCAGCGCCCTGAACCGGCAACTACGACCAGAGCAACCGGTCGACGTCGCCCGCGAGAGGTGAGCGTGGTGGCTCCCAGCGTGACGATGTCCCCGTCCGACCGTTTCCTCAGGGGGTCGTAGGCACGAGCCGCATCGGTCTTGCCGCCGAGCAGCCTACGCCACCACCTCGTGCAGTGCGTGGGGCGTGAGGCGATCGATCCAGTCGAGCCGCTGCTGCATCTCCTCGTCCGACATCGGAGACGACAGGCAGTAGGAATGCTCCGCTTCACGGGCGATGCGCAGCGTGCTGGCAAATCTCGCGCACAGCTTCTCGTCGCCGTGGATGGTGGCGACGGCGGTGATCAAGACCACCCGCAGTCCACTCACCTCGGCGCGTGTGGAGGTCAGCGCGAGTGCGATCTCCCTCAAAGCGTGCAGGTCTTCTCGGTTCATGGGGTCGGCCCGGGTTGGGGGTGAACGGTGGGAGCACCAGTGCCACACCGCACCCATTCGGCTGGGGGCCGCATCGCACTGCACGGATGCACAGGCACCCGAACAAGTCAAGCTTGGGCGCGACACCGTGGACACCCTGAAAGGGTTTCGCAGTTCGTGGCGTCAGGCAATGCGCTACGCCGCGCACCCTCGATGCCCAGCGCACGTTGACAGCGCATCGGGCACCACACGGCTGCGGCGCTGTCCTACAGCGCGGCGGTGCAGGGGCGCGTCTTGACATCACCTGCCGGCCGGCTAGTGTGGTGGCACCTCAGCCCGCTGGAGACACCATGGCCACCGCCCGTTCCATCGCTACGTTGACGCTCAGCTTTGGGCTCGTCAACATCCCGGTCCGCCTGTATTCAGCGACCGAGTCCGGCTCGGCCGTTCGTTTCAACCTGCTGGACCAGAGCGGCGGTCGGCTCAAGCAACAGTACGTCTCCGAGAAGACCCAGCAGGTGGTTTCGCGTGCGGAGATGGTCAAGGGCTACGAGATCGAGAAGGACCATTTCGTGCTCTTCAGCGCCGACGAGTTGAAGGCGTTGGAGGAAGCCAGCAGCCATGTGGTGGAGATCGTCTCGTTCATCCCCGAGAAGTCCGTCGATCCGCTGTACTACGACAAGGCCTATCTGCTTGCGCCGGACAAGCGTGGCGGCAAGCCCTACCAGCTGCTCATGGCCGCCATGCGCAAGAGCGGCCGGTGTGCCCTGGCCAAGTGGGCGTGGAAGGCCAAACAGTACGTCGTGCAGATCCGGCCGTCGGAAGAGGGCCTGGTGCTGCAGCAGCTGCGGTACGCGGACGAGGTGCGCATGCCCAGCGCCCTGGGCATCGAAAAGGCCGAGGTATCGGCCAGCGAGCTTCAGCTGGCGCTGCAGCTCATCGAGCAGATCGCCGAGGACACCTACGACCCCACCCGGTTCAACGACGACGAGAAGCAGCGGGTGCTGGCCGCCATCGACGAGAAGATTGCAGGCAAGCAGATCGTGGCGTCGGCGCATCCAGAAGACGCTGCACCTGGCGGCCAGGTCATCGACCTGATGGCGGCTCTGCAGGCCAGCCTGGGCAAACGCAAGGCGCCCGCCAGGACGCCAGCCGCGCCTGCGCCCGCGCCGAATGTGACGGCCATGGCCGACGCGAAGGAGCGCAAGAGCGTCAAACGGCCAGCCAGGAGTGCGGCGTCCGCAGCCGCGCCCGCCGCCGCGCCCGCACCCCGCACGCGCGCCCGCAAGTGAGCCTGCGCGGGAGCCCGCCCGTGGCCGCCACGGTGATGCCCGGCGTCTGGTCGCTGCGCCGCGTCCAGCAGACCCTGGGGCTGTCGCGGCGTGTCGTGCACGGGCTGATCGCCCAGCGCTTCGTCACACCGCAGCGGGGCCCCCGCAACCAGATGCGGTTCACCTTCCAGGATCTGGTGCTGCTGCGCACCGCTGTCGGGCTTCAAAGTGCCCGCGTGCCGCCGCGCAGGATTCTGCAAGCGCTGGCCGCCCTGCGTGAAGAGCTGGCGCCCACCTTGCCCCTGACGGGGCTTCGCCTCGGCGCAGAGGGCTCCAACGTCGTGGTGCGCGCCGGCGGAAAGCCCCGCGATGCGGTGACAGGCCAGTGGGTGATGGACTTCGACGCGCCGGCGAACGAGGCAGCCACGGTGGCGCCGATGAGCGCGGCCGCCGTGCCAAGCCCTGACGCTGCCGTGGCAGGCTGCACGGCAAAGGCGCATTGCGCGCGCGGAGAGCTTCTTGAAGACGTCGACCGGCTAGCAGCCATCGCCGCCTACCGCCAGGCGCTGGCGCTGGACGGCACGTTGCACGAGGCTTCCCTGCGCCTGGGCGCGATGCTGTGCGAAGACGGCGCCAGCGATGCAGCCGTGGCCGTCTTCGAGGCCGCCTTGCAGCACGGCGAAGGCGACGCCCTGCTGCACTTCAACCTCGGCATCGCGCTGGAGGACACAGGCCGACCCCAAGCCGCCTGCGCCAGCTACAGCGCCGCACTGGCTCTGGACGCTGAGCTGGCCGATGCGCATTTCAACCTCGGCCGCCTGCTGCGCGCGCAGGGTGATGTGCAGGGCGCGCTGCGCCACTGGAACGCCTACCGGCGCCTCCAGCGTCCGGCCGATGAATGATGACGACCGGCTGCGCGCCAGGCTTGCGGTGCGCATGGGCCCGGCGGCGGCGGTCGGTCACTTCAACAGCTGGATGGCCTTGGCGAGCGACTGCCGCTTCTTCCAGTAGCTGGCCCAAGGGTCGGCCTTCTGGAAACTCAGGTACTCGCGGGCGGTCGCAACCGTCCAATGCGCACCGCCTTTGAGTTCGGCCAGCTGCTCCCAGCCCACGGGCATCGAGACACCAAGCCCCGGCCGCGAGCGGGCCGAGAACGCGCAGGCCGTCGTCTGGCCATGGCCGTTGCGCAGGTAGTCGATGAAGATCTTCCCTACCCGGTTGCCGCCGCCCATGACCGCGACGAAGCGTGACGGAATCACCTTGGCCATGTGCCGCACCACCGCCTGCGAGAACGCCTTCACCTCCTCGTAGCCGAGCCTGGGCGTGAGCGGCACCACCACATGCAGGCCCTTGCCGCCGCTGGTCTTGAGCCAGCTGTCCAGGCCCAGCTCGGTGAGCATCGCGCGCGTCAGCACGGCGGCCTCCTGCAGCATCGGCCAGGTCACGCCTTCACCAGGGTCGAGGTCCAGGATGAACCGGTCAGGCTGGTCGATGCGCGCCGCCACCGAGTTCCAGGTGTGGAACTCGACCACGTTCAGCTGCGCGGCGGAGAGCAGGGCCTGTGCCGAGTCGATGGCCAGCAGCGCGGTATGGCCGGGCCACAACGCTGCGTCCAGCTCTTTCACGCCCGGCATCTTCGTCTCCTGGTGCTTCTGGTAGAACAGCTCGCCGGTGATGCCGGTGGGCGCGCGCACCAGCGAGACCGGCCGGTTGCGCAGATGGGGCAGCATCCACTCGGCAACGCTCTCGTAGTAGCGCACGAGGTCGATCTTGCGCAGGCCCGTGGAAGGGTCGATGACGCGCTCGGGGTGCGTGATCTTGACGGCGCTGGGCACGGCGTTGGGCTTGGCTGTCGCGCGGCTGGGGGCGCCCGCCGGCGCCGTGGCGCGCTCGCGCACGATCTGCGTGGCCGGCTTGTCGGTGCGCACGCCGCGAAAGACGGCGTGCCGCACGCGCCGGTCGGGTGTCCATTCGGCGAATGCGACTTCGACCACCACCGTGGGCTGCACCCAGCGCTCAGACCCGGCAGCGCGTTTGGACCAGCGGCCGGGCTTGGCGTTTGCAGGGTCGACTGCAGGCTCGGCCACCTCCAGCGCGGTCAGCATGTCGTGCAACTGCCGCCCGGTGGTGGCGCCCCAGCCCGTGCCCACAGAGCCTGCGAACCGCAGCGTGCCACCCTCGTGGTAGCCGAGCAGCAGCCCGCCCACCTCCTTGCCCGCGCCTGATCGGTCGGTGAAGCCCACCACCACGAACTCCTGCCGATGCTGGCATTTGAGCTTCATCCAGGTGTCGGTGCGGCCGGAGACGTAGGGCGCGTCCGCGCGCTTGACCATGACGCCCTCCAGCCCCAGCTGGCAGGCCGCGCTCAGCATGGCCGAAGGCACGGCGTCGAACGATTGGTTGAAGCGCACGGTTTCGCTTTCGCGGCCGTCCAGCAGTTGCTGCAGGACGGCCCGGCGATCGCGCAGCGCAACGGCGCGCAGGTCCCTGCCATCGAGGAACGGCACGTCGAAAACGAACATCACGATGTCGGTTGCGCGCGCGCTGTCGATGGCGTTCTGCAGCCGGTTGAAGTCGGGGACGCCGGCATCGTTCAGCACCACGATCTCGGTGTCCAGCCAGGCGCTGGCCAGGCCGAGCGCTGTGACAGCATCTGCCACGGGCTGCAGCTTGGCCGTCCAGTCGTGGCCATTGCGCGTGAACAGCTGCACGGCGCCGCGCTGGATGCGCACCAGCATGCGGTAGCCGTCCAGCTTGGTCTCGACGACCCAGTCCCCCGACGGCACGGCAGACACCAGCGTTGCCAGCTGCGGTGCAAGCTTCGCGGGGAGGGCGGCCTTCTTCGCGCTCGCCAGCACGCTGGCCATGTCGGCCTGCGCCGCGCGCGCGGGCCGGGCGGTTTCCCGCGGCTCACGCTCTTCTACCAGGCCCAGCGGCTTGTCGATGACGCTGTCGGGCAGTGCGGTGATGACGTCGTACTCGGTGCCCGGCCGCGCCCAGGCGTCGCCGCGCTTCTTGAACAGCAGCCATTGGTCCTGCTTCTTCTGCCCGGGCTTGGAGATGCGCACCAGCTCCCACAGGCCGGCGAGCTTTTGGCCGTGGAGCTTGAACAGCACCTTGCCTTTGGCCAGGCCGTCGCGTGGGTCGCCCACCGGCTCCCACGTGCCACGGTCCCAGACGATGACGGTGCCGCCGCCGTATTCCTTCTTCGGAATCGTGCCTTCGAATGCGTTGTAGCTGACCGGGTGGTCCTCGACGTGGATGGCCATCTGCTTGGCTGCCGGGTCGAAGGATGGGCCTTTCGGCACGGCCCAGCTGAGCATCACGCCGTCCAGTTCAAGCCGAAAGTCGTAGTGGAGGCGCGACGCCCAGTGCTTCTGGACGACGAACAGCAGTGGCTCGGGCGCGCCGGCCGCTTCGGCGGCGCGCTTGTCTGCGAGCACGCCGGCGGGCTCGGCCGTCTTGGTGAAGTTGCGCTTGGCGTTGTAGCGCGTGAGCGGCGCGCCGGCCTGCTCGCCGGGCAGAGCGTCGGCATCTGCGGCGGGCGCTTCGGACGGCTGCAGCGCCCCGGCCCCCTTGGAGGCTCTGGACGCTGTGACCGCTTTGGACGCCGTCGCCTGCCTGGGCTTGGCGGGTGCGCGTCGGCCCGTGGCCGTGGCCGGCTGGATCTCGGCCCACACCGGCGCGTGGTCGCTCGCGTTCTCGCGGCCTCGTTCTTCGCGGTCCACGCCGGCATCGACGACTTGAAGCACCTTGCTCAAGAGGATGTGGTCGATCCGCAGGCCGGCATTGCGCTCCCAGCGTTTGCGCCGGTAGTCCCAGAAGGTGAATTGCTTACCCAGCGGATGCGCCGTCTCCAGGGCGTCCGTCCACCCCTGCTGCAGGATGGCCGCGAACGCGGCGCGCGTCTCTGGCTGCAGCAGCGCGTCGTCGCGCCAGGTGTCGGGTTTGTAGATGTCGGCATCCGTGGGCACCACGTTCCAGTCGCCCATCAGCACGACGGGGTTGCCCGATGCCCACAGCTCTGCGGCACGCTGGCGCAGGCGCTCGAACCAGCGCAGCTTGTAGTCGAACTTGGGGCCGGGCTGCGGGTTGCCGTTGGGCAGGTACAGGCAGGCGAACAGCACGCCGTTGATGGCCGCCTCGACGTAGCGCGCTTCCTTGTCCTGCGCGTCGCCCGGCAGCGCGGTGGCCACCGGCAGTGGCTCGTGGCCACGTGCCAGCAAGGCCACGCCGTTCCAGGTGCGCTGGCCGACAACCAGGCTCTGGTAGCCGGCTGCCGCCAGCGCCTGCGCCGGAAAGTCAGCCGTGCGCGCCTTCAGTTCCTGCAGCGCGACGACATCGGGCCTGGTGCGATCCAGCCAGTCGAGCAGCCGGTCGAGCCGCTTGACGACGTTGTTGATGTTCCAGGTCGCAACGCGCACGTCTTGCCTGCTGCGTGCCCTTCAGATGTGCCTGCGGGTCATGCCGCTTTCCTTTGCGGCGTGCTCTTGGCTGGGGGCTTCTTGGCAGCAGCCTTCTTTGCGGGTGCTCTTTTGGCCGCCGTCTTGGGTGCGGACTTGGCATCTGCCTTCGCGCCACCCTTCAGGCTGCGCTGCAGCAGCGCGGTGAGGTCGAGCACGTTCGCGCTGGCGGGCGCTTCTTCTTCCGGCTGCAACACGGTCTCTGTGTCGCCGGCCTTCACCTTCTTGTCGACCAGCTTCATCACCTGCAGGCGGAACTCGTCCTTGAAGTCTTCCGGGTTCCATGCGCCCGTCATCTCGCTCACCAACTGCTTTGCCATCTTGAGCTCGGCCGCGCTGACGCCCTTGCGCCCGGCGGCGGGCAGCTCCAGTGAATCCAGGGTCTTGACCTCATCGCCCCAGCGCAGCAGGTTCAACACCAGCGCGGGGCCAGAGGGCACCAGCGCCGCCAGGTGCTGCTTGGTCGCAATCACCACCTTGGCCAGCGCGATCTTGCCGGTGTCGACCAGCGTCTCGCGCAGCAGGGCGTAGACCTTGTCGCTCTTGCTGATGGGCGCGACGTAGTAGGGCCGCTCCAGGAAGATGAACGGCATCTCCGCCGCATCGATGAAGCGCTCGATCTCGATGGTCTGCGTCGTCTTGGGGAACACCGCCTCGATCTCTTCGGGGCTGATGACGACGTACTTGCCGTCTTCGTACTGCACGCCTTTGACGATGTTTTCCTTGGTGATCTCTTTGCCGGTGCGCTTGTTGATGCGCTTGTAGCCCACCGGGTCCATGGTGCGCTTGTCGAGCCAGTCGAAGTCGATGCCTTCCGAGGTGGCGGCGGTGTGGAGCCCCACCGGGATGTGGACGAGACCGAAGGTGATGGCACCCTTCCAGAGGGTGCGGCTGCCTGTTGCCATGCTGTGCTCCGTGTTGACGGGACACCCCCGCCAGGGCGAGTCTGGTCGACTTTGGCCGAAAGCGCGTAGGCCAAGCCGGGCGCATTCCGTAGGCACGCAGCCACATCCAGCGGCGCCGCGCATGCAAGCCGCTAGCCTTGCGCCATGAGCACCCTGCGCCACATCGCCGTCCATGTCGAAGAACCGAAGCCGGGACAGTACGCCTGGGTGTTGACCGAGCGCAGGGGCACCGATTGGCGTCCACTGGACAAGGCCCGCACCCTGGCGGGCCGCTACCACGAGGCCATGGCCGAGGGGCTCCTCGCACTGCAGGCCATGGTGGAGGACCTGGAGCAGGGGCCGCGCGCGGCGGCCGCCGTCGCCGATGCAGCGCAAGAGGACGATGCGCCATCGAAGTCGCCGGCAGACGGGGCGCCAGCGGGCAAAAAGTCGCATTTCGGATTCGGCCCAGCGCGGTGAAGGCGGGTGCGGTACGCACCCCGACGACCCGCCCGGTTGGCCAATCCCGGTTGCGGCCAGCATGGACCACGCGGCGTGTGCCCCGCTGCGCCCGACGCGCCCGGGTGGCACACTGGCCGCCCCGTCATCCAGAAGGCTTGTCGTGACCCTGACCACCCCCATTCGCCTGGCCGCCGTGCTCGCCGCCCTGGTGTTGCCGATCGCAGCTGCGCACGCCACATTGAAGCCTGGCACCGCAGCGCCGGCCTTCAGCACCGAGGCCGCGCTGGGTGGCAAGTCGTTCCAGTTCCAACTGTCCGAAGCACTGGCGCGCGGCCCGGTGGTGCTGTATTTCTTCCCCAAGGCGTTCACCTCGGGCTGCACGGTCGAGGCGAACCAGTTCGCCGAGGCGAGCGAGCGCTTCGCCGCGCTGGGTGCCACAGTGGTCGGCGTGTCGAACGATGACATCGACACCCTCAAGCGCTTCTCGGTCGAGGCGTGTCGCAACAAGTTTGCCGTGGCGGCGGATGCCAAGTCGCGGATCATCCGGGCCTACGACGCTCAGTTCGGCTGGGGCACCGACATGGCCGACCGCATCTCTTACGTGATCGGCAAGGACGGCAAGGTCGCGTTCGTCCACCAGGGCTCGGATCCTGAGGCGCATGTGGTCAACACGTTGGGCGCCGTCGAGCGCCTGAGCAAGCCGCCCGCGCGCTGAGTTGCACGGCCGCTGAGTTGCACGGCCGCGTGTCTTCCGAAGCCGAATGGCGCGGCTGTCCTACCCGTCGTGCGTGACCCGCAGCGCCAGACTCAGGTTTTGACATTTCGGGAGCACGACATGGCGCAACCACTGCATCGGCAATTTCCGCAACACGACAACGAACCGGCACCGGACCCCTCGCCCGACCAGGCGCCGGACGAAGTGCAGGTCAGCCGCACCGGCGCCATCCTGGGCAAGCCGGGCGCCGAGCACAGCATGTACGGCATGGTGCGCGAGGCCACGCCAGAGGCCGAGGCATTGACCGAGCGTGAGATTCGCGGCGTCGATCCGGCCAAGCCTGCACCGCAGCCTTGATGGGCCAGCGGCCTGGCTTCGTGCAGGTGCGCGGGGCGCGCGAGCACAACCTGAAGAACGTCGACGTCGACATCCCGCGTGACGCGCTGGTGGCGTTCACCGGCATCTCCGGGTCGGGTAAATCGTCCTTGGCCTTCGGCACGGTGTATGCCGAGGCGCAGCGCCGCTACCTCGAGTCGGTGGCCCCCTATGCGCGGCGGCTGATCCAGCAGGCAGGCGTGCCGGCGGTGGACACCATCGAGGGGCTGCCGCCGGCGGTCGGCCTGCAGCAGCAGCGCGGCACGCCCGGGGCAAGGTCTTCCGTCGGCAGCTTGACCAATCTGTCGTCGCTGCTGCGCATGCTGTTTTCGCGGGCCGGCGAATACCCGCGTGCGCAGCCGATGCTGTATGCGGAAGATTTTTCGCCCAACACACCGGCAGGCGCGTGCCCGCACTGCCATGGGCTGGGCCGGGTCTTCGACGTGACCGAGCACTCGATGGTGCCGGACGACACACTCACCATCCGCGAGCGTGCCGTGGCGGCCTGGCCGGCGGCCTGGGGCGGGCAGAACCTGCGTGACATTCTGGTCAGCATGGGCATCGACGTCGACACGCCTTGGCGCGATCTGCCGAAGAAGACACGCGACTGGATTCTGTTCACCGAAGAGCATCCCACGGTGCCGGTCTACGCCGGCTTCACGCCGGCCGAGACGCGCGCCGCACGGCGCAGCCGCATGGAGCCAAGCTACCAGGGCACCTTCACCGGCGCGCGGCGCTACGTGCTGCAGACGTTTGCCACGTCGCAGAGCGCGCTGACGAAGAAGCGCGTCGCGCGCTTCATGCAGGCCACGCCGTGCCCCGAGTGCGGGGGCCAGCGGCTGCAGCGGGCAGCTCTCTCGGTGCGGTTTGCGGGCCTGAACATCGCCGAGCTGATGGCGCTGCCGATGCGGCGCTTGACCGACCTGCTGGCCGATGCCGCAGGTGGAACGCAGCGTGCCGGCGAGCCCGGCGACACCGTGTCGCGCGCGGCCGCACAGCGCGACACCGCGCGGCGTGTGGCCGCCGGTGGCGCCGCACACGCCGCGGCACCGGACGTGCGGCGCACCCCCCACCAGTCCGAGGAAAAACGCCTCGCAGCGCAGCGCATCGCGCACGAGGTGCTGCAGCGCGTGCAGGCGCTGGCGGCCCTCGGCCTGGGCTACCTGCCGCTGGACCGCAGCACCGGGAGCTTGTCACCCGGCGAGCTGCAGCGGCTGCGGCTGGCCACGCAGATCCAGTCCAACCTGTTCGGCGTGGTCTATGTGCTGGACGAGCCCTCCGCCGGCCTGCACCCGGCCGACGCACACGCGCTGCTGCAGGCGCTGGCGCAGCTGAAGGCGGCGGGCAATTCGGTGCTGCTCGTGGAGCACGACATGGAGATGGTCGCCAGCGCCGACTGGATCGTCGATGTCGGCCCCGGTGCGGGCGAGCAGGGCGGCGAGGTGTTGTACAGCGGCCCGCCCGAGGGGCTGCGCGAGGTTGCGGCGTCGCGCACGGCGCGGCATCTGTTCGACGTGGCACCGGTGCCCGCACGCGCGCCGCGCACGCCGGTGGGCTGGCTGGCACTGGAGGGCGTGCGCTGCAACAACCTGGCGGGCATCGGCGCCCGCTTTCCACTGGGTGTGCTGACGACGGTGACCGGTCTGTCGGGGGCCGGCAAATCCAGCCTGGTCGGCACGGCCCTGGCCGATCTGGTGCGCATGGCGCTGGGGCATGAAGTGGCTGATGCCGATGAGGGGCCGGGCGAGCACGATGAGCCCACCGCCGGGCTGGTGGCCGGGCGCATCGTCGGCGGCCACGGGCCCATCACGCGCCTGGTGCAGGTGGACCAAAAGCCCATCGGCCGCACGCCGCGATCGAACCTTGCGACCTACACCGGCTTGTTCGACCCGGTGCGCCGTCTGTTCGCGGCCACGCCTGCTGCACGCAAGCGCGGGTATGACGCCGGGCGCTTCTCGTTCAACATCGCCAAGGGGCGCTGCCCGACCTGTGAAGGCGAGGGCTTCGTCAGCGTCGAGCTGCTGTTCATGCCCAGCGTGTATGCGCCGTGCCCCGCCTGCCAGGGCCAGCGCTACAACGCCGCCACGCTGGCGGTGCAGTACCAGGGCCGCAGCATCGCGCAGGTGCTGCAGCTGAGCGTGGCCGAGGCGTCGGAGTTCTTCGCCGACCAGAGCGGCATCGTGCGCCCGCTCAAGCTGTTGATGGACATCGGCCTGGGCTACCTGCGGCTGGGCCAGCCGGCCACGGAACTGTCGGGTGGCGAAGCGCAGCGCATCAAGCTGGCGACCGAGCTGCAGCGCGCGCCGCGCGGCCATACGCTGTACGTGCTGGACGAGCCGACGACAGGGTTGCACCCGGATGATGCCGAGCTGCTGATCGCGCAATTGCAGGGCCTGGTCGACACCGGCCAGACCGTGGTGCTGGTCGAGCACGACATGCGGGTTGCCGCGCAGAGCGATTGGGTCATCGACCTGGGGCCGGGGGCAGGGGAGGCCGGTGGGCGCGTCGTGGCCTGCGGCACGCCGGCCGAGGTGGCGCGGGGCGGGGGGCCGTCGGCACCTTATCTGGCGCTGGCGCTGGGGGGATGAAAGCCCAAGACCTACGGGCCGCTGCGTGCGCACGGCCTGTGCCGCTGCGGCTACCGCGTTGCCGAAAGGCGAGTTACCCGCCATCCCCCCGGCCGGATGGCGGCCAGGTAGGGCCGCCGTGCGCCTGGGTCAGTTGCCGCAAGTGCCGGGCTGGGCCATGGCGAGCTTGGTCACGTCGGCTTTGCCTTGCTCTTCTGTGATCTGCTCCAGATCGGCGCCGCCGACGAATGCGCCGAGCTTGATGAACTGCCGCACAAAGTAGTTCTTGCCGGCTTCCATGAACAGCTCCAGGGCATTCGGGGAGAATTCCGATTCGGTTTCGAGCTTGTGCATCTTGCCCCCTTCGACCTGTGTGTAGAAGAACACATCGGATGCGCTCTCGCCGAGACACTTGCCGTCGACCCACAGATCCTTTTTCAACGCCTTGCCGGCAAAGCTGTTGCGGTAGACGTACAGCCCCGCGTTGCCGCTGCTGGGGGTCTGGAATGACTTGGCTTTGTCGGACTCTTCTTTGCTGGCCATGTTGACGGACGCACAGCCGGTCATCAGCACGGCAGACAGGGCAAGGATGGTGATCTTCAGGGACATGGGGATCTCTTTGTTGGTGGGGGACGAACGGGGGTGCGCGGGAGACTGGCCAGCTGCGCGACCCGCTCCCGGGCTCCGGGCGTGGCCGGGAGCGCCGGCGATTCTGCATGTTGTTACGTTCAGTAGCTGCGCCTGGAGCAGCGCGAATTCGCGTTGACCGGCGCACAGATGCGCGAGCCTCTAAGCGAGCGCCCGCACCGCCACCCCCATGTCGCGCCACCACTCCGGGTGGCAAGTGAACAGCAGCACCTGGTGGCGCTTGGCGGCGTCGAACAGCACGCGCTTCATCTGGGCCAGCCGCACGGTGTCGCTGTGCACCAGCGCGTCGTCGAGGATCAGCAGCGTGGGTCGGCCGGCCTGGCGCAGCAGGTCGGCGTAGGCGAAGCGGCTGATCAGGCCGAGCTGCTCGCGCGCGCCGAAGCTGAGGTCGGCCACCTGGCCGCTGTCGTGCGCCCCATCGGCCGCAGGGCGGCTCAGCATGGTGGGAGCAAGCTGCTCGTCCATCTGCACGCTCGCGCCGGGCAGCAGCAGCGGCAGGTAGTAGGCCAGGCGTTCGGTCAACGGGGCCTGCAGCCGCGCCAGCGTGGCTTGACGGCGGGCGTCCAGCTTGTTGCACAGCAGATCCAGCGCGGCGGCGCGGCGCTGCAGCTCGTCGTGGCGGCGCGTGGCACGCGCGAGGTCGGCATCGACGGCGGCGCGCTGTTCCTCCAGGCCCTGCGCACCGGCCTGCTGCAGGCTGGTCTGCAACACCAGGATCTGCTCGTGGCGCTGCTGGTGGCCTTGCAGCAGGCGCTCGACGCTGCGCTGCAGGCGATCGATGTCCTGCGCCACCATGTCGGGCCGCGCGCTGTGCAGCGCCGCAGCGGTGTGGTCGGCGCGCGCCTGCACGGCCTGCTGCTCGGCGGCCAGGTCCAGCAGCTGCTGCTGTGACTGGGCGCGCCGCTGCTGGCGCGCCGGGTCGGCCAGGGCGGCCTGCGCGGTCTGCAGTTCGCGCTGCGCGGCCTCGTGCTGGCTGTGGGCGGCGGCTTGCTGGCGCTGGGCCTGGGACCAGGCGTCGTGCATGGCGCGCGCAGTGTCGGCCGTGGCCTGTTCCTCGGCGTCGGCCTGGGCCAGCGGGCGTGGTGGCTCGACGAGGCCACCCCGACCGGCCGACGCCGCAGCGTTGGCAATGTTGGCCACGTGGGCCACGTGGGCCACGTCGGACTTGTCGGCCATGCCGGCCTTGTCGGCCTTGTCGGGCAGGTCGGGCAGGTCGGGCAGGTCGGGCAGGTCGGCCACTTCGGCCCCGTCGGCCTTATCGGCCTCGTCGACCGCTTCAGCCTCGTCGCCTTCGTCGGCACCATCGGCCGTCGCGGCCTCGGCGGCCGTGTCGACCGTGGCGGCCGCGTTGGGTGCCGGGCCTGCGTGCGCCCCCCCGGTCCCTACGGCGGGCAAGCGGGCCAGCGCTGCCTCGGCGCTGGCGATGCGGGCCTGGGCGGCGCTGGCGGCAGCGTGCAGCGCGTCCAGCCCGCGCGGGGCGACGATGGCCAACGCCTGCTCGGCCAGATGCAGCCGGGCCGCCAGGGCCGTGTGTGCGGCCAGGCGAGATTCGGCTTCGGCCAGGTCGGCGACGCCCAGCGCATCCAGCGCGGCCTGCAGCGACTGCGCGGCCTGCGCATGGGCGCGTGCGAGTGCGCCCAGGTCGTGCCCGCCGGGCGTGATGGTCAGCGTGCCGCCGCCGGGCAGTTGCAGCGTGGCGGGCGCGTCGAGCAGGCGTTCGCCATCGGCCTCGATCCACTGCGCGGCCTCTTGTTGCAGCAGGTGCAGACGCTGGCCGGGCGGCAGGGCGTGGGCCAGCCGCGTCGCGACGGACTGGCGCTTGAGCGTGGCGTCGGCCAGCGCGCGCTCCAGCGTGCGCAGTTGTTTCAGCTGGGCGTTGGTGATGGCCGGCAACGCAGCGGCTTCGGTTTGCAGTGCCGCCCATTGGGTGTGTGCGGCCTGGGCGCGGGTGAGGGCGTCGGCCTCGCGCATGGCGTCGGCGCGGGCCTGTGCCAGCTGCTGCTGCAGCGCGCTGCGCATGGCGTGCGCGCGGGCGGCCTGCAGCGCGCGGGCGGCGGCCTGGGCGCGCTGATCGGCGTGGCGGGACTGCTGCTGCGCGTGGGCGGCCTGGATGTCTGCGGTCTGCAAGGCGGTGGCTGTCTTGGCCAGGGCCTGGGCGCGCTTGGCGGCGTCCGCGTCCTGCTGGTCGAAGGCGGCCAGGCCCTGGGCCAGCAGCAGGCGCGTGCGCTCCAGCTCGGCCAGGCGCTGGCGGTCTTGCGCCAGCTGCTGCTGGCTGGCGGCCAGTGTGCTTTGGCGCTGGCGGGCGTGGGCCAGTTGCTGGTCGAGCGCGTCCCACGGGCGCGCCGCTGCGTCCTCGGCATGTTGTTGGCGCAGCGCGGTGAGCTGGTCGACCTGCTGGCGGTAGTGGGCGATCTGGGCGTCCAGCGCGCCCAATTGCTGGCGGGCCTGGGTGATGGCGTCCTCGGCCTGCTGCAGCTCGGCGCGCGGCTTGCCGGTGGCGGTCAGCATCAGGCCGCGCTGGGCGCGCAGCTGGTCGAGCAGCGCGTCGCCACCGGTGGCGGCCAGCGCCCCGGCCTGGGCGTCGACCTGGCCTTGCAGCGCGTCGTGCAAGTGGTTGCGCGCATGGCCGACGTCCAGTTCCTGCCCGGTGCCCTGCTGCACCCACAGCAGGCCGGGAATGCCCCAGTGCTCGGGCTTGCTGGCGCCCTTGCCGGCGTAGCCGAAGCCGAACAGCCGGGCCAGGTGGTCTTCGGCGTCGGCACCGTCCAGCTGCTGCATGCCGATGGCCAGCGTGCAGCGCTTCTTGCCGAGAAAGCTCTTGACGAGGCGGTGCGGCTCGCCGCCCAGGGTGAAGTCCAACTCCACGCGCGGGCTGGCGCCGCTGCCTTCGCCCCAGGAGCGCAGGTCGTCCACGGCGCTGGACTTGTGGCGCTCGAAGAAGGCGGCGCGGATGGCGCGCACCAGCGTGCTCTTGCCGACTTCGTTGGGGCCGGCCAGGATGTTCAGGCCGGGCTCGAAGCCGGCCAGCTCCAGCGGCTGGCGAAAGCGGCGCAGCTGCTCGACGCGCAGGCGGGTGATCTGCATTTCCATACCGCTCAGGTCGCTGCCCCCGCCAGCTCGGCCGTCAGCAGCGCCAGTGCGTCCTGCGCGGTACGGGCCTGCGCGTCGTTGCCACGGCTGGCCTCGCGCAGCTCGGCGATCACCTCGCCCAGGTAGCCGTCGGCCTGCAGGCCGGCGATGTCGTCGTCGGTCGGCATCAGCCGCAGGGCCGACAGGTCGGCCTGCAGATGGCGGGCGCGGGCCTCGGCCTGGCCAATGGCCTGCTGCAGGCGCCGGTGCGAGGGCAGGTCGAGCGTGCCGGCCAGGCGCAGGTCGACCACGTCGCCGGCCTGCAGGGCCAGCAACTGTGCGTGCACGGCGTCCAGATCGCTGGGCACCTGCAGCACGGTGTCGATCTGCAGCCAGCGGTATTGGCCGGTGGCCAGGGTCTGCACCACCGGCTCGGCCCCTGGCGCGGCGATGTCCACCAGCAGCGCCTGGCCGGAGGCGTTGGCGCGAAAGCGGTCGGTCTCGGGCGTGCCGGCGTACCAGGTGCGCGCGTCGATGCACTTGCTGCCGTGCCAGTCGCCCAGCGCCAGATAGTCCAGCCGCGCCGTGGCGGCGCGGTCGGGCGCAATGGGGTTGGCCGAGTCGATGGCTTCGGCCAGGATGCCCTGCACACTGCCGTGCGCCAGGCCGATGCGCAGCAGCCCGGCCGGCGTGTCGGCCTGCGCGAACCAGGCCGTGAGATCGCTGTGCGTGTGGCGCTGCGTCAGCGGCGCGGGCAGCACGGCGAAGCCGTGGTCGGCGAAGACGCGCACCTCGGGCGCCAGCAACAGATGCGCGTTGGCGGGCACGGCGCCCAGCTGCTGCGCGCGCGTCCACACGCTGTCGGCCAGCGCCGCGTCGTGGTTGCCGGGCAGCAGCAGCCAGGGGCCTTTGAAGCCGGCCAGCGCATTGAACAGGCGGCGCACCGTGCGCTCGGAGACGGTCTGCGCGTCGAACACGTCGCCGGCGACCAGCACGGCGTCGACGCCCTGCGTGGTGGCCAGCGCGGCCAGGCGTTCGACGGCCTGCAGGCGCGCCTCGGCCAGCAGGGGGGCGTTGTCGGGGGAGAGGGTGGCGAACTGGCGGCCGATCTGCCAGTCGGCCGTGTGCAGGAAGCGTGGCATGGGCGCGGATTGTGCCGCGCAGGTCGGCATGGGCCTGGCCGCGTGCCTGTGTTGCGCGTGGACGATGGACCGGGAGCTGGCCGCAGGCGGCCGGTGCTGGCAGACTCGCCGGTGTTCACAGGAGATTCACGCCATGCCACTGATCCGCTCGCCCAACGCTGTCCGCCTGGAGTTCCCGCCCGGCGCCCTCGTCCATTCCAACCTCTCCGGCGCCGCCATCACCGGCGACTGGCTGTGGGTGGTGGGCGATGAGGCGGCCGGCATCGACCGGCTGCGCCGGCTCGAACCCGTCGGCCAGGAGACGCTGCGCTACGGCGAGGGCCGTGAATTCAAGCTGGCCGAGCTGCTCGACCTGCCGGGCGATGCCGACGAGGAGGCCGACCTGGAAGGCATGGCCGTGGTCGACGGCTGGCTCTGGGTGGTGGGCTCGCACGGGTGGAAGCGCAAGAAAGTCGACCCGCTCGCGGACCACGCCAAGAACGCCAAGCGACTGGCCAAGACTTCGCTGGACCGCAACCGCCGCCTGCTGGCGCGGCTGCCGATCGAGGACGACGCGCAAGGCGTGCCCACGCTGGTGCGCCAGGCGGCGGACGGCCGCCGCGCGTCGTGCCTGGGCGTCGACGGGTCGTCCAACCCGCTGATCGAGTTGCTGGCCAAGGACCCGCACTTTCGGGATTTTCTGGACATCCCGGGCAAGGACAATGGCCTGGACATCGAAGGACTGGCCGTCCTCGGCGATCGCCTGCTCCTGGGCCTGCGCGGCCCGGTGCTGCGCGGCTGGTCGGCCATGCTGGAGCTGGCCGTCGTGCCCAAGGGCAAAGAGCTGGTGCTGGCGCCGCTGGACGACGACGGCACGCTGGTGCGCAAGCACTTCCTGCCCTTGCTGGGCCTGGGCGTGCGCGACCTGCAGATGGACGGCGACGACCTCATCATCCTGGCCGGGCCGACCATGGTGCTGGACGGCGACATCCGCGTGTTCAAGTGGCACAACGCCCGGGCTGCGCTGGCGGCCGAGACCGGGCCGGTGCGCTTCGAGCACACGTTCGACGATCCCGTGCTGCTGCCACACCTGCCGGGGTTCGACCGCGCCGAGGCCCTGTGCGCGCTGCCGGATGGCCTGCTGCCCGGCCCGCAGCGCTGGATGGTGCTGTACGACGCGCCCGGGCCGGATCGGCAGGACGGCGCATCGACGGTGTTTGGCGACCTGCTGGCGCGGGCTGGCTGACGCGCACCGACCGGCCGGTGCCCTGGCGCTGCTGCATGCCCTGGCGGGCAGCGTCCGCACAGAGGCCGCGCAGAAGCCCGGGGGCGCATGCTCCGGTGCGGCGCCGAGGTCTCAGTCCAGCGACACCTCGAAGGCCGCGCCGGACGCTTGCGGCAGGCCATCCAGGCCCAGCCGGTGGGCGGCCATGTTGGCCAGGCGCCAGCGCATCGACAGCACATCGGTCGCATCGGCGTCTGCGCCGGCGTCTGCGCCGGCGTCGCCGTGGCCGGGCTCTGCGGCCCGGTGCGAGGCGATGACGGCGCGCAAGGTGGTGGCGACCGCCTGCGCCGAGCCCAGCCGGCGCTCCAGCGCCTGGCAATAGCGGATCTCGGCCTGCATGCGGTCCAGTGCCGACAGGCCAGGGAAGTCGCGCAGGGCGACGGTGTAGCCAGTGGCAAGGGCAGTGGTGGTGGCGGTGGCGGTGGCGACAGCGGTGTCCATGACGTTTCCTTGGATCAAAACACTGTTCAAGAATACAGTATTCTGACCGTTTCGCCCAGCGACAGATACAAATCAGAACAGCGCTTTGGCGCCGCTGGAAGGCAAATCAGCAGGGAGGACGCCGCCTTTTGTCCGTCACGGTTGGCGCCCTGCCGCGCCGGCTGCCACGCCTGTCTCAGGCGTCGGCGTCGTTCTTTCGCAGTCCGCGCACGTTCATCGCGGCCAGGCCCAGCTGCAGCATGACGAGCGCCCACGCCGTCGTGTGCACGTCCCATGCAATCCACAGCACATTGCTGAGCAGAAAGACCCAGAAGCCCCAGGCGCGTCGCCCCTCGGACGATGACGCCACCAGCCACGCCGCCACGAGCGAGGTGGCCATCGCCGGCCACTGCAAAAGATCAAGCAAAGACATGGCCTGATCATGCCTGCCAGGTCGACGGCTGACGCCTGCGCCGCGCGCGTGGGGGCGCCTTTGCAGGGTCGGACGGCGCCGCGTGCCGCAGGCATGGCCGTCGGTCGTGAGGTGCCCGCTGACAGCGGGATGGCCGTCTTGCTGCGCCCGACCTGCTTGTGCGCCTACTGGCAGCGCTGCGCTCTCGTCCCAAGCTTGCGCCACCCCACACCACCAAGAGGAGCTCCCCATGACGACCCGCCCCACACCCGACGCCTGCAGCCTGCTGGATGCCGACCACCGCAACGTCAAGAAACTGTTCAAGGCGTTCGAAGAGCTGATGTCCTCGAAGTCGAAATCGGCGACGCAGAAGAAGAGGGAACTGGCCGACGAGATCTGCCGCGAGCTCACCGTGCACGCGCAGATCGAGGAAGAAATTTTCTACCCCGCGGTTCGCGCAGCGCTGAAAGAGACGGACCTGATGGACGAGGCCGAGGTCGAGCACGCCACGGCCAAGGACCTGATTGCACAGATCGAATCGGGCGACGCGGCCGACCCGAAGTGGTCCGCCAAGGTGATCGTGCTGGCCGAGTACATCGACCACCACGTGAAGGAAGAGCGCAACGAGATGTTCGTCAAGGCGCGCGCTGCACGCAGGCTCGATCTGGTCGCCATGCGCACCGAGCTGCAAGAGCGCAAGGAACAGCTGATGGAAGAGCTGATGGCCTCACCGGCCTGAAGACGCCGCTTCTTCGCGGATCACGGCGTTGAGTTCGGCGCCGAAGATGAGCGTGGTGGCACTGATGTACAGAAACACCAGTGTCGCCACCAGCCCGGCAAAGCTTCCGTACACCAGCGCCAGCTTGCCCGCCGTGCGCAAGCTGTACGACAGAGCCGCCGCGGCGCCCACCCACAGCGCGGCCCCCAGCAGCGCACCCGGCAATACCGTGCGCAGCTGCTGGCGGATGTCCGGCAGCCAGCCATAGAGCACGGCATACAGGACGGTCAACACCACGAACGCTGACCCGTAGCGCACGCTGTTGCGCAGCCAGGGTGTTTCCTCTCCAGCACCGACGCTGGACTCGAGCAGCTGCCACAGGTAGGGCATGACGATCACAGAGCTGAAGGCGATCAACACGCCGGCGCCGACCACCACGGTGAACAGCGTCACCTTGATGCGTGCCTTCCAGAACGGCAGGCCGCGCTCGATGCCGTAGGCCCGGTTCAGCGCACCGCGTACCGCCTGCATGCCGGACGAAGCCGTCCACAAGGTCACCACCAGGCCGATGGCCAGCAGCGCCTGGTTGCGTTGGGCCAGCACCTGGTCGATCACCGGCTGCAGCGCATCGCGCACCAGCTGCGGTGCATACCCCATGACGCGCCCGGCCAGCGCTGCGGCATCGCCGGGCTGCCCCATGTAGGCGCTGGCTGCGGACAACAGCAGCAGCAGCGGGAACATGGCGAGCACAGTTGAGAACGCCAGGCTGCCGGCCTGGTTGGCGCTCTGGTGGAAGATGTAGTTGCGCATGGCCAAGACCGGCACACGCAGCACGGTGATGCCGAGCACGGTGCGCCGCACCCACTGCCACGTGTCGTGCAGCGCCTTCATGCCTGAACGCCGGGCTTCACGCCAACCCCGGCGGCCCAGAGCCTGGCCCTGCTGAGGAGCGTCATGTCCATGACGTGCAGGAGCGCCGAGGGCGCCCCGGATGATGGAGCGCGCTCGGTACTGGCTGGCATGGTCGGATGTCGTTGGTGGGGCACACGCGAGTGTGTGCGGCCATCGCCGGATTTGCTGTAGGAATGCAGCTTTCGCCAGCTTCGGACGCCAGCGCATCCGCGCCGTCGCACCTGGCGGGCTAGGCTTTGCGCTGATCCGCCCACGCCTGGAGGATGGCGATGGCTTGCGGCGCCCGGTGCTGCTCGGCCGGCAGGTGCCCGGCATCCAACGCGGCTCCGGCGGCGCGGCGCAGGGCGTGCACATCGATGGGGTGCCGTGCTGCGACCGGCACGCCGTCGAACGCCGCCCCGGACTCGGCCAGCGAGGCCGCATAGAACAGGCGGCCGATGCCGGCCACGTGCATGGCCGCCACGCACATCGCACAGGGCTCGCAGGAGGAGTAGAGATCGCAGCCGGCGAGGTCGATGCGCTGCAGTCTGCGGCATGCGTCGCGGATGGCTTCGACCTCGCCGTGCGAGGTAGGGTCGCAATGCGCGACGGAATGGTTGAAGCCCTGGCCCACCACCTCGCCGTCGCGCACCACCACGGCGCCGAACGGCTCGGTCCCGGCCTCGGTCAGCGCCCGGGCAGAAAGCGCCAACGCCTGCTGCATGAACCTGTCTTCGTACATCGCTTGCCTCTCACAGCTTGATCCCGGCCCCCTTGACCGTGGCGGCCAACACGCCCACCTGCTCCTGGACGAGGCCGTTGAACACGGCGACCGTCTCACCTTTGGCCACGATACCCAGTTCCGTCAGCTTCTTCTGGATCTCGGGCATGACCAGCACCTCGTTGCAGGCTGCGTGCAGCCGCGTCACCACGTCGCTGGGCAGCTTGGCAGGCCCCGAGAGCCCGAAGAAGTTCTCCAGCACGAGCTTGGGCTGCTTCAGTTCCAGCACGGTGGGCACGTCCGGCATCAAGGGCGAGCGCTGGGCGCCGGTCACCGCCAAGGGCACCAGCTGGCCGCTCTTGAAGAACGGCACGTACGAAGTGATCACGTCGATGCCCACCGGGATGGTGTTGGCGATCAGATCGGTGGTCATCGGCGCACCACCACGGTAGGGCACGTGCACCATGTTGAGCCCGGTCGCCCGCTTGAGCAGCTCGCCGTGGATGTGACCGATGGACCCCGGCCCGCCGGAGCCGAAGTCCATGCGCCCGTCCTTGCGCGCGAGCGCCTCGAACTCGGCGAAGCTTTTGATGCCCGATGGCTTGCTGGCCATGATGACCAGCGGCGCGGCGCCCAGGTAGGCGATGTGCGTGAAGGCTGCCACCGGGTCGTAGGGCTGCTTGTCCAGCGTGAAGGGGCCGAGCGCGATGGGCGTCGTGTTGGACAGCATCAGCGTGTAGCCGTCCGGCGCGGCGGCCGCCACCTGCGCGCCGCCAATGGTGCCGCCGGCGCCGGGCTTGTTGTCCACCACCACGGGCTGCCCCAGCTTCTTGGCCAGCTGCTCTGCCATCACGCGTGCGAGCACGTCGCTGGAACCACCGGGCGGAAACGTCACGACGATCTTGATGGCCTTGTCCGGCCACTGGGCGAAGGCAGGCAAAACGGTGGCAGCGGCGCTGGCGGCGAGCAACTGCAGCGCGCTGCGCCGTGTGGTGGGGGTGTTGCGCATGGCGGTCCTTGCGGGTGGGTGGAGTGCCCGCGACCAAGCATGAAGCGGGCCATCCGCTCACCGGATCCGCAGATGCATGGCCAGGTGCTGCACCAGGCCATCGACCTTGGGCAGCAGCCATGGCGGACCGCAGATGCCAGCGGCTCCAGCCCGACAGGCTACTGGGCGCGAACGTGTAGGAGGCGCCCCTAGAATCTGTGAGTTTTTGTGCTGCTTGCATTCTGCGGTGACCGGCGCATCTCGGCCTGCCGGCTTTCCACGCTCATCGTTTGCAAAAGTAGGAGCATCTGTGGCCAACACCAGTGTTGAATCTGGCGAGTCAGCCGTGCCGGTCGCGCCGGCCCTCACCTACGTGGCCGTCGGGGCCTCGGCAGGCGGCCTGGAGGCCCTTCGAGAGCTGTTCGCCGCCGCCGCAGCCGATGCCCAGCTGGCCTACATCGTCATCACCCATCTGCCGGTCGACCACGTCAGCCATCTGGCGGACTTGATCACGCGCGCGGGGTCGGTGCCCGCGTCCAATGCTGCCAACGGCGAGCGGCTCGAAGGTGGGCGCGTGTACGTGATGCCGCCCGGCAGGCACATGGGATTGCGCGAGGGCAAGGTGTTTTTCGACGGGCCGCCGCACCGCCTGCGGCCAGCACCCAAGCCCATCGATTTCTTCATGGCCTCGATGGCGGAAGACGCGGGCGACCGCTGCGTGGGAGTCGTGCTCAGCGGCAGCGACCACGATGGCACGATCGGGTTGAAAGCCATTCGGGCCGTCGGGGGGCTGACGATCGTGCAAACCCCCACCACGGCAGAATTTCCGAGCATGCCCAACAGCGCGATCGGTGCCGGCGCGGCCGATCTGGTGCTCAACCCGGCGGCGGTGCCCTCCGCGTTGTCCGATTTCCTGGGGGCTCAAAACGCCGAGCGTGAGCTGGCCCTGCCCGTGTCTTCCGAAGCCGGGCCCTCCGTGCTGCGGGAGATCCTGGACCTGGTGTTGTCCCGCACCGGCAACGACTTTCGGCAATACCGGCCCGGAATGCTGCAGCGCCGGCTGAAGCGGCGCATGTCGGTGACGCACTGTGCGCATGTCGCCGACTACGTGGCCCTGCTGAATGACTCGCCGCTCGAGGCCAACACCCTGAGCTCGGAATTTCTGATCGGTGTCACCGACTTTTTTCGCGACCCGGAGTTGTGGCTGGAGCTGGAGCGGTCGGTGCTTCCACCGCTGATTGCGCTGCTGCCCCGCGAGGACGCGACGTTCAGGGTGTGGACGCCCGCGTGTTCCTCGGGCGAGGAAAGCTTTTCGATTGCCATGGTGGTGCTCGAGTTGTTCGACAAGTTCCAGGTCGACGGTTTCGTGCAGGTCTTCGGCACCGACATCGATGGCGACGCACTCGCGGCGGCGCGCCAGGGCCTCTACCACGAGAGCATCACCTCCACCGTCTCGGCCGAGCGACTGGGCAAGTTCTTCGAACGCCGGCGGGGCATGTTCGCCATCCGCAAGCGGCTGCGCGACGCGGTCACCTTCGCGCCGCAGAACCTGGTTCAGGACACGCCTTTCTCCAAGCTCGATCTGATCTGCTGCCGCAACCTGCTGATGTATTTCGAGCCGGGCTTGCAGAACCGCGTCTTCCAACTGTTCCATTTCGCACTGAAGCCCAATGGGCTGCTGTGGCTGGGCAAGGCCGAGTCGCTCGGGGCGGCCCCCTCCGCGCTGTTTGCGCCGGTGTCCGGCCCCATGCGGCTGTTTCAGCGCATCGGCGGTCGTTCGCATTTGCCACGCGGCTTCAGCCACAAGGCCTCTTCGACCGATGCCATGTGGCTGCGCGGTGCTGCGCCGCGCCACCCCTCGAGTGCCGAGATGTTGCGAGAACAGCTCGGCAGCAGAAAAGTGACGGCGGCGGTCCTGGTGGACCGGGAAGGGCGGGCGCTGTACTTCCTCGGCGAGACGGCCCGGTTCATGGAGCCCGAGGGCGATGCCACGCTGGAACTGCTGCGCCTGCTGCGCAAGGAGCTGCGGCCATCGACCCGCATCGTGCTGCGACAGGCTGCCGAGCGTGAGGGCATTGCCAGCCGCAGCGTCCCGTTGCCGACCCGCCGCGACCCTTCCATCCGCCAGCATGTCGACTTGCAGGCCGAACGCATCGCGCGCCCGGATGCGCTTGGCATGGTGCTGTTGACCTTCACGGTCGCCCAGATGGCGCCGGCAGTCGCGCACGAGGCCGACCCGCCGCTGCATTCGCTCGAGATGGAAATGCAGGAGAACCGCCAGGAGCTGGCCCTGGCCCTGGAGGACGCCGAGCGCACGAACGAGCAGCTGCGCATCGCCAACGAGGAGGCGTCGGCGCTGTACGAAGAGGTGCAGTCGACCAATGAGGAGCTGGAGAGCTCGAAAGAGGAACTGCAGGCCTTGAACGAGGAGTTGTCGACGGTCAACGCCCAGCTCGAGGACAAGGTGGTCGAGACCACGCACAACGCCGACGATTTGCGCAATCTGCTGGACAGCACCCACATCGCGACCCTGCTGCTGGACCCGGACTTGCGCCTTCGCCGCTTCACGCCGTTGGCGGCCGATTTCTTCCGGTTGCGTGCGGGCGACGAGGGGCGACTGCTCTCCGACATCGCGGCCACCGTGCACGACACGTCGCTGTTTGCCGATGCCCAGATGGTGCTGAACACGGGCATGCCCGCAGAGGTCGAAGTGGCGGGGCGGGAGTCGACGGTGTGGTTGCGCAGAATCCTGCCCTACGTGGGGCACCATGGCCTCACCGAAGGCGTGGTCGTGACCTTCGTGGACGTCACCGTGCTGCGCGCTGCGGCGCGCCAGGTCGAGCAGCTGACGGCCATCCTGGATGACTCGAACGATGCCGTGTACAGCTGCGACCTGGACGGACGCATCCTGTCGTGGAACAAGGGCGCCGAGCGCATCTACGGCTACCGCCGGGAGGAGGCCCTGAAGATGTCGGTCGGCGCGCTGTCGGCATCTGCTGACCGCGCCAAGGCCGCAGGCGCCAGTGCTGTCGCGCACGGATTCCACCCCGGCTCGCTGGGCCCGGTGGACGCAGAGCGGCGCACCAAGCAGGGCCAGCTGACGACGGTGTCGATCTCGGCCACCGCACTGCACGATGACCAGGGAGCGGTGCACGCGATGCTGTTCACCGAGCGAGACATCTCGGAGCGGCTGCGCGTCGAAAGCGAAATCCGCTTCCGTCGCCTGGCCGATGACATTCCCGCTCTGTTGCGCGTCGAAGACGCGGACGGACGCACGGAGTTCGTCAACCGGGGGTGCATCGAGTTCATCGGCCGGTCCGGCGACATTCTTGTGGGCACAGGTTGGCTGGAGTTCCTGCACCCGCAGGACAGGTCGCGCTACCTGAACGAATACGCTGTCGCCCAGGCCGAGCACCGCCAGCTGGACAGCGACATGCGGCTGCTGCGCCATGACGGCGTTTACCGGTGGATGCGTTCCATGAGCGTGCCGCACGTTGACGCCTTTGGTGCCTTCGCAGGGTATGTCGCCCTGATGGTGGATGTGGAAGACCGCAAGCAGGCCGAGCTGCAGCTGGTCGAAGCCGACCACCGCAAGGACGAGTTCCTGGCCATGCTGGCGCACGAACTGCGCAACCCGCTGGCTGCCGATCCGCAGCGCCGTGACGATCCTGAGCCGCTCAGGTCTGCCGGACGCTCGCGCCGAATGGGCCGTTGGCATGATCGACCGCCAGGCTGAGTTGATGGCCAAGCTCCTGGACGGCCTGCTGGACGTCGCGCGCATCTCGCGCGGCAAGATGACGCTGGATCTGGGGCCCGTCGAGCTGATGGTCGTGATCCAGCGGGCGGTCGAGATCAGCCAGGCCTCGATCACCGCACGCCAGCAGGATCTGGTGGTGCAGATGGACGACGATGTGACGGTCGAAGGCGACTTGCTGCGCCTGACGCAGGTGTTTGCGAACCTGCTGAACAACGCGTCCAAGTACACGGACAAGCAAGGGTCCATTGCCGTGCGCGTGCGGCTGGATGGCGAGCAGGTCAGCGTTCGGATCGAGGACAACGGAGCGGGCATCTCCGAGGAGATGCTGCCGCGCGTGTTCGACATGTTCTCGCAAGCCGACACCACCTTGGACCGGGCCAAGGGGGGCCTGGGCCTGGGGTTGACGCTGGTCCAGCAGCTGGTGCAGCTCCACGGCGGCACGGTGCGGGCAGAAAGTGCCGGCCTGGGGGCAGGCAGCGCCTTCACCGTGCGTTTGCCGGTGTTGCGGGTCAGGAGCGGCACGCCCGATCCGCAGCACGCGCGGCGTGAACAGGCCGGCAGCCAGGCGCACCGTGTGCTGGTGGTGGACGACAACGTCGATGGTGCCGAGAGCCTGGCCGCCGTGATGGAGATGGAAGGGCACGAGGTCTGCATTGCCTTCGACGGTCCCCAGGCGCTGCAAAAGGCGAGCCAGTGGCAGCCCGACGTCGTGCTGCTGGACATCGGCTTGCCCGGCATGAATGGCTACCAGGTCGCGCGTGCATTGCGCGGCGCGGCGGCCACATCCAGTGTCATGTTGATCGCATTGACGGGGTACGGCCAGCCAGAGGATGTGGAGCGGGCGCTGGCCGCCGGGTTCGACCGGCACCTGGTCAAGCCGATCGATCTGGACGTCGTGACGGCGCTGGTTGCGCAAGCGCCGCGTCTGCCCCATGGAGGGCCGCAGGCCGCGCCCTGACCGAAGCGGTGGCAGCCTGTGCGGCCACCGCTGGTCAGCGGGTTGTTGGCCGTGCGGCGGTGGCTCACACCGCTTCGCTGATCTTCTCGGCCGCTTCCTGTTCGTCGGTGCTGTCCGCACGCGCCTCGGGTTGGACCGCTTGCGCCTGCGGCTCGTGGCTCAGGTGGATGAAGACCGGAAAGTGATCGGAGCCGAACGCCGGCAACCGCTTGAACTCCACCAGCTTGAAGTCGTTGGAGTGGAAGAAGTGGTCCAGCGGAAACCGTAGCTGCCAATAGTGCGCATGGAAGGTGTTGTAGAAGCCGCGACCGCAACGCGGATCGAGCAGCCCGCTGATGCGGCAAAACAGACTGCTGGTGTGGGACCATGCCACGTCGTTCAGGTCGCCCATCACCACCGTCGGCCGTGGATCGCCCTTGATCGCCTTGCCGACGACCAGCAACTCGGCGTCCCGGGGGACGGAGTCGGGATGCTCGGCCGGGGCGGGCGGCCGCGGGTGCAGGCAGTGCAGCCGGACCTGCAGGCCCGATGGCAGCACGAGCGTGCAGTGGATGGAGGGCACGTCGGGCTCGATCAGGTAGGAGACCTCGACGTCCTGCAGCGGCCAACGCGCATACAGCAGCATGCCGTAGGTGTTGTCCTGTGGCAGCAGGACGTGATGGGGGTAGCGCTCGGCCAGCGGTGCCAGCTGGCCGTTCCACCAGTCGTCTGTTTCCAGCGCCAGCACCACGTCCGGGTCGGCTGCGCGGATCAACTGCAGCAGCCCCTCGCTGTGGTGCTGCGGCTGCAGCACGTTCGCGAACAACAACCGCAGGGGATCATGGGGCTGGGCCAACGTACTTTGCAGCACCTGCACCTTGGCCAGCCGGGTGTAGGGCAGGATGCGGCGCACCTGCAGCGCCAAGCAGACCACCAGCAGCGCACGAAACGCCATGGCCGGTGCGGACGCCGCGACCCCCACCACCGCCACATGCGCCAACAGCACCGCCAGCAGGCCGGCGGCGATCTGCAGCCGCGGAAAGTCGAACACCCGCACCCACCAGCTCTGGCGGCGCCACAGCGGCATGGCGGTGGCCAGCGCCAGCAACAGGCCCACGATCAGGATGCTTGTCTCCACGGTTTCCTTGTTCAGTGCCAGAGCCGAAAAATGGTTCGCAGTGCGATTGTCCCATCGCGCATGCGCGCCCCTGGATGGGCGGGCCGCCGTACTGGCCTGCTGCGACACGCCGTGATTGCCGGGTTCGAAGCCGGCGTGAACTGCGCGCCGCGGGCGTGGCGCCGCCGCCCGGGCCGGTGCCTGTTGTCGTCCGAGCGTGGCTCGAAAGCGACAGGGTGTTGCGTGTTTTGATGCAGGACAACGTCGCTTTTTGCCCGCATTTCGGCCGGATCATGCAGGCCGACTTCTAGAATCCCCGGGGGGAATGCACTACCGCATACAACAACTGTAAGGAAAACATGGCTTCCCATGAACAGACTTTGATCGCCGTGCTGCAGGATGAGCGCGCCGCGCTACTCAAGGCATGGACCACCGCCACGCATGGCACACGCGCCAGCCACGCCACACGCGAGGAAGCCGAAGAGCTGTTCACCGCCCTGCAGGAGGCGCTGCAGAGCGCTGCACCGGACGACCTGCGCGCCGATGGCTGGACCAACGCCCGTCAGATGCTCGAAGAACTGTCGGCCTCGCGCGCAGCGCAGGGCCAGACCCTGGACGACACCAGCGCCTTCGTGCTGGCCCTCAAGTTGCCGATCTTCACCGCGCTGCAGCAGCGCCTGGGCAAGGACAGCCAGACGCTGATCGACGCGGTGGTCAGCGTGACCACCAAGGTCGACGCCATGGCGCAGTGGACGGCCACGGCCTTTCAGCGCACGCGCGAGGCCCTCATCAACCGCCAGCAGGAGGAACTGCTGGAACTGTCCACGCCCGTCATCAAACTGTGGGACGGCGTGCTGGCGGTCCCCATGATCGGGACGCTCGATTCCAGCCGCACGCAGATGGTGATGGAGGCGTTGCTGCAGAAGATCGTCGACACCGAATCGGAGCTGGCCATCATCGACATCACGGGCGTGCCGACCGTCGACACACTGGTGGCCCAGCACCTGCTCAAGACCGTGGCGGCCATTCGCCTCATGGGCGCGGACTGCATCATCAGCGGCGTGCGCCCGCAGATTGCGCAGACCATCGTGCACCTGGGTGTGGACCTGCAGGGCGTGACCACCAAGGCCAGCCTGGCTGCGGCGTTGGCGCTGGCGCTCAAGCGCGGCGGCTACGTCGTGACGCGCGCCGCCTGAGGACGCCGCCGTGTACCGCATCCCGATCCTGCAGATGGGCAGCGCTTTGCTCGTCACCATTCAGATCGACATGGAAGACCAGACGGCGCTGGCGTTGCAGGACGACCTGGCGTCCAGGATCGAGACCACCGGCGCCAATGGCGTGCTGATCGACATCTCCGCGCTGGAGATCGTCGACTCCTTCGTCGGCCGGATGCTGGCCGCGATCTCGGGCATCGCGAGCGTGCTGGACGCCACGACGGTCGTGGTCGGCATGCGGCCGGCCGTGGCCATCACGTTGGTCGAGCTGGGCCTGTCGCTGGACAACGTGAAGACCGCGCTCAACGTGCAGCGCGGCATGCGGCTCTTGCAGCGCGCAGGCGAGGGGGGTGCGCTTGAGCGCGAATGAGCACAGCGGCCGGCTGCCCCTGTGCAGCGAGCCCGACATCGTGGCCAGTCGCCAGCTGGTGCGCAAGCTCACGCAGCAGCTGGGCTTCTCGTTGGTCGACCAGACCAAGTTGATCACGGCGGCCAGCGAACTCTCACGCAACACCGTCACCTACGGCGGCGGCGGCGAGATGGTCTGGGACATCGTCGAGCAGGGCACCAGGCGGGGCCTGCGCCTGCGCTTTCGCGACGAAGGCCCGGGCATTGCGGACATCGCCCAGGCGCTGACCGACGGCTGGACTTCCGGCAAGGGCATGGGCCTGGGCCTGTCGGGCAGTCGGCGGCTGGTGCACGACTTCGACATCCAGTCCAGCGTGGGCGCGGGCACCTGCGTGAGCGTGACGCGGTGGAAGTGATCACGGCCGGGACACCCCACGCCCAGTTCCCCATGGGCGATGCCAGCCGGGTGGGCGAGGCGCGCCGGCATGCTGCGCAGTTGGCGGCGCGGCTGGCGCTGGACCAGACCACGGCCGGCCGGCTGGCGCTGGTCGTGACCGAACTGGGCAACAACCTGGTGCGCCATGCGCAGGCCGGCCGGCTGCTGATCGCCGCCCGTCAGCAGGGCCAGCCCGAGGTCGAAGTGCTGGCGCTGGACGACGGCCCCGGCATCGCCGACCCGGCGCGCGCGCTGGCCGATGGGTTTTCGACCGGTGGCACGCCGGGCACCGGTCTGGGCGCGGTGCGCCGGCTGGCCAACGACTTCGACCTGCACTCCGAGCCCGGCGTCGGCACGGTCATGCTGGCACGCGTGCGGCCCGAAGGCCTGCGCCGCCCGCAGGAAGACTTCAGCTGGGGCGCTGTGATGCTCTGCGCGCCGGGCGAACTGGTGTGCGGCGACGCCTGGGCCGTGGCGCTGGACGGCCCGCGCGCGGCCGTGCTGATGGCCGACGGCCTGGGGCATGGCCCACATGCGGCCGAGGCCTCGCAGGCTGCGGTCGCGCAGTTCGCGCAGTCGCCTTTCGCGTCGCTGTCCAGTCAGCTCGAACGCATGCACGCGGCACTGCGCATCACGCGGGGCGCCGCCGCCTCGCTGGTCATGCTGGAGCCGGGCGGCCTCTCGCTGGCCGGTGCGGGAAACATCGCCACGCGGCTGGTCTCGGGCACGCACAGCAAGAGCGTGGCGGCACAGAACGGCACGCTGGGCGTGCAGGTGCGCCGCTTCGAACCGGTGCACGTGGACTGGCTGCCGCACGCGGTGGCGGTGCTGCACAGTGACGGCCTGCAGAGCCGCTGGCCTGCAGAGCCGCTGGCGCCACTGGTCGCACGCGACCCCTCGCTGCTGGCCGCCTGGCTGATGCGCAGCAACCTGCGGGGCCGCGACGACGCCACCGTGCTGGTGCTGCAAAGGAAGATCCATGGTCGATGAGAACGATCTGGCGGCGCAGCTGGCCGCCGCGCAGGACCAGGTGGCCAGGCTGTCCGAAGAGCTGGAAGAAACCAACCGCGGCGTGCTGGCCCTGTATGCCGAGCTGGACACCCAGGCCGACGAACTGCGGCACGCCAACGAGCTGAAGAGCCGGTTCCTGGCCTACATGAGCCATGAGTTCCGCACGCCGCTTGGCGCCATCCAGAGCATGACGCGGCTGCTGCTGGACCGGCTGGACGGACCGCTGACGCAGGAGCAGGCACGCCAGGTGCAGTTCATCCACCAGAACGCGCTGGAATTCACCGAGATCGTCAACGACCTGCTGGATCTGGCCAAGGTCGAGGCCGGCCGGATCGACGTCTCGCCCGGTTGGTTCGACATGGTGGCCATGTTCGCGGCGCTGCGCGGCATGTTCAAGCCTGTGCTGACCAACCCGCAGGTCTCGCTCATCTTCGAAGACCCCGTGGACGTGCCCCAGGTCTTCAGCGATGACCGCAAGCTGGCGCAGATCCTGCGCAACTTCATCAGCAACGCGCTGAAGTTCACCACCCAGGGCGAGGTGCGTGTGTCGGCATGCCGCGAAACGGCCGATGGCCAGGACTGGGTGCGTTTCGCCGTGGCCGACACCGGCATCGGCATTGCCAAAGAGGCCCATGCGGCGATGTTTCAGGATTTCTCGCAGATCGACTCACCGCTGCAAAAGAGCCTGCGCGGCACCGGCCTGGGCTTGTCGTTGTCCAAGCGGCTGGCCGAACTGCTGGGCGGCAGCGTCGGCATGCAGAGCGAGCCCGACAAAGGCTCGACTTTCCACGTGCGCATTCCGTTGCGCGCTGCGCCGCCGGGCGATGGCAGCGCCGCCTGAAAGACTGGCATGCACAAGGTCAGCACCACCATCGACCGGTCCAAGCACCATGTGCTCGTGGTGGACGACAACCCGGCGACGCGTTATTCCACCTGCCGCATCCTGCATGCGGCCGGTTTCCTGACGGTGGAGGCGGCCACCGGCGCCGCAGGCCTGCACCGCGCGCGAGAAGGCGGCATCTCGGCGGTGGTGCTGGACGTGCACCTGCCGGACCTGGACGGCTTCACCGTGTGCCGCATGCTGCGCGAGCTGCCGGAAACGGTGGTGCTGCCCGTGCTGCACCTGTCGGCCACCTACATCGAGACGTCGGACAAGGTGGCGGGGCTCAATTCCGGCGCCGATGCCTATCTGGAGCACCCGGTCGAGCCGGCTATCCTGGTGGCGACGTTGCAGGCGCTGGTCCGTGCGCGGATCGCAGAGGAAGAATTGCGCAGGGCCGAGCAGCGCTACCGGCAGTTGCTGCTCGAGCGCGAGCAGGCGGCCCGCGCCAATGCCGAGCGCCACAGCCGCACCAAGGACGATTTCGTGGCTGTGCTCTCGCACGAGCTGCGCAATCCGCTCAACGCCATTCTCATGAACGTGCACGTGCTGCTGCGCAAGGACCTGCCGCCCGAGTTCGCCAAGGGGCTGGACGCGATCCGGCGCAACGCGCAGACGCAGGCGCGCATCATCTCGGACATCCTGGACGTGTCGCGCATCAACTCGGGCAAGCTCACGCTGTTGCGCGAACGGGCCGATCCGGCGGCCCTGGTGCAGTCGTCCATCGACGCCATGCGCCAGCAGCTCGAAACACGCCGCCTGCAGCTGGTGCTGGACGTGCGGCCCATCGGGGCCGTGCTGCTGGACCCGGCACGCTTTCAGCAGATTTTCTGGAACATCTTCAACAACGCGATCAAGTTCTCCGACCCGGGCGGCAGCGTGCGCGTGGCACTGGCGCGCAGCGCCGACCTGCTGGAGCTCACCGTCACCGACAGCGGCAAGGGCATCGCGCCCGCCTTCCTCGACCGCGTGTTCGAGAAGTTCACGCAAAGCGAGGCGCCCGGCAAGCGTGTGAGCGGGGGCCTGGGGCTTGGCCTGTCCATCGTCAAGCACCTGGCGGAGTTGCACGGCGGCGGCGTTGCGCTGGCCAGCCCGGGCCTGGGCGCCGGCACCACGGCGCGCGTGTGGCTGCCGCTGGAGGGGCCGGCGGTAGAGAGTGATGCAACCTTCGACTCGATGCCCGGGGCACTCGACGACGCCGCCCTGGCCGGCTTGAGTGGCCGGCAGGTGCTGGTGGTGGAAGACGATCACGATGCGGCGCAGATGCTGGGCCACATCCTCGAAGATCGCGGCGCCCAGATCGCCATTGCAGGCGACTACGACAGCGGCCTTGTCGCGCTGCAGGCCCGCCGGCCCGACATCCTGCTCAGCGACATCGGCCTGCCGGGCAACGACGGCTATGCGCTGATGCGCCGGTGGCGCGCACTGGAGGGCGAGCGCGGGCAGCCAAGACTTGTGGCCATCGCGCTGACGGCGTTCGGCCGGCCGGCCGACCGCGCCATGGCACTGGAGGCGGGCTTCGACATGCACATCGCCAAGCCGTTCGAGCCCCAGGTGCTGCTGGACGCCATTCGCCGCTTGTTGCACTGACCAGCCGGGCAGGGCGTGGCAGCGCCCAGCCCGCTGGTGCACGGCGGGCTCGGCAAGCAATTGGCCTAGCAACGCGCACAACTTGCGCCTACACCGGCCGCTCGTTTCGACGGCGACGATCAGTGCAACCCGCCATATGGTCACCTGGCTGCACGGCGGGCCTCCACCAACTTTCGTCGCCCGCACATGACTTCAGACAAGCGTCGTTCGCCATGCATGGCCTGCATCGGCGAAGGCGACCTTGGCCGAAGCCGTCGGGCGTCCGGGCGGCCCAATGCCTGCCCGGCCCCCGCGCTCTGACCGTCCGTGCGGCGCGCTGCCATGCCACCCCCGTCCTGGCTTCAGCGCACGCAGGTTGCAGAGCCGGGCTCTGTCTGCGCTCCTGCGGCACCGTTCCAAAGTTTCTGGATGGGGGGCTTCGAAGGCTCTGACCACGTCAACGGGTTCGGGCTTGCGTTGGACCTGAACGCCCGCAACGGCCATGACGTGCGCCTGCAGAGTGATTACGCGGCGCTGGCGCCGTTCGGCATTCGCACCGTGCGCGAGAGCATCGGCTGGCGGCTGTTCGAGCAGCGCGGCCCGGCGGGCGCGCAAGCCCTTCAGCGGCAGGCACAACGGGCCGCCGACAACGGGCTGCAGGTCGTCTGGACCTTGATGCACTACGGCTGGCCGCGCGGGCTCGACCCGTTCGAGCGGCCAGATGCGTTCATCGACGCATTCGCCACGCACTGCCACGGCGTTGCAACGCTGCTGCAGCAGATCGACGGGCCACGCCCGGTCTTCCAGCCCGTCAATGAGATCTCGTTTCTCGCCTGGGCGGCCAGCAGCACAGGTCTGATCCATCCGCATCTCCCGTCGCATCCGGAGCGCGGCTTCCAGTTCAAGCAGGTACTCGTGCGTGCTGCACTGCGCGCGATGGACGCCATCTGGTCGGTCGAGCCGGCGGCCAGGTTCGTGCATACCGACCCGGTGGTGCATGTGGAGCCTGCGCTCGGTGCGGGTCCGCAAGCGTGCGCGCAAGCGCAGCTGGAGCACAACAGCCAGTTCGAAGCCTGGGACATGCTGAGCGGCCGGCTGTTGCCGCAGCTGGGTGGCGCACCGCACTACCTGGATGTTCTGGGTTTGAACTATTACCACGACAACCAGTGGGAACACGGCTCTGGCGCCCGGCTGCAATGGCATCTGAACGACAGGCGCCGGCGCCCCTTCGGCGCGTTGGCGGCGGGGCTGTGGCAGCGCTACGGCAGGCCGATGTGCGTCTCGGAAACCGGCCATGTGGGCGAGGGTCGGGGCACCTGGCTGGACGAAATCGCAGCTGAAGTTCTCCTGTGCAGATCGCACGGCATCGCCATCGAGGGCCTGTGCCTGTACCCGCTGATCGACCGGCCCGATTGGCAGGCGTTCGACCACTGGCACCACAGCGGGCTGTGGGATGTGCCCGGTGCCGACGCCGGCGACTTCACCCGCCATCTATGCGAACCCTATGCCCAGCGCCTTCGCCATTGGGCGCAGATGTTCGAAACGAGTCACTGCGCCTCGGGCGCGCAGACATTGGTCCCAGCGCGCGCACCAGGATGCGCGCCGGGCCGTCACAGCAACGATCCCTCTTCACTCCTGGGCCACACCATGACCACACTCATCGCCTTCTCTCATCTCCGTTGGGACTTCGTCTACCAGCGTCCTCAGCACGTGCTGTCTCGGCTGGCGCACCGACAGCCCGTGCTGTTTGTCGAGGAGCCCATGAGTGGGGCGACCCACGCCTGGATGGAGCAGTACGAACCGTGCGCCGGGGTCGTGGTCTTGCGGATGCATGTCACGGGTGCGGGGAATGGCTTCCACGACGATCGATTCGGCGAGATGCGCGCCTTGCTGCACCAGTATCTGGAAGAGCACCGCATTGACGACTACCTGTTGTGGTTCTACACGCCGATGGCGTTGCCGTTCGCGCAAAGCCTGGCGCCGCGGGCGATGGTCTACGACTGCATGGACGAGCTGGCCGCATTCGACTTCGCCCCGCCCGAACTGATCGCACGCGAGAACGCCTTGTTCCGCGAAGTGGACCTGGTGTTCACGGGTGGGCGCAGCCTGTTTGAATCCAAGCGCAAGCGGCACCCGGACGTGCATTGCTTTCCGAGCAGTGTGGACCATGCGCATTTCGGTCGCCGTGGCGTGGCCGACCACCCGGACCAGGCCCATCTGGCCTCGCCGCGGCTGGGCTACTACGGTGTGATCGACGAGCGTCTCGATCTGGCGCTGGTCGCCGCCATTGCCGATGCCCATCCCGAATGGCAGGTCGTGATGGTTGGCCCGGTGGCCAAAGTCAGCCCGTCAGATCTGCCCCGGCGGCCCAATCTGCACTGGATGGGACAACGTCGCTATGACGAGCTGCCCGCGTTCCTCGCCGGCTGGGACGTTTGCCTGATGCCCTTTGCCATGAACGCGTCGACACGGTTCATCAGTCCGACCAAGACGCTGGAATACCTCTCCGCTGGCAAGCCCGTCGTCAGCACCCCCGTGCGCGATGTGGCGCAGCAATACAGCGCGGTGGTGCCCATTGCCGCGACGGTTGCCGAGTTCGTTGGCGCGTGCGAGCGCTTGTTGGCGTGGTCGCCCGCACAGCGCGACCTGTTCAGCGCAGTGGCCGCCGACACGGTGGCCAATACCTCGTGGGACCGCACGGCAGCGGCCATGGACACGTTGCTGCAGCGCTTCGCAGTTGAACCGGCCACGCAGCCGGCAGCAAGCCCTGCCAAGGTCCGCGAAGCTGTCTCGGCGGCCTGACATTCCGATTCTTCGCTCATCGGAGAAGTCCCATGCCCCGCATCGCAATCGTAGGCGCCGGTTTCTCCGGCGCTGTGCTGGCCCAGGAGCTGGGCCAGGACGGCCACCAGATCGACGTGTTCGACGCCCGGCCGCATGTTGCCGGCAACTGCCATACAGCGCGCGACGACGCCAGCGGCGTCATGCTGCACACGTATGGCCCGCACATCTTTCATACGAGCAACCAGAGGGTGTGGGACTACATCCGTCGGTTCGGCGAGTTCATGCCCTTCGTCAACCGCGTGAAGGCCATCACGGGCGGCCGCGTGTACAGCTTGCCCCTGAACCTCTTGACCATCAACCAGTTCGTCGGAAGCACGTTCTCGCCGGCCGAGGCACAGGCGTACTTCGAGCAGGTGGGCGAGTGCGGTGAGACCGAGCCTGCCGACTTCGAGCAGCAGGCGCTGCACCTGATGGGGCGGGGCCTGTACGAAGCGTTCTTCCGCGACTACACGACCAAGCAATGGGGCATGCCCCCCTCGGCCTTGCCTGCCAGCATCCTGAAGCGATTGCCGGTGCGCTTCAACTACGACGACAACTACTACGCAAGTCACTACCAGGGCATTCCGCGCGATGGCTACACGGCGATCGTGCAGAACCTGCTGGATCGGCCCAACGTGCGCCTGCACCTGGGCACACGCTTCGACCGCTCGTTTGCCTCGCAGTACGACCACGTGTTCTGTAGCGGTCCGATCGACGCGTGGTTCGGCTACAGCGAGGGCCGTCTGGGCTACCGCACGCTGGACTTCGCCCGCGAGGACCACGAGGGCGACTACCAGGGCAATGCCGTCATCAACTACTGCGACATGTCGGTACCCTGGACCAGGATTTCCGAGCACAAGCATTTCGCGCCCTGGGAGCAACACGCCAGGACGGTGGTGTTCAAGGAGTACAGCCGGTTCTGCGAGGAGTCCGACACTCCCTACTACCCGATCCGCCTGGTGGCGGAAAAGGCTTTGCTGTCGCACTACGTGCAACGCGCCCGCAAGGAGAGCCATGTGACCTTCCTCGGCCGACTGGGCACCTACCGCTACATCGACATGCACGTGACGATCGCCGAGGCGCTGGACGTGGCGGAACGCTACCAGCAATGCCTGCGGGCCGAGGGAGCGATGCCCGCCTTTGTTGTGGAACCACTGGGGTAAGCCGGCCCGGCTGCGTGGTTGAGGCGCTCAACGGGAGTGCCGGGCTCGTGGCGAGTCTCTCCCCCGCCTAAGGGCGCATCCTCACGATGCGGATAAACCCGCTGGGTGTTTGTCTCCTGTCGATGTATCGTTTTAGTAAATCGATTTACAACGCCACAGGAGACAACTTTGAAACGCTTACTTTCCGCTGCGCTGCTCGTCGCCTTCTCCTTCGCCGCCATTCCCGCTGCTGCGCAGACGGCCAAGCGCGTATTGCGCATTCATACCGCCGGCCCGGCCGACCTGGGTGTGGACAACACCATGCTGGCCACGGAGTTCGCCAATCTGGTCAACGCCGCGTCGCCGTCGCTGGAGGTGAAGGTGTTTGCGAACAGCCAGCTGGGCCAGTCGCGCGAGGTCATCGAGGCCATGCGGCTCGGCTCGGGCGCATCAGGCACCACCGGTGGCGCGGCGGAATACGCCTCCTTCGTGAAGCGCGTCGGGGTGCTCGGTCTGCCTTTCGTGTGGAAGAGCTATGACCATGCGCTGAAGGTGCTGGATGGCCCGGTGGGCGCGGCCCTGAACGCCGACATGGAGAAGGGCGGCTTCAAGGTGCTCAGCTGGGGCGTGAGCTGGGGCTACCGCAACGTGGTGACGGCCAAGAAGGAAGTGAAGCAGGCGTCCGATCTCAAGGGTCTGAAAATCCGCACCATTCCGACCAAGGTGTTCGTCTCTGCGATCAACGCCATGGGCGCCAACGCCACGCCGATGAACTTCGGCGAGATCTACACCTCGCTGCAGGGCGGCGTGCTCGACGGCTTCGAACACACGGCGGCGACCACGCTGTCGTTCAAGCTGAACGAGGTGTCGTGCTGCATGGCGATGACGCGCCACCTGATGGACCCGGTCCTGTTGGCGCTGTCGATGTCCGAATGGCGCAAGCTCAGCCCGGCCGAGCAGGCCGTGGTGGCCAAGGCCGCCGAAGACGCCGGCCGCACCGTGCGCGCCCTGGCCAGCGTGCGCGAAGCAGAGTCGCTTGCCGCCGTCAAGAAGCTGGGCATGAAGGTCTACGACATCGACCTGGCCCCCTTGCAGAAGGCCGCGTTGGCGGCACAGGACGAACTGGCCAAAGACTTCGGCGCCGAGTCGCTGCTCAAGCAGATCCGCGCGCAGTGATGCAGCGCGTGTTCCACGCCATCGACCGCGCGGCCGAGTGGCTGGTCGCAGCGGTGCTGGGCATCATCGTCATCATCGCCCTGGTCCAGGTCGTCAACCGGTTCGCGCTCAATTCCTCGCTCAGCTGGAGTGAGGAGGCGCAGATCTTCGGCCACATCTGGATCGTGTTCATCGGCATTCCCATCGCGCTGCAACGCGGCGCGCACCTGTACATCGAGACCTTCTGCGACAAGCTGCCGCCGCGCGCACGCTTGGTGTTCGACTTCATGGTCGAGCTGCTCTGGGCCGCGTTCGGCCTGTCGCTGGTGGTGCTGGGCTGGAAGGTCGCCGAAGTGGCCCACCTGCAGGAATCGCCCGGCCTGGAAGTACCGATGAGCTGGCCGTATGCCGGCATGGTGCTGGGCGGGGCCTACCTGCTGCTGGTGGCGCTGCGACGCCTGTTCGGCCTGCGCCGGAGGCCCGCATGATCTGGATTCTGTTCGCGCTGATGCTGGGCACCATGTTGGCCGGCATGCCGATTCTGCTGTCCATCGCGCTGGTGGGCTACGTGGGCGTGGCGGCGGTGCCTGATCTGGTGCTGGCGCTGTTCGCGCAGAAGATGTTCGCGCAGCTCGACTCGTTCACGCTGCTCGCGCTGCCGTATTTCATCCTGGCCGGCGGTTTGATGTCTGCCGGCGGCATGAGCCAGCAGCTGGTCGATTTTTCGCGTGTGCTGGTGGGCCACCTGCGCGCCGGGCTGGCGCATGCCTCGGTGGTCGCCAGCATGGTGTTTGCCGGCATCTCGGGTTCCAGCACCGCCGATGCATCGGCGATCTCGGCCATCGTGATTCCCACCATGAAGAAGTCAGGCTACAAGCCAGGCTTTGCCGCCGCCCTGATTGCCACCGCCGGCACGATCGGCGCCATCATCCCGCCGAGCATGGTGATGGTGGTGTACGGTGCCATCGCACAGGTGTCCATCGGCGGGCTATTCTTGGCGGGCATCATTCCCGGCATCCTCGTCGGCATGTTTCTGATGGCGACCATCAAGATCTACACCTACCACCCGGACTACCCGGAGCTTCGGGTCACGCATGGCAAGTTCCAGTGGAGCGCGCTGCGCAAGTCCTTCCTGGAGGTCTGGCCGGCGCTGCTCGGGCCCGTGATCATCGTCGGGGGCATCCTCAGCGGCGTGTTCACGGCCACCGAGGCGGGCGCCGTGGCCTGCCTCTATGCGCTGCTGCTGGGCATGGTGTTCTACCGCAAGATCAAGTGGCGCGACCTGCCGCGCATCCTGCTGGAGGCCGCGGTCATGACGACCATGGTGTCGGGCGTGATCGCGGTGGCCGGCGCTTCGGGCTGGCTGCTTGGGTATCTGGAGTTCAACGAAGGCGCGGTGAAGTTCGTCACATCGTTCTCGCAAGATCCGACGGTCGTGCTGCTGCTGGTGGCGGTCGTCATGATCGTGCTGGGCACCTTTGTCGACTCGCTGGCGGTGCTGCTGGTGTTCGCACCGGTGGCCATCCAGCTCAGCAAGGTGTATGGCATCGATCCGTTCCAGATGGGCCTGGTGATGGTGATGTGCAACCAGATCGGCGCCGTGTCGCCGCCCACCGCGCCGCTGCTGTTCGTGACCACCAGCATCGCCGAGACCACGTACGCGGAAGTGAACCGCCATGTCTGGTGGTTCATGCTGGCCGAGGTGCTGGTGCTGCTGCTGGTCATCTTCATCCCGGGCCTGTCCTCATGGATTCCTCACTTTTTCCTGGGGTAGCGACGCCTTGAGCACGATCCAGGATGTTGCCCGGCATGCGGGCGTTTCCATCAGCACCATCTCCAATGTGCTGAATGGCCGCACGGACCGCATGGGCCCTGAAACGCTGGCGCGCGTGCAAGCGGCCGTCGCGGCGCTGAACTACCGCCCCAACCGGGCGGCGCAGCAGCTCAAGACGGGGCACAACCCGATGCTGGGCCTGCTCGTGCCCAGCATTGCCAACCCGATGTACGGCTACATCGCACGCGAGGTCGAAAGCGCTGCCCAGCAACAGCACGGGCACCGCGTGATGCTGGGCAACACGTACCGCAGCAAGGAACTGGAGACCAGCTTCTTCGACGACTTGCTCTCGCATGGCGTGCGCGGCGTGATCATGATCTCCTCGCAACTGGACGAGCAGCACTTCGAGCCGGCCGTGCAGCGCGGGTTGGTGATCGTCAGCTACGACCGGCGCGCCACGCCGGGTGCGGCACCGACCATCGATCACGTGTCCGTCGACAACGTGGCGGCCGCGCAGCTCGCCACGGCGCACCTGCTCGCCTACGGGCACCAGAGGCTGGCGTTCGCCACCGCCTCCGGCCAGACCATGAGCCGGCGCGAAAAGGTCAAAGGGTTCCTGGCCGCCGCACAGGCCGCCGGGCTGGCAGGCAGTGCCCAGGTTCTCGAAGGCAGCACGCAGGATGGCTATGGCGATTCGCAGATGGCAGATGTGGGCCGCATGTTGGCCGCGCGCATCGCGGCCGACCCGCAGCGGCCCACCGGCGTGGTCTGCGTCAACGACCTCATGGCGTTCGGTCTGATGGCTGGCCTGCGCGACGCCGGCTTGTCGGTGCCGGGCGACGTATCGGTGGTGGGCATCGACGGGCTGTTCCTTTCCTCCTTGATGAATCCGGGCCTCACGACGGTGCGCCTGCCCGTGCCCGACATGGCGCGCACCCTGGTGGACCGGGTCATCGCACGCATGGCCGATCCGCGCATCGCCCCGGGCGAGTTCATCTTTTCCCCCGACCTGGTGGAGCGCGAGTCCGTGGCTGCGCCTGCCCGCCCTGACAGGAAGCACGCGTGACCGCAACCCCGACCGTTTTCGTGACCCACAGCCCGACGGCGCTGCACCACTACTACGGGCCGCGGGCCCTGGCGGCGCTGGAAGCCGTGGCCACCGTGCGCCGCAGCACGACGGAGGAGCCCTTCACCGCCGAGACCCTGGCTGCGGCCGCGCAGGACTGCGACATCATCGTCAGCGACCGGCGCGCCGAAGGCAGCGCCGACCTGCTGGCGCGCCTGCCCCGCCTGGTGGCGTTCTGCCGCTGCGCTGTGGACATCCGCAACGTGGATGTCGCCGCGGCCAGCACGCACGGCATCCTCGTGACGCACGCCAGCGCGGGCTTCATGGCGTCCGTGTCCGAATGGATCGTCGGCATGATGATCGACCTGGCCCGCCACCTGAGCCCGGCCGTTGCGCAGTACCAGGCGGGCATACCGCCCACGGTGCTGATGGGCCGCGAACTGCGCGGCGCGACGCTGGGCATCATCGGCTTCGGCCAGATCGGCCGCTACCTGGCCGACCTGGCGCGCGCTTTCGGCATGCGTGTGTGCGTGGCGGACCCGTTTGCGCAGATGCCGGCGCCGGCGCAGGTGGATCCGGTGCCGCTGGCAGCGTTGCTCTCGCGGTCTGATTTCGTGGTGTGCCTCGCCGCCGCGACGCCGCAGACCGAAAACCTGATGGGCGAAGCGGCGTTCGCGGCCATGCAACCGTCCGCCTACTTCATCAATGCCGCGCGGGGCAACCTGGTCGACGAGGCCGCGTTGCTGCGTGCGCTGAACGACGGCCGCATCGCCGGCTGCGCACTCGACGTCGGCCGTGCGCCGGACCAGATGCCCAGCCCGGCATTGGCGCGCCATCCACGCGTGCGCGCCACACCGCATATCGGCGGGCTGACGCCGCCGGCCATCGAGCACCAGTCGCTGGAAACGGCAACGCAGGTCGCGGCCATCCTGCAGGGCCGCATCCCGGCCGGCGCTGTGAATGCGGCGCATGCGCTGCGCTTGCAGGCCCGCTTCTCCACCAACAAGGGCACCACCCCATGAACCCGACTGCGCTTCCCGCCGGCGCCTGCGACTGCCATGTGCATGTCTACGAAGACGCCTTTCCCGTGGCGCCCAGCGCCGTCTCCAATCCTCCCCATGGTCCGCTGACGGCTTACCGTGAAGTGCAGGCCGCGCTGGGCCTGGAGCGCGTGGTCCTGGTGCAGCCCACCGCCTACGGTTTCGACAACCGCTGCCTGCTCGAGGCCGTCGCCAAGTTGGGCAGTGGGGCGCGCGGTATTGCCATGGTGGCGCCTGAGATCAGCGACGCCGAACTGGAGCGCCTGCACGCACAAGGCGTGCGAGGCGTGCGCTACATGACCATTCCGAACGCCGGGGGGATCGTGTCCTGGGACAGCATCGAACGCATGGCTGCCCGCATTGCGCCGCTGGGCTGGAACATCAATCTGCAGCTCGACGGCCGCGACCTGCCGCAGCGCAAGGCCGTGATCGACCGGCTTCCCTGCAAGGTGGTGATCGACCACAACGGCAAGTTTCTCGAACCCGTGGCGCCGGACCATCCGGCCTTCGTGGCCCTGCTCGATGTGCTCGCCGCCGAGCACCGGTGGATCAAGCTGTCTGCGCCGTATGAGACGTCGAAGGTCGGGCCCCCGGGGTATGACGACGTGTCTGCACTTGCCAAGGCGCTGGTGCGGGCGCATCCAGACCGCTGCCTCTGGGCGAGCAACTGGCCGCATCCGAATCGGGTGCCGCCACCGTCGGATACCGCGTTGCTGGCGCTGCTGACTGAATGGGCGCCCGACGAGCAGGTGCGCCGCGCGATTCTGGTGGACAACCCCGCTGCGGTGTACGGGTTCTGAGGGCCGACCCCTGCCAGGCGCAGGGCGAACTGCTGGCATTGCGGTTGAAGGGCGGGGCTTCTCTGCGAACGCAGCGTTCTTCGCCTGCGCTGCACCGTTTTCCGTTCCCCAAAAAAAAGAGGCGATGCGCCGCAGATGTATGCGGGGCATCGCCTCGTGGCCGTCAGGGGCGGTGGCCGAAGATTGGCCGCCCGTCCCCTACGCTGCTTGCGTCGTCAAACGCGCGGCGGGTCGGTCTCGCGCGCGCTGTGCCGGGGGCCTGCCACGGCCTTGGTGAAGGCCTGCATCGCCTGGCCCATGTCGCCGCCGCCGGCGATCAGTCCCGGGTCGCCACTGCCATCGGGCAGCTGTGCGGGCACGCCGGCCTTGTCCAGCAGCGCCTGCGCGTCGGCCGTCACCAGCAGCGTCTTGCCGTGGCGGTACTGGGCCTGCACAAACTCCACCGCCAGGCCGTTGGCGGCCAGGTTCTGGATGCAGGCGCTGCCCTGCGGCAACACGACCGCGTCGAACAAAAAGCCCGGCTCGTTCTCGAACGAGGCATCAGCCTGCAGGCCCGCGCCATCTGCACTGGTCAGCGCGCCCACGTGCGGGCCCACGATGCGGGGCACCGCGCCAGCGTCGGCCAGCGCCGCCGCTTGCGCCTGCAACACCGCCGCGTCCACGCCATCGGCTGCCATCAGGGCAATGACCCGGCCGCGCACGGTGCCGTCGCCCGGCCGCGCCATCAGCGACAGCGAGGGCGAGACGCGCACCTCGGGCTTGGCTGGCTTGTCCAGTGCGCGCGGCAGCGGCTCGGGCAGCTCACGCATACCCAACCCCTGCGCGACCTGGCGCGCCAACTCTTCGGACACGTTGCGCAGTGAGGCGACCATGCGCACGCGAATCGCCGGCACCGTCAGCTTGGACAGCTCGAAGCGGAACGCGGCGACGATGTGCGCCTGCTCCACCGGCGTCTGGCTGTCGAAGAACAGCGTGGCCTGCGTGTAGTGGTCTGCGAACTTCTCGGGCTTGGCGCGCACCTTGCCCTGTTCTTCCTTGGCAGCAATGCGCGCCGGCACGGAGACAAAGCCCTGCGCTGCACCAGCCTGGAACGGGCAACCGCCGGCCAGCGAGTTCGGCTCGTAGGCGACGCGACCGCGCGGAATGGCCTGGCGGTGCATGCCATCGCGCTGGTTGTTGTGCACCGGCGCAACGGGGGCGTTGATCGGCAGCTCATGGAAGTTCGGGCCACCGAGGCGCGAGATCTGCGTGTCCACATACGAATGGATGCGGCCGGCCAGCAGCGGGTCGTTCGAGAAGTCGATGCCCGGCACCACGTGCGCGGTGCAGAAGGCGACCTGCTCGGTTTCGGCGAAGAAGTTGTCCGGGTTGCGGTTCAGCACCATGCGGCCGACCTTGACGACGGGCACCAGCTCTTCGGGGACGATCTTGGTCGCGTCGAGGATGTCGAAGCTGAAAGCCTCGGCCTGCTCTTCGGTGAAGATCTGAAAGCCCAGTTCCCACTCGGGGTAGCAGCCCGATTCGATGCGTTCCCACAGGTCGCGGCGGTGGAAGTCCGGGTCGGCACCGGAGATCTTCACGGCCTCGTCCCAGACCAGGGAGTGGGTGCCGAACTTCGGCTCCCAGTGGAACTTGACGAAGACCGACTCACCTGCCTCGTTGACCAGCCGGAAGCTGTGCACGCCGAAGCCCTGCATGGTGGCGTAGCTGCGCGGGATCGCGCGGTCCGACATGGCCCACATCAGCATGTGCGTGGACTCGGGCATGAGCGAGACGAAGTCCCAGAACGTGTCGTGCGCGCTGCCGGCCTGCGGCATGCCGTGGTGCGGCTCGGGCTTGACGGCGTGGACCAGGTCGGGGAACTTCATCGCATCCTGGATGAAGAACACGGGGATGTTGTTGCCCACCAAATCCCAGTTGCCCTCGTCCGTGTAGAACTTGACGGCAAAGCCGCGCACGTCGCGCGCCGTGTCCTTGGAGCCGCGCTCACCGGCCACGGTGGAGAAGCGCACGAACACCGGGGTGATCTTGCCGGCCTCTTTGAACGGCGCGGCCTTGGTGTATTGGGTCTGTGGCTCGTAGCACTCGAAAAAGCCGTGCGCGCCGGATCCGCGGGCGTGCACGATGCGCTCGGGAATGCGCTCATGGTCGAAGTGCGTGAGCTTCTCGCGCAGCACGAAGTCTTCCAGCAGCGCCGGGCCGCGCACACCGTATTTCAGCGAGTTCTGGTTGTCGCCGACCTTCACGCCCTGATTGGTCGTCAGGGCCTGGCCGGACGAGTCAACGCGCACGCGGTCCAGCGATTCGATGGAGGCGTTGACACCCTCGGGGGCGACGGTGCCGGTCTTGGTCGAACTGTTGGCTTCGGACAGCGTGCTGGCGGCAGGCAGGCGCGATGCCGGCTGCACCGTGGCACCGGCGGGCGGCGCCGTACCGTTGCGAAAGCCATGCTCGGATGGCTTGGTGGCATTGAACGGCATGCCGGCGACGAGGGCATCGGTGTCACGGGCCTGCGCGGCGGCTGGCGTGTCGGCACCGGCAGGCATGGTGTTGGCGCCGGCATCGGTGCGGTGGGCCGCCGCGGCGGCGACCTTGGCTTGAGGTGCGGGCGCTTGGCTGGACGACGGTGTCTTGGGTGGTTTGGCCATGGTCTGGGGACTTTCGTGGAGTGGATCGAGGCAATGAAGCGGTCGGTCCGTCAGCCTATGCAGACCACAGTGCGTCCGATGTAGGACGCGGGCCAAAGCGGGAGCGGCGTCTTTCTGGTTCTCACGTCGCGCTGCGGTGCGCACCCGTGCCGTGCCGGCGCGGCGATGTCTCTACAGCCCGTCAGGCAATGGCCCGCAGCCGCAGGCTCACGCCCCAAACCGGGGCAGGAGTTGCGCGGCCAAGCGCTGCAGCGCGGCCTCGGCCGTGGTGTCGGTCTGCGTGGACTGCGTCAGCATGAGGTTGAGCCGCTGACCAAGCTCTTCCACCATCCAGCCGCTGGCCTGCTCGCGCAGCACGCCGGCTGCGTCGCGCGTGCAGGACGCGGTGGCGGCGATGCGTTCGGCATAGCGACCCGGCGGCAGGCCATAGACCACCACCGGCTTGCCCAGCGCGACGGCAAAGCCGACCTCGAACACGGTGCCGGAATCAGGCTCCTGGCCGCGAAAGTTCATGAGGTTGGCGATCACGCCGTCGGCCTGGCGGATCAGCGCGATGTTGCCTTCGTAGATGCGCTGCGCCAGTGTCGCGTCGTCGCCCTGGAATCCAGCGGCCAGCCCGCCGTCCGACGGGGGCAGTGCCTGCAACCCCAGGCGCTCGCAGCAGGCCGCCAGGGCGCTGAAGACCGTGGCGCTGTCGCGGAAGAACACGTCGGGGCCGGCGAGGTAGATGCGGGGCCGTGTGGGGCCGGCAGTGGAGGGCTGGAGCATCGGCATATTGTCCCGCTTCGCATGCCGGTGTCCCTGGCTTCTACCCTGTGGATTGCGCCGCGCGTGCCGGGGCGTTCGCCGCTGTCTCAGGGCGGCAGGGCGTGCCGTGCGGCCCAGGCACCGGTCCAATGGGCCAGCGCCTGTGGCAGGCCCGCGTCGGCGGGCGGCGGCGGCAGGCCCAGCACCCGGGCGGCGGCCCGCAGCGCGGCCAGCGGGTCCGCCAGGTCGAGCGGCTGCGCGCCGTTCTGCTTGGACAGCTTTTGGCCATCGGCGCCCATCACCAAAGGCGTGTGCAAGTAGCGCGGCAGTGCATGGCCCAGCGCGCGCTGCAGCAGGATCTGACGCGGCGTGTTGTCTGTCAGGTCTTCGCCGCGCACCACGTCGCTGATGCCCTGGTCGGCGTCGTCGACCACCACGGCCAGCTGGTAGGCCCACAGGGCGTCGGCGCGGCGCAGCACGATGTCGCCGACCTCGGCTGCCACATCCTGCTGCTGCGGGCCGAGGCGCCTGTCCTGCCAGCCGACCACGGCCGCATCCGGCAGGCGCAGGCGCCAGGCGCGCGCGGGGCGGCCGTGCAGGCCGCTTCTGCAGGTGCCGGGGTAGACCAGTTCGCCGTGCCGCTGCGGCGCCAGGCCCTGGGCCTGGCGTGCGGCCTGGATCTCGCTGCGCGAGCAGGCGCAGGGGTAGGCCTGGCTGGCGTTGACCAGCCGGTCAAGTGCGGCCTGGTAGAGCGCGCCGCGCTGCGATTGCAAAGCGGGTGGGGCGTCAGGGTGCAGCTGGCAGGCGGCCAGCTGCGACAGGATCAGCGCGGTGGTACCGGGCGGGCAACGGGGCGTGTCCACGTCTTCGATGCGCACCAGCCAGCGGCCACCATGGGCCCGGGCGTCGAGCCAGCTGGCCAAGGCCGCCACCAGCGAGCCGGCGTGCAGCGGGCCGGTGGGCGAGGGGGCGAAGCGGCCGACGTAGGGGCGCCCGGCCGGCCTCACCGCATGCCCCTCATGCCATCGCGAGCGCCAGTTCCAGCCCGGAGATGAAGGCGTTCTCGACCCGGTGGCCCAGGCACCAGTCGCCGCACAGGCCGATGCGCTGCTTGGCGTCCCAGACATGGCTCTGGCCCAGCGGCTCCAGCGTCTGCGCCTGGTGCCAGCTGTGCACGGCAGCGAAGGCCGGCTCGGCACGGATGCCGGTCACCTCCGAGAACGCCTTGCTGAGCTTGGCCAGCACGCGGGCCTGGTCGTCCTGCAGGTGCTCGGCCGACCAAGCGGTGCTGGCCTGCACCGTCCAGCGCTCCACGCTGCCGCGGCCGGGCTTGGACGATTCACGCGCCACCCAGGCGATGCGGTGGTGCGTGCTGCGCGCCGCGTTCCACTGCGGCCCCAGGTGCGACAGGCTGGCCTGCTGCGCCTGCGGGAAGGCCAGCATCAGCGTCCAGCAGGGGCCGACGCTGACCGTGTCCAGCTTCTTCTGCAACGGCCCGGCCATCGAAGAGGCGCGCAGCAGCTGCAGGGCCTGGGCATGCGGCACCGCCAGCACGACGTCGTCGAAGCCGCCGAACACGCGCTGCGCATCGGCTGCGCCGACCGCGCCCACGGTGGCCAGCTGCCACTGCTTGGGGTGCAGCGCGTCGCGCACGATGCTGGTGACCTGGGTTTCCGTCTCGATGGCCTGCCCCGCCGCCAGCGGTGCCGCCCAGTGCTGCGGCAGCGCGCTCATGCCCGGCGTGGCGACCCAGTGGGCCTCGCTGGCGGGCAGGGCGGCGGCTGCGACACGGCCGTAGGCATCCAGCACGCGCACGGTGTTGGCGCTCCAGCGCTTGCACAGCTGCGGCGTGGTTGCCAGCGCCTGCGTGAAGCGCTCGTCGCGCACGGTGAAGTACTGCGCGCCGTGGTCGAAGGTGCCGAACGCCGTGTCGGCCGTCGCCATGCGCCCGCCGATCAGCGCATTGCGCTCGAACAGTTGCACCGTGTGGCCGGCCTGCACCAGCGTGCGGGCGCAGGCGATGCCGGCCATGCCGGCACCGACGATGGCGATGCGCCGCGCGCGGGGCACGGGGGGTGTTGTGGATTCTTGGTTCCGTGTGCGCTTGGTCATGGGGCTGCACTCTACACGGCGCCGCAGGCGCCCAGCGGCGTGGACGGCGTTCAGTCGTGCTGCCGGGCGTTGAGCAGCGCCGCGCGCGTGGCCGCGCTCTCCAGCTGCTGCAGCCACCACTGCAGCGCACGCCCCATGCCCAGCCCGCCGGATGGCGCATGCCAGGCGTAGCCGATGTCGACCACGCGCTCGGGCCGCTGCATGCGCCGCGCCACCAGCCGCCCGGTGTCCAGATAGGGCCGCGCCAGGTTCTCGGGCAGAAAGCCGCTGCCCAGGCCGCGCAGTTGCGCCTCCAGCTTGGCACGCATGGTCGGCACGGTCAGCACGTCCTGCCCGCCCAGCAGGCCCAGCGTGATGTTGGCGCGCTTGGCGGAATCCGCCACCGCCACCGCGCGGTGCTGCTGCACCAGCGCGTCGGTCAGGGGCTCTTCGGCCTGCGCGAGCGGGTGGTGCGGCGCCATGGCGTAGACGAAACGCATTGCCCCCAGCGGCTTGACCTGCAGATCGCGGATCGAGCCGCCCTGCGTGACCACGCCGATGGCCAGGTCCGCCTGGCCCGTGACCAGCGCCTCCAGCGTGCCGGAGAGCACCTCTTCGCGGATCTTCAGCCGCGTGGGCGGGGCGATGGCGTAGAACGCCTCGCACAGATCGAGCACGGTGTTGCGTGAGATCACGCTGTCCACAGCCACCGTCAGCTGCGGCTCCCACCCGGTGGCCACGCGGCGCACGCGGTTGGCCATGGCGTCGATCTCCAACAGCAACCGCTGGCCCTCGCGCATCAGCTCGGCGCCGGCCTCGGTCAGCCGCGCCTGCCGCGAGCTGCGGTCGAACAGCAGCACGTCCAGCGCGTCTTCGATTTGGCGCACGCGGTAGGTCAGCGCACTGGGCACCAGGCCCAGGGTGCGGGCCGCGGCCGCAAAACTGCCGGTCTCGAAGATCGTGGCCAGCATCGCCAGGGCCTCGGGCGTCAACACATCGCGAGGGCTGGGAGGCGTGTGACTGGGCATGTCTGATTCAGTGGCTTTGAATGGTGACTCGAATTTGCGTGCATTGTCTTTGAATGCACCGCCCCTAAAGTCATGTCCATGCGCTGTGTAGCGCACATCAACCGAAGGAGTTCACCATGCTGACCCTGCGCAAATCTTCCGACCGTGGCCACGCGGACCATGGCTGGCTGAAGTCGCACCACAGCTTCTCGTTCGCTGGCTACCACGACCCTGCGCACATGGGCTGGGGCAACCTGCGCGTGATCAACGAAGACCGCATCGCCGCCGGCACGGGCTTTGGCACGCACGGTCACCGCGACATGGAAATCATCAGCTACGTGCTGTCCGGCGAGCTGGCGCATAAGGACACGATGGGCAATGTCAAGGGCATCCCGCCGGGCGACGTGCAGCGCATGAGTGCAGGGCGCGGCGTGCAGCACAGCGAGTTCAACCACGCCAAGGACCAGACCACGCACTTTCTGCAGATCTGGATCGAGCCCAACCAGTTCGGCATCGCCCCAAGCTATGAGCAGAAGACCTTCGCGAGCGAGAGCAAGCGCGGCGCTCTGCGGCTGGTGGCTTCGCCCGACGGCGCGCAAGGCTCGGTGACGATCCATGCCGACGCGGCGCTGTACGCCGGACTGTTCGATGGCAACGAGGAGGCCAGTCTCGCGCTGGACCCGGCCCGCAAAGGCTATGTGCACCTGGTGCGCGGCACGCTGGACGTCAACGGTCAGCACCTGCAGGCGGGCGACGCCGTGTTGCTGTCCGGCGAATCGCTGCTGACGCTGGCTGCTGGCCGGGACGCCGAAGTGCTGGTGTTCGACCTGGCCGCCTGATCCCTGGCGCGGCGACCGCACGTGGCGCCGCGCGTATTCTTTCTTTTGATTCCTTGGATTTCGACATGACCACCTCTCCCTCATCCACCTTCAGCGGCGCACAAGACGGGCTGGCCCTGCTGGGCCGCATCCTGCTGGCCGCGCTGTTCGTGCCGGCCGGCTTCGGCAAGCTGATGGGCTTTGCCGGCACCGTGGGCTACATCGGCTCGGTCGGCCTGCCGCTGCCGCAGGTGGGCGCCGCCATGGCCATCGTGGTCGAGCTGGGCCTGGGCCTGGCCTTGCTGGCGGGCTTCAAGACGCGTTTTGCCGCGCTCGCGCTGGCGGTGTTCACGCTGGCGGCCTCATTCTTCTTTCACAACTACTGGGCCATGCCGGCCGACAAGGTCATGGTGCAGCAGCTGATGTTCATGAAGAACGTCGCCATCACCGGCGGCCTGCTGGCCTTCGTCGCCTTCGGCGCGGGGCGGTTCAGCGTCGACCGGCGCTGAAACAGCCGCGCGGCCTAAACTGCCGCGCTTACCCCCCAACAAGGAACCCCCATGGCCATCGCGCTGCTCTTGACCGGACACGACAAGGACCTGGGGGGCGGCTTCGTGGTGCGGCGCCTGCTGCCCGCGGCGCAGCGCCAGGCGGTCGGCCCGTTCCTGTTCTTCGACCACTTCGGCCCGGCCACGCAGCGGCCTGAGGACAACCACGATGTACGGCCACACCCGCACATCGGCCTGGCGACCGTGACCTATCTGTTCGATGGCGCGATCTTTCACCGCGACAGCCTGGGTTCGGAGCAGGAGATCACCCCCGGCGCCGTCAACTGGATGACGGCAGGCCGTGGCATCGCGCATTCAGAGCGGCGGCCGGCCCGCCTGGCGCAGCAGGCCTATGTGAACCACGGGCTGCAGCTCTGGGCGGCGCTGCCCGAGGCGCATGAAGAGGCAGCGCCGGCCTTCGAGCACACACCGGCCGCCGCCATTCCAGAGATCGACGTGGATGGCGTGCGCGTGCGGGTGCTGATCGGGCAGGCGTTCGGCGCCACATCGCCGGTGAGCACCTTCTCGCCCACGCTGTATCTGGATGTGGCGCTGCAGGCCGGCGTGGCTTTCGTGTTGCCGGCGTTGGCCGAAGAATGCGCGGTCTATGCCGTGGACGGCGACGTGACGGTCGACGGCCAGTCGGTGGCGGCGCGGCAGATGGCGCTGCTCACGCCCGATGCGCCGGCCGTCATCCACTGCGAGCAGCCGACCCGCCTGGCCGTGATCGGCGGCGAACCGATGCCGCACCGGCACATCTGGTGGAACTTCGTCTCCAGCCGCAAGGAGCGAATCGTGCAGGCCGCCGCCGATTGGGAGGCGGGCCGCTTCGACCCGGTGCCCGGCGAGACGGAGTTCATCCCGCTGCCCGAGCGGCGCTTCATCGCCTGACCGGCCCCGGCGCCTAGCCGCTCAGGCGCCGGCGCTGCCGACGTGCAAGTCGCTGGCCAGCGAGCGGCGCTCGTCGAAGACAAAGCACTCACCGTGGAAATGAGCGCCGTCGGTGTCCTCGAAGTACTTGAGGATGCCGCCCTCGAGCTGGTAGACGTGTGACAGCCCGGCGCTGCGCATCAGCATCGCCGCCTTCTCGCAGCGGATGCCGCCGGTGCAGTAGCTGACGACAGTCTTGCCTTCCAGCTCCGCCTGGTGCGCAGCCAGTGCCGCGGGAAAGTCGCTGAACTTGCCGATGCGCCAGTCGATGGCGCCATCGAATGCGCCGACATCGACCTCGAAGGCATTGCGCGTGTCCAGCGTGACGACGGGGCGGCCCTCGTCGTCGACGCCGGCCTCCAGCCAGCGCCGCACGGTGGCGGCCGGCACGGCGGGTGCGCGGCCTGTGTCCACGCTGAAGTCGGGCTGGATCTGCGGCTGGTTCATGCGGATGATTTCGCGCTTCACCTTGACCAGCATCTTGCGAAACGGTTGCGCGTCGGACCAGCTCTCCTTAGGCGTCAGATCGGCCAGCCGCAGATCGGCATGCAGCTCCTCCACAAAGGCGCGCACCTCGGCCTCGCCCCCGGCGACGAACAGGTTGATGCCTTCTTCTGCCAGCAGCACGGTGCCCTTGAGCTGCAGCGCCATGGCACTGGCCAGCAGGCGCTCGCGCAGGGCGGCAGCGTCGGGCAGGGGGACGAATTTGTAGGCGGAGATGTTGAGGATGGCAGGCACAGCGCGCGATTATCCTTGCGCGTTATGAAGGCACTCACGTTTCTGCCCTGGTACGACTGGCTGGCCATCGCCTGGTTTTTTGCGCTGTGGCTGGGCTATGCCTGGTTCACGCGGCACACCAAGCGGGTGACGCTGCTGCAGACCACCAACCGCTACCGCCGCCACTGGATGGAGCAGGCCACGGCGCGCGACCCGCGCGTGCTGGACGGCATCATCGTGCAGGGCCTGTCGAGCAGCCCTTCGTTCTTCGCCTCAACCACCATCATCATCATCGGCGGCCTGCTGGCGTTGCTGGGCGCCACCGACAAGGCGTCAGAGTTCGTGCGCGAGATCCCGTTCGCCGTGCGTACCTCGGTGCTGGTGTTCGATCTCAAGGTGCTGCTGCTCATGGGGATCTTCGTCTTCGCGTTCTTCCGCTTCACCTGGTCGATGCGCCAATACACCTTTGCCGCGCTGGTGATCGGCTCCATGCCCGACCCGGAAGAGTTCGCCGCCGGCAAGTTCGACCGCAAGCACTTCGCCGATCGCGCCGGCAAGATGCTGGGCATGGCAGCCGAGACCTTCAACGACGGCGTGCGGGCCTACTACATGTCGTTCGCGGCGACGGCCTGGTTCTTCTCGGCGGTGGCCTTCGCGCTGGCAACGGCGGCTGTGGTGCTGATCCTGTATGCGCGCGAGTTCCGCTCCGAAGTGCTCAACGTGCTGCGCGACTGAGCTTGGGCGGCTCCTTGCGGAGCGGCCTGCCCGCGCTCAGGTTGGTCTGCACACATGGCTGGTGCGCGGCCGAGGCGGCGTGGCGGCCCAGGCGCGGCGCATCCTGGTGGACGAGGAGGGGCACGAGCGCCGCGCCATCCGCGCCGCCAGCGATTGCAAGCGCGGCGCCATCGCCCACCACGAGAATCTTGACGACCCCGGCTGATCGCCGGACGTGCGAAGTGGGGTGCCTAGAATCCCCCGATGTTCGTTCACCTGCGCATCCATTCCGAGTTCTCCGTCGTCGACGGCACCAACCGAATCGACGATCTGATCGCCGTAGCGGCGGCCGACCGCCAGCCGGCGCTGGCCATCACCGACCTGAACAACTTGTTCGGGGCCATCAAGTTCTACAAAGCCGGGCGCGGCAAGGGTGTCAAGCCCTTGATCGGCGCCGAGATCGTCATCGAAGGCCTGGGCCATGAGCCCGGCAATACCTCGCGCCTGCTGCTTTTGGTGCAAAACAGGCAGGGTTATCTGAACCTGTGCGAGCTGCTGGCGCGCGCCTGGACGCAGAACGTCTCGCGCGCCCAGGCGATTGTCAAACTGGCCTGGCTGCAGGAGCTGGGGGAGGGCTTGCTGTGCCTGTCCGGCGCGCAGTCGGGCGCGGTGGGGCAGGCCCTGGTGCAGCGCGACGCATCGCGTGCGAGCGCGCTGGCACTGCAGCTGGCCGGCGTGTTCCCGCACCGCTTCTACCTGGAGCTGCAGCGCGCCGGCCGGACGGACGATGAAGCGCATGTGGTGGCGGCCGTCGGCCTGGCCGCGCGGCTCAAGCTGCCGGTGGTGGCGACGCACCCGGTGCAGTTCACCACCGAGGACGACTACGAATCGCACGAGGCGCGCGTCTGCATCTCGGACGGCGAGATTTTGGGCAACCAGCGGCGCGTGCGGCGCTTCACGCGCGAGCAGTATTTCAAGTCGGCTGCGCAGATGGAGGCGCTGTTTGCCGACATCCCCTCGGCCATCGCCAACACGGTAGAGATCGCCAAGCGCTGCAACCTGACGCTGGTGCTGGGCAAGCCGCAGCTGCCGAACTTCCCGATTCCAGAGGTGAACGGCCGGGTGATGGGGGTGGAGGAATACTTCCGCCACGTCTCGCACGAGGGGCTGGAAGAGCGCCTGGCGCATCTGTTCCCCGACGCAGCCAAGCGCGATGCCGAGCGGCCGCGCTATGTGGAGCGGCTCGAGTTCGAGATCAACACCATCTTGAACATGGGGTTTCCGGGCTACTTCCTGATCGTGGGCGACTTCATCAACTGGGCCAAGAAGAACGGCTGCCCGGTGGGCCCGGGCCGGGGGTCGGGCGCCGGCTCGCTGGTGGCGTATGCACTGAAGATCACCGACCTGGACCCCTTGCACTACAAGCTGCTGTTCGAGCGCTTCCTGAATCCGGAGCGGGTGTCCATGCCCGACTTCGACATCGACTTCTGCCAGGGCAACCGCGACCGCGTGATCGACTACGTGAAGCAGAAGTACGGGCGCGAGGCCGTGAGCCAGATCGCCACCTTCGGCACCATGGCGGCGCGCGCGGCCATCCGCGATGTCGGCCGTGTGCTGGACATGAGCTACACCTTCTGCGATGGCATCAGCAAGCTGATCCCGAACAAGCCGGGCATGTCGGTCACGCTGCAGTACCCGCCTGCCAAGAAGAAGGAGGGCGACAAGAACAACTACGCGATCGAGATGGAACCGGTGCTGGCCCAGCGCATCCGCGACGAAGAAGACGTCAAGACCATCATCGAATACGCGCAGAAGCTGGAGGGCATGACGCGCAACATCGGCATGCATGCCGGCGGTGTGCTGATCGCGCCGGGCAAGCTGACGGACTTCTGCCCGCTGTACCAGCAGCCGGGCAGCGACTCGGCCGTGAGCCAGTACGACAAGGACGACGTGGAGGCCATTGGCCTGGTGAAGTTCGACTTCTTGGGCTTGGCCACGCTGACCATTCTGGAGATCGCGCGCGAGTTCATCGTCAAGCGCCACCCGGGGCAGGAGGCTTTCGCCTACGAGAACATCGCGCTGGACGACAAGGCCACCTACCGGCTGTTCCAGGAGGGCAAGACCGAGGCCGTGTTCCAGTTCGAATCGCGCGGCATGCAGGGGATGCTGCGCGACGCCAAGCCGACGCGGCTGGAAGACCTGATCGCGCTGAACGCCTTGTACCGGCCGGGCCCGATGGACCTGATCCCCAGCTTTGTGGCGCGCAAGCACGGCCGCGAAGAGGTGGAGTACCCGCACCCGCTGGTGGCCGAGATGCTCTCCGAGACCTACGGCATCATGGTCTACCAGGAGCAGGTGATGCAGACCGCGCAGATCCTGGGCGGCTACTCGCTGGGCGGCGCCGACATGCTGCGCCGGGCCATGGGCAAGAAGAAGGCCGAGGAGATGGCCGAGCACCGGCAGATCTTCCGCACCGGCGCGGCCAAGAACGGCATCACCGAAGACAAGGCCGACGAGGTCTTCGACCTGATGGAGAAGTTCGCCGGCTACGGCTTCAACAAGTCGCACGCGGCCGCCTATTCGCTGCTGGCCTACCACACGGGTTGGCTGAAGGTGCACTACACGGCCGAGTTCTTCTGCGCCAACATGACCGTGGAAATGGACGACACCGACAAGCTCAAGGTGTTGTATGAGGATGCGCTGAAGATGGGGCTCACGTTCGAGCCGCCGGACGTCAACCGCGGCGGCTACCGTTTCGAGCCCGTCACCGACAAAGAGATCCGCTACGGCCTGGGCGCTGTCAAGGGCACGGGCCAGCAGGCGATCGAGGCCATCGTGGCCGCGCGCGAGGGCCGCGGTGTCGGCCCGTCCGGCGAGGTCTGCGGGCCGTTCAAGAGCCTGTTCGACTTCTGCCTGCGGGTGGACCGCGCACGGCTGAACAAGCGCACGGTGGAGGCGCTGATCAAGGCCGGCGCCTTCGACGCGCTGCAGCGCAACCGCGCGGCGCTGATCGCATCCGTCGACCGGGCCTTCGACTTTGCCGCCGCCAGCGTGGCCAACGCCAACCAGACCGGGTTGTTCGACATGGTGGATTCGCATGCCGCGAGCCACCAGGAACCCGATCTGGTCGATGCCACGCCCTGGGGCATCAAGGAGCAGCTGACCTACGAGAAGACGGCGGTCGGCTTCTACCTGTCGGGCCACCTGTTCGACGAGGTGGCGCGCGAGGTGCGCCAGTTCGTCAAGCGCGGGCTGGACGACGTGATCGACACGCGCGAGCAGCAACTGTTCGCCGGCATCGTCACCGACCTGCGCGTCATCAACGGTCAGCGCGGCAAGCTGGCGCTGTTCAAGCTGGACGACAAGGCGGGCGTGATCGAGGCGCGGGCCGACGAGGCGCTGATCCACCAGCACCGCAACACGCTGAAGGACGACGAGCTCGTCATCGTCATGGGCAAGCTGCAACCCGATCGCTTCAGTGGTGGCCTGCAGCTCACCGTGCAGCAGATCTGGGACCTGGCGGCTGCGCGCTGTCGCTTCGGCAAGTTCCTGCGGGTCAAGGTGGACCGCACGAATGTCGGCCATGGCCACAAGCCGCCGTCGATCGACCGGCTGCTCAAGGACTTTCCGGCGCAGCGCGAGATGTCCGAGCATGGCGAGCTGGTGCGCGGGCTGGCGGTGCGCTTCTCGCTGGTGTTCCCGGAATTCGTGGCCGAGGACGCGGTGCGGCTGGAGGAAAGCAAGTTCTTCCCCACCGATGCAGCGCTGGCCGGCTTTTGCGCCCAGGCGCACCAAGGGCAAGCGCGTATCGTCTACGAATAGCGACCTGACCGGTGTCGCGTCATCATGCATTCATGAACATGTCACAAACAGATCGGACACTCCCCGCGAATTTGCCTGCCGCGGCGGTGGGCGTGAACGTCAAACCCCCAGTGTCCGAAACTTCCCTTGCCGCCGACATGGCGGTTCCCCCGCTGGTTCTGCTCGATCGCGACCACAGCATCCTGGCGTTCAACGAGCGCGTCTTCGATTGGGCATGCCGGCCCGAGGTGCCGTTGCTGGAGCGCCTGCGCTTCCTGTGCATCGTCTCCTCCAATCTGGATGAGTTCTTTGAGGTGCGTGCTGCCGCGCACCTGGACGCCGCCAACGGCCGGATCTCGGACGGCTCGTATTCGCTGGAGTCGTTCCGCGCGCTGGCCGATGCCGCGCACGACCTGGTGACGCGCCAGTACGCGCTGTTCAACGACGAACTGCAGCCGGCGCTGGAGCGCGAGGGCATCAAGCTCGTGTCGCATTCTGAACGCGACCCTGAGCAGCGCGCCTGGGTGCGCCGCTATTTCGAACGCGAGGTGCGGCCCCTGCTGCTGCCCACGGGGCTGGATCCGGCGCACCCGTTTCCGCTGGTGGCCAACAAGTCGCTGAACTTCATCGTCCGGCTGTCGGGCCACGATGCGTTCGGCCGCGAGAACGACATCTCCATCGTCAAGGTGCCGCGCGTGCTGCCCCGGCTCATCCGCCTGCCGGACAAGCTCACCGGCGGCAAGACGCTGGTGGTGCTGCTGTCCAGCGTGATCCGGGCGCACCTGGCCGAGCTGTTTCCCGGTCGGCAGGTGGGCCAGTTCTCGCAGTTCCGTGTGACGCGGCATTCCGACCTGGCGATCGACGAGGAAGAAGTCAACAACCTGCGCACCGCCCTGCGCCAGGGGCTGGAGTACCGCCACTACGGTGAGGCCGTGCGGTTGGAGGTGTCGGCCAGTTGCGATCCGCATCTGTCGGACTTCCTGCTGCGCCAGTTCAAGCTGCCGGACAAGGCCCTGTACCGCGTGCACGGCCCGGTGAACCTGGGCCGGTTGACGCAGCTGATCGACCTGGCCGATGCGCCGCGGCTGGTGTTCCCGGAGCACAAGCCGGTCTGGCCCACCCAGCTGGCGCCCGACCAGTCGATGTTCGAGCGCCTGCGCGTGGGCGACGTCCTGGTCCACCAGCCGTTCGAAAGCTTCGAGGCGGTGCTGACTTTCCTGCGCGAAGCCGTGCAGGACCCGCAGGTGCTGGCGATCCGCCAGACCATCTACCGCACCGGCAGCGACCCCGAGCTGATGGGCCTCTTGCGCGAGGCCGTGCGCCGCGGCAAGGAAGTGATGGTCGTGGTGGAGCTGAAGGCGCGCTTCGACGAAGAGGCTAACATCAACTGGGCCGAGATGCTGGAGGGCATCGGCGCGCAGGTGGTCTACGGTGTGGTGGGCCTCAAGACGCACGCCAAGATGCTGCTGGTGACGCGGCGTGAGGGCGGCAAGCTGCGCCGCTACGGGCACCTGTCGACGGGTAACTACAACCCGCGCACGGCGCGGCTGTACACCGACCTCAGCTACTTCACTGCAGACGCCAAGCTGACGGCCGACATGGAGCACCTGTTCGTCCACATCGCAGGGCAAAGCCGCTTGCCACCGCTGGACGTGCTGCTGGTGGCGCCTTTCCAGCTGCAAAAGTCGATGTTGGCCAGGGTCGATGCGGCAGGGCGCGCTGCGGCCAACGGGGTGCCCTCGCGCATCATCGTGAAGACCAATGCGCTGACCGACGAGCAGCTGGTGCGGGCCCTGCTGCACGCCGGCCAGCAAGGTGCGAGCATCGACCTCATCGTGCGCGGCGCGTGCATCCTGCCGGCGCAGGTGCCGGGCCTGTCAGACAACATCCGCGTGCGCTCGATCGTCGGGCGCTTTCTGGAGCACACGCGGGTCTTCTACTTCCGCGAAGGCGAAGAGGAGTGGCTGTACCTGTCCAGCGCCGACTGGATGAGCCGCAACATGCTGCGGCGCATCGAGCTGGCCTGGCCGGTGACCGATCCGGCGCTGCGCCAGCGGGTCATCGACGAGTGCCTGGTGCCCTATCTGCACGATGGCTGCGACGCCTGGAACCTCGGGCCGGACGGTCGCTACGTGCGCACCCTGGATCTGGACCTGCCCGAGCACCTCAGCGCCCATCGCGCCCTGGCGCAACGCTATGCGCCGGTGCCGCTGCAGGCCCTGCCGGCGGCCGGCAGTACTTGAACATCAGCAGTCGGAGGAACCCACGATGGACCTGATTCTGTGGCGCCACGCCGAGGCGCAGGAGGCCAGCAGCGACATGGCCGACATGGACCGCGAGCTGACGCCGCGCGGCCACAAGCAGGCCAGCCGCATCGCCGCCTGGCTGGACCGCCAGCTGCCGGACGGCACGCGCGTCATCTGCAGCCCCGCGCGTCGCACGGTGCAGACGGCAGACGCGCTGGGCCGCAAGTACAAGCTGCGCGCTGAGCTGGCGCCTGACGGATCACCGGTCGATCTGCTCCAGCTCGCCCAGTGGCCCGATGCCAAAGGCGCTGTGCTGGTGGTGGGTCATCAGCCCACGCTGGGCCAGACCGTGGCCCAGTTGCTGGGTTTGGCAGAGCCGGAGACCGCCTTGCGCAAGGGCGCCGTCTGGTGGCTGCGCACGCGCGAGCGCGAAGGCCAGCGCCAGACCGTGATCGTCGCCGTCCAGGCGCCCGACACCGTCTGAATCGCCGCCACTGCAGCGCGGGCGCCCGCACGCGCACGGCCCGCGCGTGAACTCCGGCACGGCGTGGCCGCCCGGCGGTGTCGCAAGGGTGAAGTGCGGCCAATCCCGCCACTGCAGGCGGCGGAACGCATCGATAGAATGGGTTCCATGGCCACCAAAATTCCCTCTAAGCCTGGGCAACCGAAGGCCACTCCTTCGCGGCCGGACGACGGCGGATCGGTCGTGCTCGAGCGGCGCACCCAGAAGGTCAAGCCGCCGCAGATGCACCAGGTGCTGATGCTCAACGATGACTACACCCCGATGGAGTTCGTGGTGGTGGTGATCCAGGAGTTTTTCAGCAAAGACAGGGAAACGGCGACGCAGATCATGCTCAAGATCCATCTGGACGGGCGTGCTGTATGCGGCGTGTATTCGAAAGACGTGGCGGCCACCAAGGTCGACCAGGTCCTGGAAGCGGCTCGTCAGGCGGGTCACCCCCTGCAATGCGTCAGCGAGCCTGTGGCGTGATCGGTTGAAAAGCCGTTTCCCACACCCAAGTAGTAGAACGCACGTAATCAGCAAAGTGGCAAAGGAATTTTCATGATCGCCCAGGAATTGGAAGTCAGTCTGCACATGGCCTTCGTGGAAGCGCGTCAGCAACGCCACGAGTTCATCACCGTCGAACACCTGCTGCTCGCCTTGCTGGACAACCCCAGTGCTGCCGAGGTGCTGCGCGCCTGTTCGGCCAACATCGATGACTTGCGCAAGTCGCTTGCGAACTTCATCAAGGACAACACGCCCCAGGTGGCGGGCACGGATGACGTGGACACGCAGCCCACGCTGGGCTTCCAGCGTGTGATCCAGCGCGCCATCATGCACGTGCAATCCACCGGCAGTGGCAAGAAGGAGGTCACCGGCGCCAACGTGCTGGTGGCGATCTTCGGCGAGAAAGACTCGCACGCCGTCTACTACCTCCACCAGCAGGGCGTGACGCGCCTGGACGTGGTGAACTTCATTGCCCACGGCATCAAGAAGACCGACCCGCCCGAGCCCACCAAGGCCAATGAGTCGCCTGCCGAGGCCGAAGAGGGTACCGAAAAGAACGAAAAGGCGTCGCCGCTGGAGCAGTTCACGCAGAACCTGAACCAGCTGGCAAAAGAGGGCAAGATCGACCCGCTGATCGGCCGCGAATACGAGGTCGAGCGCGTGATCCAGATCCTGTGCCGCCGCCGCAAGAACAACCCGCTGCTGGTGGGCGAGGCCGGCGTTGGCAAGACCGCCATCGCTGAGGGCCTGGCCTGGCGCATCACGCAGAAGGATGTGCCCGAGATCCTGGCCGAGGCGCAGGTCTATTCGCTGGACATGGGCGCGCTGCTGGCGGGCACCAAGTACCGCGGCGATTTCGAGCAGCGCCTGAAGGGTGTGCTCAAGTCGCTGAAGGACAAGCCGCACGCTGTGCTGTTCATCGATGAGATCCACACGCTGATCGGCGCCGGTGCTGCATCCGGTGGCACGCTGGATGCCTCCAACCTGCTCAAGCCGGCGTTGAGTTCCGGCGCGCTCAAGTGCATCGGCGCGACGACCTTCACCGAATACCGCGGCATCTTCGAGAAGGACGCGGCCCTGTCGCGGCGCTTCCAGAAGGTCGACGTGGTCGAGCCCACGGTCGAGCAGACGGTCGAGATCCTCAAGGGCCTGAAGTCGCGCTTCGAAGAGCACCACAACGTCAAGTACGCTGTCGCTGCGCTGCAGGCCGCGGCCGAGCTGTCGGCCAAGTACATCAACGACCGGCACCTGCCGGACAAGGCCATCGACGTCATCGACGAAGCCGGTGCGGCCCAGCGCATCTTGCCGGTCAGCAAGCGCAAGAAGACCATCAGCAAGAGCGAGGTCGAGGAGATCGTCGCGAAGATCGCCCGCATTCCGCCGGCCAACGTGTCCAACGACGACCGCGGCAAGCTCAAGACGTTGGAGCGCGACCTGAAGAGCGTGGTGTTCGGCCAGGACAAGGCGCTGGACGTGCTGGCCTCGGCCGTCAAGATGGCGCGCTCGGGCCTGGGCAAGGGCGACAAGCCGATTGGCTCTTTCCTGTTCAGCGGCCCCACGGGAGTCGGCAAGACCGAGGCGGCCAAGCAGCTGGCCTACATCATGGGCATCGAGCTGATCCGCTTCGACATGTCCGAGTACATGGAACGCCACGCCGTCAGCCGCCTGATCGGGGCGCCCCCCGGCTACGTAGGGTTCGACCAGGGCGGCCTGCTGACCGAGGCCGTGACGAAGAAGCCGCATTGCGTGCTCCTGCTCGACGAAATCGAAAAGGCGCACCCGGACATCTTCAACGTGCTGCTGCAGGTCATGGACCATGGCAGCCTGACGGACAACAACGGGCGCAAGGCCGACTTCCGCAACGTCATCATCATCATGACGACGAATGCGGGCGCCGAGACCATGAACAAGGCGACCATCGGCTTCACGAACCCGCGCGAGGCGGGTGACGAGATGGCCGATATCAAGCGCCTGTTCACGCCCGAGTTCCGCAACCGGCTGGATGCCACCGTCAGCTTCAAGGCACTTGACGAGACCATCATCCTGCGGGTGGTGGACAAGTTCCTGCTGCAGCTGGAAACGCAACTGGCCGAGAAGAAGGTGGAGGTGACCTTTACCGACACGCTGCGCAAGTATCTGGGCCGCAAGGGGTTCGATCCGCTGATGGGCGCACGCCCGATGCAGCGTCTGATCCAGGACACGATCCGCCGCGCGCTGGCCGACGAACTGCTGTTCGGCCGCCTGATCGACGGCGGGCGCCTGGTGGTCGACATGGCGCTGACCAAGGACGAAAAGGGCGTGGAGACTGGGGAAGTGCAGCTCGACATCCAGCCCCTGCCCAAAAAAGAGGGCAAGCCCAAGCCCGAGGCCGAGGAAGCCACCACGGGCTGATTCGCACCCTTTTCCAGGCCCCACAGGAAGGCCGGCATCGAGAGGTGTCGGCCTTTTTGACGTTTGGGCGCCCCGATGACCTTTACATACTTTAAGTGGCGCGCGCAAGTCATTGATCTTGCGGACTGTTTTGCGTCTGGATACACTCTCGTTCGTCGCGAAACCTTCTCAGGATGGATGCATGTCTTTTCAAACCGCATCTGGCAGCTTGCACCGTGTGTTGCAGTGCGTGCTGGTGTTCTCGTGCCTGTTCGCGCTGGGCTGGACGTCCGCTGACGCGGCGCCCCGCAAGAAGCAGGTGGTGGTCGAGAAGAAATCCAGTGCGACGGCTGCTACCAAGCGGCGCACCAGCGCGCGCCCAACCGTGGTGCGCAACACCCGCGTGACTGCTGTCGGCAAGGGCCGGGTGAAGGTCAGCATCGCTGGGCGCCAGCGCATCGTGACGCCCAAGGCGGTGATCATTCCCGTGCGGCCCTCGTTCGGCCAACTGGCGGGCCTGCATGCGGTGGACGATCCCCTGGACCTGAAATCCAGCGTCGCCCTGGTCATCGATCAGGAGACCGACGAAGTCCTGCTGCGCAAGAACGAAAACGTGGTGCTGCCGATCGCCTCGCTGACCAAGCTCATGACCAGCGTCATCGTCAACGATGCCGCTTTGCCGATGGACGAGATGCTGACCATCACCCAGGACGACGTGGACACCGAGAAGGGCAGCCGTTCGCGCCTGGTCGTCGGCACCACGCTCAGCCGTGGTGAGTTGCTGCACCTGGCGCTGATGTCCAGCGAGAACCGGGCGGCGCACGCGCTGGGACGCACGTTCCCCGGTGGCATGGCCACCTTCGTCAGCCGCATGAATGCCAAGGCCCGCAGCCTGGGCATGCAGGACACGCGCTATGTCGAGCCGACGGGCCTGTCCAGCCTCAACCAATCGAGCGCGCATGATCTGGCGCTGCTGGCCCACGCGGCTTACGCCGATCCTGTGATCCGTGAACTGTCGACCTCGCACGGCCATTCGGTCGACGTCGGCAAGCGCACGCTGCAATACAACACCACCAACCGGCTGGTGAAGAACCCGGACTGGGAAATCGGCCTGCAGAAGACCGGCTACATATCCGAGGCCGGCCAGTGCCTGGTGATGCAGGCCAGCATTGCCGGCCGCAAGGTCATCATGGTGTTTCTGGACTCGGCCGGCAAGCTGAGCCGCCTGGGCGACGCCGAGCGCGTGCGCAAGTGGGTCGAGGCGACGACCGCCACGGCCCTGATGCAGGGCACCGCAGGCAGCGCGAAGCTGGTGCCGATCTCCACGCGCTGAACGAGGCACGCATCGGCCGCCGGGTGTCTGCCGCGCCGGCCGGGCGCTGGTCAGGCAAGCGGGTGGTGGCCTTCGTGGTAGCCCAGCGACGCTGAAATTTCATTGGCCGTGTGCTGCAGCTTGGGCAGCCAGGCTTCGTCCAGCCGGTCAGCGGGCGACGAAATCGACAGGCCCGCCACCAGCCGGCTCTGGTCGTCGTAGATGCCGGCGGCCATGCAGCGCACGCCCAGCTCCAACTCTTCATTGTCCCGCGCGACGCCGGACTGCCGAGCCTTGGCCAGTTCGCGCTCCAGCAGCGGCAGCTGCGTGAGGCTGTTGCGCGTGTGGCCGGACAGCCCGGTGCGCGTGGCGTAGGCGCGCACGCGCTGGGGATCGTCGGCCGCCAGGAACAGCTTGCCGACGGACGTCAGATGCAGCGGCGCGCGGCCGCCGATGGCCCGCACCACCTGCATGCCCGAGCGCTCGCTGAACGCGCGCTCGATGTAGACGATCTCATCGCCCTGGCGCAGGCTCAAATTGACGGGTTGCTGGATCAGCCGGTGCAGCTCGCGCATGGGCGCCAGGGCGGCGTCGCGCACGCTGAGCCGGCCCTTGACCAGATTGCCCAGCTCCAGCAGGCGCATGCCCAGGCGGTAGGTGCCCGGCTCGGGCCGGTCGACGAAGCGCCCAGTCGCCAGGTCGTTCAGGATGCGGTGGGTCGTCGACGGGTGCAGGCCCGTCTTCTCGCTGATTTCTTTCAGCGACATGGCTTCTTCGCGCGATGCCAGCACGTCGATCAGCGCGAACATGCGCTCGATGACCTGCACGGTGGGCACCGCTGGTACCAGGGGGTCTTTCTTCATGCGGTGGCGGACGCGTTCGACGTTGCGTCATCGCGCCAGCGCCCGCCCACGAGCAGCTCGTGGGGATGGAAACGGGCCTTGTAGTTCATCTTGGCGCTTTCCCGTATCCAGTAGCCGAGGTAGACATGGTCCAGGCCCATCGTGCGTGCCTGTCCAATCTGCCAGAGCACGCTGTAGGTGCCATAGCTGGCACTTTCCTCGGGCTCGTAGAAGGTGTAGACGGCAGACAGGCCATCGTCCAGGATGTCCAGAATGGAGACCATCTTCAACTGCGCGGGCTGATCGCCCAGCGCTGGCGCATGGAATTCGACCAGCCGCGAGTTGACCCGGCTTTGCAGCAGGAACTGGGTGTACTGGTCGATGCTGTCGTGGTCCATGCCACCACCGGCGTGGCGCCCGTTCTGGTAGCGCAGGTACAGCTGGTAGTGCTCCGGCACGAAGCACAGCTTCAGCACACGGGCCTGCAGGTTCTGGTGCCGGTTCCAGGCGCGGCGCTGGCTGCGGTCGGGTGTGAACTGGTGGGCCAAAACGCGTAGCGGCAAGCAGGACTGGCAGCCGTCACAGTGTGGCCGGTAGGTGAACATGCCGCTGCGGCGAAACCCGTTTTGCACCAGCCCGGAATAGGTGTCGCTCTGGATGAGGTGCCCTGGCGTGGCCACCTGCGAGCGAGCCTGCCGGTCGTCCAGATAGCTGCAGGGGTAGGGCGCCGTGGCGTAGAACTGAAGCGCCTGCAGCGGGAGATCGTTCAGGTGGGTCACGCGGTCTGGGGCGGTGAGGAGAACAACGCGGGCCAGTATACGGGCTCGAATCTCCACGGCAGGGGGCTCCGGCGGGCGTCGCGCGCAAGCTGTGCGACGAAGTCCGAGCGCTCGATTTCCCGGGCGCCGAGCGATGCCAGGTGCCGCGTGTTCTGCTGGCAATCGATGCGCGTGACGCCATGGCTGCGGCACAGCGCGACCAGCGCCGCCAGCGCGATCTTGGAGGCATCCGTCGCGCGCGCGAACATCGATTCGCCGAACACCGCATGGCCGATGGCCACGCAGTAGAGCCCGCCGACCAGTTCGCCCTGCACCCAGGTTTCCACGCTGTGGGCGCTGCCGGCAGCGTGCAGCGCGGCGTATGCGTCCACCATGTCGTCCACGATCCAGGTGCCCGACTGGCCGGCGCGCGGGCTCGACGCGCAGGCCCGGACCACCTTGGCAAACGCCGTGTCGATCCGCACCTCGCAGCCCGGCGTGGCGGCAAAGTGCTGCAGCGTCTTGCGCAGAGAGCGGTGCAGCCTGAACTCGCTCACGTGCAGCACCATGCGTGGATCGGGGCTCCACCACAGGATCGGCTGCCCTTCGCTGAACCACGGGAACACACCCTGGCCGTAGGCCTGGCGCAGGCTGTCGACATCGAGCGAGCCGCCAGCGGCCAGCAGGCCCGGAGCCGGATCGCCCGCTCCCCAGGCCTGCCAGACGGGGGGCAGGGCATCGCCTGGGAACAACCAGGGCAGGGCGGGTTGGGATTGGGCCACGGACACCTCAGGCAGGCGCCGCGCCCGGCGGAATCGGTGGTCGGATGAAAGGCGAAACCATGCTCAAGCCATTGGAAGGGTTCGCGGCATCATGCCATCCGGAGCGGCCCGTCCTGGTTCGGCCCAGCCAGTCGCCCTGCATGGCGCAAAACGGTAAAAAGTCACGTTACGATACCGGTCGAATCAAATTGTTGGTTTGCCACGCGGGACGGACGACAAGGAAGACTATGGCGATGGACCTCGTGGGTGATCTGCTCGCCCGGCTGGACCAGTTGAATGCGATCGGGGCCGCGCTGTCGAAGGAGCGTGACACCAATGCGCTGCTGGAAGGCATTCTGATCGCGGCCAAGAACATCACCCACGCCGATGGTGGCACGCTGTACCGCATGTCCGAAGACGGTGGGTCGCTGCGCTTTGAGATCATGCGCACCAACTCGCTCAGCCTGTTCCTGGGCGGCACCACGGGCCAGCCGATCGACTTCCCCCCGCTGCAGCTCATCAACGCCGATGGCGCCTTCAACGACGTAATGGTGGCCACCTACGCCGCCATCCACGACCGCACTGTCAACATCGCAGATGCCTACGCCGAGGAGGGCTTCGACTTCACCGGCACGCGGGCGTTCGACCAGCGCACCGGCTACCGCTCGCAGTCGTTTCTGACGGTGCCGATGAAGAACCACGACGGCGAAGTCATCGGCGTGCTGCAACTGATCAACGCCCAGGAGCCCGGCCTGGACCGCGTCGTGACATTTTCCGAAGCCGACCAGCGGCTGGTCGAATCGCTCGCCTCGCAGGCCGCCATCGCGCTGTCCAACCGGCAACTGGTGAACCAGCTGGAGGAGCTGTTCGAGTCCTTCATCCGCTTGATCAACATGGCGATCGACGACAAGTCGCCCTACACCGGCGGCCACTGCAACCGTGTGCCCGAGCTGACGATGATGCTGGCCGAGGCGGCGGACACCACGCTGCAGGGCCCGCTTGCCAGCTTCAAGATGAGCGAGCGCGACCGCTACGAGCTGAAGATCGCCGGCCTGTTGCACGACTGCGGCAAGATTTCCACGCCGGTGCACGTGGTCGACAAGAGCACCAAGCTGCAGACCCTGTTCGACCGTGTGGTGCTGGTGGACACGCGTTTCGAAGTGCTCAAGCGCGACGCCGAGATTGCCTCGCTCAAGCGCCAGCTGGCATTGCGCGGACCGGTCGACCCGCAGGCCGAAGCCCTGGAAGCCGCTCAGCTGGAGCATCAGCACCTGACGCTGGACAACGAACGCGCGCTGATCCGCCGCACCAACGTCGGCGTTGAGACCGTGACCGACGCTTCGCTGGCGCAGTTGCGGGCGATGGCCCATGCGCGCACCTGGCGCGCGCCGGACGGCTCGATCCAGCCGTTCCTGACCGATGACGAGCTGGAGAACCTGTCGATCCGCCGCGGCACGCTGACCGCCAAAGAGCGCGACATCATCAACTACCACATCGTCGCCACCAACCGCATGCTGGAGCAGGTGCCCTGGCCCAAGCATCTGCGCAACGTGCCGGAGTTCGCAGGCGGCCACCATGAGCGCATGGACGGCCGTGGCTACCCCAAGGGGCTGACGCGGCACCAGATGTCGCTGCAGGCGCGCATGCTGGGCATTGCCGACATCTTCGAGGCGCTGACCGCTGCCGACCGCCCCTACAAGCCGGGCATGAAGGTCTCGAAAGCGCTGGAGATCATGGTGCGCTTCAAGAAGAACGGCCACATCGACCCGGACCTGTTCGACGTCTTCATGCGCGAAGGCGTTTACAAGCGCTACGCCCAGCAGTTCCTGAGCGCGGAGCAGTACGACGTGGTTGCGATCGATGCGCTGGTGCAGGACGGCGGCCTGGTGGCGGCCGCGCCCGTCGCCGAGGCGCAGCAGGTCTGAACCTGCCTGGCCCGCGGGGCAAGACCCCGCCGACCGCCGTTGGTCGACGAGACCGGGCTTGCCGGGGTCTTGCGTGAGCTCAGGCGATTGCCGCTCAAGCCCTCAGGCCAGCTTCTTCACCAACACCTGGCTGCGCCGGTCCCAGTTGTATTTGCGCTTGCGGGCTTCGGGCAGCCATTCCGGGTCGACCACCTGAAAACCCCGCTTGATGAACCAGTGCATGGTGCGCGTGGTCAGCACGAAGATGCTGGTCAGGCCCGCTGCGCGCGCCCGGTGCTCGACGCGTTTGAGCACCTTCTCGCCATCGCCCTGGCCCTGGCTTTGCGGCGACACCGTCAGCGCCGCCATCTCGGCCGTCTTGGCTTCGGGGTAAGGATAGAGCGCCGCGCACGCGAAGATCACGCCGTCATGCTCGATCACCGTGTAGAGCTGCACGTCGCGCTCGATCTCGGTGCGGTTGCGCTTGACCAGCGTGCCGTCTTTCTCGAACGGTTCGATCAGTTGCAGGATGCCGCCCACGTCGTCCACGCTGGCCTCGCGCACGCTTTCCAGCTTCTCGTCGATGACCATGGTGCCCACGCCGTCGTGCACGTAGATCTCCAGCAGCAACGCGCCGTCCAGCGCGAATGGCAGGATGTGGCTGCGCTCCACGCCCGCCTTGCAGGCCTTCACGCAGTGCTGCAGATAGAAGCCGGAGTCCGTCGGCTGCAGCGGCGCGGGCAGCGCGGCCAGCAACTGTTCGGCGGCGGCCAGCGGCAACTCGGTGTCGATGGGGTTGTCGTCCGATTCGGGCTCAGTCGGCTTCACGCGGATGCCCGGCACCTCGGTCAGGAACACCAGCTTGTCCGCCTGCAGCGCCACGGCCACGCTGGTGGCCACTTCTTCCATTGCCAGGTTGAACGCCTCGCCCGTGGGTGAGAAGCCGAATGGCGACAGCAGCACCAGCGCGCCCATGTCCAGCGTGCGCAGCAGCCCGCCGACATCGACCTTGCGGATCGAGCCCGAATGCTGGAAGTCCACCCCGTCCACGATGCCGATGGGCCGCGCCGTGATGAAGTTGCCCGAGATCACGCGCACCGTGGCACCCGCCATGGGGGTGTTGGGCAGGCCCTGGCTGAACGCGGCCTCGATCTCGTAGCGCAACTGGCCTGCAGCTTCCTGCGCGCAATCGAGCGCCACGCTGTCGGTGATGCGCATGCCGTGCGAGAACTTGGCCTCGTGGCCTTTGGCGCGCAACTGCTCGTTGACCTGCGGCCGAAAGCCGTGCACCAGCACGATCTTCACGCCCATGGCCTGGATCATCGCCAGGTCCTGCGCGATGCTGGGCAGCTTGCCGGCCGCAATCGCCTCACCGGCGATGCCGACCACGAAGGTCTTGCCCCGGTGCGTGTGGATGTAAGGCGCGACCGAGCGGAACCAGGGCACGAAGGTGAAATTGAAGACAGCGGACATGGGCGGCGGGCCTGCGCTTTGGACTTGGGCAGCGCACGTTGTGCACTGGGATAATCCCGGATTCTCCACGATGTCCCCCGCAGGACGCGCCCCCCCACTTCTATGTCTGACGCACCGCCAGCGCGCATCGCGCCTGCGTTCACGCTGCACTTTCCCGAATCGCTGCCCGTCTCCGGTCGGCGCGACGAAATCATGGCGACCATTGCGGCCCATCAGGTCGTCATCGTCTGCGGCGAAACGGGCTCGGGCAAGACCACGCAATTGCCCAAGATCGCGCTGGCCCTGGGCCGCGGCCGCTGCAACGCGCCGCAGGGCCAGGGCCGGCTGATCGGCCACACGCAGCCGCGCCGCATCGCTGCCAGCTCGGTCGCCAAACGCATCGCCGAAGAACTCAAATCGCCGCTGGGCGACGTGGTCGGCTTCAAGGTGCGCTTTCAGGACAGGCTGTCGCGCAACGCCTCGGTCAAGCTGATGACCGACGGGATTTTGCTGGCTGAGACGCAGACCGACCCTCTGCTCAAGGCCTACGACACGCTGATCATCGACGAGGCCCACGAGCGCAGCCTGAACATCGACTTCCTGCTGGGCTATCTGCGCCAGATCCTGCCGCGCCGGCCCGACCTCAAGGTGATCGTCACCTCGGCCACCATCGATGCCGACCGCTTCGCCCAGCACTTCAAATCGGCCGCCGGGCCAGCGCCCGTCATCATGGTCTCGGGCCGCATGTTCCCGGTGGAGCAGCGCTGGCGGCCGTATGAGGAATCGCGTGACTACGGGCTGAACGAGGCGATCGCCGACGGCGTCGACGAACTGTGGCGCGACCCGCGCCAGGGCGGCGACATCCTCGTCTTCCTGCCTGGCGAGCGTGAGATCCGCGAGGCGGCCGACCATCTGCGCGGCCACCTGCAGCACCAGCCGATGCTGCGCGATGCGCAGGTGCTGCCGCTGTTCGCCCGCTTGAGCCAGGCCGAGCAGGACGAGATCTTCGTGCTGCGGGGCAAACGCCGCATCGTGCTGGCCACCAACGTGGCCGAGACCTCGCTGACGGTGCCCGGCATCCGCTACGTGATCGACGCCGGCACCGCGCGCGTCAAGCGCTACAGCCTGCGCAGCAAGGTCGAGCAGTTGCTGGTCGAGCCCATCAGCCAGGCTGCGGCCAACCAGCGCGCCGGGCGCTGCGGGCGAGTGGCCGACGGCATCTGCATCCGCCTGTATGGCGAGGACGACTTCAACGGCCGGCCGCGCTTCACCGACCCGGAAATCCTGCGCAGCTCGCTGGCTGGCGTCATCCTGCGCATGAAGTCGCTGCACCTGGGCGAGGTGGAAGACTTCCCCTTCGTCGAGGCGCCGTCGAAGCGCGCCATCACCGACGGCTACCAGCTGCTCAATGAGCTGGGCGCGGTGGACGACGACAACGTGTTGACGGCCACCGGCGCTGAATTGGCCCGCTTGCCGCTGGACCCGCGCGTGGGCCGCATCATCCTGGAAGGCCGCGACCGCCAGGCGTTGAGCGAAGTGCTGGTGATTGCGTCGGCACTCTCGGTGCAGGACGTGCGCGACCGGCCCATGGACGCGCAGACCCAGGCCGACCAGCAGCACGCCAAGTTCGACGACGAGAAGAGCGAGTTCAGCGGCTACCTGCGCCTGTGGGACTGGCTGGCGCAGGCGCGTGGTGGCCATGCCGGCACCGACGGCGCGCCAACGCACAAGCTCAGCAACCGCCAGCACGAACAACTGCTGCGCCAGAACTTCATCAACATCCGCCGCGTGCGCGAGTGGCGCGACATCCACAGCCAGCTGCTGACGGTGGTCACCGAACACCGGTGGAAGCTCAACGAGCAGCCCGCCAGCTACGAGCAGCTGCACAAGGCCATGCTCTCGGGCCTGCTGGGCAATATCGGCTTGAAGCCCGAAGACGAAGACGCCTACCTGGGCGCACGCGGCATCCGTTTCCACCGCCACCCGGGTGCGCATCTGAAGAAGAAGCCGGGCCGCTGGATCGCCGTGGCCGAGTTGGTGGAGACCACGCGCCTGTTCGGGCGCGGCATCGCCAACATCGAGCCGCAGTGGCTGGAAGAGGTCGGCGCGCATCTGCTGAAGAAGCAACTGCTCGACCCGCATTGGGAGAAGAAGGCCGCCGAGGTCGTCGCGCTGGAGCGTGCCACGCTGTATGGCCTGGTCGTCTACAACAACCGCCGCGTGCCCTACAGCCGGGTCGACGCGCACGGCGCGCGCGAGATCTTCATCCGCCAGGGCCTGGTGGCCGGCGAGTGGGAAACCAAGCTGCCGTTCGCCGCCGCCAACGTGCGCACCATCGCGCAGGTGGAGGCGCTGGAACACAAGTCGCGCCGGCAGGATGTGCTGGTCGACGACGAGCTGATCTACGCCTTCTACGACGCGCAGTTGCCGGCCGACGTGCTGAGCGGCCGCACCTTTGAGGCCTGGTGGCGTGATGCCTCTCGCACCAACCCCAAGTTGCTGCAGCTCACGCGCGAAGAGCTGATGCGCCACGAGGCCGCAGGCATCACCACCGATGCCTTTCCGCGTACCGTGCGCCTGGGCGGCGTGGACTGCGCTGCCAGCTACCTGCACGAGCCCGGCAACCCGCGCGACGGCATCACCGTGACCGTGCCGCTGTTCGTGCTGAACCAGGTGGCAGACGACCGCTGCGAGTGGCTGGTGCCCGGCATGCTGAAGGACAAGATCCAGGCGCTGCTCAAAAGCCTGCCACAGCGGCCACGCTCACGTTTCGTGCCCTTGCCCGAGTCGGCCACGCGGCTGGCGGCCGAGCTGCCGTTCGCGCAGGGCGGGTTGGTCGATGTGCTGCTCAAGGCCGTGCGTGACCAGACCGGCATCGATGTCAAACGCGCCGATTTCAAGCTCGACATGCTGAGCCCGCACCTGTTCATGAACCTGCAGGTGGTGGACGAGCACGGCCGCCAGCGCGGTCTGGGCCGCAACCTGGGCGCCTTGAAGGCCGAGCTGGGTGCACAGGCGCGCGGTGCCTTCCAGGCGCTGGCAGCTTTGAAGACGGCGGCGCCGGCATCGGTGCCGACCAAGGCCGACGCATCTGACGCCGCCGAAGTGAAAGTGGTGAAAGCCACAGCGCCCGCCCCTGCCACGCCGCAGCTGCCCGCCAACCAGCGCCACACGCAGTGGGACTTCGGCGAGCTGCCCGAGCTGCTGGAGATCCGCAAGGGCGGCCAGAGCGTCATCGGCTTTCCGGCGCTGATCGACGACGGTGACGCCGTGCGCATCGAAGTGTTCGACGAGCCCGACGTGGCGGCTGCCAAGCACAAGGCCGGCCTGCGCCGCCTGTTCGCGCTGCAGATCCGCGATGCGCTGAAGTTTCTGGAGAAGAACATCCCCGATCTGCAGAAGATGGCGGTGGCCTACATGCCCCTGGGCACGCAGGAGATGCTGCGCGGCCAGATCATCGACGTGGCGCTGGACCGCGCGTTCCTGCTGGAGCCGCTGCCCACCGACGCGCTCGCCTTCAAGCGCCGCATCGACGAAGGCCGGGGTCGGCTCACGCTGATCGCGGGCGAGGTCGCGCGGCTGGCCGGCACCATCCTGATCGAATACGCAGTCGCCGTGCGCAAGCTGAAGGACGCGCGGCCACCGGCCGATGTCTCGGCCGATGTGCAGCAGCAGCTGCAGCGGCTGGTGCCAAAGGACTTTCTGGCCGTCACGCCCTGGCTGCAACTGCAGCACTTCGCGCGCTACCTGAAAGCCATCACGCTGCGGCTGGACAAGCTGCGGGCCGACCCGGCCCGCGATGCGACACGCATGGTCGAACTCAGACCGCAGGAACAGCGCTACTGGCGGCTGGTGGCCGAGCGCAAGGGCCAGGTCGACAGCCGCATGCAAGAGCTGCGCTGGCTACTGGAAGAACTGCGTGTGAGCTTCTTCGCGCAGGAACTGCGGACGCCGCAGCCGGTCAGCGTCAAGCGGCTGGACAAGACGTGGGCACAACTGAACCAGTAAGAGATCGCAAGCCGCCGCCAAGCGGCGCCGCCGCCCCGGGCCCGGCTACATGTGGCGCGCAGCCAGCTTCAATACTTAGGCCTGTCTGCCATCGCCCGCAATGCCTCGACGAGGATGAGCACAAAAGGCGCGCCCAAAATCCAGGCTGGCAAAGCCCATGTCGTCCATGAATTTTCCATGATCACTCCTTGATGCGTTTCACCTGCCGCATCGGCGATGCGGCTGGGGTCAGCGTTTCACGGGCACAGTCCGCCGATCGTCGGACAAGGGGCCGCAACCCTGTGGTGGATTCGATGCAGCGCAATACCGTGCGTGGTGCTGTGGCCTCAGGCGCGCGCGGGTTGCCGAGAAAGAAGCGCACGAGCTCCACACTTGCGCAGGGGACGCCTGGCTGGGTGAACGAGCCATCTACGCTGCCGCCGAACCACGCGTGCGAGCCGCCCGGCACGATGCACTCGCGCACCATCACATGGCCCGACGCGCCGATGAAATCGACCACACCTTCGGTGGATCGACCGACCCGCTTGCCATCGGCCGGACGCCGCGAGACCATCACCTTGGCTCTCTTGAAGGCCGCCAATGCCTGCCTGGTGATGGCCTGGCCATTGAGCAGACTGACGGTCTGGTCGGCATCGCCATGGATCACCAGCGTACGCATGGGCAAATCCGCATGCGCAAGCGTGCAGCGTGCGTCGACGCCTGGCTTTCCCTGCATGGCGGCGAAAGCGCTTTGCACGTCCTGGGCTGCACCGCGCGGCATGCCGGAATGGGCCGCCACGGCTGCGAAGACTTCCGGGTAGGTCTGTCCCAGAATCACGGCCATCGACGCGCCGGCCGAAAGCCCTGCGACGAAGACCCGGGCCTGGTCGACAGCGAACCGCTGCCCGATCGCGTCCACGATGCCGACGATCAGCGACGGCTCCTGCCCATCGCGCTTCTGCTCGTCGGGCTCATACCAGTTCCAGCAGTTGGCGCCGTTGGATTTGTAGGTCTGGCAGGGGTAGGCCACCAGGAAGCCGTGCTGCTCTGCCAGCGTGTTCATGCGCGTGCCGACGGCGAAGTCCTTGGGGTCTTGCTGGCACCCGTGCAGCATGACGATGAGCGGCATGGGCTTGCCGGTGTAGTTGCTCGGCACGTAGAGCAGGTATTCGCGCGACCCCTTGGCATTGCCGAACACTTCCGTCAGGAAGTGCCCTTCGGAGACCGCCTCGAGGGGGGCCGGCAATCGCCGCGCGGATGGGACGGTCTTGGTGAGCTTGGCGGCGGGCTCGGCAGCCGGCACAGGCACATCAGCCGGGTGCAGGGACGAAGTGGCAGGGGAGGGTGCCCAGAAGCTCCCGCCCATGCTCATGCCCATGAGCGTGCGAGCGAAGAACTCGGGGAAATAGGGTTGCGTCATGGGGTGCAGTCCAAAGAATGTTGCAGTGCACCATGGTGAGATTCCCTGGGCCCACACCGGCCACGTCCGTGAAGCCATCCCGCTGTGGGACAAGGCGCCGGGCGCAGGTGGGTCCTGCGGTGCGTCGCCAAGCCGTCGGGCAAGACACGCCCGCAGACGCACGCTGCTGCAGTGCCACGCGGGGACACGGGGATCTACTCGTTCATCGATGTGTTCCGCGCTGAGCCATTGGCGCGCGTGCGCATGATCAAGGCCGGCTTGCCCGCGGATTGCCTCGACCAGCTCGCGCGTCGCATGAAGGTTCCCAAGGAGCGCTTGTTGCCGATGCTGGGCATCGCGCCTGCCACCGTGAGCCGCAGGGCGAGACTGTCTCAGTCGCTCTCCAGCGACGACAGCGGTCGGTTGCAGGGTCACAAGCCGGTCTGACGCACCCGGCGCGGTGGCGCCTCACCGCCGCTTGGCCAACTCCAGCTTCGCAATCGCGTTGCGGTGCACTTCATCCGGCCCGTCCACGATGCGCACCGTGCGCTGGTGGGCGTAGGCCTCGGCCAGCCAGAAGTCCTGGCTCACACCGGCCGCGCCGTGCGCCTGGATCGCCCAGTCCACCACCTTGCACGACATGTTGGGCGCCACCACCTTGATCATCGCGATCTCGGCGCGCGCTTCCTTGTTGCCCACGGTGTCCATCTTCCAGGCGGCGTTCAGCGTCAGCAGCCGGGCCTGGTCGATCATGCAGCGCGACTCGGCGATGCGTTCGTGCCAGACGGACTGCGCGGCCAGCGGTTTGCCGAAGGCGATGCGGGCCTGCAGCCGGTCGACCATCATCTCCAGCGCACGCTCGGCCGCGCCGATGGAGCGCATGCAGTGGTGGATGCGCCCCGGGCCGAGGCGGCCCTGCGCGATCTCGAAACCGCGGCCTTCGCCCAGCAGCATGTTGGCCACCGGCACGCGCACGTTCTCCAGCAGCACCTCCATGTGGCCGTGGGGCGCGTCGTCGTAGCCGAACACCGAGAGGTGGCGCACCACCGTGACGCCCGCCGTATCGCGCGGCACCAGCACCATGGACTGCTGCGCATGGCGCGGCGCTTCGGGGTCGGTCTTGCCCATCACGATGTAGATCTTGCAGTCCGGGCTGCCGGCGCCGGACGAGAACCACTTGCGGCCGTTGATGACGTAGTGGCCACCATCTCGCACGATGGAGCATTGGATGTTGGTCGCGTCAGACGAGGCCACGGCTGGCTCGGTCATCAGAAAGCCGGAGCGGATCTTGCCGGCCAACAGCGGCTCCAGCCACTCGTCCTTCTGCGCTTCGGTGCCGTAGCGCTCGATGGTCTCCATGTTGCCGGTGTCTGGCGCAGAGCAGTTGAAGACCTGGCCCGACCACGAGACGCGGCCCATCAGTTCGCACAGCGGCGCGTAGTCCAGATTGGAGATGCCGGGCACGCCGCGGTGTTCGTGCGGCAGGAACATGTTCCACAGGCCGGCCTCGCGCGCCAGAGGTTTCAGCTCTTCGATCAGCGGCGAGACCTGCCAGGCGTTGCCGGCGCTGCGAAAGGCCGCCATCTCTTCGTGGTGGCGCGCTTCGTTGGGGTAGATGTGGCGGTCGAAAAAGGCCCGCATGCGTTGCAGCAGGTCGGCCGTCTTGGCGGATGGTTCGGCGAACATCGTTGTCTCCTGGTGTGGGTCCACGCTGGGCGCGCGGCGCGTCACGGTAGCACGGCAGGGGGCGGCGCGGGGCACGCGGCTGGCAGGTCGTTGCCCGTCCATCCAGGCGGATGGCGGCGCACTGGATGACCTGTCGCCTGCGCCGCTCGCCCGAGGGGCGAGGGAAGCAAGGCAGTGGCGGCGCGCCGAGTACGCGGGCGGCCGCAGGGCTGCTATGTGGATTGGCGCATGTCTGCGGGCACTTGCGGCGCGCCCCTCAGCGCGACAGGATCATCTGAAACCCGCCATAGATCAGCCGCTTGCCGTCGAAGGGCATCGGGTTGCTGGTCGGTGACATGCGCGGGTCCGCCATCACCTTGGCCCAGCCCGCGTCACGCGCCTCGCGCGAGGGCCAGGTGACCCACGAGAACACGACGGTCTCGTCCTCCTTGCACTGCACGGCCAGCGGGAAGGACGTCAGCTTGCCCGGCGGCACATCGTCGCCCCAGGTCTCCACGACCTGCAGCGCGCCGAACTCGCGGAAGAGGCCAGCGGCCTTCTCGGCATGCTGCAGGTAAGCCTCGCGGTTGGCGGTGGGGACGGCGGCGACGAATCCATCGACGTAGTGCATGGGGAACCTCCTGGTTGGACAGTGGGGCATGAACAGCGGCGCCATGGTGGCACCTGGCTGCACGACGAGCAACGCGGTGGGGAATCGACAGCACGGGCGCCGAAGGTGAAGGCGGCATGTCCACAGTGCGCCGCGCATGATCATGCCGGGTCGAGCATCCGGTCAGAAGCGGCGCTCTGCCGTTCACCGCCCCTCGGGCAAGGCCGTGCAGGTGCGCCGATAAGCCTCGTCGCCAAAGGCCACGCGCCATTCGTCGGCGTCCAGGTTGCGCCGCAAGCGGGAGCAGGCCTCCGATGCCAATGCAGCCGGCGCCAGCGGCCACAGCCGCGCCGCGCCGTCCTCGCCCAATGTGGTCAGCCATGCGCCGTCGGCGCTCCAGGCCGGCGGTGTGGTCGACGGGCCTTGCGCGCGGTCGGCCCGCTGCAGCGCATGCGCGTGCAGGGCGGTGCCGGCAGCGTCCAGCTCCGCCAGCCAACGCACTGCGGGTGGCCCCGCAGGCGCCAACAGATCCGGCACCAGCGGCCACGCGGCGGCAGCGTCCACCAGCGCCAGATCGCCGCCGCCTTCGGTCCGCGTCCACTCGCCCTGCGCGTCGTCGGCACGGCGGCCCCACCCGATGCCCTTCACTCTCTCCAGGTCGTCGCGTTCGAACGAGCGCCAGCCCAGTTGCGCGCCATCGGCGATCTGCCAGACGCGGCGCATGGACGGCTGGCGCAAGCCGAAGCCGCGTGCGATCTCGGCGGAGGAACTGGCCGCCACACGTGTGCCACCGGGTTCGACGCGCAGTTCGCGCAGGTACTCGGTGAGCGCGGTCGATGCCGCTGGCTTGCCGTCGGCCAGCGCGATGCGTTCCAGCCGCTTCGCGCGCTCCAGCAGCAGCCAGCGCCCGTCGGGGGTCAGCCACAGGCCCCCCAGCACCTCGTCACCGGCCGTCTGCCAGCGCGGCTGCCAGTCGGCGGTCGCAAACACGGCCAGCGTGCTGGAGGCCACCACCAGCAGCCAGCGCCCGTCGGCACTGAAATGCGGCCGCGCGCCTTCCAGCGCGGGCAGCGACGCCACGGTGCGGCCGTCGGCCACGGCCAGCACGCGGGTCACGCCGTTGGCATCGGTGACGGCGAGCTGTTGGCCGTCGCGCGACAGCGCCAACAGAGAAGATGGGGAGGACTGCGCGGATGGCGCTCCCTGCGTCGGCTTCACATTCGGGCCGACACCATCGAGGCGCCGACTCGCCGCCCGCTGCAGGTCGAAAAGCTCGATGCGGCCCTCTTGCGCGCCGACCACCAGCCGGTCTGTGCCGGCCAGCACGATGGCGCTGCCACCGTCGGCATGGCGGGGTGGCAGACCCCCCTGCGGCGCGAGCACTTGCACCATGCGGTCGGCGGTGCGAGCGGCGATGCTGCGCCCGTCGCTGCTGGCGCTGGACTGCGCGCGGGTGTCCAGCTTGGTCCCGAGCGGTTCGCCCGGCTCGGACAAATGCGGTGTGCCCGCTGCGTCTCGCGTCAGCCGCATCGCCCGCAAGCGCTGCGTTCCACCGTCGACGTACACGGTGCCCGACGCGGGCAGTTGGACGAACGCCGTGCCGCCACGGGTGTCGACCTCCTGCAGCTTCTGGCGGGTGCGCAGATCGTGCAGTTCCAGGTCCGAACGGGTGCGCACCAGCAGCGTGTCGCTGTCGTCTCCAGCGCCACCCACACCGCCGAACCCCAGCCCCTGGATCGGCTCGGAATTGCGCTCGTCGATGGTGAGCGGTGCCTCCTCTTGCCAGGTTCCGGTCTGGACGATCTGCACCTGCGCCGGGCCGCCGAAGGCGTAAGCCAGCCGCCCGCTGTCGGGGCTGAAGGCAGCTGCGGTCAGCGCGGCGTGCGGCTTCGGTGCCCAGGCCACCGTCCAGGTGGTGGTGTCCCAGACACAGGCCACCTGCTCGGCGCAGCCCGCCAGCAGCCATCGCCCATCGGGGCTCAGCACGAGCCGCCGCAGCGCGCCCGGCGCGCGTGGGGTGGCCAGCTCGCGCACCGGTTTCAGGTCGGTGAGCGATCGCAGCACCAGCCGGTCCACGCCCTGGCTGGCCACCAGGCCGAGGTCTGGCAGCGGCACGAGCGACAGGATCGGGCCACGCTGGTCGGACGCAGTGGCGATCGGTGGGGGCACCATGCGGTCGATCTGCGCCAGCATCAGCGCGTGCGCCTCGGCCGTCCAGGCACTGGCCAGCGATTCCACCGTCAGCAGCAGCGCGCGCTGCAGGCCCTGGCCGTCGTCGGCCAGCGCGGCATCGGCGCGCACGTTCAAGGCGCGGGCCTGGGCATCACGGCGCCGCTGCTCGGCCAGGTCGCGCTGGCGTTCGGCCTCGGTGCGCGCCAGCAATGTCAGCACCAGTGCGGTCGCCAGCAGCGCGACCAGCGCTGCGGCACTGCCGCCGATCCAGCGCCAGCGCACGCGTTGGCGGCGCTTCTCACGCTGCTCGATCTCCGCTCGGCCCACGCCGTAGAGCTTGGCCAACAGCTGGTGCCATGGTCCCTCGAAGCCACCGCGCTGCACGCGGTCGCGGCGGGCGTCGAAGCCACGGTAGTCGACCGCCAGCGGCATCTGCATCGCCTCGGCCAGCGCGGGCGGAAAGGCCATCTCGCCCGCCTGTGCCGCCGACGCCTCGTTGTTGGCCAGCCCGGCCAGCAACACCGGCACCACCGCTTCGGCTGGGCGCAGGCGCACGAAGCGCCGTACCTCGTCGTCGACATAGGTGCTGGCCCGTGCGTCGGGCGAGCAGACGACGATCAGCATGCGCGAGCGTGCGAGCTGCGCCTCGATCTCCGGCCCATAGTCGCCGGCGCCCAGGTCCTGCTGGTCGAGAAAGATGCGCAGCGGCCGGGCCGGCGCGCTCAACGCCTTGGGCGGCCGGTACGCGCCCAGCGCCGCTGCCAGCAAGGAGACGAAATCCTTGTTGCGGCGCGAGTAGCTGATGAAGGCATCCCAGCCTGGCGGGTCATCGTGGGCCATGGGCTCATCATCCGCGCAGGGACCGGGGCGTCAACGGCCGGCGCTGCCGTCCTTCATCACCGATGACTACGCCGCTGGCGCGGCCCCTGCCGTGAACGCCAGCGCCACGCCGTTCATGCAATAGCGCAGCCCGGTCGGCTTCGGCCCGTCATCGAATACGTGGCCCAGGTGCCCGCCGCAGCGCGCACAGAGCACCTCTTCGCGCCGCATCAACAGGCTGTGGTCCACCTCGGTCGCCACCGCATCGGGCAGCGGCTTCCAGAAGCTCGGCCAACCGGTGCCGCTCTCGAACTTGGTGGCCGACGAGAACAGCGGCAGCTTGCAGCCGGCGCAGGCGTATGTGCCGGCGCGTTTCTCCTGGTTGAGCGGGCTGGAGTAGGGCAGCTCGGTGCTTGCCCCGCGCAGCACCCGGTATTGCTGGGGCGTGAGCAGGGCCTTCCACTCGGCTTCGGTGTGGGCCACGGGGTAGGCCTTGGCCGCACGCGCGGTGGGCCGCAGCGCGGCACCGGCGCCAGCCAGCAGCGCACCGGCGCCCAGCACGCGCAAGAGTTGTCGACGCAGGTGCATGGTGAGGGTCCTCCAGTTCACGTGCTCGCGCCCACCAGCACGGGCTGGTCGCGGTACCGATCGGGGAACACGCGCTTCAGGTTGTCGCGCTTGGGCAGGTCGTGCATGGCGATGTAGGGCTGCAGCGGGAAGCGCGTCATGTAGTCCTGGTGATAGGCCTCGGCGTCGTAGAACGGCTTGCCCAGCTCGATGGTGGTGGCGATGGGCGCGGGGAAGGCGCGGGCCTGGTCCAGCTGGGCGATGTAGGCCGTGGCAACGCGCGCCTGCTCGGCGTTCTGCGCGAACACGGTGGAGCGGTACTGCGTGCCGAAATCCGGCCCCTGGCGGTTCAGCTGGGTCGGGTCGTGCACCACAGAGAAGTAGATCTGCAGGATCTGACCGAAGCTGATCTCGCGCGGGTCGTAGGTGATGCGCACCGCCTCGGCATGGCCGGTGCGGCCGGAGCCGATGGCTTTGTAGGTCGCCGTGGCTGCATCGCCGCCGGCGTAGCCGGACACGGCGCGCGTGACGCCCTTGACGTGCTGGAACACGCCCTGCACGCCCCAGAAGCAGCCGCCGGCCAGCACGGCGGTCTCGCTCGTGGCGCCTGCTGTCGCGGTACCAGCGTCCTGCGGCGGCGGGATGGCGACGGCGCTGCCTGCGGCCAGGGTCGGCACGGCCTTCCATGCGACCAGGGCACCGCCCAGCAGCAGCGCCAGGGCGGTGATCGTGCCGCGGCGCGTGGGGGTGAGCGGGCGGGGGTGGCTTGGTTGGGCAGAGTGTTGCATGGTGGCCTCGGTGGTTCGCTGGGGTCAGACTGGGGATGTGAACTGAAGTTCGTTCCAGGTGTCCGATGGGTTACAGCGAGGCATGCGGGGTGCGCAGGCTCATGGCGCGTCGCTCGATCCCTGCGGTGTTCAGGTCTTGGCGATGTCCAGCGCCCGATCCAGTTCGTCCTCTGAAGCAAACTGCTCCGCCAACGCCTGTTCCAGACCGGTGATCGCGTCCTCCACGAGCACGAGATGCGCATGCTCGGCTTCGAGCGCGCTGGAAGTTGTTCAGGCGGCGGGCGTCGACCAGCCCCACATCGGTGGCACCGTTCTTGGTGAGCAGCTTTTCCGGGCCGATGTCGACGTCGTCGTCGGCGAGCTCAGTCAGCCGGTGTGGGCTCCAATGATGGGTTCGGCGGCAGATGCGCGAAGTTTCATGTTTCGGTATCCGGTAAGAGGGGCTTTCAAGCCGGTCTCGCTCCAGCGTGAGCACATTGGTCGTGCGGATGCAATCAGAGTTCTGTCGCTCTTCCCCACCTTGGTGGCGGGTGCGTCGATGGCCGCCGCAATACGGCAGCACCGAGGCTGAGCGTCGAAGAAGTTTAAGGCGCGCGCGTGGGGGTTCCAGCGCAAATCAGTTGGCTGCTTTGCAGCTCAAGCGGGTATTGGTGTGACCGCACGCAGTGGCGGCATTGCGCCCAGTGCTGTCGGTCACCATGCCAGCGCCAGCGTCAGGTCTGCAGCGGTTTCGGCCTGTCAGTTGTCTCGGGCCTACTCACGCTGACCAGCACCAAGCGGACTCCCGACGAGCGGTACGGTAGTAAACGGCTGCTGTAAGAGGGCCGCCGGTCGTAAGCCCTTGCGGGGCAGGCCCCGGTCACAGTGATCGCTACCTCACGGCGCGAACACGACGTCCACCAAAGCCGATAGCGAATGTGGTCAATAGCCGCGAAGCCGGCCATACCCAGCCATACGTGTAGTCAGCCAGCACCACACGGTCGCTCGGCATTGCGGTGCATCGCACAATTCATACACCCCGATCTGATCGATAGCTAGGCGTGGCCATCCCAGTGCCCTAACGTTTCCCTCGCCGCCCATACAGTGGTGACGTTCGAGCGAACGGGCGTAAAAGACGCGACGCGGTTGTAGTTCGCACATGCCCCCGCGGATCTGTCGCTGCACGAGATGAAGATCGTCGCGCACAACTTGGATCCGATGATGACTTTGCTCGTGCTCCCGCGCGAGGGCCAGCGTCCGGCAGTTGTGGTACGAACGCGGCCGTCCGATCCGCTGACACGCGCTACCCCGTCGGAAGCACGCTAGAACTTCGATTCTTCCATTTCGTTCGACCGGCCCGGGGAGTAACTCACTTCGAGCGAGGCACCCATCCGGATGACAGCGGTGGTATGCCAGTAGCGGCTGCGCTCTCTACCGTAACCTCCGTCGCGGCGGCGCAGGCGCACCAGCCACATCAGGTCGGCGTCGCTGGCCTCCAGGTACGCACGCACGACGTCAGTGCGGCACCAAATGCGTGAGCCTTCGCTCGCACCTTCCTCATGTCGGCCGGATTCGATCCACGCGTCGGCCCGCACGACGGTCTCGCCGGCGGCATTTACCCAGGTCCGGTCGAACGGATCGACAGATCGTAGCTTGGCGAACGCGGTGACGTCCTGGCTCAAGCGCGGGCGCCGCACCGCGCCAACGGCGCCCAGGGCGTCGGTCTCGTCCAGATGCGCAGAGGCTTCCTTGCGCACGATCCAGGGCAGGTAGGGCGCATCGCGATTCGAGGCCATCCCGTCCTCTTCGTACATCTGCAGCTGCGGCACATAGGCTTGGAAGGGCCCCTGAGCGGCCAGCTCCTCGGCCAATGCGGCGCTCTGGTCCCGCGGCGCCAGCGCCGACATCACCCGGATCTCGACGTTTTCGTTGGAGTGCCAACTGCCATCGACGGTGAGCCAGTCTCCCACCGAGTCGCCCTTCCCAAGCAACGACTTCAATGCGGCCGGATCCGCGGTGAGGTCCGTCGCGGTTTCGCCCCTGGCCATCAAGGAAACCCAGGTGTCCAGGGGTTGGCGGTCCATTCCGTCCGCGAGCCACAGGCCCGCCGGATGCGTCACGACCTCGCGCGAAAGCCAGTCCTCCCACGGGTCTTCCTCATCGTAGCCGCGCCAAACCACCGGGTGCGCGGCAAGTAGATCGCCCGCTACCGAGAACAAGGCGTGCCAGGCCAGCTGCTCGCCGTGGCTTTGGTACTCGGCGTCTATGCCGCGCGTGTAGTGCTCACGACCAGGTCGCGACCGCCCTTTGCGATCGCTCATGAACTCGATATTGGCGTCATGTTCCCGCACCTTGGCGACGAGAGCATCCGCTGTTTCCCACTGCGGCCGTCGGAACAGGCTCGACAGCCGGGTAACTTCGTCCTTGCTGAAGTCGTAGTCCAGATGCAGTTCAGGATGGGGCTTGACCATGCCCTTGGGACGCGGGGCGTAGAAATCGCTCCCGTAGTAGTCCTTCTCCTTCCGGGCCGCGAAGCTCGATCGATTTACGCGCTGAAGCTTCTGAACCCGCGCCTTTGGCAGGCGCAACTCACCTGCATTCACACAGGCCAGCAGTGCCTGCGCCGCGAAATGCCGCCGGAGCACGTGGCGTTCGACAGCGTCCGACGCGATCGCTTCGAGAAAATCGGCATGCCGAGCAACGACCAGAGGCGCCTCCAGTGCGATGCGCGCCATTGCTATGAGCAACCAAAGCTGGGCGTGCTGGTAGAAGAACGGCAACTCCGGCGCCTGGAAGGGGACCGCGTCGCGGCGCCGATACTTCGCAACGACTCCATCCAGCACCTCGGCACGACCGAGGCGAACCGCCGTGCGCAGACTATGGGCGGCGAACCACCGCTGCCGGGTAACGGGCGAACCGAGCTGGAACCAGGTAATCGCCGCGGTGGCCTCGACCGCATCCCCGGTAAAGGTCATCGCGTCCAGCCACGCCCCGTCCTCCGTGTTGGATGCGAGCTTCGCCGGCCCGCTCTGCAGCAGGCGTGTCAGCGCCGCCTCGCCCACGCCGGGCGTCGTCTTTCCGTTGAACTCCGCAGCGAAGTTGAGCCACACCGAGGCCGGTATCGGCATCTTGGGACGGGTGAACTCGCGGATGAGGAGCATCAGCACGTCGCGGCGCGCCAGACCACAGATGTCCTCGAGGGCGCGGACGTGTGAGCCCGAAAGGTAATCGAAGGAAATGTATTCGTCTGCATTCACCCGTGCGATGACCGGTGCGCAGGCCTTCAGCGCGTCGGCTACGGCAAGCGAGGAGCCGATCCATTGCTCCTTGCAGGTGCGCAACTCCCGTTCTTTCTCGTACAGATCCAACACTTCGAGCCGCGCGATCAGCGCGAGATAGTCAGGCCATTGCTTGAACGCCATCTTCGTTCGCAACGCACCGAGGACATCGTCCGAGAAGCGCATGTTCGGGAGCTGCGTGCGGGCCGCATCGAGGACGCGCCCCACCGCGACCTCATCGAGCGGATCGGTGCCCGCGGCGATCTGCAGAACGTGCGCCTTCGCCTTGTTCTGCTCGTCTTCCCATGTTCGAGGCGCGGCGTCGCCTCCGGACGCGCGCCAGTTGGTGCGCCGGTTGTCGTCATCGCGCTTGACGTCGATCCGATCCGCCGCCGCTTCAAGGTACTGCCGCTGCCATGCGTCCTTGGCCAGCACCGAGCCGGCGAAGCGCGCGAGCGCGCGGGGCGTTTCCGAGCCCAGTGAACCAGGGTTGTTCTGCAGGTATTGCTCGACGAGCTCGGTGGCCACGGCTGCTAGGCGTGCGGACGGCTTGGATTCGAGAGTGGCGACCAGCTGCGTGGTCCCGCACACGTAGAGCTCGGCTGGATTCGACAGTCGCAAGAGCGTCAGGGCGAGCTCGGCATCGAGCTTGTCGTCTTCCAGCAAGGCCCGCACATACGGCAACAGCGTGAAGTCCAACGAGATTCGCCCGCGGTCCTGCCACCGCGCTAGCCTTGCAAGTCCGGCCACGCCGGATACCCGGCTCATCGCGGCGCCGTAGGAACCCCAGCCGAACTTCTGTTCCTCGCCCAAGTTGAGCTCGCAGATGTTGGACAGGGTGTGGCTTTCGCGCTGGCTTAGACCTTCGCCGGTCAGCGCGCCGGCGAAGTGCATCAGCCCCTCGACGAAGTGATAGTCGCCCGAGCCGATCGCGTCCATCTGCTCGAGCCCTTTCCGGAAATACGCGACCGCTTCGGCAGGGCTGGCCAACGCGATCGCCTGCCCGAGTCGCGCGAAGTGTGCGGCACGATCGGTGACATCGTGCTCCTTCTCGATGGCCGCGCTCGACTTAATCGCGAGCGTGCCGGCCATGGCATGGAACGCCGGACGAGACGCCAGCAATGCGACGAGCCCGATCAGGCTCGACAAGGGCGTAGCGTCCGGTTCGCTCGCCGCTTCGATGTGTGCCGCGACTTCGCCCGCAGGAAATGAGTCGTTCGCTGCAAGAGCCAACGCCAGCAAGCGCTCGACAACCGTGTTGTGCTGCCGTTGTGCCGAGCGGCCGCCAGAGTCGTAGTCGTCGGTGTTGCGCAGCTTGGTCCAGCGGGCCGTTAGTGGCGCCAAGCTAGGTACCGCGGAACCGGAACCGACAACGGCCTGTGCGAAGTCACGCGAGATATCGAGCCAGCGCGGCATTCGCTCCTTGAGGAATTGCACGGCCGATGCGTGGTGGCTGTACTCGTGGCGCGCATCTTTCTTCGCGTCTCGGGCGGCCTTGGCCTTCTCCTCGTAGTCCGCATCCAGTGCCTCCTTGAGCGCGGTGAGGAACTCCGCTTCCGTCAGGTTCGGAGTCAAGGTCGCAGCGAGCTCGGCCAGTTCGCGCGGCAGCAGGTCGCGGGGACCAATCGGGGTGCCGGACGCACAGCAGGCGATGACCTGCCGGGCAATGTACGTGGCGACCTCACCGACCCAGTACGACGAGTCCATGAACACGTGTAGGTTCGGCGGCACCAAGGACAGTGCCTTGAGGATCGCAGTAGCCTGGGCGGGCATCCCCAACCGCACCGCCTTCGCCGCGGCCTCCACCATGCCCTGTACTAATGGGCGTTCGTCGGGTCGGTAGTTATCTCGAAGCTTTACCGAGCCGTCCGCCATGCATGCCGCCGCGAGTGACTCGAGCTGAGCGCGTTGCTGCTCCGGGCTGCCGGCAGCGTAACGAATCGCCGCGGCGATCGGCCCGATCGACGCCAGCGCATCAACACAGTCCCGGATCACCTCGTGTGAAAGCAAGGACGCCGCCTCGGGACGGTGCGCCAGCTGGAACATCGCTTTGGAGGTGTCGTAACCGTGCTCGGCGCTGACCCAACCCGATAGGTCTCGAGCCGCCGCCTTGCCGTCGCCCTTGAGCAGGTGGCAGAACGGGAGCGCCGCCAAGTCCAGCAACGTGGGGTGCGCGCGGTCATGCGCGTCGCTCTGCTGGTCGAAGTAGTGCTGCAGCCATTCAGCGACCCACCTGGCGTGCCAGATTGCCTCGGCGGTATCGCCGATCAGCCCATGCGCAATCGCTAGGCGGGCGTGGCGGGAGCCGGGCCACGGGGTTCGTGCCTCGAAGATGCGCCTAAGCGAATCCGGATCGGCCGAGGCAACCACTAGATCGGGGTAGTCCAGCAGATATGTCGTTCCCCGCTGGTCCATCGCGGCGAGGGTCGACAATTCGACCAGCAACGGCACGAGGTGATCGAGGTCGTTGACGCGAACGGCGTGCGCCACGGCGGCGCGAAGTCGCGCATGACGAATTGTCTGCTGGCCCACGGTGCCGGAGATGCTCGCGGGCAGCCGCTCGTCGAAGGCCAGCTGAAAGAGCTTTTCCCCATCCTCCAGCTGCAGCAGCAGGTCAGGAAGCGTTGTGGCGGCATAGACGGACTCGCCCTGCATGGCGAACAGATTCGTCGCCAGCTCACGCAGCGGCGCCGCGTCGCCGGCGTAGCGGCGCCGAATGAGGTCTTCCGTGGGCTCGTCGCGGAACATCAGCCCATGCTTGGTCTGCTCCAGCAGCGGCGACAGGTCTGCCGCGAAGCTGACGACCGCACCCTCGGCCATGCCGTTGACTTGCGCGTACTCCTTGAGCGGCACGGGCGGCGGCAAGGTGGCCAGCCCCGCCAGAAACGCGCGGATGCTGCTATCGGCATTGCCCAGCCTCCGTGCCTCCACCAGAGCTTGGTCAATGCGGTGCTGGATCAGGTCGTCCAGCGCGATCGGCTTGTCGATCTCGCTCGGCGCCAGCAGGCCGGGTTCCGCGGCCAAGTGTTCCAGCACACGAGCATTGCCGTTGGACCGTGCCTGACCTACCTGGACCATCGTCTCGGTCAGCTTGCTCACGTGTGCGCGCAGGAACGCACGTGTCTCCCGCTCTACGAACGGCGCCAATTCGACCTCTTCGGCGGATATCTCGCCGGTCGCGGCGAGCCGCCGGTGCGTTCGGGCACTGACGACCACCTGCAGACCGGCGATTGCTGCGCCGTGCTCCAAGCTCTGCAGCAACAGGCGCGGGAACGAATCCTGATGGCGATCGCGAGCGATTTCGCTGGCGTTATCGATCGCGTCGAGCAGCAGCACCAGTTGCCGGTCCGCCGAGCCGCGGCGCAAGGTCGCGACGGCTTGCTCCAGTCGCACGCGGAAGGCGCGAAGAATGTCTTCGCTGTTGCTGGTCGAGGGCAGCATGGGGTCGCACAAGCCTCGACAGGCGAGCTCATTGGCGATGTGCACCAGACCGCGGCTTGGCAGGTGCCTGCTGTCGTCGGTGGCACGGTACTGCCCCATGCCGAAACAGTCGAACAGGATCGTCTCGTGCTCGTCACCCAGGCGGGCCGCCAGCGAGTTCATGAAGACCGTCTTTCCGAACCCGCCTTCGGCATGCACGACCAAAGGCCGGGTGAGCCGCGGGATGCGGTGGAGGGTGTCATCCAACTGCACGCGATCAACCACCTTTCCGATCGGCGGAAAGCTCGCCGGCGCCGGAAGCAGGTCCTTGTCGTCGGACAGGCCCAATGCTGCCAGCACGTCTGTACGCATGATGACGTTGCGGTGCTGCTTGATCAAACCGGCCTTGTCGCGTGCCATCTCCCGGATATCCGCTAGACGGTGGCGGGCCATGTGGTCCCGAGCGTCTGACCAGTCCACCAGGGTGAGTGCGAGCTGCTGCTTGTTCTCGCGCAGGTCGCCGGTCAGGCCAATCATGTCCAGCCGCGCTGCAAACTCGGCAAGGTCCTTGCCCGTCAGCTTGCAGGCGTCCGCCACCTGCTTCGCCTGCGTTCTCGCCTCGCCCTTGAGCGGGCTTTGCGCCGCCAGACCCCCGATGGCCTCGAGCAGCGCGGGCAAGATGGGCCGGTTGGTGATCAACTCGAACCGCAACTTTGCCCGCGCCTTCTCGGTTCCAAGTGACGTCTTGCAGGCGCGATACGTGCGCGCAAACTTGTCGATCGTCTTCTTCGCATCCGCCGCCCGAAACGGCTTGTGCTCGGCAGCCTTGGAGTACTTCACCTGGACCACCACCACGCGTTTGGCGTGCTGCAGGTTGGCCCGGCCTCCGAAGTAGAGGACCGCGTCGGCGATCTCATTTCCTGCATTCGAGACGCCGCGCTGGTCATCGTTGGCGAAACCTTCTACGGCAATGCCGACCAACTCGGCCCCGGGCAAGAGCAAGCCCAGGCACTTTCGAGCGACCCAGGCTTCGTGGAACTCGTGGCCGTCGCGGGAGGCGCGGACGGTGTCTACCGCTGGGCGCGTTCGGGTGTTAACCGTCCTGTTGGACTTGGGCTTCGGCACGGCCTTCCGCGGGGTTACCGTTCTGCGCGTCGCAGTGGACTTCTTCATCGCCATCGCCATTGCACGTTCCGCCGAGACATGATCCAAGTATCCCGTGATGGTCTCACATCAACTTGAGGGTCTTCCGGATCGCGCCCGCTGCGATGATCAAGGGTCAGGTTCCCGGAACGCGGTTGAACTCACGGTCTCGGCCAACAGCAGCCTTCAGCCACGCCGCAACGTACGACTGCAACAAGTCTCGAGCTGTCATTCGCGGCTCGGCGGCGATCGACTGCAGTTGGCCGATGGCGCGCATTCGTCTCTCCATGGCATAGGGCCGCAGCCAGTCTGAAGCAGGCATACCGAAGCCGACCACGAGCGCTGCGCCTTTGACGAGCGCTGCGCCTTCGGATGTGGGGGGCGCATCAACCAGTGTGCTTGGGCCAAGTCGGTGCGGGCCGGCGCTCGTGTTCTCGGGCGAGGCTCATTTGGCATGCTTGGCTCAGAGCGTTGGCATGTAGTCGAGCGGGCGCGCATCCACCAGCGCCACATCACCCGCGCGGGTTGGGTCAGAGCCTTCGACGCCGAAGCGGTCTTGGCCATGCACGGACAACGATGCAGTGGCCTTACCTCGACACCTCGTACTCCACCACCAAATACAAATCCCGCCACTCCTCTGCCAGCAGCAGCGGCCCCGCCAACGTCAATACGCAATCGATCGGGCTCGCGGTGTCCAGCACCGTGCCGGGCAGCGCGTCCCGGTCCGTGCCGAGGTCGAACGACGGGCTGCCGAACAGCGGGGTTTGCGCGTGGCCGTTCAGCGTGATGTTCTGCGCGTCCGACGGCAAGGGCCCGGTGGGTCCGAGCACCGCCATCAGTCCCGTGATGGTCAACGCCAGTGGCGCGGCGCTGGCGCTGTCTTCGTCGGCGACTGCCCAGACCTGGTCCAGCAGTGACGGCATCAGCTGCCGCGTCAACGCCAGCGTGCAGGCGCGCGGCGCGTCGGCGGCCGTCGCCATCAGCTGGTTCCACGCATCCGGAAAGTCGTGCCGCAGGCTGATCAACCGGCGCATCGGCAAGCCTGCGCTGCTGCCTGGCGCGGCCAGCGCGTTCAGCGCGTCGACCAGGCCGCCCCCCACAGCGGCCTTGAACGTCGGCCCGCCGTCGCGCGCGGTGTAGCTCAGGTGCATCACCACATCGGAGACCGTGCCGTAGTCGAACGGCCGCAGCGTCTGGGGCAGCTCCAGCCGCCAGGTGGCGATGGCGCCGGCGCCTTCGAAGGGCAGGTAGCGCGGGTCGTTGAAGCTCAGCTCGAACATGCCGGCGTCGCGCATCGCGGTGCTGGTGGCCATCGCCGTCTGCGGGGCTTCGAGCAGGTCGTTCAGCGGCTGCGTCGCGTCGGCCGGGTCGGCGCTGCGGCGCGTCCAGCTGTCCAGCAGGGTCAGCGTGGCGCTGACGTTCGCATACGGGCCGATGACACAGGGGATCGTCACGCTGACGGCCTTGATCCGCCGCAGGTAGTGCGCCGGAAAGTCCAGCGCGAGCCAGACCTCGGGCACGTGGAAGGTGCAGGCGCCGGTGGCCCGCAGCTGCAGCAGCGCTAGCGGGTCGAGCTGGAACAGCGAGACGTGCTTGGTGATCTCCAGCTCGCGTCGGTTGGCGGCCAGGTGCGCCGTCTCCATCTGGCGCAGTTGCAGCTGCAGCAGCTCGCCGGCCAGCAGGCCTTTCTTTAGGCTGTCCCAGTTGTCGGGGCGGATGAAGGTGGCTGCGGCCTCGTCGGGCCCCAGCTCTTGCTGGAAGGCCGATTGCGCCTGCAGCGCCATCTGGTAGGCCATCTGGTAGGCCTGGAAATGCACCGATGCCAGCCGTGACGCCATCCAGCCGAACAGCTGCTGGCTGCTGAACTTGAGCTTCATGAAGTCTTCGACCTGCCGGGCCTGTTCGGTCTGCTGATCGTGGTTCGTCAGATCCTTGTCGGCAACCTGCTGGCGGATCTCGGCGGCCACGATCTGCTGGTCGAGCTGCGCGATCTCATGCTTGGCCAGATCGGCTTGCAAACGCCAGTCGTCCATGCGGCGACCGTAGGACGCGACCGTGCTGGCCTTGGAGGCTTCATAGGTCTTGGCGTTGGCCAACGCACGGGCAGAGCTGGCGATGGACTGCGCTGCGCCAGCCAGATTGGACCCGCCAAACGAGACCGAGGACGACGGAGGCACAACGGTCACGGAGGTCGTCGGTATCAAGTTGAGCAGGCTTGCTGCGGTCTCTGTGACTTCGGCTGCGATCTGAAAGTAGCGCCCCGTCTCCAACGCATCCAGGCTCTTCTGCTCCCCGGCACTCACGCGCTCCTGCCCGGCATAGAACGCTTGCCGGAACTGCGCCGCCTCGCGGCTCTGCTGCAACGCGGCCAGCTGGGCACCGGCCTCGTCCACGTTCTTGGCTTTCAACGCGCGGATCTGCGTCAGCAGGCCGACCTCGTGCGTGCTGCGCAGCAGGCTGAGCTGTTCGGCGTCGCGCTTTTCCAGCGTGGTCAGCAGCATCTGGCCCAGGTTGCGCGCGTCGCCGCACAGCGCCAGCGCCTGTTGCAACAGGAAGGCGAAGCGGTAGTGCGGGCGCAGCGCGAACAGGCCATTCAGCACGGCCTCGATGTCCAGCCCCGCAGCGGCCGCGCGGATCAACAACGCCGGGTCGATGGGCGGCGAGAACAGCGCCAGCTGCCGCACCTGGCCGCTCAAATTCATGCTGTGGCGAATCTTGAACAAGCGGTCGGCCACAGTGTCCCAGTAGGCCCACAACACGTCGTTGTGCGGGATGCACATCAGGAGCAAGGTGTCGACGCCGCTGGCGCTGCCCAGTGTGATGGCCGGGCCCGTGCCGCCGAATGCTGCGGCCAGTGCGTTGCCGGATGTCGTGGTGTCCACGGTGATGGCGCCCGGGGCCACGGCGCGGCTGCGCGAGGGCGCGGTCGATGCGCCGGGCAGCCCGGCGGCCAGCAGCGCAGCCAGGGCATCGAGCGGGTGGCCGCCGGGCAGGCCGTTCCATTCCAGGCGAAAGCGGTTCAACAGCAGGTTCGGCGTTTGCGTGGCGGCGTGCTGGGGCGGCAGCAGCGTCGGCCGCTCGCCCAGGATGCTGCCGGCCAGCACATACAGCTGGCGCGCCCGGTCGATGGCCTCGCGCGTGTCGAGGCGAAACAGCCCGTCGGCCTCGCTGATGAGTGAGGTCAGCATGCGCATCACCACCGACTGCATGTAGGCCGGCGTGCGCAACCGGGCGATGGCGTGGGGCAGGAACGGGTCGGCCTCCCACGCCTGCAGCTGCTGCTCATACGCGGTGCTGCCTTCGGTCAGCAGCGTGTCGAGCGTCTGCAGCGCGCCGCCTTGCTGCTCTTCGTAGAAAGGCTTGATCTTCCAGTAGCCGGCCGGGCCGTCTTCGTCGGACGCGGTGGGGTCGAAGACGTGCTGCAGCCACTGCCGCGCCTCGGCGTGGCGCTCGTTGCGCATCAGCCGCGAGGCAATCATCACAGGGATGTGGAAGAACAGCTCCCAGTTCGACCAGGCACAGGGCGCGCCGTCGTCGAAATCGATCTCGCCCGCGGGATAGGGGCTGGCCACCCAGACGGGGTTGGGGGCGTAGGTGGCGGCGAAATCGAAGCTGTCCAGCGGCAGCAGCTGGCGGTAGAGCGTTTCCGAATCCGCGTCGTCCAGCGGGTCGGGGCTCAGCAGGCCGGCCACGCCGTGGCGCGAGACCTGGCGCAGGAACAGGCTGGTGTTCGGGTCCGTGAAGCGCGTGAACCGGTACCTGGTTTGCGTCAGCGCCAGGTCGGTGGCGGCGTGCTCGACGGCCACGGTGTCGTTGACGAGGATGCCGTTCACCAGCGTGGTGGTGGTGTGCAGCGTGGCGTCCATCGCGGACAGGCCGCGGTCGATGATCTGTGTGCCGTTGGCCTGGTAGTGCGGATCTGCCTGGAACGCGACGGCGCCCACCGAGGCTCTGGCTTTCGTAGACGTCGCTGTCGCCTTGGCTGGTGCGCGTTCCGCATGTGCTGCGTGCGGTGCCACGCGTGCGCCTGTGGTCTGGAAGATGGGCCGCACCAGCACCTCGTCCAGCTGCAGGAACCAGCAGCCCAGGTTGGTGGAGAAGAAGAACGGCGACTCTGCCCGGCCACCCAGTCCGTATTGGTGCAGGTAGTGCACACGGCCGTAGCCGTCGGTCAAGGTGTTCAGCAAGGTGCGCACCTGCGGCAGGCGCGGTGCGGTCTGGATGTCTTCCAGATCGACGTGGGGGTCGAGCGTGCGGGGGGTGGCGGCGGTCTCGGTCAGCAACCGTCCCACCCAATAGTCGCCCTCGATGTTCAGCTCCAGCCGCGGCGTGCCCTCGGTGAAATACACCAGCTCCAATGTCTGGAAGGCCTGCATCGCCCCGGCGACCGACACCTCGCCGACAGGCGCGCCGCTCAGGAACTTGCTGGCGTGCAACTCGCCGTTGATGTTGTCGAGATAGAAATAGCCGATGTCGGGCTCGGCGTCGTGCGTGGTGCGCACCGCAATGCGCATCAGGTCGCCACTGACCCAGCCGCTGAAGTGGTGCCACTCGGGCTCGACATTGGTCGAGTAGAACAAGGGCTCGCGCGTACTTTGCTTGGGCGACGTGCCGGCCGGCCCGTAGGTGCACCACGACATGCCCAGCTCCACGTCGTAGCGCAGGGGCTCTTCCACATTCGGGTCGACCTGCACCGAGCCATCGTCGTCCACCAGCTCGTCGTACGCGTCCTGGGCTTCGCTCAGGGCGTCGCCCAGCTCCGCGAGTTCGGCCAGCAGCGTGGGCGATGGCAGCGGTCCGGCCTGCTGGATCTCACGGTATTTCGCATCGATGGCGTTCTGGACGTCGGCCACGTCCTGCGCCGCGGCGGCGACCTCCTCACGCTTCAACGCGGCCGGCGAAGGCGCGTCCGATTCGGTGACCTTGAACTCCGGCCAGAACAGGTAGAGCTTGCCGTTGTAGGCCACCGGCACCAGGTGCTCGCCGGTCATGTCGAGCTGGATGCGCTCCCATGGCGTCCAGTGCGCGCGGTTCTCCTGCCGGCGGTAGAAGTAGGCGGCCGGCACCTCCTGCGTGCGGCCCACCACGTGCAGGCGCACGGTGTCGGCGTCGCCCACGGTCCACGCCTCCTCATAGCTGCCCAGGATCTCCAGCCGGCTGACCTGGTCGACCTTGCGCAGGTAGTCCAGGTAGATGCGCTCGGCCGATGCGGCGGTCACGTCTTCCTGGTCAAGCGCATCTTCCAGCTCGCGGAAGAAGGCGGATTTGTCGTCGCGCCAGTCCGGCTCCAGCCAGTTTTCCGGCGTCAGGAAGACACGGCGCGCGGCCTCCCACACGCGGTAGTTTTGCTGCCAGTGCCAGGCCGTGGCGTCGGCCTTCTCGAAGTGGAAGGGTTCCAGGTTCAGCAGCATGCGCTGCACGAACAGCTGCACGGCCGATGCGCCCAGCACCACGCGCGAGGTGCGGTCGGCCGGCGACATGGCCGGGTCGATCAGGTAGTGGGCGTAGAAGGCGTCGGCGTCTTCCATGCCCAGGTTGGTGAGCGCGTGGCCCAGCAGGGCGTCGCGCTTGCGGGTGCGCAGCGTGTCCTGGATGCTGCCCAGCACGTCGAGCCAGCGTGCAGGTTCGAAGGCCGGCGACAGGGCTTGTTTGATGGCCTGGGTCTGTGTGTAGCCCAGTTCCTCCAGCGTCCAGCCGTGGGCCTGGGCCGCGCTCACGCCCGAGCTGCGGATTAGATCGAACACTGCCTGCATGGCCAGCAGCGCGCGCTCGTCGCGCATCGCGTCGGGCAGCGTCAGGTTCAAGCCGGCTGGTCCTGTCAGATACGTGACATCGGCGGGAGGCCAGAGCGTTGAGGCGCTGATCTGCGCGAGGAAGTCGGCGAGCACGAAGCTGGCCGGGTCCGCGGTCTGCGCCGTGGCCTGCTCGATCAGCGCGAACAGCGAGGCCTCCAGCGTGAAGGTGGTGTTGTGCAACGCGGCGGCGGCGACCAGGCGCTGCCAGGGCGTGAAGTCCACGCGCGCCGGTGGTGTGATGGGCAGCGCTGCGATGTCGGCCCAGCCCAGCCCGGGGCCGGTGTCCAGCACGAAGGGCAGGAAGCTCAGGTCCAGCCGCAGGCCGTTCCACGCCAGAGCGAACTTGGCGAGGCGTTCGAACACATCCGCGAAAGCGCCGGCCGGCACCGGCAGGTTGGGGTGGCCGGCGTTGGCCGCCACGAACACGTGCGCGAGCAGCTCGTCGCCCAGCGCCAGCCGGTGCGTGAACAGCAGGGCATGCAGCGCGGCCGGGTCCATGCCCATCGTGCTGCCCAGCGATTGCGTGAGCGACGACTTGAGGGCGTCGGTCACAGCGGGATCGTTCAGCCGCACGATGCCCTGAAATCCGTCGAGCACCGATGCGCGCCAGGCCTCGGCGGCCTCTACGCCGGGCGACAGCGCGGCCACGGCATCGGCCTCGTGCAGGTGCAGCCAGGCCAGTCGTTCGATGGAAAAGCCAGCGGCCTGCACATCGCGCAGCACCTCGGTGAAGGCCTGCGTGTCCAGCGGGTTGGCATCCACGGTGGGCGAGCGCAGCGGCGCGCGGCGGGCCAGGGCCCTCAGGCGGACCAGGTCGCGGGCGCTGAGCCTGGCTGCGCGCATGAACGTGGCCAGCCGGTACAGCTGTGACACGTTGGCCAGGTTCAGTGCCACGTGGCCGGTGGCGCTGTCTTTGGGCAGCAGTGCGACTGCGAACAGCAGCAGATCGTCGCTGGTCAACCGCGTGGCGCCCTGCAGGGCGGCGCTGTACTCGGCGCGCACGGTGTAGACCGGCACGGTGGCGCCGTCGGACTCGGCCAGCCAGGGGCTCAGGCTGGCGTCGGTCGTGGTGGTGATGGCCAGATCGGCGCGGTCAGCCCGCAGCGCGAAGACGGCATTGCGCAGGTCCACGCCGGTGCCGGCGTGCGTGTCGGGGAAGCGCGCCGGGTCGAGGACGATGTGCTCGTATTGGGAGGGAAGGTCGTCTTCGTAAGCGAAGGTGTCGAGCGTGGCCGCCCACCAGCTGCCCAGGTCGGCCAGGCCCGTATGCATATCGCGCCGCAGCGCCTGCACGGCGGCCAGTTGCTCGAAGAACTTGGGTGCGTCGAAGTCGGCGGCGTCCAGGGCCGGCAGCAGGGTGTCCAGCGTGTACTCGTCGCAGTCCAACCGCACCTGCAGCCGCAGGAAGCGGTGCAGGCGGTCGAGCAGCGCGCGCAGCGGGGCGCCGGCCAGCTCAACGCCTGCGGCGTCGATCAACACGGCGCCATCCACCGCGCAACGCGTGCCATCGAAGCGCACGCTGACCGCGCGGCCGGGGTTCAGATAGCGCGTGTTCAGCAGGCGCAACAGCGCGTCGTAGTCGATGGCGGCACGCGCCAGCAGGTTGGCGACGGTGCCGAGGTGGCCAGCCGCCAGCGCGGCCGCGCTGGCGTAACCCCAGGCGGGGGCCAGCGCTGCGGGCGCCGTCTTGGACTGGGCGATCAGCTCGCGCTCGACGCGGCTCATGCCCAGCGCTTCGGTGGCCCGCTCCAGCGCGCCGACGCCCGGGAGCGCGGGCATGGCCTGCATCAGCTCTGCACGCGCGATGCCCATGCGCGCGAGGTAGTGCCGGCCTTCCTCGGCCCACAGGTCGAACGGCAGGGAGCGCAAGGGGTAGGCCGAGGTGCGCACGATGTCGTAGGCGGCGGTGCGCAGGTGTTCGGGCTGGGCGGCGAGCAGGTCGGCCGTCCAGGTGGTGGGGCCGATGTCGGCACCCGACAGCGTCTGACCATCGCTGCTGGCAACGATCGATTCGAGGACCTCGATCGCCAGGTCGATGTGAGGCACCAGCGTTTCGGTGTTCTCGCAGGTCAGCTGCAACGTGCCCAGATCGGGGCGGCGGGCGAGCAGCGCGTCCAGCGCGTTGTGGCCGGCGGCGTCCACCGCGCGCTCCACGAACGCCATGATCGACACCAGGTAGGCGGACGGGCTCAGCGCCGATTCGCAGTGCGAACATTCGCAGGCATCGGGCGAGCCGAACAGCGCCTGCCATTCGGGCAGCGTGATGCTGGATTCCGCCAGGGCCTGCAGTGCGCCTGTTTGCGCCGCAGGGGCCTGTGGCAGGCGCAGTGTGGCGGGCGACAGGCGGTTGAGGTTGGGGTTGAAGCGCAAGTACACGCTGAGCGCCAATGCGGTCACATGCACGGCCTTGCGGTACATGCGCTGTACGGTGGCCACGTCGACACCGGCCAGGCGCCGCGCCAGGCCGGAACGGCCCAGGCGCGCCAGCTGCGGCGCGGCGCGCAACCCGGCGGCCCACATCGGCTGGATCACGGTGAGCTTGTCTTCGCCGGGCGTGAGGTGGAACAGCTGTTCGATGCGCAGCAACTCGTCGCGCGCAGTGGGCGGCAGGCCCTGCAGCGCGTCGGGCTGCGCACGCAGAAAGTTCAGCACGCGCTGGTCGGCAAACTCGAAGCTGGGTTGCGCCGTCAAGAAGCCTTGTACCGGGTGGTTGGCCCACTGCGCGTCGCGCGCCATCTGGCCGGCCAGCGACGCGGTGGGGTAGCGGTGCTCGGCCTCGCGGTAGAGCATCTGTGCATAGGCGGCTCGGCGCTCGGCGGCGGGGGCACCGGGCAGCAAGTCGTCGGGAAATTCCACGGTGTCGATGGCCAGCACCGTGTCGCGCCAATGCGCGGGGCTGAAGGCCGCGACCTCACGCGCGGCCTGCACCGCGAGCTTGCCGCGCAGGGCCACGCTGAGGCTGGTGTTGTCGCCGAGGGCGGCTTGCAGCTCGAAGGTCTGCTGCAGCCGGCCCACCTCGTCGGCGCTGAAGCCGTCTTTGGCCTGCAGGGCCTGCCAGAGCGCATCGCCCGCATCGTCGCCGGTCGTCAGCCGACGGGTGAAGGTGGCCTGCTGCTCGGCGCTGAGCTTGGCGGTGCCCAGCAGTTGCGCGTAGGGGTGGGTCGGCGTGGCGAGGTAGGTTTGCTGGACCTGGGCGAGCTGTGCGCGCAGCTTGGGCACCAGCGCCAGGCCGATGCGGTTGCGCGCGCGGGCCTCCAGCAGGGTGGACCAGAGGCGGGCCAGCGGGCGCGCCAGCAGGGCGTCGATGCGCGTGGGCGCGCCGCCCCGCAGCAGGCCGTAGAACAAGGCCGCCGGCAGCCCGAACGTGACCGACCAGCGGCGCGCCTTGACATACCACGCGGCCCGCGACGCGGCGACCCCGGCCTCGCGCGCCAGGATCAGCACGTCGGGCGTCAACAGACACACGAGGTCGGCGTCGTGGCCGGCCAGCTGCGGCGCCAGCGCCTGCTCCAACCGCGTGAAGTCGTCGGGGCCGCGGTAGCGCTGGGTGCCGATGGAGAAGTTCACGGTCTCGTGCGGCAGCGCGCGCAGGATGAGCGGCGATTCGGCCAGCACCGTCTTGCCCTCGGGGTCGAGCACCTCGACCCGCAGGTCCGCGCGGGCCTTGCCCCATTGCTTCAACTGCGCGGGGTCGTAGGTGATGACGTACAGCCCACGGTCATTCGTCAGCGCCACCGTCTCGACACTGCCCAGGCGACGCCATTCGCACAGCGCGCGGTCGTAAGCAATGACGATCTGGTTCTGGATCGGCGTGCCGTCGGGGCGGACGACTTCGCCGTGGACGCTGAAAAGTTTGGGCTCGGCGGGAGGCGGGTTGGAAGGGGGCGGGTTGCCGACGACGGGTGAGGGGTCCACCGTGCCCGGGGCTGGCAGGGCGGCGTTGATGGCAGCGGCCGTGGCCTCGTCGACGCTGCCGGTGGCGGGGAGTTGTTGGGCTTGCTGGAACTGCAGCACCGCCGCACGCGTCGTCGCGCCGTAGCGTTGGCTCGCCCCTTCTGCCTGGCCGATCGTTTGGCCGAGGAATTCGAGAGCGGCTTGCAGATCCGCCACCTCTCGGCTGCTCATTCTTGGCTCGAGCGGAAATGCTACGGGTTTCATGGGTGATGCCTTCAATGGGTGGTACTTGGCGTTGGAGAAAAATCATTGACCTTTCACCGGAGTGAGGTTCCAGACAGAAATGCGGGGAACTGGACCAAATAAACCATCCGGGGGGTAGCCTGCGAATATGAATGGCTTCGGCAGGGCTAGCGGCGACTGGTAATCTCTGAAATAAACGCCAAAGCGGCCGTTGGTGGCGCCCACCACATGGGCGTTCGGAATACCAAAAGGCTTGTAACCGACTGCAAACATCTCACCCACCTCATGACTGCGCATGTAGGCTTTCGCCGCTGACACGGAATCGAATCCAGCATGGGTGCCCTTTAGTTCAATCTGTTGAAATTTGAAGCTGAGCATTCTCCAGTTGCGGACCTCCCCCTCTGCGAGATTCAACAGCTCCGCGGCCTCAGTCGATGTAATTTGAGGTGAACGCTGACCGGCGACCGTACAGAAAACGCAATTGGTTCCGCGAATTTCTGGAGTGGGGCCGGAGTTCGTACCGAATGGACTCCAATTGGACTGAACTAGCCAAGATCCCTTATACGAAAAATCATCTGCGCTGCTCGCCATCGTTCTCATGCCTCGCGTGGCGGTGCCCATCGAGTGATCGAACACGTTCCCTCCCAATGAGGTCGCGATAGGCCTTGTGACTGCCAAGCTACCCGCTCCGCCGGCTATTTCCGACGATGCAGCGATGAGAATGTTGTGAAACAACTGCCCTCTCGCAACGTCTCGCGTGTAGGGGTCTGTGCTCAAAAACGCGGGAGCGGCTGCCGCCACAGCTTGAGTCGAAGACGATTCGGCCCATTTTCCGGGATTCAAGTCGTCCATCTTGATATTCATAAGGCTTTTGGCCCAATCCTCGGATGTCATGCTGACGAGGGCGTCGATGCCTTCTATGATTTTGTATACCGCAAGGTCCTGCCCCAGGGTGAACGCATCGCGCTCGACAGTTCCCGCTTCAATACCGCTCATGCGCTGCTTCATGGCGTCGGAGAAATCCGACCAAGCGCTTTTTCCGTCAGGATCGGTGAATATTGAGGGACTGTTCAAGAAAGCGACATACGGAGAAACATTGGGTGTTTGAAGGGCCAACGGATCCACGCTACTCCATATGCCGAGCCACGGTAGGTAATACCGGGCGCCGTGGTAGGCGAATCCCGATTCTTCGTCCCTCTCTTTGCCGGTGTGGCGATAACGCTTGGCTGCCGCCCGGGTGCCCGCATCCATGGCCTGGTAGGAGGTGCTGCCGTAAGGAAAGTACACCTCGTACGAGACGAGCGCGCCGGCTTCGTCTAGCTCCACGCTGGAAGAGCCGACATGGTTGGCGATCTGGTAGCGCAGCAACTGCGCCACGGTGCCGTCATCGCCCTGCGTGCGGGTGTCGACCATGGCGATGCGCTGCCGGTCGTCCATCAGGTGCAGGGTCTCGCGCTCCAGGCGGATGGCTTCGCCATCGGGCGCGTACTCGCGGTAGACCTCGAAGCTGCCCAGGTACACCCGCTCGTGCAGGCGGCGGCCCGATGTGCCCTGCGTCACCTTGCGCACGCGCTGCCCGGCTGCGTCGTAGACGTAGAAGGTCGTCTGCGGCGTGCCGTCATGGCGGACCTGCCGCGCCGAAGCCTGCAGCTGGTCGCGCTCGTTCCACTGCATCAGCGGCAGGTGCGGCATGGCGGTCATGCTGCCGTGCGCGTCGTAGGTGGCGGGCTCCACGGGCCCGGCCCCCACCTGCGTCGCACTCAGCCGGTTGTTGACCTGGCCCGGCTCCAGCAGGCTGGGCTCGGCGTAGGTGTAGGCGCGCGTCCACCCCGGGTCGGCCGGGTCGCTGCCCGCGTGCTGCATCTGCTGGAAGTTGCCCACGGCGTCGTAGACGTAGCGTTCCAGGTAGCGGCCCATGGCATTGCCGTCGCCCGGGTGCAATAGGCCGGTGTGAAAGCCGTTGAATGCGTTCGGTGCAGTGGGCGGGCTGCGCGTGCCCCCCAGTTGGCCCAGGTGCTCGCGTCCGGTGGCCTCGATCAGTTCGTAGTTGGCGTTGTAGAGGTAGTCGTTGCCGGAATCGACACGCGCATTGCGGAAGTAGACCGTCTGCTGGGCCGCGTCGTCCAGGTGGGTGATGTTGCCCACGGCGTCGTAGTGGTACGAGAGGTCTTGCACCAGGCCATCGGCCGCCGTGGTGTGCAGGCGCGTGAGGCGCTGGCTGAGCGGGTCGTAGGTGTGGGTCGTGACGGCGCCGTTGCCGTAGCGGATCTGCGCGCGCCGGCCTTGCGCGTCGTGGTCGATGCCGGTGACGATGGGCGTCCACACCGGCTGGCCGGCGTTGGTGGCGGCGCGCAGCTGTGCCTCGACTGTCTCCAGCAGGCCGGCCTCGCTGTAGCTGCGGCGCACGGTGCTGCCGTCCGGGGTGGTCTGTGTCACGGGCCGGTTCAGAGCGTCGAAGGCGGTGTGTGCCGTGAACACCTCGGGCTGCAGTGCGACTTCGATGGACCAGTCCGGCGTGCGCTGGTAGTCCACCGCCAGCTGGCGCGTGGCGATCAGGGCATTGCCCTTGAAGTCGTAAGCAGTCGTGGTGGCCACGCCGGCGCCGTCGAACACCTGGCAGGGCTTGCCGCGCAGGTTCAGCGCCAAGGCATCGGGCAGGCTTTCGCCGTAGACGGTGCTGCCGAGCATCTGCTCGGCGGCGTCGGCCGTCTGCAGGTGGGTGGTGGCGGGCCGGCCCAGCGGGTCGTAGGTGCTGCGCTGGCGGTGCTGGCGGCTGTCCCACCCATAGAGCGGCCTGCCAGCCGCGTCGCCCAGCATCCAGCGCTCGCCAGCGTCCATGCTGGCGCTGTGCAGGCTCGTGCCCAGCAGGTCGTGGTCGAAGCGCATGACGGTGCGGCCCAGCGCGTCGACCACGGCCAGCGTGTTGCCAAGGATGTCGAACACCGTGCGCGTGCGCTGGAAGTCTTCTTGCGCCGACGCGTTGCTGAACTGCCAGCGGTTGTGCGCGATGCTGAGGAAGGCGCGGCCCAGCGCGTCCAGGTGCGTGATGGCGGGCGTGGCGGCGTGCACGGCCGCTTTGCGCGCGGCCTGCTGCGGCAGCGGCCCCAGGCTGCCGTCGATGCGCTGCGCATGCCAGGTCGGCAGCACATCCGCTGCGGGCAGGCGCGCGAGATGGTCGCCGACGTCGACGTCTTGCTGCGGGTCGGCGATCAGCACCGTGTCGTTGGCATCCCATGCCTCTTGCCGCCAGGGGTTGAACACCACCTTCTGCCAGCTGTGGTCGGGGTGCAGCGTGGCCACCACGCGGCCGACCGGGTCGTAGCACAGCACGGGGCTGGCGCCCTGCGTGCGCGCGAACTCGAAGCCGTGCGTGGAAGAGAAAAAGGGCTGGTACTGCCGCACCGGCAGGCCCTTGTTGTTGAAGACAGTCCAGCCGCTGCCGACCCAACGCGGGCTGTGCACTGCGCCGCCGGGGGCGAGCGGGCCGGGCTCGGCCCGCAGCTTCTTCTGCATCTCGCGGCCAAAGCCGTCGGAGTACGAGAAGGCGTGCTGGATGCGCGTGGCTTGGTCGGTGGGCAGGTCGGCGTCGTGCGTTTCTCGGGCCAGCACGCAGGCGACGGCGGGCTGGGGTTGCAGCTGGTCACGCGTGCGCAGGTAGGCGAATGGGTCGACCACGATGCGCGTGCTGGCGCGCTGCAGCAGGGCGTGGGGCGCGGCCAGCGGGTCGGCCAAGTGGGCCAGCACGGTGGCCTCGTCCAGGTCGGCGACGAAACCATCGAGCGTGTCGCCCAGGGTCTCGGTCACCTTGCCCATGACCGCAGTGCCGACGACGGCGCCCAGCGCATCGAAGGCCACGGCGGACCGGTTGCCATTGGCGTCGGTCACCAGGCGCGGCTGCAGCACGCGGTAGTCCTGCAGCGCCGACACGCTGTTGCCCAGCGCGTCCGTCTCCTCTGCCACAGCCATGTCGTAGGCGTCGAAGCGGGTGATGGTCTCGGTGGCGAAGCCTGCGCGGTGGAACGGGTCGCGCACGCGGCGGGGCAGGTAGAAGTGCAGGCGCGCCTCGGCGAGTTCGGTGGCCGGGCCGTCGGCTGTGCCGGCGGACAGGAACACGCGGCCCGAGCGCTGCCACCAGTCGGCATCGCTCTGGCTGTGCACGTAGGCGGCGTCGACCGCCAGCATCGCCACATCGACACGCGCGCCGAAGACGGTGCTGACCAGACCGGCCGTGAGCGCGAGCCGGGTGCCCTCGCCGGGCAGGGCCAGGGACTGCAGCGTGCCCAGGGGCAGCAGGGCCAGCGCGTCGCCCTCAGCGGCGCCCAGGTCGTCGGGGCGGTAGGTGGTGCGGGCGTGCGCGGTCAAGCGCTTTTGCAGGAGGGCGCCGTCGAACGCGGCCTCGTAGGCGATCGCGGTGGCGTCGGCGCAGGCTGCCTGCAGTTCGTCGAAATGCCAGCGCGCCTGGCCGGCCGCCAGTGGCAGGGGTGACAGCTCATAGCCCCGGCGCTCGCAGGGCAGCGGCGTGCGCCAGGCGTGCGCCAGATCGACCGCATTGGTGAAGCCCGCCTCGTCGATGACGACGTGCCGCTCGGTCTGCCGGGCTTGCTCGTCGGCGCTCAGGGACGGGTCGGACTGGCGCCGGCCGTAGACCACGGCGGCAGCGCGCAGGACGTTGCCGAAGTCATCGACCTGCAGCGTCAGCGCATGGGCGAGGCGCGGATCGGCCGGGTTGCGTTCGTAGTGCCAGGTGAGCGTTTCGCGCGCATGCGCGAGGAAGACGGCGTGGCGGTTGTCGGCCCGTGGCTGCACCAGGCGCAGCGTGAAGTTCTGCTCGGTGACCGTATAGGGGTGGGTTGCGCGTGGGCTGCCGTCCAGCGCGTAGGTTTCGCTGCGCAGCATGCTGCCCTTCAACGCGCGGTGCGCCTCGCGTGCTTCTTCCAGGCTCAGCCCGGCGGGCACGGCGGTGGCATTTAGTCGCTGGCCGCGGGCCTCGTCGTCGCTCAGGCCCGGTTCGCGGTACCACGCGTCGGCGTACGGTTCGCCGCTCAGATCGTGCCCGGTATGGAACCAGGTGCGGGTCAGCATCGGCGGCATGTGGGACGCGGCATCGAGATGGCTGCCGTCCGTTGCCTGCGCAGTCGTACCCAGCGCGGCGATCTCCTCGGTGTCCCACTGCTCGACCATGCCGAAGCCGCGGAACTCGCGCTCTGCGCCGTCGAAAACTCCGTGGTGGTAGGCGTAGCGCGTGACGAAGCGGTTGCCGCTGATGCGGTCGATGGTTTCCACGCGCTCGACCACGTGCACGGGGAACGGCAGCTTGCTGATCCAGGGGCGGCCGGCCAGCCTGTCGGCCAGGTAGAAGCGGGTGGAAGGCGCGTAGTGCAGCAGCGTTTCGGCGCCCAGGTTGTTGGCCGAGCGCACCAGAAGATGGGGCTTGTGCCCGCCCATCAGGTCGACATAGCGCATGGCGCGCCGTGCTTGTCCAGGCAGCGGCGACGACCACACCAGGCAGGCCGTGCCGTTGCCCATCAGGTCGGCCAACTGGATGGCCGCCAGGTTGTCCACGGCGGGAAAGGCGGCCAGCCGCTGCCCCGCGCTGAAGGCATTGCCGGACTGGTTGAAGTACAGCGTGACGCCGGCATCGGACAGGTAGATGAGGTCGGCCGCGCCGGAGCCGTCGATGTCGGCCAGGCGCACGCGGGCCTGATCGAAGCGGTCCGGTCGGTCCAGCTGCGGCGCGCCGGCCATCGTGACCTTCGGGCCGAAGCGGCCATGGCCCAGGTTGGGCCAGTAGCAGACCTCGCGCTGGCGCACGCGCACCAGATCGCTCAGGCCGTCGCCGTTCATGTCGGCCAGGTGGATGGACTGTGCGGCGTCGGCGAAGACCAGGCGCGGGCCGGCCTCTTCGTCCAGCGCGCGCTGCACGCGGCGGGCCGGGCCGAAACCTTCGGCGGCCAGCGAGGCGTGCCAGACGAGGGCGTCGTCTTCGGTGATCAGCACATCGGGCAGGCCATCGCCATCCAGATCGACGAAGCGCAGGTTCGGGTCGCGCACATCGCGGTGCAGGCGTGCGCTGAAGGGGTGGAAGGGCTCCCAGCCTTCCTCGGCATCGTGGGCGTGGAAGCCGGGCGTGGCGCCGTCCAGCACCACCAGGTCAGGGCGGCCATCGCCGGCCAGGTCCATGAGGGTGGCGCGGGCTCCTGCGGTGCTGGCCAGGCCGACGCTGGGCCGGGCCGCCACCCGTTCGATGGGAGCGAACGCAACGGCGCCCTCGGCCAGCGGGCTGAGGTTGCGCTTGTAGTGCCAGGCGCCGGCCTGCTCGGTCAGCAGCCCTGGCAGGCCTTCGCCGTGCAGATCGGTCCATTGCCAGGTTGCATCATCCAGGCCTGCAGGCAGGTTCTCCAGGCTGGCGGCATCCACCTCTTGCACGGTGCCTTGCACGGTGGGCAGGCTGTACTCGAATTCGAGTGGCGGCAGGGTGCGCTTCAGCAGTCCGCTGCCATTGCCTGTGTAGCCGGCCTGCGTGACGCTGCGCAGGAAGGAGTGGATGGGCGCTCGCGGGTCCGGCGGGCTCCATTCATCGGCGTAGTCGAAGTCGGTCGAGCGCACCAGGCAATCGCGGCCCACATCGGCTTCCTGCGCGAAATGGTGAAACATCAGCACGCGCCGGCAACGCCGGCTGGTGCGCAGCTCGAAGCCGGGGCGGCAGGTGGAGAACGGGTCGGGCCGCAGCGCCCAGGGCACATCGGCGGCGGCGCGGGGTGCGGCCAGGTCGTGGTCGCCGTAGTCGAAGACCAGCTCGAACAACCAGGTGGCGCTGGCCAGCGCGGCGGCGTCGACCAGCGCACGGCGCAGGCCCCCGGCATCGAGCAGCGGTGCGAGGTTGCCATAGCGGATGCGCTTGATGTGGCGCTGCACCCGGCGTTGCGGGCCGTCGCGCGGGCCGCGGTTGCGCTCGGGCGGCTGCGTCAGGTCCACGCCTGCGCCGTCTTCGCTCTGGTAGCCGTAGACGATGGCGTTGCCCTTGTCGTCACGCGTTTCGCAGAGCAACCAACTGAAGATGCGACGAGGGTCTTGCGGGTCGGCAATGCGCGATGCGGCGTCCAGGCCATAGACGCTGAGCACGTTGTCACGCGACACCGAGCGCCAGTGCACGTCGCCGTCGACATTGCGCGTCCAGCGCTCGATGCGCGCGAACAGGCCTTCCAAGCGCGGGCGGTAGCGGTGGACCACGTATTGCGGCGCACTGCTGCGGTCTTCGAAGCGGCTGCCGTCGGCCTGCAGCACGGGCACCAGGTCTTCAACTCCGGAGAGCAGGAACACGTCGGACCCGGCGGCGTCGTCGTAGAGCGGCAGGCCCTTGTCGGTGCGGCGCGTGATGTGGGGCAGGGCCATTGACCAGCCGAAGCCGAACAGGCCGTTGCCTGCGCCGGAGTCGTAGGCCAGCGCCAGCTGCGGGCCGAAGCCGCCCCGGCCCGGGCTGGCTGCGATCGGCACCGTCAGGCCGCCGGTGCCGGTGACCGGGTTGGCCGCGAATTTCTCGCCGATACCGCGCAGTGCGCCGCCGCCTTTGGGCAGCTCGAGCTTGGGCGCGGCGACCGTGAACGCGGGGCCGTCTTCGCGCGCAGCGGCCGGCCGTGTGGCGGGCTGGGGCGTCGGGGTGGGGGCCATGGCATGTCGCAGGGGCGGTGGGCAGGAAAATCGTACGGCGATGCGTCAGGCACGCGCCTACCCGATTCATGTGAGTTGGATGCAAGTTACGTGTTGATACAGCGTGCATATCAAGCGCTGGCGGCCGATGGTCTGCCTGGCCGCAGCGGGTAGAGTCGCGCCCTTGCGCCCTGCCGCCCACCTACCCACCGCATCGCCATGAACCGCCTGCAGTCAGAACTGAATCGCCTGTACTTTGCGCGACCGCAGACGCACGGCGATTCCAACGTGGAGCCATCGTTGATCAGCCCTGCCGACACGGTGCGCGCCATGGTGCTGGAGGTGACGCGCCCGTCGGGCTGGGAGCAGCTGTCCAGCGTCTGGCGCGGGGTCCAGGCCGAGCTGGAGCTGCCGGCGCCTGCGATCGCGGTTTCCGGCACGGACGGTTTGCAGTTGTGGTTCTCGATTGCCGAGCCCATTGCGGTGGCACAGGCGCGTGCGTTTCTGCAGGCGTTGCAGCGGCGCTTTCTCGCGGACGTCGATTCACGCCGTGTGCGCCTGATGCCGACCGCTGCGGCGCCGGCACTGCACGCGCAGCGCCATGCCCGGCTGGTACCGGCGTTGCAGGCGAGCACCGGCAACTGGTCGGCCTTCGTGGCGCCGGACTTGGCGCCTGTGTTCGACGAGACCCCCTGGCTGGACATCGAACCCGGCGACGAGGGGCAAGCCAACCTGCTGCGCGGCATCGATGTGATGCCGGTGGCCGCGTTCGAGGACGCGATGGCCGAGCTGGTGCGCGGGGCGCCACCGCTGCAGCAGGCTGTGACGACTGCGGCTGGCGTCGGCGCGCCTGCCGCACCAGCGCAGCCTGCGCTCGCCGCCGCAGGTCAGGAGGCCGAGAAGTTTTTGCGACAGGTCATGCACGACGACGCTGTGCCGCTCCGCCTGCGCATCGAGGCAGCCAAGGCGCTGCTCCCGCTTCGGCACCAAGCCTGACGGCATCGGCCGCCAGGGGTCAGTGCCTGGTTCCGCCTGGCACTGCCGCCTCCAACAGCCGTACGGCGTCGCCTGTGTAGGGGGCCTCGGCGGCAGCGTCCGTTCGAGTGACCCCCGACGCTTGGTCCGTCCGTTGTGAATTCCATGTCGCGGAATCGACGTGGGCCGGCGATGGCGCGTTGATGGCCCATCGGCTCCACAGTGGGTCTCCCCACCACAGAGACACCCATGGACCGCCCCACCTACGCCTTTTCGACCCTCGAACACTTTGTCGGCGCCACCGTCGGCACGACCGATTGGGTCGCGATCGACCAGCCACGTATTCACGCCTTCGCCGAGTGCACGGATGACCGGCAGTGGATCCACGTCGACATCGAGCGGGCGCGACGCGATGCGCCGCAGCACACGACGATCGCGCACGGCCTGCTGACCTTGTCATTGCTGCCGCGCTTCAGCTACGAAGCCGGCCTGCTGCCATCCGATGCCAGCCATGCGCTGAACTACGGTTTCGACAAGGTCCGCTTTATCGCGCCGGTGCCCGCCGGCAGCCGGGTGCGCGACGTGCTTCTCCTTCGTTCGGTGCAACGCAAGGCACCGGGGCAGGTGTTGATCGACGTTCAGCACACGATCGAGATCGAGGGATCGGACAAGCCGGCGCTGGTGGCCAGCGCCTTGAACCTCGTCTTCGCGGCCGAGCCGCGTGCGGAGGCCGCATGAACCCGAACCCACCGCTGAACGCGGCACTGACTTCGATCGCGGCGCTGGTCGAGTCGCTCTACGAGCGGCCGCGCTCGGAGTCACTCTCGGCCGATCGGCGCTTCGACGATCCGGCCTGGCAAGGGCATCCCGGGTACCGCGCTCTCGGCGAAGGCTATCTCGCCTGGGCGCAGCAATGGCACGCGATGATCGACGCGATGCCCCTGCAGGGCCGCCAGCCCGAGCAGTGGCATGCCGCCGCCGGGCTGCTGATCGACGCCCTTGCACCGACCAACACGCTGGCCGGCAACCCCGCCGCATTGCGCCGGGCTTTCGACACCGGGGGCGCGAGCCTGGCAGCCGGCGTGGTGCATGCGGTGCAGGATCTGCTCGAGAACCAGGGCATGCCTTCGATGGTGGACGCGACTGGCTTCGAAGTCGGCCGCAACCTTGCGGCCACGCCGGGGCAGGTGGTGCACCGCCACGAGATGTTCGAGCTGATCCGCTACGACACAGCGGGCGATGCGGTGCACGAGCAGCCGTTCCTGTACGTGCCGCCGCAGATCAACCGGTTCTACATGATCGACCTGGCGCCGGGGCGCAGCTTCATGGAATACGCTGTGCAGCAGGGCTTTCGGCCCTTCGTGATGAGCTGGCGCAACCCGGGGCCCGAACATCGAGACTGGGGGCTGGACGCCTACGTGAGCGCGGTGCACGAGGCCATCGACGTGGTGTGCCAGCTCAGCGGCAGCGAGTCGCTCAACCTGGCCGGCTCGTGCACTGGGGGCATCACCGCCACCTGCGCGGCCGCGGTGCTGCGCGCTCGAGGCTCGACCCGTGTGAACTCGCTGACGCTGATGGTGACGATGATCGACACCTCGGCACCGACCGCGTTCAACCTGAACGCGACGCCGGAGTCGGTGGCGCTGACCAAGCAGCTTGTTGCCGCCCGCGGCTTCGTCGATGGGCGCGAGATGGCCGGGGTGTTCGCCTGGCTGCGCCCGAACGAGATGGTGTGGAGCCAGTACGTGCGCAACGTGCTGATGGGCGAGAAGCCGCCTTCGTTCGACATGCTGGCCTGGAACAAGGACACGACCCGCCTGCCGGCGCGCATGCATGCCGACCTGCTGGACCTGGGCACGCAGAACTTTCTCTCCCGGCCCGGCACGCGACTGCTGCAGGGCGAGCCGCTGGACCTGCGCGCGATCGATGTGCCGACCTACGTCATCGGCGGCCAGTCGGACCACATTGCGCCCTGGGCGAGTTGCTACGCGGCGGCGCACGCCATGCGGGGCGAGGCCACCTTCGTGTTGGGCAACGGCGGCCATATCCAGAGCATCATCGCGCCGCCCGGCACGCGCAAGGCCGGCTATTGGCTGCGCGACGGCCAGCCGCCTGCCGATGCGCAGCAATGGCTGCAAGGCGCGACCCTGCACGAGGGGTCGTGGTGGCCGCATTGGAGTGACTGGCTGTCGCAGCGATCCGGCGCGCGTGGAGCCATCCACTCCGGCCGGACAAAGTCGTCTGCGGCGCGGCGCCGCGCGGCGCACCCACCCTCCCTCGGGCCCGCGCCGGGCACCTATGTCTTCGGGCGTTGAGGTGGTTGCGGGGCTGGTGGCCGCAGATGCCATGGTGGCCGGCACACGCTGGCGCATCGCGACACGACTGCCCGCCAGCGACCGCCGGCCGCCGCTGCTGCTGTGCAACGGCATCGGCGTCAACTGGCAGGCCTTCGGGCCGCTGATCGAGCAGTTGGACGATCGGCCGCTGATTGCGTTCGACGTGCCGGGCGTCGGCGCTTCGTCGCCGCCGCCCCGCCCGTACACGATGTCGACCCTGGCGACGCAGGTGCAGTCGTTGATCTCGGATCTGGGCGTGCGCGAAGTCGACGTGCTCGGTGTCTCCTGGGGCGGGGCGCTCGCGCAGCAGCTCGCGCTGCAGGCCGGCACCCGCTGCCGGCGCCTCGTGCTCGCGGCCACCTCCACCGGCATGTTCAGCGTTCCAGGCCGGCCTGCTGCGCTGCTGCATCTGGCCAACGCGCGCCGCGCCCAGGCCGACGGGCCGGGCGCTCAGGGATTGGCGCGGGCCTATGGCGGACGCATGCGGCGCGACTCCTCGGCCATGCGGCGCTACCTCGCTCGCTTGGTCGCGCCCCACGCCGAAGGTTATCGCTGCCAGCTGCTCGCGTTGAGCGGATGGACCAGCCTGCCCTGGCTCGCCTGCCTGCCGCAGCGCACGCTGCTGCTCGCCGGCCGCGACGACCCACTTGTGCCGCCTGCGAACGCCCGCTTGATGCACGCGCTCATGCGACGCTCATCGCTTCAGCTCGTCGAGGACGGCCACCTGCTGCTGGACACCTGTGCCGCTGAGCTCGGCCCGCGCATTGCGGCCTTCCTCGACGATCCGTCGTAAGCCCACCCCCCGCTCCACGCTCGAACGCTGCGTCGGTCGACCGGTCAAAGCTTCGCGGGCGCGGAGCCCGCTTTGGCTCCAGCGGGGTTGCCCGCCACGAGATCTGTCAGCTCGAACAGCAGCGGAATCAGCTTGTGCTCGATCTTGCCAGGGCTCATCTGAGAGGTCGATCCGGCGCAGTTGAAGCCCAGCACGGGCCAGCCCGGCAACGCGATGGCGCGCCCCACGCCCACCGTGCCGGTCACCCAGGAGGCCTGGCACCAGCCGTGTGCTTCGTAGTGCGCCAGGGCCTGGCGGATTTCGCTGTCCAGGCGCGCAGCGCCGCTCCCCTGCCGGGCCAGCAGTTGCGCGATGCGCGCTTCGCGTTCGTCGGGCGACATCACGGCCAGCGCGCTGCGGCCCATCGCGGTCAGCGCCATCGGCAGCCGCGCGCCTGGCTCGATGTGCAGCAGCTTTTCGCGCCGTGCCATGCGGAAGGTATCGACGTACACCATCTCGTCGAAGTCCGGGATGGCCAGGCTGACGCTGACGTCTTGCTCGTCGGCCGCTTCCTGCATGCGTGGCAGGACACGTTGACGCACCTCGGTCAACGACTGCAACGCTGCAAAGCCCAGCGAGATGCAGGCGGCCGTTGGCGAGTAGCCGCCCGCATTGGGAATCTGGCGCAGCAAGCCCGACTCGACCAGCGCGCCGGTGAACCTGCTCACGGTGCTGCGCGGCAGCTCGCAGATCTCAGCCAGGTCGCCATTCGTCAGCCGGCTCAGGCCGGGTCTGAAAGCACGCAGGATCGCGAGGCCGCGCTTCATCGTGCGGTTGAACGAGACGTCTTCGGGGTCGGGTGCATGGCGCAAGCGCATGGCGGTCTCCTGGTCGTTGCTCGTCCTGCCGAGGGTGGCATGTTCCCTCGCTCGCAGCCTATTCCGCTCAGTGGAAACGCTGGGCCTGCGCATCGTTGTCGCCCTGTGCTGCGCCAACGATCATTCTTTCATCCGACCGCTGCGTCTCGCAGCCGGACCACTGCTCAGGAGACTTTGTATGGCCTTCGTAGGACTTGATCACGACGAGCGCGGCTTTTCGACGCTGACGCTCACGTCACCCGACAACCGCAACGCCTTCACGACCGAAGCCGAGGTGCACGAGTTCGTCGCCGCGCTCGACGAGGTGGGCGCCCGTCATGCCACGCGCGCCCTGATCGTCACCGGAGAGGGCAGCGCGTTCAGCGCCGGCGGCAACATCCGCCGCATGCTCGAGCGCTCTCGTGACGCGAGCATCCAGCCCATCGACGAACGCCACCGCTACCGGGAAGGCATCCAGCGCCTGCCGCTCGCCATGCATGCGCTCGAAGTGCCGACGATTGCGGCCATCAACGGGGCGGCGGTCGGCGTCGGCCTCGACCTTGCCTGCTTGTGCGACATCCGCATCGCGGCCGACGACGCACAGCTCGCATCGAGCTTCGTCAAGCTCGGGCTGATTCCGGGCGACGGGGGCGCCTGGCTGCTCCAGCGCGTGGTGGGCTACGCCGCCGCGGCCGAACTTGCGTTCACCGGGGACACCATTGACGCTACCGCCGCCCTGCGCATCGGCCTCGTCTCGCGTGTGGTGCCGCGCTCTGGCCTGCTGGACGAGGCGCGCACGCTCGCGGCGCGGATTGCACGCAGTCCCGGCGAGGCCTTGCGCATGACCAAGCGCCTGATGCGCGAGGCAGGGCACGTCTCGCTTCCGACGCTCCTCGAGATGTCGGCGGCATTCCAGGCGCTCGCGCACTTCACCGACGACCACCGCCGCCTGGTCGAACGTGCGGTCGAACGCCGCCCGGCCTGAGCCGGCATCGGCTTCCAGTTCCAACCATCTCGCTCAACTCCCACAGGGACACTCCACCATGTACACCCGTCGCCGCTGCGTTGCCCTCACCATCGCTACCTGCGTCACCGCCGCAGTCACCGTGCCGCTGCCAGCGCAAGCCCAGCAGCGGTTCCCGAACAAGCCAGTGACGCTGGTGGTGCCGTTCGTGGCCGGCGGCGGCGCCGACACGATCGCGCGATTGGTCGCGACGCAGCTGCAGCAGCGGCTGGGGCAGCCCGTGGTCGTGGACAACAAGCCAGGTGCCGGCGGCAGCGTGGCCGCCGACGCAGTGCGCCGGGCGCCAGCCGATGGCCACACGTTGATGATCGTGTCCAATACCTTCGTCACCAACCCGGCGATCAGCAAGACCAGCTACGACCCGGTGCGCGACTTCACACCGGTGACGACGCTGGGCACTTCGCCTTACCTGCTGCTCGTCAACTCCGCCTCGGAATTCAAGTCGCTGGCCGACGTTGTGCGCGTGGGCAAGGCGAAGCCGGACACATTGAACTTCGGCTCGGCTGGCAATGGCGGCATCACCCACCTGCTGGGCGAACTGCTGAAGCAGCAGGCCGGCTTCACTGCACAGCACGTGCCCTACAAGGGCACGGCCGCGGCGATCGTCGACTTGATCGGAGGTCAGCTGCAATTCATCTTTGCCGACACCGCATCGGCAACGCCGCACGTCAAGTCCGGGAAGCTGCGAGCGCTTGCCACCACTGCACCGGAGCGTTCGCCGCAGCTGCCCGACGTGCCGACCACCGCGGAGGCCGGCGCAAAGGTAGAAGTGATCGGGTTCTACGGCCTGCTGGCCCCCGCACATCTTCCGGCAGACGTGCTGGCCAAGCTCAACGCCGAAGTGAGCGCGGTGCTGGCGTCCGCGGAGGTGAAGCAGCAGTTCGCGGCTTCCGCCACCGACGCGCTCGCGATGCCGTCCGATCAGTTTGCGCGCCGCATGGCAGCCGAGGTGGAACTGTGGAAAGACGTCGTGAAGAAGAGCGGCAGCAAGTTCGATTGATGGATGGGGACCAGCCGCATCGCCCTCGGAGACCCACCATGGATCAACCCACCTCGTCGCTTGGCGCTGGCGCGCTCGCCTGCCTCGCTTTCGGCGCGTGCCTCGTGATGCCCGCCACGGCGCAGCAGCCCATGCTGCCCCGACATGACCCTGGCGCCTCGCAACCAGTGCGGGCGACGGCGCTGGCCACCTGGCCTGAGCAGACGTTCCTCGAAAGCATCGCCGCCTCGCACGACGGTACGCTGTGGATCGTCAACAAGGAGGGCGCGCGCATCGAGCGTCTTGCGCCCGACGGCACGCGCAGCGCCTTCGCGGCGCTGCCGCAGGGCGTGACCGGTGTCGAACTGGCAGACGACGGGGGCCTGTACGTGACCGGCCGGGAGAAGGGCAAGCCCGAGACGGTCTACCGCATCGACGCGGCAGGCAAGGTGGAGGTCCTCGTCGAGCTTGCGCAGGCGAAGTTCCTCAACGGCCTCGCGCGCATTTCGCCCCACACGCTGCTGGTGGCCGACTCGGGCGCGAAGACGCTCTGGAAGGTGGACCTTGCAACGCGCAGCGTGAGCCGCTGGCTGGTGCACGAGTGGTTCGGACACCGCGACCCGACGCACGACTTTCCGACCAACACCTTCATCCCCGGCGCCAACGGTATCAAGCGCTTCAAGGACGCGGTCTATGTCTCGAGCACCGACCGCGGCTTGATCGTGCGGGTGCCGCTGCGCAGCGACGGGAGCGCGGGCGAACCGTCGATCTGGGCGCGCGACCTCGTCATCGACGACTTCGCCTTCGATGTCGACGGCAATCTCTACGGCACGACGCACCCGCTCAGCACCGTCGTGCGCGTGCGTGCCGATGGTTCGCGCTCGACGATCGCGACCGGCCCGCAAGGTGTCGTCGGCGCCACGGCGGCGGTGTTCGGTACGCGGCCCGGCGACGAGCGGTCCTTGTACGTGGTGGGCAACGGACGCATCCAGCACGAGCAGCAGAACCACCCCGTGCGGCTGGTCCGCCTGGACGTCGGCGTCCCGGGCTATCCGCGCTACCAGTCGATCACGGACGGCGCTGCAGTGCGGCAGGTGGCGCGCATCGAGTTCTTTCTCGTCACGACCCAGACGGTGCCCGGCACCGACATGGCGCGGCGCGAATCGGCACTGGCGTACACCACCTATCTGGAGCAGCAGATCGATCGCATTGCATTGGGTGTGCAGGTGCTCGACGCGCCCGGCGGCCAACCGGCGCAGCGGTTGTACTTCGTGCGCGCTGCGGACGCCGACGCGGCCAAAGTGTTGATCGAAGCGTCCCCGTACGCGAAGTTGGGCGTCTACCGCGTCACCGATGTGAAGCCGGCGACGGGGATGCTCGGCGGATTGATGGGCGGGGTGGTGTGGCCACCGCGCACCGCGGCCCCCTAACCGCCTACTTCAGCTAGCTGCAGGATGAGCCGACCGCCTGCGCAGAGACCGCTGGACGGCCGGTGCGTCATGCCGGTCGATCGACTCGCCATTCAGAAGGAGACCACCATGGATTTCGCCTACTCGCCGAAAACGCAGGAGCTGCAGGCCCGGCTGTCGAGCTTCATGCAGGAGCATGTCTACCCAAACGAAGCTCGCTATAGCGCGGAGATTGCCGCCAATACCAGTGCCGGCAGACGATGGACGCCGCTCTCGCTGATCGAGGAGCTCAAGCCCAAGGCGCGAGCGCAGGGCCTGTGGAACCTGTTCTTGCCCCCGAGTGCCCAGGGCCACGGCGAAGCCACGGCGCCAGCGCGCGAAGGTGGACTTTCCAATCTCGACTACGCGCCCCTCGCCGAAGTCATGGGCTGTGTGCCGTGGGCGTCCGAGGTCTTCAACTGCTCCGCGCCCGATACCGGGAACATGGAGACGATCGAGCGCTATGGGTCGGCCGATCAGAAGCGGCAGTGGCTGGAGCCGCTGCTCGACGGCCAGATCCGCAGTGCGTTCGCCATGACCGAGCCGTCGGTCGCTTCATCCGACGCAACCAACATCGAGGCCCGGATCGAGCGCCGTGACGATGAATACCTGATCAACGCGCGCAAGTGGTGGACCTCGGGAGCAGGCGACCCGCGCTGTGCGGTCTACATCCTGATGGGCAAGACGGACATCGATGCTCCGCGCCACTCGCAACAGTCGATGGTGCTGGTGCCTGCGGGCACAAAGGGCATCACGGTGCTGCGCCCACTGAGCGTGTTCGGCTATGACGACGCGCCGCATGGCCACATGGAGGTCGACTTCGTCGATGTGCGCGTGCCCGCGGCCAACATCCTGCTGGGCGAAGGCCGTGGATTCGAGATCGCGCAGGGGCGGCTCGGGCCCGGCCGCATCCACCACTGCATGCGGCTGATCGGATTGGCGGAGCGCTCGCTCGAGTTGATGTGCCGGCGTGCGACCAGCCGCACTGCGTTCGGCCGTCCGCTGGCCGAGCAAGGCGTCACACGTGAACGCATCGCCGAGGCGCGCTGCCTGATCGAACAGGCCAGACTGCTGACGTTGAAGGCTGCCTGGATGATGGACGTGGCCGGCAACAAGAGCGCGCAGGCAGAGATCGCGATGGTCAAGGTCGTGGCGCCGAGCATGGCATGCAGGGTCATCGACTGGGCGATGCAGGTGCACGGCGGCGCCGGCATGAGCGAGGACTTTCCGCTTGCGTACGCCTATGCGGGCGCGCGCAGTCTGCGCTTCGCCGACGGGCCCGACGAGGTGCACCGCAACGCGATCGCAAAGCTGGAGCTTGGCCGCTATCGATAGCGCCGCAGCGCAGGGCTGCGGTGCGAGGTGGCAGGGCGTTGCCGCCGGGGGCGGGCCTGCCAGCAAGGCCACAGTCTGATCGACAGTCCGTCAGTCCGTCAGTCCATCTGCGTCAGTCCGTATGTCCACCGGCCGGGCTGCCGGCTTGCGCTGTCGGGGCCCTGGTCTCGGTGGCCCGACGACGGCCACAGGACCTCAGCGGGCGCATTCGAGGATCTCACGCACCACGTGCGGGCCTGCGATATGCCTCGGGTTGGTGTGAATCCATGGGTCGTGCATCGCGGCTTCGGCCACCGCGTCGATCTGCGCATCGGTGGTGATGCCCACCTGGCGCAGCGTGTTCGGCAAGCCCAGGCGTTCGATGAGTTGGGCGACGAGCGTCGCAGCGTCGGTATCCGGCTGCCCCATCGCCTGGCTGATCAACGCGTGCCGTTCTGCAACTGCGCTGTGGTTGAAGCGCAGGACGTGTGGCATCAGCACGCAGGAGGTGTAGCCGTGCGGCACCCCGCCGGTGCCGCCGAGGGCGTGGCCGATGGCGTGGCTGGCGCCCTTGTTGACGCCGGCCTGAGAGCCCACGGTGGACAGCCACATCGCCATCTGGGCGTCGAGCCGTGCCTGGAGGTCCTCAGGATCGCGCTTCGTCCGTGGCAAGGCCTGAGCGAGCAGCCTGATCGCCTGCAGCGCCGTGCCTTCGGAATACGGCTGTGCGTCGATCGAACAGATGTCCTCGACCGCGTGATCGAAGGCCCGGATGCCGGTCGAGAGCCACAGCGCCTCGGGCGTTGACAGCACGACGCGTGGGTCGAGCACGATCACGCGGGGCACCTGCAGCGGATGCGTGAAGACCTCTTTCACGCCGCGTTGCGTGTTGGTGATGCCGGCATAGGGCGTGAACTCGGCGCCGGCCAGCGTGGTGGGCACCGCAATCATGCGCACGCTCGGCGGGCGGATGTCGGCGCGTTCTGTGGTCATCTTCTCGCCCGGCTTCAGACGAAATGCGTCCAGTTGCGCGACGTCGGTCAAGTCGTTGGCCAGGCAGGTCTGCACCAGCTTGGCCGCGTCGGTGATCGAGCCACCGCCGACGGTGACGATCAGGTCGGCGCGCGCTGCGCGTGCCGCTGCGGCGGCGCTGATCACGTCCTCGCGCGGCGTGTGCGGCGCGACCCGGTCCCAGGTGCCGGCGTACCGGGTACCCAGTGCGCGCACGATGGCGCCGACGATGTCGGTCTTCTCGATCACGATCGCCGGGGCCATCACGAACACGCGCTCAGCGCCCAGGCGCTGTGCCTCTTGCGCCACCACCTCTGCGGCGGGGCGGCCGAACACGATGCGCTCGATGCGCGGCAAGCTGTAGATGCCGAAATACATGCAAATCTCCTGGTGGTGTGACCGGTTCAGATGACCTTGGCTGTGCGCAGCGCCTCGATCTCGGCAGCGTCGAGCCCGAGCCATCCGCCGTAGATGTCGGCGTTGTGCTGGCCCAGGCGGGGACTGGGCTGGAGCCTCGGCGGTGGCGCGCCGTCCAGGCGCAGCGGCGTCGTGGGCAGCACCACCGAGCCGAGATCGGGGTGGTCCACGCGCTGCAGCATGCCGCGCTCGTGCAGGTGCGGATCGTTCACCACCTCGTGGAGCCCGCGCACGGGTGCCGCGGGCAGGTGTGCACGGCGCGCGGCAGCGAAGACTTCGTCCTTGCTCAGCGTGGCGGTCCACTCGCCGACCAAAGTGTCGACCTCGGCCATGATCTTGACGCGGTCCGCATGGGTTGCGAATCGCGGGTCCGTGGCCAGGTCTTCACGCCCCATGGCACGCGCCAGGCTGCGCCAGTGTTCGTCGGTCACGCAAATGATCGCGGCGTAGCCATCGCGTGTGGCATAGACGTTGTATGGCGCCATCGACAGGCCGCCGTGCCGGTTGCCGGTGCGCGCCAGGCCCACGCCGCCGGTGGCGTGGTGCATGCCCAGGTTGGAGCACAGTGCCGGGTACACCGCATCGAGCATGGCCACTTCGACCGTGCGGCCGACGCCGCTGCGCTCGCGTTCGTACAGGGCGGTGAGGATGGCTCCATACAGGTGAATGCCACCCAGGAAGTCAGAGATCGCGGGCCCGGCCTTCACCGGTGGGCCCTCGGGGAAGCCGGTCGCTTCCATGATGCCGCTCATCGCCTGGATCGTCAGGTCCATCGCCAGAAAGTCGCGGTAAGGGCCCTCGGTACCGTAGCCTGATGCAGACGCGTAGATCAGCCGCGGGTTGCGTGCACGCAGTGCTTTGGCGCCCAGGCCCAGGCGGTCCATGACGCCGGGCGCAAAATTCTCCTGGACGATATCCGCCTTGTCGACGAGCTGCAGAAACAGCGCACGGCCCTGCGGATCCTTGAGGTTCAACGTGATGCCGAGCTTGTTGGAGTTGAGCATCGCCAGCGGCAGCGAGGCAACGTCCACATCGGCCCGCAAGCGCGCGGGCTCGCCGCGCAGCGGCTCGATCTTCACCACGGTGGCACCGGCCATCGCCAGCAGCAGCGAGCAGTAAGGGCCCTGGTAGATCTGACCGAGGTCGAGCACGACGATGCCATCAAGGGGCAGGCGGGCGGCGCTAGCGTTTTCCATGGTGCGAACTCCTGAAGTCATTCGATGTCGATCAGCACCTGGCCGATCTTGTTGCCGGATTCGACGGCAAGGTGTGCGTCGACGATGCGTTCGAGGGGAAATCGCGCCGCGATGCTGAAGCGCGCCCGGCCGCTGGACATCCACGCTCCGATGTCGGACGTGGCGGCATCCTTGGCGGCCTGCGGCAGTCCGTACATGTGGACGAGCCTCAGCACGAGATTGCGCTTGAGCAGGTCGAAGAATGGGATCTGCGGCTCGCGCACCACGGTGGCGTAGGTGGCGATCACTGCACCCATCTTGGCGATGCGCAGGTTCAGTGCGAGGTTGTGCGCAAACTCGACCTCCACGATGCGATCGACCCCGGCCCCGTCGGTCAGTGCGAGCACGCGTTCGGCCACATCCTCTTGCTTGTAGTTGAACACCGCGTCGGCGCCGGCCTCGCGCGCTCGTTCGGCCTTCTCCGGCGAGTCGACGGTCGTGAAGACGCGTGCACCTGCCCACTTGGCGAGTTGCACTGCGAAGTTGCCCACGGCACCGGCGCCGCCGGCGACGAGCACGGTCTGCCCGGTCGGCGGCCCGTCCGCAAACACCGCGCGATGCGCGGTAATGGCCGGGATGCCGAGGCACGCGCCGACGGTGTAGTCCGCCTCGGGCGGCAGGGCCACGGCCTGCGCCGCTGGCACGACGGACCATCGCGCGGCCGTGCCGCCAGCGCGCTCGAAAGCCGCGTTCCAGGTCCAGACACGCTGGCCGAGGCGACTTGCATCGACGCCGTCGCCGACCTCGTCGATCACGCCTGCGCCATCACTGTGCGGCACCTGGCGCGGGTACTCGAGCTTGCGCGCAGTGCCTGAGCGGGTCTTGACATCCGAAGGGTTGACGGCGGAGGTGACAAGGCGCACGCGCACCTCGCCCGGGGCAGCATGTGGCTCGGGCATCTCGCCGACGACCAGCACTTCGGCGGCCGGTCCGTTGCGTTCGTACCAAGCGGCCCTCATCGTGAGGCTCCATGCGTGTGGTCGGGAGAAGTGTGGGTCATGGCGGTCACCGTTTGTGTTGACGATGTACTGAAGGTATCCGCCGATGCACAGGCTCGCCAGCCGTTGACAGTGACGCATTTCCACCGAGCGGAATAAGGGCGTCTGCGCGAACAGGGCCTGTCTGCGGCCGATTTCCGGCCAACGGAATCGCCACCCTTGCCGCCGCGACCGCTGGCGCGTCGAGGCGTAGAAGATTCCAGGCATGGACCAGCACAACCCAACACCCAGCAGCGCAGCGGTGTCGACACCGATGTCGCAAGACCAGCGCACCGCGCTCGCGGCCTTCCTGACCGCCCAAGGACTCCTTGATCCAAAGGCGGCCACCGACACGCTGCAGGTCACGCGCCTGACCGCCGGCTACTCCAACATCACCTGGCGCGTCGACGGCACGACGATGCCGCTCGTGGTGCGGCAGGCCCCGCCTGGCGTGCAAGTGAAGGGGGCTTACGACGTGGCGCGCGAGTACCGCGTGATGCGCGCGCTGGCCGAACAGTGGCCGCGCGTGCCGCGTCCGCTCGCGCTGTGTGAGGACGCATCGGTGCTCGGCAGCTCCTTCGTCGCGATGCCCTTCGTGAAGGGGCGGACGTTCGGCGCGGGCGTGACCGTCGAGCGCGCCGCTCTGCCCCGTGTGGCAGGAGCCTTCGTCGACACGCTGGTCGAACTGCATGGTCTTAACCGCAGTGCCGCAGGCTTGCCTGATCGTGCGTCCGAGCCCCTTTACGCGCACCGGCAGCTTGTAGGAGCGATACAGCGCTTCGGCGCCGCGCAATCCAGACCGGTACCGCTGCTCGACGAAGTGTTCGCCGCGCTGCTGCGCGATTTTCCCCAGACGACCAGGCTGTCTGTCACCCACAACGACTACCGGCTCGACAACGTCATCTTCGATTCGGTGCAGGACGACCGGGTGCTTGCGGTCATCGACTGGGAGATGGCCACGATCGGTGATTCCTGGCTCGATGTGGGGAGCGCGCTGGCTTACTGGACACAGGCGAACGACGAGCCGGCGCTGGTCGCGCACAGCCTCGGCCCGAGTCACCTTCCGGGTGCTCCGACACGCGTCGAGTGGGCTAAGCGCTACGGCGCGGCAATCGGCGCGACAACACCGTACCTGCCTTGGTACGTCGCTTTCGGCTTGGTGCGTCTCGTCGTGGTGCTTCAGCAGCTGCAGGCCAGATGCCGAGAGGGCGACAGCGGGAGCCACAGCGATCCGCGCCTGCGGACCATCGAAGTCTGGATCGACGCGCTGACGCGGCGTGCTGCCACCACGCTCGAAAGGAACGCTGTGTGAACCACGATTTGTCCGGTATCCGCGTACTCGTCACCGGTGCTCCCAGCGGTCTCGGCGCAGGTTCTGCGACTCGAGTGCCATGGGGTGCGATCGTCAACGTGGCCTCGTCGGCCGGGCTGCGGCCATGGGCACAGATCGGGCCTTACGCAGCCAGCAAGGCCGCGCTGATCCACCTGACGAAATCGATGGCGCTCGAATGGGGGCGGCATGGCCTGAACGCCAACGCCTTGTCTCCAGGCTACGTGCACACCGGCATCAACGACGCTCACTGGGACGGCGGCAAAAGGCTCGTTCAGCGCTTGCCGCGGCAGCGCCTGGGGCAGGTCGACGATCTGTCAGGCGCTCTTGTCCTGCTGTGCAGCCCGGCATCGCGTTTCATCAACGGCGTTGCATTCGCGGTGGACGATGGACTGAGCGTCTGACGCAGGCTTTGAAGACGGCTGGTCACTTCGGCCAATGCCCGAGCACTCTGACCGGGGCACTCACTACGCCACCATCGGCGTGTCAGAAATGGTTGCCCACGACAAGCTCACGCAGCCGCCGATGGGCTGCGCTGTCCAAGTCGGCGGGTCGCTGGTTCTTGGCCTGCAGATAGTGGTGTGTGAACACGTCCAGCCAGGCCTCCAGCGTGTTGGCAGCCTCGGGCTCGCCGGCCAGGGACAGGCACAGCGCGGCCACTTCGCTGGTGCAGAAGTGGTCGTTCCGGCGCGAGCGGCGCAGTTGGTAGGCGGAGGCGCGCTCCGGTTCCAGGCTCAGCACCGGCAGGCTCGCCAGATAAGGGCTGCGGCTGAACATCTTGCGGGCCTCGGCCCAGGTGCCGTCCAACAGGACGAACAGCGGACGCGCACCGGCTGCCCCTGCAATCTGGGGCGGTGGCAAGGCCGTGTGCACGATGCGATCGGGCCCTGCGTATTCGCCGGGGAACACGACGTACGGTTGCCATTGCGGATCGCGCAGCAGGGCCAGCAGGGCAGGGTCGAATTCGGTGCGCGCCCAGGCGAAGGCAAACGTGTGGGCCACCACGTCGGCCACCAGCCAGCCCGTGTTGCTGGGCTTGAGCGGCTCGATGTCGGCCATCAGCAGGCACATGCCGGCACGCGTGGCGACTGCGGGGCGCAGCGCGCACAGGCAGTGGCTGGGCAGCAGCCGGCAGCCCGCGCAGCGCTCGTGCTTGAAACCGCCGCGCGCCATGAAAGGCTTGGCGCTGCGCGTGAGCCGCGCAGCACGCAGCAGTGAGACGGCATGGGGCATGTCGTGATTGTGGTCGTGCGCTTCGCGTCTTTTGTAGGGCGCCGCTTTGACCCAGTGCGAAGGTCATACAGGTGCGCAGCGCGCATGAAAAAGCCCGCACAAGGCGGGCTCGGTCGCGGCAGGCCCTCGGTGACGAGGGCGTGTCGGGATGGATCAGTAGCCGCGGCCACCGCCGTAGTTGCGCGAACCGCCACCACCGCCGCCACCGCCGCCGGAACGGCCGCCTTCTTCACGGGGGCGTGCTTCGTTGACGGTCAGCGCGCGGCCGTCGACGGACATGCCGTTCAAACCGCGGATGGCGGCTTCGGCTTCTTGGGCCGAGCCCATTTCCACAAAGCCGAAGCCCTTGGAGCGGCCGCTGTCGCGGTCCATCATGACTTGTGCGGAAGCGACGTCGCCGAAAGCGGAGAACTGCTCGCGCAGGGAGTCGTTGGTGATGCTGTAAGCCAGATTGCCTACGTAGATACGGGTGCTCATGTGTGTCCTTTGGGGGGTTTAACGTTGATAGGGAGGGCGGGAGGGTCGCGCCGGCGAAGCGGAGCGGGTTTCAAGGTGCCGGAAGGTGATCCGTCCCTTGGTGAGGTCGTAGGGCGACAGTTCCAGAGAAACGTTGTCGCCCGCCAGAATGCGGATGCGGTGCTTGCGCATCTTGCCGCCGGTGTAGGCGACCAGCGAATGGCCGTTGTCCAGCGTCACGCGAAAGCGCGAGTCCGGCAGCACTTCGGCCACCTTGCCGCGCATCTCGATCAGTTCTTCTTTGCTCATTCAGCTGCCTGGAACGGGGATGGAGGGATGGCCGACGCAGCAAGGCGCGGCCGGATGAAGTCGTAGCCCTGCGCAAGCGCATGGCAACGGGCGCTCTCGTGCGAGGGGAATCTGCCAGTCAAGCGCACGACCCTGTCATGGGTGCCGCTGCCACGACCGCTGCGAATGGACACGGAGGCGGCATAGGCGCCGTCATCGGTCACGCGGACGAGGGGAGAAATCAGAAACTTGCCGAGCGAAACGGTACTGTTGGAATGAATCATGAAGCCGCGCACTCTGCTCGAGTTGGCGCGCATTGGGGGGAGGGTGTCGGCAATTAGGCCGACAAGGTAAGCTCGCCTTGGAGAGGAGGTCGACAGCCTGGAGGAGCCGGGCGGGGCCGGTCATTGAGGCTTGGCATGGGCCCGCAATGGGGGCTTGGGCATGTCGAACGACTGCTGCCGCGTTGGAGAGCACGTCTTGGCAGAAGCGCGATTGTACGCGCACTGCGTGCACTAAATCCCAGGCACTTGCTTTTGCCGCGCACAAACAAGGTCAAAGGAGCGGTCGGAGCCCGCCCGCCATCTTTGGCTACTGAACATTTGCCAAGCGGTGTGCGGCGGGCTCCGGGTCAGATGCGTCCCATCAGCATCAGGATGATCACGACGACCAGTACCAAACCCAGGCCCCCACTAGGTACATAGCCCCAGGACCTGCTGTGGTTCCAGGAGGGCAACGCGCCGATCAGCAGCAGGACGAGCACGATCAGCAAGATGAGGGATAGCGACATGATGGGCCTCGGAGATGTAGTTGTGATGGGCCGATGGTGGGGGTGTGTGGGCGGGCCGTCAGCCGGCCTCGTGCCCGTCGCATGGTGAGGGTTTTCCTACGGGGTTCGCCCCGTCTTTGTCCCTAAGCTGCGGCCTCCCACACTCTTGGCGAAGGAAGACTGCCCATGCGTAACCGTCGATCATTCTTGGTCCGTTCCTCCGGCGTTTTGGTCGCCGCTGCCATGCCGGCTGTGCTGCGTGCCCAGGCCTATCCGAGCCGACCCATCCGCTACATCTGCCCGTGGCCGGCAGGCGGGTCGACCGATGCTGTGATCCGCTCCCTTGCAGAGAGCGCCGGCCGCATCCTCGGCGCCACGTTCGTGGTGGAGAACAAGCCGGGTGCCGGCGGCACGTTCGGCGCCGTGGAACTGGCCAACGCCAGGCCCGACGGCTATGTCGTGTCCCAACTGCCGCACGGTGTGTTCCGCATCCCGCACATGCAGAAGGTGTCGTTCGACGTGCAGAAGGACTTCACGTGGATCGCCTGCCTCACGGGCTACACGTTCGGCCTGGTGGTGCCGGAGAGTTCGCCGATCAAGAGCGTCAAGGACTACGTCGACTACGCCCGCGCCAACCCCGAGAAGTTGAGCTACGGCCATACCGGTGCCGGCACCAGCCCGCACCTGGCGATGGAAGAGTTCGCGCAGCGCGCCGGCATCAAGCTGCTGAACGTGCCCTTCAAGGGCAACGCCGACAACATGCAAGCCGTGCTGGGCGGCCACGTGATGTCGGCCAGCGACGCCACCGGCTGGGGGCCGCATGTGGAGTCCGGCAAGCTGCGTCTGCTGGCCACCTACGGCAGCAAGCGCACCAAGCGCTGGCCGAACGTGCCGACCCTGGATGAGCTCGGCTACCAGACGGTGTCGGACTCGCCCTTCGGTGTCTGCGGGCCCAAGGGCATGGACCCGGCCATCGTGCGTACGCTGCACGACACCTTCCGCAAGACCTTGGAAGACCCGGCCGTGTTGGCCACCTTCGACAAGTTCGACCAGACGATCATCTACAAGAACACCGAGGACTACACGCGGTTCGCGCGCGACAGCTACGCGGCGGAGAAATCGACGATCGAGCGCCTGGGAATGGCGATGAAAAGCTGAACTACAGCTTGGACAACCGCTCCAGCGCGGTGGTCAGCGTCGCATCCTGCTTAGCATAGCAGAACCGCACCACGCGCTGGTCGAAGCCGCTGTCGTAGAACACCGACAGCGGGATCGCCGCCACCCCGATCTCCGACGTCAGCCACAGGCAGAAGTCGGCTTCGCTCAAGTCGCTGACCTGCGAGATGTCCACGCACTGGAAGAAGCTGCCTTCGCTGGGCATGAGCTTGAAGCGCGTCTTCGCCAACCCTTCGCGGAACAGGTCGCGCTTGCGCTGGTAGAAGGCCGGCAGCTCCAGGTAGCGTTGCGGCTCGGCCATGTAGTGGGCCAAGCCGTGCTGCACCGGCGTGTTGACGGTGAACACGTTGAACTGGTGCACCTTGCGGAACTCGGCCGTGAGCGCAGCGGGGGCCGCCACCACGCCGACCTTCCAGCCCGTGACGTGGTAGGTCTTGCCGAAGCTGGAGATGACGAAGGCGCGCGCGGCCAGGCCGGGAAAGCGCGCCGCGCTTTCGTGCTGGCGGCCGTCGAACACCATGTGCTCGTAGACCTCGTCGCTGATCAGGAAGATGTCGGTCGGCGCCAGTAGGTCCTGCAGCCTGAGCATGTCCGCCTGCGACCAGATGGTGGCGCTGGGGTTGTGCGGCGAGTTGACCAGGATGGCGCGCGTGCGTGGCGTCATCGCGGCGGCGATCTTGTCGAAGTCGGGGCGGAACGTGCCGGGCGTCAGCGGCACGCGCACCACGGTGCCGCCGGCCAGTTCGATGTTGGGCACGTAGCTGTCGTAACAGGGCTCCAGCACGATGACCTCGTCACCCGGCCGCACGATCGCCAGGATGGCCGTGAGGATCGCCTGCGTCGCACCGGCAGTGATGGTGATCTCGTCCTGCGCGCTGTAGCGCTTGCCGTGCAGCGCATCGATCTTGCCAGCCACCGCTTCGCGCAGCGACAGCACACCGGCCATCGGCGGGTATTGGTTCAGTCCCTGCTGCATGGCAACGTGCACCGCCTCCACCAGTTGCGGGTCGCACGGAAAATCCGGGAAACCCTGGCCGAGGTTGACGGCGCCTTTCTCGGTCGCCAGCGCCGACATCACGGTGAAGATGGTGGTGCCGACCTTGGGCAGCTTGCTCTGGATGGTGGGGGTGCGCGGTTCGATGGTCATGGTGTTCAGCGGGAATCGGGTTCAAGGGCCAGCGTGGGTGCGCTTACAGCTCATAGTCGTTGCCGTGTCCAGCCATGGCCTTGGCCACCAGGTGGCGGTCCAGCCGGTCGCTCAGCAGCTCGGCGAAGCGGTAGACGAAGTTGCGCAGGTAGGCGCCGCGCTTGAAGGCCACGCGCGCGATGTTGACGCCGAACAATTGCCCGCCCGGCCGCACCACCAGGTCGGTGTTGGTGTCGTCGCGCACCGCCATCTCGGCCACGATGCCGATGCCCAGGCCCAGCCGCACATAAGTTTTGATGACGTCCGAGTCGATCGCCTCCAGCGCGATGCGCGGCGTGAGGTGGCGCTGCGCGAAGGCCTGGTCGATGCGCGTGCGGCCGGTGAAGGACGGGTGGTAGGTGATGATGGGCTCGGCCGCAATGTCTTCGAGCGTCAGCCGCTCTTTCTGCGCCAGCCTGTGGTCCTGCGGCAGCACCACCACATGCTGCCATTCGTAGCAGGGCAGCGTCAGCAGCTCGGTGTAGTTGGACAGCGATTCGGTGGCGATGCCGATCTCGGCCACCTCGTCGATCAGCATGCGCGCCACCTGGTCGGGCGCGCCCTGGTGCAGGCTGACGTTGACCTTGGGGTAGGCCTCGCGCAGCTTGGCCACCGGTACCGGCAACACGTAGCGCGCCTGTGTATGGGTGGTGGCGATCGACAGGGTGCCGCTGTCTTCGGCGCTGAACTGCTCACCGATGCGCTTCAAGTTGCCGACCTCGCGCATGATCAGCTCGATGCTGCGCAGCACGTGCTGGCCGGGCTCGGTGATGCGCTTCAAGCGCTTGCCGTGGCGGGCGAAGATCTCGATGCCCAGCTCTTCTTCCAACTCGATGATGGCCTTGGACACACCGGGCTGCGAAGTGTGCAGCGCCTTGGCGGCCTCCGTCAGGTTCAAGTTGCGCCGCGCGGCTTCCTGGACAAAACGAAACTGGTGCAAGTTCATAGTGAATATCGACTAACGATGAACTTCATTATGAACTGGGCGATCTATAGAAGCGGCGCCGGTTCAGGGCGCGCCGGCCAGCTCCGCCATCAGTTCCAGCATGCGCGGATGTTCGCCGATGGCCCCTTGAGATTCCAGCGTGATGGCGGGGTGTCGCGCCCGCAGCTCCGCAAGCAGCAGGGGTAGGTCTTCGCGCGCATGGCGGCCCACGCCCAGGAACATGGGGACGACGCGGATGCGCGTGGCACCTTCGGCCACCAGCGCGTCCACCGTGGCGGGCAGATCGGGTTCGCACAGTTCGAGGTAGGCGCAGCGCACCTGGCACTGCGGCGACCGCTGCGCGGTGCGCGCGGCCACGGCTTCGATCGGCGCGCGCCAGAGCGGATCGCGCGAGCCGTGGCCGAACAGGATGATCGCTTGCATGCTTGCCTTACCTCCTCAGCACCAGCCAGCCGAACGCGGCCAGCGATGCCATGGAATAAATGAGGCCCGGCGCCGCCGCCGTCAGCCAGGGCTGCCAGTTCTGCAGGTTGCCGATGTAGCCGAACACGTTGTTCAGCAGGAAGAAGCTGATGCCCGCCATGACACCGCCGAACACATAGCCGGCGATGCCAGTCTGCCGGAAATGCAGATAGGCGAAGGGCAGCGCCAGCACCACCATGACCACGCAACTCAGCGGGTAGAACACCTTGCGCCAGAACTCGATCTCGAAGCGCTGCGCCGACTGCTGGTTGGCGTTCAGGTGCTGGATGTACTGGAACAGGTCGATGGTGCGCATGCGGTCGGGTTTGAGCAGCGCGGTGGTCACCATCTCGTAGGTGATGCCGGTCGGCCAGCGCAGGGTGGGCAGCTGCTGGCGGTCGATGCTGGCCTGCGTGTCGCTTTGCAGGTAACGGGTGCGCTGCACGTTCTCCAGCTCCCAGCCGTCAGCGCCGAACCGGGCGTTTTCGGCGCGGATGGTCGACAGCAACACGTTGTGCGCATCGAACTCGAAGATGCGGACCTTCTGCATGTCGCCGTTGGGCGAAAGAGCGCCGACGTTGGCGGCGTAGGAATGGTCCTGCTGGCGTTCCTTGAGCCAGGCGCCGGTCTGGCCGATGGTGATGCGGCCCTGGTAGCGCGCCTTGAGCAGCTGGGCCGCGCGGTCCGTCAGCGGCGCCACGTAGTCGCCGACGGCAAAGGTCAACACCACGAACACCGCGCCCAGCGACAGCAGTGTGCCCAGGGCCCGCCACGGCCCCAGGCCGCTGGTGCGCAAAATGGTGTATTCGGAGCTTTGCGCCAGGCGCGCCATCACGAAGATGGTGCCGATCAAGAGCGTGATCGGCAGCAGCTCGTACAGGTGGTTGGGGATCAGCAGCGTCACGTACAGCAGCGCATGCGTCAGCTGGTAGCCGGCCGCACCGTAGCGCCCCACGTCCGACAGCTCGTCCACGAAATCGAAGAAGAAGAACAGCGCCAAAAAGCCCAACGTGACGAAGCCCACGGCACTCAGCTGCTCCTTGTAGATCAGGCGGCGGATGGTTTTCATGCGGCTTGCTCCCGTTGGGCGGCGTTTGCACGGCGGCTGCGCCGCCACCAGCCGATCAGGCTGAAGCGGTGGTGCTTGGCCAGCAGCGCCAGCAGCGTGAGCGCCAGCACGCCGCCGTGCAGCATCACGAGATAGGCGCCCAAGCCGACGCGGCCGTTGGCAATCCAGTTTTGGCCCAGGTTGATCAAGTTGTAATAGATGACGAAGGCGAACAAGGCCATGACCAGGTTGGTGCTACGCGCCGAGCGCGCGTTGCCGGCGGCCAGTACCAGCGCGACCAGCAGGAAGTTCACCGCAGCGATGGCAAAGCCGATGCGCCAGGACAGCTCGCCCTGGTTCTCTGGCGTGGGGGCGGCCAGCAACGCCATGGTGGACAAGGTGCGCGGGTTCACACGGTCGACGGCACCGGCCGGGCTGTCGCCGATGCGGGTGCCGTATTCCTCGAACTCGCTGATGCGCAGCCCCGGCCGATTGGTCGATTGCTCCAGCCGCTGGCCCTTGCCGAGCAGCAGGAAGCGGTCGTCGCCGCGGATCTCGACACGCGCCGTGCGGGCCGATGTCACGGACTCGCGGTCCTTGTCCGTGGCCGAGACGAACACGTTGCTGCCGATCTGGTCGTCCGGCGAATCCTTGTCGACGAAGAACACGCGGCTGCCGTTGGCCGATTCCTGGAACTGCCCGGGCGTCACGCGTTCGATGTCGCTGCGCTGCTCGAAGCGCGTGCGCAGCTCCTGGATCTGCTGGTTCGCCCAAGGCCACACCAGCAGCGCCATGCTGGCCACCACCAGCAGCACTGGCCAGGAAAAGCGCAGCAGCGGCGAGATCAGCCGCATCAAGCCATGACCGGCCGAGAACCAGATCACCATCTCGCTTTCGCGGTACATGCGTGACAGGGTGGCGACGGCAGCCACGAACAGACTCAGCGTCAGGATGGTCGGCAGGTGCCCCAAAATGGTGTAACCCAGCACCTGCATGACGTCCGAAGGATTGACACGGCCGCGCGAGGCCAGGCGCAGCGTCTGGATCAGCAGCATCGTCAGCACGATGGTGATCAAGGCGACGAAGGTGGCGCCGAAGCCCCTGGCCAACTCCTTGCGTATAGAGGAATGGAATAACATCGCCGCCGCAAAAAAGGCCGAATTATGAACTTTGAACTCAAGTCCCTGGACGCTGCGGGATGTGCCGCCTACAAGGTCGACGCATTGCTGGTGCTGGTGCCCGAGGACTTCAAGCCCGGCAGCGATGTGCTGTCGGCCTGGATCGCCCAGGCGCGCAAGGCCGGCGACCTCGACGCCAAGCCAGGCAAGACCCTGACCAGCTACAGGCCCGCCGGTCTGGGCGCCACACGCGTGGTGCTGGCCAGCGTGGGCGATGGCTCGGCACGCCACGTGCGCCAGGCCGTCAGCGCCGGCATCGGCGCGCTGCGCACCGCCAAGCGGCTGCTGCTGTGCAGCGCTGGCCCGTGGACCGAGGCCGCCATGCGCGCCGCCATCGCGACGGTGGCCGACGGGACCTACGTCTATACGGCCACCAAGTCCAAGCCCGAGGGCCGCAAGCTGGACCAGGTCACTGTGGCCGTGGCCGATGTGCGCGCCGCACGCACCGCGTTCGACCAGACCGTGGGTCTGGTGGCAGGCGTCGAGATGGCCAAGGAATGGGGCAACCGCCCCGGCAACCATGCCACGCCGACCATGCTGGCCGGTGCAGCCAGATCCTTGGCGCGGCACACGGGCATCCGCTGCGAAGTGCTGGGCCCCAAGGAGGTCGACAAGCTGGGCATGGGCTCGTTTGCTGCTGTGGCCCAGGGCTCGCAAGAGCCGCTGCGCTTCATCGTGCTTCGCTATGAAGGTGCGGCCCGCAGCGTGGCGCCGACGGTGCTGGTGGGCAAGGGCATCACGTTCGACACTGGCGGCATCTCCATCAAGCCAGCCGGCGAGATGGACGAAATGAAATTCGACATGTGCGGCGCCGCCAGCGTGCTGGGCGTGTTTCGTGCGCTGGCCGAGATCCAGCCCAAGATCAACGTCGTGGGCCTGATCCCGAGCTGCGAGAACATGCCGGGCAGCCGCGCCATCAAGCCCGGTGACGTGGTCACGAGCATGAGCGGGCAGACCATCGAGATCCTGAACACCGACGCTGAGGGCCGGCTGATCCTGTGCGACGCGCTGACCTATGCCGAGCGTTTCAAGGCCAGTGCCGTGATCGACATCGCCACGCTGACGGGCGCCTGCGTGGTGGCACTGGGCGGCGTGCGCAGCGGGCTGTTTTCGACCAACGACGCACTGGCCACTGCGCTGCTGGCGGCGGGCGAGGCTGCGCTGGACCCGTGCTGGCGCTTGCCGCTGGACGACGAATACGCCGAGGGCCTGAAGACCAACTTCGCGGACGTGGCCAACGTGGCCGGCCGCGCCGGCGGTGCCGTCACCGCCGCCAAGTTTCTGCAGCGCTTCGCCGGCAAGTACCCCTGGGCGCATCTGGACATCGCCGGCACAGCCTGGAAGGGCGGTGGTGCGAAGGGCTCTACGGGCCGCCCGGTCGGCCTGCTGCTGGCCTACCTGCTGGGTCAGCAGGGCACCGGCGCTGCGCCGGCCCAGGCTGCACCGGCGCCGCGCGCCAGGCGTGCCCCCGCCAAGGTGGCACCGAAAGTGTCGGCCAAGATTGCCGTACCGGTGCCTGCGCCGACCCGCAGGCGCCGCCAGGCAGGCGCGGTGTGAGCGGCCGACCGACGCGCACGCCGTGACCGAGATCGCCTTTCACTTCAACGCGCCCGACAAGTCGGCCTACGCCTGCCGGCTGTCGCGCAAGGCCGTGAAGGGCGGGCGCCGCCTGGTGGTGACGGCAGCGCCAGACACGCTGCGCGCGCTGGACCAGCAGCTGTGGACTTTCTCGGCGCTGGACTTCGTGCCCCACTGCATGGTCGCCAGCCCCGCCGCCGTCTTGCAGGCCACGCCTGTGGTGCTGGCGGCAGACCCGCAGCAGGCGCCGCACCATCAGGTGCTGGTGAACCTGGGCGACGGGGTGCCCGAGGGCTTCGAGCGGTTCGAGCGGCTGATCGAAGTCGTCAGCAATGATCCGGACGACCGCGCACAGGCCCGCCTGCGCTGGCGCCACTACGCCTCGCGCGGCTACGCCATCGTTCGGCACGACCTGCAGCTCAAGGAGTAGCCGCGATGGATCCGCTTTCGCCACGCATTCCACCGCGCTTCGTGCCGGTGCTGACCGAGGTCGTGCCGGCGGACGAGGCGCCGGCGGCGGTGCAGACGGGTGGCCTGCCGGGCTGGGCAGCTGCTGCTCCTTCGGCCCCAGCGGCCCCAGCGGCCTCAGCGGCCGTGCCGCATGAAAGGCTGGAAGGTCTGGAAGACCAGTTGATCCACCGTGTGATGCAGCGCGTCGACGTGTCGCTGGAGCAGCAGCTGCACGATGCCGTGGCCACCATGGTGTTGCAGCACACGCAGAGCCTGGTGCCGCGCCTGCGCGAGGAGATCGAGTTCGTGGTGCGCCAGGCGGTGTCGCAAGCCGTGGCGGCCGAGCTCGCGGCGCGCCAGTCGGGTTGAATCTCTGCGGGTTTTCGATGCTGTCGATCGCCCTAGTTTTTCGCGCTGGCGCCCAACTTGGCCCGCTAATTGCTCATGTGACAAGGTATAAACCGGTACCCTTTTTTTCCTGTTTGGAGAATTTATGCAGTTGAAATGGACAGCGATCGCCCTGGCCGCCATGATGGTCGCCGCTTGCGGCAAGAAGGAAGAGCCAGCCCCCGCAGCCGCGCCGGCAGCAGCGCCTGCTGCCGCCGCGCCGGCAGCGGCGCCTGCAGGCGAGACGGTCACCGTGCGCATCGGTCACGTCGGCCCGACCAGCGGCGCCATCGCCCACCTGGGCAAGGACAACGAACTCGGCGCCCGCATGGCCATCGATGAGCTCAATGCCGCCGGCTTCAAGATCGGCGAGAAGACCGCCAAGTTCGAACTGCTGGCTGAAGACGATGCCGCCGATCCGAAGCAGGGCACCTCGGTTGCCCAGAAGCTGGTCGACAGCAAAGTCCACGCCGTCATCGGCCACCTGAATTCGGGCACCACCATTCCCGCGTCCAAGATCTACAGCGACGCCGGCATTCCGCAGATCTCGCCCTCCGCCACCAACCCCAAGTACACCCGCCAGGGCTTCAAGACCGCGTTCCGCGTGGTGGCCGATGACGTGCACCTGGGCAGCACGCTGGGCAAGTACGCCATCAACGACCTCAAGGGCAAGTCCGTGGTGGTGATCGACGACCGCACGGCCTATGGCCAGGGCGTGGCCGAAGAATTCGAGAAGGCCGTCAAGGCCGCAGGCGGCGCCATCGGCGGCCACGAGTTCACGACCGACAAGTCCACCGACTTCAACGCCATCCTGACCAAGCTCAAGGCCGCCAAGCCCGACGTGCTGTTCTACGGCGGCATGGACGCTGTGGCCGGCCCGATGCTGCGCCAGGCCAAGCAACTGGGCATCACCGTCAAGTTCATGGGTGGCGACGGCATCTGCACCAACGAGCTGGCCAAGTTGGCCGGCGATGCGTTGGGCGACGACCAGGTCGTCTGCGCTGAAGCTGGCGGTGTCGACGGCGATCTGAAGCCCGGTCTGGACAAGTTCAAGGCTGATTTTCAGACCAAGAACAACGTCGACGTGAAGCTGTACGCGCCCTACGTGTACGACGCCGTGAAGCTGGTCGCCACGGCCATGCAGAAGGCTGGCTCTGAAGACCCCGCCAAGTACCTGCCTGAGCTGGCCAAGATCGAATACAAGGGCATCACCGGCAACATCGCCTTCGACGAAAAGGGCGACATCAAGAACGGTGCGCTGACCCTGTACACGTACAAGGGCGGTGTGCGCGAGCAACTGGCTGTGGTGCGCTGAGGCACTGGCCTTGCGCCACATTTCGAAAAGGCCCTTCGGGGCCTTTTTTCATGTACGGCGCGGGTCGAGCGCGGCCACCAGTCGCCAGGGCAGGGCCAGCGGCTCGTGGTGCATGCGCGCCACCAGCAGCTCGGCCGACAGCAGCGCCAGACTCAGGCCGCGCGCGCCCATCGCCGTGTGCAACCACAGCCCAGGGCGCGCCACCGGGTCGATGGGGCCGGCCAGTGGTAGCCGGTCGCGTGCGGCGCAGCGCACGCCGGCCCAGTCGTGCACGGCTGCATCAGTCAGCCGGTGCGCCGCACCTGGCAGCAGCTCAGCCAGGCGTGCGAGGTTGTAGCGCTGCTCTTCGGCCCGCAGCGTGGCGTCCGTGTCGTCGCGGTGGAAGCTGGCACCGGCCAGCCAGATCGGGCCGTCGTCGCTCTGCGCCCTGGGGATGAAGTGGCCGTGGCCATTGACGGGCCAGGGTGGCCGGGGCGTGGCATCGGTCTGGGCGCCGTAGCTCAACTGGCCGCGGATCGCCTGCAGGCGCATGTCTACGCCCAGCAGGCGCTGGCTGTGAATGCCGGCGGCCACCACCACCACGGGCGCGTGGGCCACCGCTTTGCCCTGCGCGTCGCGCAGTTCCCAGCCTTCGCCAACGCCGACCAGCTCGGCGACTTCGGCCTGGCCGCACCATGTGATGTGGGGGTGGTGCAGCAGCGCAGCGACCAGCCGTGCCGGTCTTACCCAGCCACCGGTGGCGTGCCAGCGGGCCGGGCTGCCAGCGGGCAGGCCAGCCGCCTGCAGGCGCGCCGCGTCGGCGGGGCTGCTCCAGATGTCGCCGGCGGAAACGGCGTACGCGCGCTGTGGGTCGAGCTGGCGCTCCAGCACGCCGCAGGCTTCGTAGTCCTGGCCCGGCACCAGCAGTTCGTGCAGCACTGCCAATGTGCAGCGCACGCCGCTGCGCAGGATTTGCGAGAGCACGGTGTCGTCGACCGAATCGTGCGGCGCGAACAGGCCCGCCGGCAGGCCAGACGCGCCCGCCGCCGGCTGCGCAGCAGCATCCAGCACCTGCACCTGCCAGCCGCGCCGGGCCATCTGCCAGGCCACGCTGGCGCCCGCCAGGCCGCCGCCGACGACGACGCAGTGGCTGGGCGTGGGCGCCGGGCCTGCATCCTGCAGCGCCGCGTCGCGCCGCTTCGGCGTCCACGGCGGGTCGTAGACGGCCTCAAGCCGATCGCGCTTGGGCGGCACCCCGGGCACCCGCTGCAGCTGGAAGCCGCATTGGGTCAGCGCGTCGCGCACGGCGCGGGCGATGGTCCACGTTGCCAGCCGTGTGCCGCGGCGGCAGCAGCGCAGCAAGGCCTTGAGCGTGGTCAGGTCCCACATGTCGGGGTTGCGCGCCGGGCTGAAGCCGTCCAGGTACACGGCGTCGGCCGAGCACGCCAGCTCACGCAGCATGGTGCGGGCGTCGCCGATGGCCAGGGTCAGGTGCACGCGCCCTTTGTCCAGTCGCAACCGGTGCACGCCGGGGCGCAGGCCCCAGTACTGCGCCACCAGTTCCTGCGCCAAGGGCAGCAGGGCGGGGTGGGCGGCGGCGCTGCGCAGCAGGTCGTCGGCCGTGACCGGCCAGGCCTCGACCGAGACGAAATGCAGTTGCGCGCAGCGTGCCGGGTCCGCACGCCAGGCGGCCCAGGTCACCAGAAAATTGAGGCTCAGGCCGAAGCCGGTCTCCAGCACCGTCCAGCACGGCTGGTGGCCCCAGGCGGCCGGCAGACCGCAGCCTTGGAGGAACACGCCCTCGGCCTGTGCCACGCCCTGGCCGGCCTCGGAGTGGTAGCGGTCAGCGAAGCGTGGGCTGGTGGGCGTGCCGTCGGCCAACCACTGCACGACTTCTGACATGCATCAGGTCGGGGGCACGTAGCCCTGCACGGTGTCGGCGCCGCCGCCGAAGAAGTGGGCCTCCATCTGCCGCGCCAGGTACTGGCGGGCACGCTGGTCGGCCATGTTGAGCTTGTTCTCGTTGATCAGCATCGTCTGCTGGCGCAGCCAGGCGGCCCAGGCTTCCTTGCTGACGCTGTCCCAGATGCGCTTGCCGAGCGGGCCGGGGTAGGGCGGCAGGTCCAGGCCTTCGGCTTCGTGGCCGAGTTTGATGCAGTTCACCATGCGTGCCATGTCGTTGTTCCTTGCGTTCTTGCTTGCGTGCAGTCGGGCCGACGGCGGCCCGCAAATGAGGGCGGGATTATCCGTTGTCGGCGCCCAGCATTTCGTGGGTGATCAGCTCCCAGTGTTCCGCGCTGACCGGCGTGATTGACAGCCGGCTGCCGCGCCGCAACACCACCATGTCGGCCAGTGCCGGGGTCGCACGCAGTTCGGCCAGTCCCAACAGCCGCGTCTTGCGCAGCGCCTGTACGTCGCGCAGCAGCCATCGCGGTGCATCGGCCTTGGCGGCGGCATCGTGGTAGGGCGATGACGCATCGAACTGCGTCGGGTCGGGCTTGACCTCGGATGCCACGCGCGCGATGCCGGAGATGCCCGGCTGCGGGCAACTGGAGTGGTAGAACAGGACCCCATCGCCCACGGCCATGGCATCGCGCATGAAATTGCGGGCCTGGTAGTTGCGCACGCCGACCCACGGCACGGTCTGCCCGGGTGCGGCCAGCGCATCGTCGATCGAGCACTCGTCGGGCTCGGATTTCATCAGCCAGTAGTGGGGGGTGGGGCGGGGCATGTCGTTGGGCTGATGCGTGGGGTTGCAGGATGCCACAGCCGTTGATCGAGCAGCCAGCAGGCCAGCCGCTGTACCCGATGTGCCTTGAGACTTCGGCTACGTGGTGGCCCACGCGTTCTGTAGCAGACCGTCCGGGCAAGCGCATGGCGGGTGGTTGCACGCGTGGGCGTGTTGGCGGGCGCTGCTGTCAGTGTGGCTGCGCCGCAGCGCGCGCCACGCGGCCCTGCCAGCGCTCGATCAGTGCGACGGCAATGCCGGCGGCGCAGATGCAGGCGATGCCCAGCGCCGTGGTGGCGCCCGGCAGCTGGCCGAAGACCAGCCAGCCCAATGCCGTCGCGCTGAGGATCTGCAGGTAGCTGTAGGGCGCCAGCAGTGTGGCGGGGCTGCGCGCATACGCGGCCGACTGCAGGCCATGGCCGATGGCACCGGTGACGCCGGTGGACAGCAGCAGCGCCCACTGCAGCGGTGACAGATCGGGCGTCTGCCAGAACCACGGCAGGGCCAGCGTCAGCGCCACGGTGCCGATCAGACCGCCGTAGTAGTTGGTGGTCAGCGGGTCGTCGCGTGCCAGGCGGCGGGTGGCGATCTGAAAGCCGGCGAAGGTCAGCGCAGTGGCCAGCCCCAGCGCGGCGCCGACCGGGTCGAGCCCGGCGCCGGGCCGCACCACCAGCAGCATGCCGGCAAAGCCCAGTGCCACGCCACACCAGCGGTGCAGCCGGTGGCGCTCCCGAAGCAGCCAGGGGGCCAGCGCCATCAGGAAGATCGGCGCCAGGAAGTTCATGGCCGTGCCCTCGGCCAGCGGCACGCGCTTGAGCACCGAGAAGAACAGCACGGTCGACAGGATCATCAGCGCCCCCCGCAGCAGTTGGCCGCGCAGCGAATGCGTGCGCAGCAAGCCCCGGCCGCGGCCCGGCAGCAGCACCGCGCTGGACAGCGCCGTGTGCACGCTATAGCGCACCCAGGCCACCATCAGGATGGGCACGCCGGCCATGGCCAGGTACTTGCCCGTGGCGTCCAGCGCGGACAGCGTCCACAGACCGGCGATGTGCAGCAGGATTCCGCTTCTGGGGGTGGTGTGCATGGGTGGCTTGTCCAAGGCGCTGCATTGTGGCCCTGGCCTGCAACGGCCTCGCAGGCGCGGTATCGTGCACGCTCCCCAACACCGAAGGACAACACCATGACCCAGATCAAGATCGGCGTGATCGTCGGCAGCCTGCGCAAGGACTCGTTCAACAAGAAGCTGGCCGTCGGCCTGGCGAAATTGGCGCCGGCCGAATTCAGCTTCGAGCACCTGCGCATCGACGATCTACCGCTCTACAACCAGGACGACGACGGCCAGCAGGCGGCGAGCGTGCTGCGGCTGAAGTCCGAGATCCAGGGCGCGCAGGGGCTGCTGTTCGTGACGCCCGAGTACAACCGCTCCTACCCCGGCGTGCTGAAGAACGCGATCGACCACGCCTCGCGCCCCTACGGCAAGAGCGCGTTTGCGGGCAAGCCGGCAGGCGTGGTCGGCGTATCGGTGGGCGCCGTCGGCACAGCGTTGGCGCAGCAGCACCTGCGCAATGTGCTGGCCTACCTGGATGTGCCCACCCTGGGCCAGCCCGAGGCCTTCGTGCAGGCCAAGGATGGCTTGTTCGATGCGGACGGCAGCATTGGCGAAGCCAGCCGCAAATTCCTGCAAGGCTGGATGGACCAGTACGCGGCCTGGGTGCGGCTGCACCAGGCTTGATCAAGCGCGCGGGGTGTCCTGCGCGCGCGCCAGCCACGGCCAGGCGTTCAGCACGGCGTAGACGGCCAGCGCCGCCACCATCACACCCAGCAACGCAGGCAGGCCGGCACCCATGCGCATCACCAGCGTGCCGGCCACGTACACCACGGCCAACCTGCCCAGGCCTGCCGCCAGGCTCCAGCCCATGCGGCGCGCGCCCTGCGATGCGAAGTACAGCGCCAGGCCCAGGCCGAACAGCCCATACGCCGGGCCCACCACACGCAGATAGGTGCTGCCCACGCGGATGGCCTCTGCATCCTGCGTGAACAGCCCCAGCCAAGCCGCCGGGAACAGCGCCGCTGCCAGGCCGACCAGGCTGGTCATGCCGGCGGCCAACAGTGCGCCTGTCCACGCCACGCGGCGCGCGCGTTCGCGCTGGCCGGCGCCGGTGTTCATGCCCACCATCGCGACCATGGCGGCGCCGAATCCGAAGACGATGGGAATTTACAGGTACTCGAGCCGGATGCCCAGCCCAAACCCCGCCAGCGCCGCGCTGCCCAAAGGGCTGACGAGCGCCGTGGCCGTCAGCACCGACAGGTTCAGCGTGATGTTGTTGACCAGGGCCGGTCCGCCCACGCCCAGGATGTCGCCGAACAGCGCCGGATGCAGCCGATGGCCGAAGTGCAGGCGCAGGCCGCCACTGCCGCGCAGCACCGCCGCCAGCATGACCGCCGAGGCCACCACGTAGTACAGCACCAGCGCCAGGCCGGCCCCGGCAATGCCCAGTGCGGGCACCGGCCCCCAGCCGAAGATCAGCAGCGGTGAGGCCAGCAGCAGCACGCCCACGCCGCCGGACAGCACCAGCGCCGGCAACGCCATGTTGCCGCTGCCGCGCAGCACGCTGGCCATGCCGTTGGCCACCCAGAGGAACACGGCGCCGCAGAAGATCACACCGGCATAGGCCGTCGCGGCCTGTTGCACCGCCTCGCTGGCCCCCATGGCCCGGTACAGCGGCGGCCCGCCTAGCAGGCCGGCCGCAGTGCACAACATGCCGAAGCCCAGCGCGATCAGCAGTGCGTGCAAGACCAGGGCCTCGGCACACGCCTGGTCGCCGGCCCCGATGGCGCGGGCAATGGCCGACGAAATGCCGCCGCCGATGCCGCCGTTGGACATGGTCTGCATCAGCATGACGAGCGGGAACACCAGCGCCGCGCCGGCCAACGCATCGACACCGAGCAGGCCGACGAAGTAGCTCTCCAGAAAGTTGGCCGCTGCCTGCGCCAACGTGATGACCAGATTGGGCAGCGCCAGCAGCAAGAGGGTCGGCAGCACCGGGCCGTGCAACAGGCGGGCCGAGCGCGCCCGGGCGGCGGTGGCGGCGGCCCCGAGAGGCAGCGCGGCTGTCGGCAATGGCATCTGCGGTCTCTCGGCAAGTCGTGGAATGATGGTCATCATATCGTTTGCAATCATGGCCATCGTTTCCGGCGCCCCGACGTGGAACGTTCGGCTACCGGCCTTTACCAAACTTCATCTGCCCGCAGTCGGCCCAAGTAGGCGTCGGCCGTTGAATGCAGGACTCGATCATCGTCTCGGAGGACCTCATGAAGAAATTCGCTCTCGTTGCTGTTGTGGCAGTTGCCACCCTGAGTGGCTGTGTCGTTGCCCCTGTGGGCCCCGGCCACATGCGCCATCGCCCGGTCATCGTCGGGCCGGCCGTGGTGGGGCCACCGCCCGTGGTGGTGGTGCGGCCTGACGGGCATGGTCGCGGCTACCACCGCGGAGACGACCGACGGCACGACCGTGGCCATGGCCGCGGTTACCACCGTGGCCACGACCGCGACGACGATCGCGATGACCACCGCCGCGGGCGTCGCGACTGAGCACTGACCGGGAACTTCACCGCCCCTTCGATCTCCATCGCAGACAATTGCCGGCATTGCCCCGCGGGGCCTCGCCTGACAAGAATGGAAAGCACGAAGGGATGGGAATGTTGATGAGAATGTTGGACCAGTCACCGCGCAGGGTGCTGGCTCTGGTGAGTTTGGTGTGTGTCGCGCTGCTCGGCTATGGCCTGTATCTGCAGCACGGCGTGGGTCTTGAGCCATGCCCCATGTGCATCGTGCAGCGCTACGCATTGGTGCTCGTGGCACTGTTGGCCGGCGCGACGGCGCTTTTCAAGTCGCGGGCGGTGCAGGTCGGTGGCGCGGCCCTGGTGCTGCTGACCGCGGGCTTCGGCGCGTTTGTGGCGGCGCGCCAGAGTTGGCTGCAGTGGAACCCACCTGAAGTCGCGTCCTGCGGACGGGACTTCTACGGAATGATCGAAACCTTCCCGCTCAAGCGCGCGATCCCGATGATCTTCAGTGGTGGCGGCGATTGCGCGACCATCGACTGGACGTTTCTAGGGGGCTCCATCGCCAACTGGTCTTTCCTGTGCTTCGTCGCGATCAGTCTGGTGATGCTTGCGCTGGCGGTCCGCGGGCGCTCGCCGGGCTCACTCCTCCACTGATCCCTCAGCTGTCGGCAACGGACTACAGCAGTTGCTCCAAAAGCCTGACCAAACATGCGACGAATGGCGCTACCGTCGTCGCTTGCCCTACTCTGGAGTTTGGTTCATGCCGACTGCGCCATGGCAGGCCGTTGCGGCACTGTCCGAAGAAGCTCTTGATTCGCCGCGCGCGCAGGCCGACCCCGCGCTGGCCGAAGCGGCTCGCTACGCCGTCTTGCGACGCATGGGCTCGGCTATCCGGCATCAGATCGCAGGCGCGTTGCAACCGGTTGGCATGTTGTCGTCGATGCTCGAGCGTCGGGTGCAGGCGACCCAACCGAACATGGATGCCCTGCGCAAGAACAGCAGCGAGATGAGTGCGCTGGCGCGTTCTGCCAGCGCCGAGTGCGTCGGACTGATTGGCTGGCTGGCGCCGCCGAATGAAACGGATGTGGTGAGTTTGGGCGAGGGGGTGGACGAGTGCATTCATCTGCTGGCCACGGAGCTGTCGTTTCGTGGCTTCACGGTGACCACCACGCTGGATGCGCGCGATGCATTCGTGGTGCGCAAGTCCCTGCGCAGCGTGCTGCCGGCCTGCCTCATGGCGCTGACCGATGGCGCTGCCGCGGCAGGCGACGTGCGGCTGCAGGCGTCGCCAGACACGGATGCCGGGGTGCGGTTGTCATTGTCGTTCGTCGAGGGCAGCGATCAGCAGCCGGCGGCGCGGGCCAAGGCCTACCGTCTGCTCAGCTGGAGCGATGTGCAGGCCCTTGCCCTGGACGAAGGCATCGATCTGGCCATCGAGCCCGGATGTGTCAGCTTGCGGTTGCCGGTCACCGTACGCAGAGTGGTCGAGGCCTCGCGCGTACCCTTTGGCTGAAAGCACAACAGGGCGCGAGGCCCTGTTGCAGTGCGGTGGCGTCAGACCTGCGGCCCGACGCTTCAGTCGATCAGCTTGTTCTTCAGTGCGTAATACGTCAGGTCGCTGTTCGAATTCAGATTGAGCTTCTCCATCAACCGCGTCCGGTAGGTGCTGACGGTCTTCACACTCAGCGACAGCGTCTTGGCAATGTCGCCAGCCGTCTCGCCCTTGGCCAACTTCAAGAACACCTGGAACTCGCGCTCTGACAGTTGCTCGTGCGGCGCTTCGTCGCCCTTGCGGTTGATCTGCTGCGCCAACAACTCGGCCACAGCTGGGGTGATGTAACGCCGACCCATCGCGACCGTGCGGATCGCATTGACGATCTCCATCGGGTCGCATTCCTTGTTCAGGTAGCCACTGGCGCCCTGGCGGATCAGGTTCATCGCGTAATGTTCTTCGGGATATCCGCTCAGGATCAAGATGCCCAAGTCCGGCGCCTTCGCACGGATCATCGCCAGCACATCGATGCCGGTCTGCCCTGGCATGGACAGATCCATCAGCAACACGTCCATTTCGGTGTTGCGTACCAGATCGATCGCCTCGCGACCGCTTGCAGCTTCGCCGACCACGCGCAAATCTACGTGGTCTGAAAAGAACTGCCGCAGCCCCGAGCGAACGATGGCGTGGTCATCCACTATCCCGATTTTGATCATCTGGCTCTTCCCGACAAAGCGTGTTGTTGCTATCGGGGGAGTTGTACTGGCGACGCTGTGGTCCGTCTGTAGGACAGCGGCCTTACTTGTACCCCGCTGTGGCTCAAGGCAACGGCCACAGCGGGGGGTGTTAGCGACGGCGCCGACACTCAGTTTGCCGATCTGCTTGGCACGGATCCTCGCCGCACCGCCGTCAGAACCCGACTGTAGGACGCTGCGGTGACACGCGGAAGACAGCAAGTGCGCGTGGACCTGTAAGACGTGAACGATTACCGGTGTTTTCTCCACTGTCTGGCGGACAGGCTTGCGCATCCCGTCTGACGCACGATGCTCAACCTGGCCGGCGCAGGTTGCGGACCGGATATGCAGGGTCTGTGAAGCCGGGCGTCGACGGATGGCCGATGGGCACCAGGCTGTCGACCAAGGCCTCATCTTCGGCAGACATCGTGGCATCCACCGCCGGCAGATAGTCCTGCCACTGTGCCAGCGTGCGCGGGCCCGCGATGACGGAAGACACCGCGCTGCTGCCCAGCACCCAGGCCGTGGCGAACTGCGCCAGCGTCAGGCCGCGCGCCTGCGCATGGGCCTGCAGCGTCTGCGCCACGCGCAGCGATTCGTCCCGAAACTCCGTTTCGAGCACGCGTTTGTCGCCGCGCCCAACCCGGCTGTCTGGCGCCGGCGCCACGCCCGGCCGGTACTTGCCCGACAAAATGCCCCGGGCAATCGGGCTGTAGGGCACGACGCCCAGCCCATGGTGGCGGCAGGCCGGCAGGATCTCGACCTCCGGCATGCGGTTCAGCAGGTTGTAGTAGGGCTGGCAAACCGTCGGCGCCGGCATGTTCAGCCGCGCGGCCATGTGCACAGCCTCGGCAATGCGCCAGCCGCGAAAGTTCGACAGACCCCAGTAGCGGATCTTGCCGGCGCGCAGCATGGCGTCCAGCGCACGCAGCGGCTCTTCCAGGTCAATGCCCTCGTAGTCGCGGTGCAGGTAGTACAGGTCGATGTAGTCCGTGCCCAGCCGGCGCAGGCTGTGCTCGACCTCGGCCAGCATCCAGCTGCGCGAGTAATGGCCCTGGTTGACCTGGTCCGACATCTTGTTGCCCAGCTTGGTGGCCAGCACCCACCGGTGGCGCGAGGACTGCAGGATCTTGCCCAGCATTTCTTCGGAGGCGCCCTGCGTGTAGACATCGGCGGTGTCCATGAAATTGACACCATGGGCCTGCGCGTGGGCCACGATGTCGGTCGCCTCCGGCAAGGCCGTCTGGTCGCCGAACATCATGGTTCCCAGGCATAGGCTGGAAACCTTGAGATGGCTCTTGCCGAGGTTGCGGTATTGCATGGCGGTGCGGGCATGGAGGTGGAGGAGGGCGCATCGTAGTCGCTCGTCCCAGCGCCCGCATTCAGCTGCTGTTGCGTGCGGCAGGCGCTGGCGCAGATCGGGGGGCAACAAAAAGGCCGCTCAACGAGCGGCCTGAATGTAATAACGGGTTGCGCGGCGGTGCCGGCGGCCCTGGCTGGGTCAGCGCGCCAGAGCTGCGTCCAACTCTTTGCACGATGGTGCGCACACCGCTTGCGACTTGCCGACGACCTTGCGGGTTCCCAGTTGCGAGCGCAACCGGTGCTTGCCACACAGGAAGCACGACATCGTGGAGCCGCCCATCGACGTGCCGGCGGTGAAGGGTGAACCGGAGACCTTGGACTTGTACCTCAGCCCATCGGCCAATATTGCGGTTTTTGCTTCAGCTTTGGCCATTGGCGGAACTCTCCCTAGGTGATTGCATTGCGAACTGGATGACGGCCCTGGCTTTTTGCTCGGCCGCCACGGACAAATCCAGGGGCGACCGGCACAAACCAGCGACGTCGTAGTGTGTATTTTCGTACAACTCGGCGGCGGCCGGATACTCGGCAAGTAAAGTCCCCAAGGCCTCGTCCGGCTTGGCCTCGCGCAACGCCTTCGAAAGCCGGTCCACAACCGCTGCATATTGGGCCGGGTCGACCGGCACCGTGCTGCGTTCGAGCCGCTCCAGCAGGGCTGCCAGGATGTGCAGTGTGGTCAGCGCCTGGCGCTGCATGGGTACTTGCGAGGTCTTCATGCAGAGCACTTGGGGCTGCCGCGAGCGGATTGCAAGATGGCATGAACGCGCCGCGTCTGCAAAAACCGGCGGGGCTGGCCAATATGCCGAAAACCAGGCTATACTCTTGGGCTGTTGTTCCTCAATAGCTCAGTTGGTAGAGCGCCGGACTGTTAATCCGTAGGTCCCTGGTTCGAGCCCAGGTTGAGGAGCCAAAGACACCCAAAAAGCCTTGCACACGTGCGAGGCTTTTTCGTTGGTGGGCAGCATTTGGAACGCGGTTGCGACTGCAGTTGCAGCTGCAGTCGTCTGCGCCCGCCCGGCGCCACCGTGGCGCAGGGCCGTCCGGGCGTCAGAAATCCGCCTGCATCGCCACGCGCACCGTGCGCGGTGTGCCGGTGAACAGGTAGACGTGGCCGAACTGCGTCGGAGATTCCTTGTAGTAGCGGCGGTCGGTCAGGTTCTCGACACCCAGCGTCCAGTGCATGGCCACGCCTTGCAGCTTCGTCGCGTAGCGCACGCCGGCGTCCAGGCGCGTCCACGATGGCAGTTCGATGGATTGGTTGGGCAGCACAGAGCGCCGGCCTTCATGCACCAGTCCTCCATCGAGCGTCAGGCCGCGCACGGCGGCGACGGCGTAGGCCGCCTTGGCGCGCAGCACGACCCGGGGCACGTTGACAGGGCGGGTGCCGTCGATCCCCGGCTCCACCACGCTGCCACGCCGCTCGGCGTCCAACAGTGTGGCGCCACCATCCAGTCGCCAAGGGCCCCGCGCCCAGCCCAACGTGGCCTCCAGGCCTTGGTGGATGGCGTCGCCGTCGTAGCGGCCTTCGCACGGCGTGATGAACAGGCGCTCGCAGGCGTCCATGTTGGTGGCGGGCCGTTCGATGCGGAACCAGGCCATTTGCCAGTTCCAGGCCGCCGTGCCGCCCTTGACGCCCAGCTCGAACTGCTGGGACTTGCGCACTGGCAGGGCGACGCCCGCATTGCTGTACTGCGCAGACTTGTTTGGCACCAGCTGCGATTCCACGCCCTGGCCATAGCTGGCGTAGAGCAGCGGGCCGCTGGCAATCTGGTAGCCCAGAGCGATCCAGGGGGTGGTCAGGCTGGCGTCGTAGCCCGTGGGGCGGGAGCCATCGGTGCGCACGCTCTGGCGGTCCAGCCGCGTGTGGCGCAGACCCAGCCAGGTGGTCCATTGCGCTGACCAGCGAATCGTGTCCTGCAACGACAACTCGAGCGAGCGTTCGTCGCGGTGGGTGTTGGGCTCGTTCGGCGTCGGGTTGGCGGTCGTGATGGCTGTGCCGTCCACATTTCCCGGTTCGAGCACGAACTGGTTCGTTTGCTCCTGGAAACGGTTGCGCACGCGTGAAGCCAGCAAGCCGATCGACAGATCGTGCTGGACACTGCCCGTCGCCACCCGCCCCTTGAGCTTGAGCTGTGCGGCCGTCTGCCGGCGCTGCTCGTTCTCGCTGCGAAAGTCGTACAGGTCAACGCTGCCGTCGCTGCAGTAGCGCGTGTAGTCGTTCTCGGCGCTGCAGCCAAAGGGATACGCCAGCCGATCATCCGTCCGCAGCCGCTGCTGCCCCACCTGCGCCGACCAGCGCCAGTCTGGGCTCAAGGCCTGCTCGATGCGCACGCTGCCCGTCAACGCGCCGAACACCGAGGGCTGCGACCACGGCTGGTTGTTCAAGTTCAGATGGGGGCTGGGCACGGGCGCCAGCGTGTTGCCCAGCAGGCTGTACCCGGCCTGGCTCGGCTGACGCTTGTGGCTCCATTCCAGCTCGGCATCGACCACCGTGTCGCGCGTCACGCGCCAATCGGCGGCCAATGCCGCCAGACTGCGCCGGCCTTCCAGGTTGTCCACGCGCGGGCGCAGTGTCTCGTGCGCCACATTCAACCGATAGCCGAAGACCCGGTCCACGCCAAATCGACCCCCCAGGTCGACCGCAGCCAGCACACCGCCGCGGCCCGACACTTCCACCGTGGCGCGCCGCAGATCCTTCTCGGTCGGCCGCTTGACCACGTAGTTCACCAGGCCCCCGGGCGCGCTGGTGCCGGCCTGGATGCCGCTGGTGCCCTTCAAGATCTCGATGCGCTCCTTGTTGTCCAGCGGGATCGAAGTCTCCGCGCTGATCGGCAAGCCCTCGCGCCGGTAGTTGAAGCGGTTGTCCAGCGTGAAGCCGCGGATCGTCAGGTAGTCCCAGTAACCGGGCGAGTTGTAGGCGTCGGTGACCGAAGCATCGAATTTGGTCAGGTCAGCCAGCCGTCGCGCACCGCTGTCGCGCAGAGTCTGCGCATCGACCACGGTGGCCGACAGCGGCAACTCGTTCAGCGGCTGGTCGCCAAAGCCGGTCACGTCGGCCTGCGGTGGCGCCTTGCCGGCCTCCACAGTCACAGTGGCCAGCGTCGGCGCGGCGGGGGTGGTCTGGGCGGCGGCGGCGCCTGCAAGCAGCAGCGCGGCGGCGGCTACGGGTAAACGGGTCAATGCCATCACGACTCTCATGCGTCTGGCAGGTCGGCCTGCAGGATCACGGCGGCCGTGCGAGAGGCCACCTGCGGCGGTGGCGCGGCCCATCCTGGTCAATGCTTCCCTGCGCGAGGATTACCTCAATCAGGTTCAAAGGGACTTTCTCAGTCTTGGGCCTTCCGTGAAGAAGGCCCGCAACACCCCTAGCGAAGTGCCCTTGCGGGCACGGCCGCAATTCTAGTCGGCTGGCGGCGATCCGCGCGGCAGGCCGCTCCTACACTCGGCGCCACCAACAACCACAAGGAGATGCGTGATGCCCAGCCCGACCTTTCGCATGGAACACGACCTGCTCGGCGACCGCGAAGTGCCGATCGATGCCTACTACGGCGTGCACACGCTACGGGCAGTCGAGAACTTCCCGATCACTGGCACGACGATCTCGATCTACCCCGAACTGATCAAGGCGCTGGCCTGCGTCAAGAAGGCCGCCGCCCGTGCCAACCACGAGCTGGGCCTGCTGGACGCGCCGCGCTGCGACGCCATCGCCGCCGCGTGTGACGAGCTGCTGGCCGGCAGGTTGCACGAGCAATTCGTGGTCGACGTGATCCAGGGCGGCGCCGGCACCTCGACCAACATGAACGCCAATGAGGTGATCGCCAACCGCGCGCTCGAGCTGCTGGGCCACGCCAAGGGCCAGTACCAGCATCTGCACCCGAACGAGCAGGTCAACATCGGCCAGAGCACCAACGACGTCTACCCCTCGTCGCTGAAGATCGCCACCTGGTTCGGCATCCATGGCCTGGTGGACGCGATGGAGGTGCTGCGCGTGTCCTTCGCGCGCAAGGCCGAAGAGTTCAAGGACGTGCTGAAGATGGGCCGCACGCAGCTGCAGGACGCCGTGCCCATGACGCTGGGCCAGGAGTTCAGCACCTACGCCGTGATGATCGAAGAAGACCAGGCCCGCTTGCGCGAGGCGGTGATGCTGATCTGCGAGATCAACATGGGCGCCACGGCGATTGGCACCGGCATCACCGCGCACCCGGACTACGCGCCGCTGGTGCTCAAGCACCTGCAGCGCATCACCGGCATCCCGCTGGTCACGGCGCCGAACCTGATCGAGGCGACGCAGGACTGCGGCTCGTTCGTGCAGCTGTCGGGCGTTTTGAAGCGCGTGGCCGTCAAGCTGTCGAAGATCTGCAATGACCTGCGGCTGCTCTCCAGCGGGCCGCGTGCAGGCTTCAACGAGATCAATCTGCCGGCCATGCAGGCGGGCTCCAGCATCATGCCGGGCAAGGTGAACCCGGTCATCCCGGAGGTCGTGAATCAGGTGGCGTTCGAAGTGATCGGCAACGACATCACGGTCAGCTTCGCAGCCGAGGCCGGCCAGCTGCAGCTGAACGCCTTCGAGCCCATCATCGCCCACAGCCTGTTCAAAAGCGTGGGCCATCTGCGCACGGCTTGCCTGACGCTCGCCACGCGCTGCGTGGACGGCATCACCGCCAACACCGACCACCTGCGCGCGCTGGTGGCCAACTCGATTGGCATCGTGACGGCGCTGAACCCCTACATCGGCTATGCCAACGCCACGGCCGTAGCACAGGAGGCGCACGCCACCGGCGGCAGCGTCTACGCCATCGTGCTGGCCAAGGGGCTGCTGACCAAGCAGCAGCTGGACGACATCCTGCGTCCCGAGGTGCTGACGCGGCCGGTGCCGCTGAGCCGCATCTGACTCAGCCCGCGATGAACAGCGCCGGGTCGACCATGACCCGGTTCAGCATCACCGACCAGTGCAGGTGCGGCCCGGTCACGCGGCCGGTGGCGCCGACCTTGCAGAACACATCGCCGGCCGGCACCTGGTCGCCCACCTGGCAGTCCATCGCGCTCAGGTGGCAGTACATGCTCAGCAGCCCGGCGCCATGGTCCAGCCAGACCGTGCCGCCGTTGAAGAAATAGTCGCCCACGTCGATGACGCGGCCGGCCAGCGGCGCGCGCACGGGGGTGCCGGTGGCCGCCGCGATGTCCATCCCGCTGTGCGGGTTGCGCGGCTGGCCGTTGAACACGCGGCGCAGGCCGAACGAGCCCGATCGCCGGCCGGGCACGGGGACCAGCATTTCGCGCAGCACAGGCGGCGGGCCGTCGAAGGTCGCCATCACTGTGCGCAGGTGGTCGCGTTCGCGTTCATAACGCGCCTGGTCCTCAGGTGAAAGGTCCACGGTGCGTGGCGAGACGGTCAGCCGCTGCTCCTGGTACCTCTTGGGTGTGACGCGGTAGGGCACGGCGCGGGCCGGCTCACCGGCCTGCGCGGCGACGGTGATGCTTGCAACGCCCGGCACGGCGCCCAGCGCGATGCCGACGATGGCCGTCCACTCGATCACGTCGCCCGCTACCAGCAGCGGCACGGCGGTGCCCGTGGTGTCGGCCGTGTGCGCCACGGGCCGCACCGCGGCAGGCCCGAGCGAGAGACGGGCCACACCACCGGGTACCGGCGAGTCGTTCGGCCAGACGGCCGGGGCGGGTGGCGTCCTGCGCGCTGGCGCGGCTTGCACAGCAGGCAACGCGAGCATGCCGGCCGCTGCCATCAGCGCGGCGCGGCGGGTGGTCGGCATGGGAGAGAAGAAGCGTGGGATGGGCATGGTCGGATTGTCTGCGGGACCTGCGCAACTGGCGCTGGCGGCCCGCCCGCGGCGGTTCCCTCAAGGCCTGGTGTACGGCCCCACGTGCGCCCCCTGCGCACCGGCAGCTTCAGTTTTTCCAGCCCTGGTCGGCGCCGCGCCGCGCGTACACCGCCAGCACGATGCGCTCGGAATGCACCAGGTAGTCATTGAGCGCGGCAGCCGCCTCCGCATAGCGGCCCGCCTCGGTCAGGTTCAGGATCTTCACGTTCATGTCCACATACGGCGCGTGCAGGAACTCGGCGTCATGCAGCATGCCGAACGCCAGCCGCAACTCGGCCAGGATGGGCGTGAACATGCGGTTCAGCCGCTCGCTGTCGGCCAGCTCCACGATCGCCATGTGGAACTCCATGTTGGCCGTCCCCACGCCGGACCAGTCAGCGGCTTCGCGCCGGGCCAGCGCCGTGTCCACGGCCGCGCGCATGCGTGCCTTGGCCGGGTGGCGCGGGTAGGCCTGGGCCAGCGCCTGGCACTCGATCAGCCGGCGGACGCGGTACATGTCGATGATCGACGCGATGCTGGGGATGGCGACGAACACGCCGCGGTTCGGCGCATGCGTGATGAGCCCGTCGCGCGTCAGCACACGAAAGGCTTCGCGCAGCGTGTTGCGTGAGACGCCCAGGCTCTCGCTCAGGGCCTGCTCGGGCAGGCGTTGGCCGGGTTGCAATTCGCCGGCCGCGATGCGCTGGCGCAGCTGGGCGGCCAGGCGCTCGGCCAGCGTGAGGTCGGGCGGGGAGGGGGGGGCAGGCGGTGTCATGCGACTGCGTTTGTATCAGACCGGCACGATCTGGTGCGACGATATGCGCGGGTTTGTGCTGATGGCTGGCCGTTATCGCTGACCAATACAATTTTGATTGTTCAACAATACACATGACGTGTTGATGCATTCAGAATTCATTGTTGATTCAAAATTTCTGCCCGTCCCATCCTGATCCACTGGAGTGCCCAATGCCCCACCGTCTTTTATGTCTCGCCCGCGTGGCCATTGCCGCCCTGCTGGCCGCGCCCTTGCTGGCCGCCCAGGCTGCCGACTACCCAAGCAAGCCGATCCGCATCGTGGTGCCGTATGCGGCCGGCGGCTCCACCGACACGCTGGCGCGCCTGGTGGCCGAGCGGCTGGGCAAGCACCTGGGTCAGACGGCTGTGGTCGACAACCGGCCCGGCGCCAGCGAGCAGATTGCCATCAGCCACGTGGCGAAGGCCGCGCCTGACGGCTACACGCTGCTGCTGTCCACGCTGAGCGGCCTGGCGGTGAACCCCGGCCTGTACCCGCGCCTGCCGTACGACGTGCAGAAAGACCTGACCCCCATCGTGCTGGCCGCCACCGTGCCCAGCGTCGTCGTTGTCCACCCCTCGGTGCCGGCGAAGAACATGGCCGAGCTGGCCAGCTGGCTGAAGGCCAAGCCCGGCACCATCAGCTATGCGTCGGCCGGGGCCGGCACGCCCAGCCACCTGGGCATGGAGTACTACAAGCGCGCCAACGGCGTCGACCCGGTGCATGTGCCCTACAAGGGCGGGGCGCCGGCCTTGCAAGAGGTGATGGGCGGCCAGGTGCAGCTGATGATGGCCCTGGTGCCCGAGGCCATGCCCATGGTCAAGGGTGGGCGGCTGCGCGCGCTGGCGGTGACCACCACCAAGCGCCTGGCCAGCTATCCGGACCTGCCCACGGTGGGCGAATCCGGCGGGCAGGATCTGGACGTGACCTTCTGGTTCGGCTTTGTCGCCCCGGCGGGCACGCCGCCCGAGATCGTGGCCCGACTGAACCAGAGCATTAACCAGATCCTGGTAGAGAAAGATGTGCAGGCCAAGCTGGCAGAGATGAACCTCGATGTGGTGGGCGGCGCTCCCGCAAAATTGACCACCCTGATCCGCACCGATGCGGCCCGGTGGAAGAAGGTGATCGACGAGGCAGGCATCAAGGTCGATTGATCGCAGCCACGTCGCCCGCCCGCCCCGCTCAACGAAAGGAATCCGCCCGTGCCACCACCGATGCCCGCCGCCACTGTGTTGGTCACCGGCTTCGAGCCGTTCGATGGCGACACGGTCAACCCCGCGTGGGAAGTTGCCCGCGCGCTGGACGGCTGGCAGGTGGCAGGGGCCACCGTGCGCGCGCTGCAGTTGCCCTGTGCGTTCGGCTCGGCGGCGCGGCGGCTGGGCCAGGCACTGGCCGATGGCGCGCCGCCGGCGCTGGTGGTCGGGCTGGGCCTGGCCAGTGGCCGCGCCGAGTGGACGCCCGAGCGCGTGGCCATCAACTGCGATGACGCACGCATCGCCGACAACGCCGGGCGCAAGCCCATCGACACGGCCGTGGTGCCGGGTGGGCCGGCGGCTTATTTCTCCACCTTGCCGATCAAAGCCATCGTGCAGGCGCTGCGCGTGGCGGGGCTGCCGGCTTCGGTCTCCAACACCGCCGGCACCTTCGTCTGCAACCACAGCTTCTACGCGCTGATGCACCTGCTGGCCACGCGGGCGGCGCTGGCCGGCACGCGCGGTGGCTTCGTGCACGTGCCTTGCCTGCCGCAGCAGGCGGCGCGCCAACCCGGCTTGCCGAGCATGGCGCTGGATGCGCAGGTCCAGGCCCTGCGCGTGTTGCTCCACACCGCGTTGACCACGCACACCGACATCGCCCTGGCCGACGGCCACGAACATTGAAGGAGCTCCGAATGCACATCGACCCGCACATTGACTTGAACAGCGACCTGGGCGAAAGCCTGGGCGCCTGGACCATGGGCGACGACGCCGCCATGCTGGCCATCGTCTCCAGCGCCAACGTGGCCTGCGGCTTCCACGCCGGCGACGCGGCCGGCATCTTGAAGACGCTGCGCGCGGCGGCCGAGCGCGGTGTGGCCGTGGGCGCGCACGTGGCCTACCCCGATCTGGCCGGCTTCGGCCGGCGCAACATGGATGTGGCCAGCGCCGACCTGCAGGCCGACGTCATCTACCAGATCGGCGCGCTGCAGGGCCTGGCACGCGCAGCCGGCACGCAGGTGCGTTACGTGAAGCCGCACGGCGCGCTCTACAACACCATCGCCCACGACGAGCGCCAGGCGCGCGATGTGATCACCGCCATCCGCGCCATCGACCCGCAGCTGGTGCTGCTGGCTCTGGCCGGCGCGCCGTTGATCACGTGGGCGCGCGAGGCTGGCCTCACGGTGGTGGCCGAGGCCTTTGCCGACCGCGCCTACACGCCGCAGGGCACGCTGGTCTCGCGCCGCGAGAAGGGCTCCGTGCTGCACGACCCCGGGCTTGTTGCCGCACGCATGCTGCGCCTGGCGCAAGAGGGCGTGGTCGAGGCCATCGACGGCAGCCTGGTGCGCGTGCAGGCCGATTCCATCTGCGTGCATGGCGACAGCCCCGGCGCGGTGGCCATGGCACGCCAGGTGCGCCTGGTGCTGGAACAGGCCGGCGTCGCCATACGCCCGTTCGTCCCGTCCGCAGCCCTCGGCGCACCTGCGTGATGCGCTTCCTGCCCGTCAACCTGGATGCGCTGCTCGTCGAGCTGGACGACCTGCCGCAAACGCTGGCGCTGCTGGCCTCGCTGCAAGCCGAGCCGATCGATGGCATCGACGAGCTGGTGCCGGCCGCCCGCACCATCCTCGTGCGCTACCGGCCGCACGCCATCACCCGCGCCACGCTGGTCGGGGCCATTGCGGGCCGCAGGGTCGACGGCACGGTCGACCGCCACGCCACGCGGGTCGAGATTCCCGTGCACTACGACGGCGAAGATCTGGACGAAGTGGCCCACTTGCTGGGCGCCACGCGCGCGGAGGTCATCGCCTGGCACACCGGCTGCGACTACACCGTGGCCTTCACCGGTTTTGCGCCCGGCTTTGCCTACCTGAGCGGCGGCGACCCGCGCATCGACGTGCCGCGCCGCGCCACACCACGCACCCGCGTGCCGGCTGGCGCGGTGGCGCTGGCCGGCCGCTTCAGCGCCGTCTACCCGCAGACCAGCCCCGGCGGCTGGCAGCTGATCGGCGTGACCGATGTGCCGATGTGGGATCTGGCGCGCACGGTGCCGGCGCTGCTGCAGCCAGGCTTTTGCGTGCGCTTTGTCGACGCCGGGGCGCGGCCAGCGCGGCGCGCACCGGTGCCGGTGGAAACGGCGCCGGTCTCATCGAGCGGCCCGGCGCTGGAGGTGCTGCACAGCGGCCCGCAATCGCTGCTGCAGGACCTGGGCCGCGGCGGCCAGGCCGGGCAGGGCGTGTCGGCTTCCGGCACCATGGACCGTGCGGCCCTGCGCGTTGCCAACCGGCTGGTCGGCAATGCCGTGGACGCGGCCTGCATCGAGACTGTCGACGGCGGCCTGCAACTGCGCAGCCGGGGTGAGCACGTTGCCGCCGTGACCGGTGCCGATGGGCCGTTGACGCTGACCGCCGCCGATGGCCGCCAGTGGCCCATGCCGCGCCACACACCGCTGGCCTTGGCCGATGGCGACTGCTTGCTGCTGGGCGCGCCGCAGGCCGGCCTGCGCAGCTATGTGGCGGTGCGTGGCGGCTTCGACATCGCCCCGGTGCTGGGCAGCCGCAGCACCGACATGCTGGCGCGCCTGGGCCCGCCGCCGCTGGCGGCCGGCACCGTGCTGCCGGTGGGCCTGCCGGCAGGCGCGGCGGTCGTCGGCGCGCCTGAGATGGCGCCCGCCGATCTGCCCACGCGCGAGGCCACCGTCACGCTCGACGTGGTGCTGGGCCCGCGCACCGACTGGTGCACGCCCGAGGCCGTGGCGCTGCTGGCGCAGCAGACCTGGACGGTGACGCCGCAGTCCAACCGGGTCGGCCTGCGGCTGGCTGGCGACACGGCGTTGGGCCGTGCCAACACCGCCGAGCTGCCGAGCGAGGGCGTGGTGCGCGGCGCCATCCAGGTGCCGCCCAACGGCCAGCCCGTGCTGTTCATGGCCGACCACCCGCTGACGGGCGGCTACCCCGTCATCGGCGCCGTCGCCACCCACCACCTGGACCGTGCGGGGCAGATCCCCATCGGCGCCCGTATCCGCTTCAACCCCATTCGGCCGTTCGAGGCCATCGACACCCATCCAGGAAGCCCGTCATGAAAAAAGTCTTGATCGCCAATAGAGGAGAGATCGCCGTCCGGATCGCCCGTGCCTGCGCCGACTACGGCGTGCGCTCGGTCGCCGTCTATGCCGACCCCGACCTCGGCGCGCTGCACACCCGTGTGGCCGACGAGGCCTGGGGTCTGGACGGCAGCCGCCCGGCCGACACTTACCTGCGCATCGACAAGCTGCTCGACATCGCGAACAAGAGCGGGGCCGACGCGGTGCACCCTGGTTACGGATTCCTGTCCGAGAACGCCGCCTTCGCCCAGGCCGTGGTCGACGCCGACCTCGTCTGGGTCGGCCCGCCGCCCTCGGCCATCGCCGCGCTGGGCGACAAGGTGCAGGCGCGCAAGATCGCGCTGGAAGTCGGCGCCCCGCTGGTGGCCGGCACACCTGGCCCAGTGCAGAGCGCCGACGAAGTGCTGGCCTTTGCCGAACAGCATGGCCTGCCGATCGCGATCAAGGCAGCCTACGGCGGCGGCGGGCGCGGCATCAAGGTCGCGCGACGGATGGACGAGGTGGCCGACCTGTACGAGTCTGCCGTGCGCGAGGCCATCGCCGCCTTCGGCCGTGGTGAATGCTTTGTCGAACAGTTCCTGGACCAGCCGCGCCATATCGAAGCCCAGGTGATCGCCGACACGCACGGCCACGTCGTGGTGCTGGGCACGCGCGACTGTTCGCTGCAGCGGCGCAACCAGAAGCTGGTGGAAGAGGCGCCCGCGCCCTACTTGACGGACGAACAACGCGCGCGCATCCACCAATCCGCCAAGGACGTGTGCGCTCGGGCCGGCTATGTGAGCGCCGGCACGGTGGAGTTTCTGCTCAGCAAGACTGGCGCGATCTCGTTCCTGGAGGTCAACACGCGCCTGCAGGTCGAGCACACGGTGACGGAAGAGACGTCCGGCATCGACCTGGTGGTCGAGCAGCTGCGCGTGGCCGACGGCCTGCCGCTGTCCATCACCGAGACGCCGGTGCCCCTGGGCCACGCCTTCGAGTTCCGCATCAACGCCGAAGACGTGGGCCGCGGCTTTCTGCCGGCGCCCGGGCCGGTGCGCGTGTTCGAGGCGCCCGGCGGCATCGGTGTGCGGGTGGACACGGGGGTGGTCTCAGGCTCCGTCGTGCCCGGCCAGTTCGATTCGATGATGGCCAAGCTCATCGTGACTGGCAGCTCGCGCGAGCAGGCGATCGCCCGTGCGCGACGGGCGTTGAAGGAGTTCCGCATCGAGGGCCTGCCCTCGGTGTTGCCGTTCCACCGCGCGGTGATGGCACACGCAGACTTCACCGGCCCCGACGGCTTCAAGGTCCACACGCGCTGGATCGAGACCGACTTCGCGCACGACCTGGCCGCCGCCCTGCGCGCCGAGCCGCAGGCCGACGGCGCGCTGGTGCACACGGCCGCACAGATCGACGGGCGGCGCGTCATGCTCGGCCTGCCGGCGGCGCTGCTGGCCGGCTTGAACGCGGCGCAGCCCGGCGCCGGCCAGGCCGCTGCCGCCGGCGCCGCACCAGTGGCCGACCCGGCGGCGGTGACGGCGCCGATCGCCGGCACGGTGGCCGCGTGGAAAGCCGACGATGGGGCCACCGTGGCCGAGGGCGATCTCGTCGCCGTCATGGAGGCCATGAAGATGGAAACGCAGGTGCTCGCCCACCGGGCTGGGCGGTTGGTGCGGCACGTGGGGCAGGGCGACTACGTCGCAGCCGGCACGCCGCTGGCCCGCATCGACGCGGGCTGAAGTCGCCGCGCGGCGGGCATGCGGCAGCCCCTTAGAACGAAGTCCAGTCGCCCGCGTCGTCCGCTGCGCCGGCAGTCGCGAGAGCGCGGGGCTTGAGCGCCAGGGCCGGCGCGGCCTTGCTGCTGCGTGGGGCGACCGATGGTGCCGGTGTGGCTTGCCGCTGGGGGGTGGAGCGGGGAGGCGCTGCGCGCGCTGCCGCGGCGGGCATTGGTGGCCGCGCGGCTGCGGCGGGCTTGGGTGACGGCACGGCCACGGCGGGCACCGCTGTGAGGCCTGTGTCGCCGCGCAGGCGGAAGACGGCCACGGAGCGCAGCAGCTCGGCGGCCTGCTGGCGCAGGTTGTCGGCGGCCGCGGCGCTTTCTTCGACCAGCGCGGCGTTCTGCTGGGTGGCCTGGTCCATCTGCGACACGGCCTGCCCGATCTGCGCCACGCCGGCGCTCTGCTCCTCGCTGGCGCCGCTGATGTCGCCCATGATCTCGTTGACGCGCCCGATGGACTGCACCACCTCCTGCATGGTGGTGCCGGCCTGGTCCACCAGCTGGCTGCCGGCGGCCACGCGCTCGACGCTGGCCGTGATCAGCCCTTTGATCTCCTTGGCCGCCTCGGCGCTGCGCCCGGCCAGCGTGCGCACCTCGCCGGCCACGACGGCAAAGCCCCGGCCCTGCTCGCCGGCGCGGGCGGCCTCGACGGCGGCGTTCAGCGCCAGGATGTTGGTCTGGAATGCGATGCCGTCGATGACGGAGATGATGTCCGCGATGCGGGCGCTGCTGTCGTTGATCTCCTTCATGGTGCCGACCACCCGGCCCACCACGTCACCGCCCTGGCGGGCCACGGTGCTGGCGCTCCTGGCCAGTTCGTTGGCCTGGCGTGCGTTGTCGGCATTGAGCTTGACCGTGGTGGTCAGCTCTTCCATCGAGGCGGCGGTCTGCTCCAGCGCGCTGGCCTGCTCTTCGGTGCGACCCGACAGGTCGTTGTTGCCCTGTGCGATCTGCGTCGAGGCGGCGGACACACTCTCGGCGTTTTGCCGCACACCGGCCACCACCTGCGCCAGGCTCATCTGCATCGCCGCCATACGCGCCACCACGCTGCCGGTGTCGCCGGCCCGCACGGCGATGGTGCGCGACAGATCGCCCTCGGCAATCGCATTGGCCGCTTCGACCACGGCATCCGGCTCGCCGCCCAACGGCCGCGTGATGCTGCGGCTGATCAGCAGCGCCCCGCCGACGGATGCCAGCACCGCGATCGCGATGACGATCCAGGACAGGGTGCGGCCATTGGCTGCGACCACGTCGCTCGCGTCGTAGGCCTCTTTGCCCAGGGACACATTGACGTCCACCAGCTCTGACAGAACATCGTCGACCTTCTGAAACAGCGGGGCCACCTGGGTACTTGCCATGGCCAACGCCTGAGTCTGCGCCTCCTGGTCATGGCTTTGCTCGACCATCTTCATGGCCCGCTCGGCCATGGCCCTGTAGGGCGGCCATGCAGCGTCGAACGCGGCCAGCAGTTCCTTTTCCTTCGGTGTCAGCAAGGTCTTGCGGTACTGGTCCAGCAGCGCAAGCATGCGCTCCTCGTTCTTCTTCTTTCCGTCGAGCAGCTTGGCCATCGCGCCAGTGTCGGTCTCGGCGATGTAAAGGTACATCGAGCGATGGTGGTAGATCGCCTGCATGTTGGCATTGGCGACGTCGCCAACCGGCGCGAGGTTGTTGTAGTACATCCCTTTGAGCATGTCGTTGACCTTGGAGGTCTGCGACACACCGAACAGACCGACGGCGAGGGTCAGCGCCGCGCTGAGCAAGGCCAGCGTGACCATGCGTGCTCGGATGGTGGAATGGGCCAGTAGGCTTCTCATGGGTATTCTCGATTCTTGTAGAGGATGTCAGCGCACGGCCACCGCCAACGCAGTGGAGCCCCTGCCGTTTCTACCCAGCATTCGATCTGGTGTCCAGTCCGGTCTTTTCATCGGTATCCCGGCTCGTGTTCCAACCGGTAGACGGTTTTCTACCCTAGGTTCACCCGCTTTTCAAGCGGCTGGTGACCGCGAAAGCCCTGCGCAGTGTTTACGTCGAGGGCTCAGGTCGTACCAACACCAGCCCCGGAGGCAGCGCATCGCCCACCACGCGCCGTGTGTCGGCTTCGTCCAGCGCCGTCACCTCGCGCACCATGGCCGCCCAGGTCGGCGCGGCATGGGCCGCCTGCAGTTCGGTGGCAATCTGCTGGCGCACCGCCTCGGGCAGGTCACGCGCGCGGTCGCCTGTGGCCCGGGCGATCTGCGCCACGGCGAACGCGGCCGACTCGTTGCCTGCCCAATCGGGGTGCTGGCGGCGGATCTGGTCCAGCCAGGCCATGGCGGCGTCCGGCGCCAGCACGTGGTGCAGGCTGGCATAGAGCGGCTGGCGCGCGCCCAGCCGCCCGATCGCCCACCACAGTTCGGCCGCGCTGCCCTGGTGCAGGCGCTGCAGCAGCCAGCCGCCGAACTGCGCTTTCTGTGCCACGTCGATGCGCTCGAACGAAGCCGCCATGCGCAGCAGCTCGTCCAGTGCCTGCATCGGCGGGCCCTCGGGCTTGTCGATGTCGGTGCCGCCGGCCGGCTGCAGGTAGTAGGCGATGACCTCGAACACCATCTGCTGTTGCTCGGCGTCCAGCCCACCGGCCAGGCGGCGCCATAGCAGCCACCATTCGGACCACTGCTGGCTGTCGTGGCTGTGCGCAATGCCGGGGCCGAACAATTCCCACATCTGCGCCATGCGCCATCCGTCCAGCGGGTCGCCGTAGCCGGGGCGCAGCGTCCAGCCGGCCAGGTTGAACCACGTACGTTCGTGCGGCAGCGAACGCCTTCGCCGCCGGGCGCCCTGCAGCAGGGCGCCGAAGAGTGCGCGCAGCAGCGGGGCGTCCCAGGTGGCGCGCTCGCCGAGCAAGCGCTCCAACGTGGCGCGCAGCTGGCGCACTTCCTTGGCATCTACGCCCTGCTTCTTGTCGCCGTAGACGCGGGCGATGGCGGCCAGCGCGTCGGCCAGGCGCGGGTGGGCGGCGATGGGCGCGTCGGCTTCCTGCGCGGCGGCGGAACCGCGCAGCTGGAATTCGAGCCGCCAACGCTGGCGCGGGGCGTCGGCGGCCACGCAGTGCATCTCCAGCGTGCCGATCTCGGTGACCTGGGTGGACAGCAGCACCTGCACGTTGCCGCCGGCGCCGGCCTTGGGCTGCAGCACGGTGGCGATCGGCGGCAGGCGCACGAAGGCGCCCTGCGCGGCGGTGTCCAGGTCCACCAGATCGCCCGGTCGATGGTGCAGGTCGACGGCGCTCGTGGTGAGGTTGAAGCGCACAGGGCGGCCCAGGCGCAGGCTGAAGCGCTGGGCGTCCAGTCGCACCTCTTCGCCCTCGGGCGTGCCGTGCGGCAACAGGCAGATGCCCTGGCCGTCTTCCAGCACCAGGTAATAGCCGCGCGCCGCGCCGCTGCGGATGCGCGGCGCCGTGCCGGCGCGGGCCATCGCATAGGCCACGGCGCCACGGGCGACGGCGGCGTCGAGCTCTGGCGCATCGAGCAGGCGGATGGCGGGCGTGCCGGAAGGGCGCCAGCCGTTGAGCGTGTCGAGCAGGCGCTGGCGCAGCGCGTGCGCGTGGAACACGCCGCCGTTCAGCAGCACGGTGTCGGGCAGGGCGCCGCCCTGGCGCTGCAGGAAGGCGGCGATGTGGCGCGTGATGCCTGCGTCGCTGGCGTAGGGCAGGCCGAACTCGACCAGCGCACTGCGCGCGCGCTGCGGCTTCGCATCGGCCGCGACCTGGGGGAAGAAGCCGTCGACCAGCAGCCGATCGACATCGGCCCGCGTCAGCATGGCCGAGCGCGCGCCGCCGATGAGCCGGCTGCCGCCGCCCTGCAGCGTGACGGTGGTGTCCGCCGGGCCGTCGGGCGCCAGCAGCCGCTCTTTGGCACTGCGGCAGCGCTGGGTGAGTTGGGCGAGTTGGATGGCGCTGAGATGTGCTCCTGGAACTGCGCCGGACAGGCGCGGTTCGATCCAGCGCGCCAGCGCCAGGTCCATGTTGTCGCCGCCCAGCACCAGGTGGTCGCCCACACCGGTGCGCGCCAGCTGCGGCTGGCCTTGCGCGTCCAGCGTCACGTCGATCAGTGTCAGGTCGGTGGTGCCGCCGCCCACGTCGACCACCAGCAGTCGCTGCGTGCCAGCCAGTTCCTTGGCCAGGTCGGCCTGGCGGGCGTGCACCCAATCGTAGAACGCGGCCTGCGGCTCCTCGATCAGATGGACCGACGGCAAGCCGGCCAGGGTGGCGGCCTGCAGCGTCAGCTGGCGCGCGCCGTCGTCGAACGAGGCCGGCACGGTGAGCACGATCTGCTGCTGTGCCAGTGGCGCGCCAGGGTGGGCCTGGCCCCAGGCCAGGCGCAGGTGGCGCAGATAACTCGCGCTGGCCTCCAGTGGCGAGACCTTGGGCACCTCGTCCGGCGCGCCCCAGGGCAGGATGGCGGCCGTGCGGTCCACCGACGGGTGCGACAGCCAGCTCTTGGCACTGGCGACCAGCCGGCCCGGTGTCTGCTGGCCGAGTTCGCGCGCGAAGGCGCCGAGGATGGCGGGCTCGTCGGATGGCCAGGGCAGCGCCAGGTCTGTTGCGGCCAGTGCGCCCTCGGCCGGATGGAAGCGCAGCGAGGGCAGCAGCGGGCGCGGCGCGACCTCGCCAGCGGCGATGGTCTGCGGAATCGAGAAGACCTGGATCGCGCCGCCGGCGACCGGCGCGAAGGCCAGTACGGTGTGGGTGGTGCCGAGGTCGATGCCGACGTGGAATGTGGCCCCCACGCTCCCCGCTGCGCGAGGTTCGCTGCCCCCCGAGGGGGAGCGAGCTTGCTTGGGGCGGCCCGGCGCGGCGCTCATCCTTCTCCGCTATCGGCGCGCACGTCGAACTCGACCTTCCAGTGCTGGCCGCCTGCGGCCTCGGCCACCAGCTCCAGGGTGCCGATCTCGGTCACGTGCGCGCGCAGCTGCACCGGCACCACGTCGCCCACGGCCCGGCCTTCGGCGGGGAGCAGGGCCTCGATCTGCGCCAGCTCCTGCAGCTCATCAGGCGTCCAGAAATCCAGCAGCGTGCCGGCCTGGTCGTCGCGCCGCACCGACGAGCCGAAGAAGCGAAAGCGCACCGATTCGCCGACCACCAGCCCCAGCTGCTGCGGCGGCAGCGTGGCGGCGGTGCCTTCTTCCATGCCGAAGGGCGCCACGCACAGCGCCCGCACCGGCGGCTCCAGCCCCGGCACCGCGGGCATGCTGGATTCGATGCCGACGTAGTAGGCCTGGGCCGTGCCGCCGCGGATGCGGATGCCCTGGCCGCGCCGCACCTGGCCGTAGTAGGCCGCGCCACGCGCCACGGCGTGGTCCATGTCGGCGCCCTGCAGCAGCCGGGCGGCGGGCGCGCCGTCGGCGGCCAGCCAGGCGTTCAGCGTGCCCAGCACACGCTCGGACAGCAGCTCGGACTTGAACACGCCGCCGTTGAACAGCACGGCCGTGGGGTGCAGAAAGCTCGCGGCCTCGGGCTGCGCGAAACCGGCCAGCTGCGCCGTGGCGCCCACCTGGCGGCCCAGCAGCGCGGCCAGGTGGCGCGTGACGGCGGCGTCCTGCGCATACGGCAGGCCGATCTGCGTGAGCCCGGCGCGCGGGCGGCTGACAGGGCGCGCGCTGCTTTCCACGGGCGGGAAGAATCCCTCCAGCAAGATGGTGGTCAGCAGCGCGCGTGGGAGCTCGGTCTTGATCGAGCCGCCGATCAGCTTGGAGCCGCGGCTGGGCACGACCAGCGGCACGCTCTGCAGCGCGTCGTCGCTCAGCAACTGTTCCTTGGCCTGGCGACAGGCGTAGGTCAGCGCGCGCATCTGCCATGGGTCCAGCGTCTTGCCGGTGGCGGCCAGCTCGCGCGCCACGGCATGGGCCAGGGCCAGGTCCATGTTGTCGCCACCGAGCAGGATGTGTTCGCCCACCGCCACGCGGGTCAGCTGCAGGTTGCCAGCGTCCTCGGTCACGGCGATCAGCGAGAAATCGCTGGTGCCGCCGCCCACGTCGACCACCAGGATCACGTCGCCCACCTTCACCTGCTTGCGCCAGTCGCCCGCGCTGCCGGCGATCCAGCTGTACAGCGCGGCCTGGGGCTCTTCCAGCAGCGTCACGCCCTGGTAGCCGGCGGCCTGCGCGGCCTCGGCCGTCAGCTCGCGCGCGCCGGGGTCGAACGAGGCGGGGATGGTGACGGTGACCGATTGCTGGTCGAACGGCGCATCGGGATGCGTGTGGTTCCAGGCGTCGCGCAGATGCTGCAGGTAGCGCGTGCTGACAGCCAGCGGCGAGATGCGTTCGACCTCGGCCGGCGCATCGGCCGGCAGGATGCCGGCACGGCGGTCCACCCCCGCGTGGCCCAGCCAGCTCTTGGCGCTGGAGACGAGGCGGATCGGCGTCAGCGCGCCATGGCTGCGCGCCCATTCGCCGGTGATGGCGTCGGGCGCGGGGTTCCAGGGCAGGGCCAGGTCGCCGGCGGCAAATTCGTTGGCGTTCGGCAGGTACAGGAAGGACGGCAGCAGGTCGAAATCCTGCACGGCGCCCGGGCCGCTCTGCTGCGCGATGGGGAGGATCTGCGGTGTGGCTTCGGCACCCTCGGGTGCCTGCAGGTCGACCCAGGACAGCGCGCTGTGCGTGGTGCCCAGGTCGATGCCGATGGCGTAGCGGCTGTCGGTCATGCAGAGACCTCCGCGCTGCGCGCTGCGATGCGATCGCCTTCGGGCGGCCGGGCGGCGAACCCGGAAGTCTTCGCGCTGCGCGCTGCGATGCGATCGCCTTCGGGCGGCCGGGCGGCGATCACAGCTCCACCTCCGCCGGTGCGATCACGCGTGTGTCGTGGCCATCGGTCAGGCCCGGCAGCCGCACGGCGCCCACGCGCCAGCCCTTGTGCTGCAACGTGCCGGTGAACGGCGGCTGGCCGACGACGTTGCCCGTCACGCGCACCGCTGCGGCGTCGAAGCCGGCCGGCAGCGTGAGGCGGCTGCCCTCGGCCTCGTCGCGGATGGGTTCGAGGTCGAACGCATCCTTCAGCACCTTGCGCGCGCCGCCGTGCAGCAGCCGCGCGGCGCCGCCGACATCGGCGTCGGAATAGGCGGCGATGTCTTCCTGCAGGAAGTCCACGAAACGGGCTTCGCGCTGCAGCAGGCCGAGCAGTTGCAGCGCCGCATCGACCTGCGCCGTGGCGCGGATGGGGGAGGGTGCGGGCGGCGGTGGGGGTGCCGGGGTGGGCGCGGGCGGCTGGGCCGGCGCGAATGTGCCGTTGCGCACGGCCTGCACCTGGGCGGCCAGCCGGCCATCGCCCAGCAGGGCGAAGAAGGTGCCGATGGCCAGCGAGAGGCGCGAGAAGAATGGAAGGGGTTGTTCGTTCATAAGTTTGTTCTTGGACAAGCTGAGCGGCCTGGTCGAGAGCCAGGCCGCAAGCGGCGATTGTCCCGCAAGGACCGGGCCAGCCCGGCTGGCCCCGCGGGGTGTCGGGGCAAGGCCGCGCGGGGCTACGCACTTCATGCGATGTGACGGGCCGACCCGGCGCCTATAACCGGCGCAAGCGCGGATTCCGCGTGCTGACTGGAGACCCACCATGACCACCAAGGCATTGATCACGCGCCGCAGCACCGCGGCAACCGGGCGGCTGCGCGCCGCTGAAAGCGCCGCCGCCGGCAGCCTGCAGGCGGCAGTCGAGCAGGTGCTGCCGCACGCCACGCTGGTGCGTGGCGATGCCGAGCAGCTGCTGGCGCTGCAGGACCAGGGCTACCGCGTCAAGCTGCTGACCGACACCGAGATCCTGCAGATCAACGGCCACCGCATCGACACCACGCGCAAGCCCAAGGTGGCCGCTGGGCTGGACGTGCCCAAGAGCCTGGCCGCCAGCTGGACACACCACCTGGTGCAGCTGGCCGCACCGCCCACGGCCGAGTGGGTGGCCGAGATCGAGGCGCTGGGCATCGACGTGGTCGAGCCGGTCTCCGCCTACGGCCTCTTCGTGCTCGCACAGCCGGCGCAGCTGCCGGCCCTTGCGAAGCTGCCCTTCGTGGCCTGGGTCGGCGCCTTCAAGCCGGGCTGGCGCATGGCGGCGAATCTGACGGGCGCGCGCGGCGTGCTACGCTGGGTCAGCGTGGGCGTCTACCCCGAGGCGGCGGGCGACACCGTGGCGCAGGCCATCGCCAAGGCGGGCGGCCAAGTGCTGGACCTTACGGCACAGCCCGCGCCCTACGGCGGCGCCTTCGCGGTGCTGCGCTGCGAGCTGCCGGCCAAGGCCTTGAAGGCCGTGGCCGCACTGCCCGATGTGCGCTGGCTCGAACGCCAGCCGGACGACCAGTTGTTCGACGAGCGCTCGGCGCAGATCGTGGCCGAGAACCTGAACGCGGCCGCAGCGCCCAACACCGCGCCCGTGGCCGGCTACCAGGCCCACCTGGGCGTGCTGGGGCTGACGGGCGCCGGCGTCACCATCGGCATCGTCGACAGCGGCGTGGACACCCACGACAACGCCAGCCTGCACGCCGACCTGGCCGGGCGGCTGGCCTTCTTCGTTGATGCCTCGGGCGGTGCCACGCTGGTCGACCGCAATGGCCACGGCACGCACGTGGCCGGCATCGCAGTGGGCAACGCGGCCACGGGCGATGCGGACCCGCAGGGCTTTCTGCTCGGCCAGGGCGTGGCGCCCGGCGCGCAGTTCGGCAGCGTGAACCCGATCGGCACCGGCGGCCCGGGCATGGCCGACGACGAGCGCGTGCGCAACGTGCTGGCCAACGGTGGCCGCGTCTCCAACAACAGCTGGGGCGTGATCAACGGCGCCGGCTCGGGCTACACGGCGCGCTCGCGCAACTACGACCAGCGCGTGCGCGACCCAGACCCCGGCACCGCCGGGCTGGAGCACCTGGCCATCCTCGCGGCGGCCGGCAACGATGGCCCCGGCGCCATGACCATCGGCGCGCCCTGGGAGGCCAAGAACGTCATCACGGTCGGCAATTCTCTGAACTTTCGCCCTGGCGAAGCCAATGCTGACGACGACATCCGCGGCCTGGCCACCCTCTCGAGCCGAGGCCCGGCGGTGGACGGGCGCCTGCTGCCCAACGTGGTGGCGCCGGGCACCGACATCATCTCGGCGCGCTCCACGGTGGACCTCGACCTGGCCACGCCCGGCGCGCAGCGCCCGCGCACGGCCTATGCCGACACCGGCGGCACCGTGCACGCGGACCACACGCGCATGTCCGGCACGTCGATGGCCACGCCGCATGTGGCCGGCCTGTGCGCGCTGCTGATCGAGTGGTGGCGCAACCGCACCGGCGGGCGCAACCCCAGCCCGGCGCTGCTGAAGGCGCTGCTGGTCAACGGTGCCGAAGACCTGGTCGGCGGGCCGGACGGCAACGGCGGCGTGCTGACCAACATCCCGAACAACCAGCAGGGCTGGGGCCGCGTCAGCCTGGAGAACATGGTGCTGCAGGCCCCAGCCTCCGACCGGGGCCCGCGCCTCTTCGTCGACCAGCGCCATGCCTTCACGGCGGCGGGGCAGGAGTACCAGATCCGCGTGGCCCCGGTGGACCCGGCGCGGCCCATGCGCATCACGCTGGTGTGGACCGATTCGGCCGCCGCCACCGGCGCCAATCCGGCCCGCGTGAACGATCTGGATCTGGAAGTGGAGGAGATGGGCAGCGGCCAGATCCTGCGTGGCAACGTGTTCGCCAACGGGTTTTCGACCACCGGCGGCGCGTTCGACAACCTGAACAACGTCGAATGCGTCTACCGCCAGAACCCGGCCGGCGTCTACGAGGTGCGCGTCGTCGCCGCCACGGTGGCGGCCAGCGCCCACCCCGACATCGCCACGCCCTGGCAGGACTTCGCGCTGGTGCTCGACAACGCCGAGGTGCCGCCGGCCGCCCCCGTCAGCGTGGTGCCGGTACTGGACCGCTCGGGCAGCATGGTGTTCTACGGCTACGACGCGACGACGCGCCTGGCCAGCAAGCAGTTCATCGACCTCCTGGGCGTGGACGATGCGTACGGCGTGGTCAGCTTCGGCGACGACGGCATCGTGGAATTCCCGGCCGCGCCGCCGGCCGCACTGCAGACCATCACCGGCGTGGCCACGCGCGATGCCGGCAAGACCGAGGTCGACGGCATCGCGTTCGGCGGCTGCACCTTCATGGGCGACGGCGTGGTGAAGGCACGCGACCTGCTGGCCGGCGCCACCACGGCGGAGAAGGCCATCGTGCTGTTCTCCGACGGCTACGACAACAAGGGCTGCGACATGGGCAACCCCGCCAAGCCCAGTGCGCTGGATGCCGTGCTGGGCCTGCCGGCCGACTTGGCGCTGTACGCCTGCGCGATGGGGCCGGCGTCCGACCAGGCGCTGCTGGACCAGCTGGCCAGCACCAGCGGCGGGCGCTACTACTTCATGCCGGCGATCGACGAGCTGTTCGAGATCTACAACTACATCCGCGGCCAGGTCAGCGGCGACTCGATTGTCGCGAACCAGTCGGCCCAGGCATCGGCCAGCCGCGTCGGTGCGTTTGTCGACGGCCTGGCGACCGAGGCCACGTTCACCGTCTCGTGGGCCACGGCTGGCATGAAGTTCGTGGCCGACCAGGCGAAGAAGCCCGGCCAGATCTGTGTGCGCCTGCGCGCCCCTTCGGGCAAGCTGCTGCACCACGCCGACAGCGCGGTGCGGCGCACGGTCTCGGCCCACCACGTGGTGTTCGAGCTGCAGGAGCCGCTGCCGGGGCAATGGTGGATCGAGGTGTCGACCGCCATGGAGCAGCACACGCGCTACACGGCGGCCGGCTTCGTGCGCTCGCCGCTGCGCATCGTGGCGCTGGCCGATCTGCCACGGCCGGGCAGCGCCTGGCAGGTCGAGCTACAGGCCTTCGACGGCAAGAAGCCGCTGCACACGCTGCAGGCCACGGCGCGCGTGGATGCGGCGCAGGCTGGTGTTGGCACGCTGTTGAAGAAGTACCAGTCGCAGCTGGCGGATATCCGGCCCCCCAAGCTGCCGGATGGGGACTCGCTGCCCAAGGCCATCCATCAACTCGGTGTGCTGCGGGACCGCATGCTGAAGGCCGGGCAGGGCGATCTGTTCGCGCGGGATGTGCAGAAGCTCAAGTTCGCGGCGCAAGGCGGGCGGGTGCTGATGCCGATGGCGGCAGGGGATGCCGGGAGCAGCACGAATGTAGTGGTGACGGCGCGCGGGAGTGCGGGGGCGCAGCGGTTCGTGCGGCAGGCGATGGTGAGTGTGGTGCATCGGTGAGGCGTCTTGCTCAGCGGGCGTGCGCCGCTGAGCAGGCCCGTCAATGCGCGTCAGGCACCGGCTGCAATGGCCGCATCGGGGGCATGCGGGCCAGCATCTCCAGCAGGCTACGCACGCTGTTGCACCTGGTCTTCGAGCGGATCGCAGCGATCTGGGTCAGGATGGTGTTGCATGCAACGCCATGCTCCACAGCGATGGCAGAGGCATGCAGCCCGCGGGTCAGCTGGCGCAGCACCAGCGTTTCGGCATGGGTCAGCTGGTGGTGCAGGGCGAACATCTGCAGCTCGACACTGCCACACAGCTCTTCGCGGCCGAAGACGGCAAACGCGAACTCGCGGTCCGCAATCGTCAAAGGCACCAGTACGACCACCATCGCGCAGTCCTTGACCGCGATGCGCCGCAGCTCGCGGCGCCCACGTTGGCAGACTTGCCGCAGCGCCGGAGCCCAATCGGGCGGCGTCGTCGGCAGCCCGGTGTCACTGCGCGGCCAGCCCAACCGGCTGAATAAGGTTCGAGCGGCGGCATTCTCGTAGTGGGCATGTCCATCCACGTCGAGCACTGCCACGCCGTGAGACAGTTTGTCCATGCCTGCAGCCAGGGCGCTGTGAAGTACACCGGGGTTGTCCAACCCTTTCCCATCGCGCGGGTTCGGCGGCTCAGGCCCCCGCACTTCTTCAATGGCCGCGTGGTCGGGCTCACTGTGGGCCTTCAAGAGCCAGTCTGCGCTGCGCCGCACGGGGCTGACGGATGTGGATTGGTGGCTCATGATCGTTCTCCTCGGATGACGTAAGGGTTGGCACAAGACGCTCGCGCGCCTCAATCGGTTGGCTGGCTGCGCGGTGGGCGCAGATCGAGTTGTTGGAAGCACTGCCCGTCCTGGAAGTCGATGCGGGCGCTGTGATCGCCTACCGCTACGACGACGAACAGGGTGGAGAGGGGGACACGCAGCCGCATGCTGGATGTGTCAGGCATGACGCCCTGGAAGATCTGACGTGACTGCAAGCCGTCCGAACCCTGAGCCCGTATCACGACCGGCTCGCCTGCCGTTCCAAGAATCTCCAGCGTGGCGCGGGATGCGGGTCGGGCTGTGTCAGTGTCTCGTGGCATCGCCGTGCTCCCCGGTGACCGGCCTGCTGTGCGCCGCGACGGTAGGTGCTGCGTTGCGAGGCGCGCTACTGCCGTTTGCACATGCGAGCGCCCGCTCAGCCGCTTCTGACGTACAGGGCGTACGGTTCGTTGGCCTGCTGTTGTTGTCCATCACGATCTTCTCCTTGGTGTAGGTCGATTGGGGTGCAGCAAGGACGTGCGCGCCGCCGATCCACGGTTCCCACTGTGTTCGTCACGGCCTGATTCGTCCTTCATTTGGATGAAGACCGGCCTAAACATCCCTAAGCTTCGTGAAAGAAGCTGGAGCTAGCGAGGGTTCTTGGATAGAGTGGCCCCGGCCCACCAAGTCTCAAGAAAAAAGCAAAGGGGGAACCCGTGCCTGGCAACTTCACGTTCGGTCGATTCGAGCTCCGCGCTGACGAGCGCGTCTTGCTGTCAGCCGGCGAACCTGTGAGGCTCGGTGGACGCGCGTTCGACATCCTGCTGGCGCTGGTCGAGCGACGTGACCGGGTGGTGGAGTTCGATGAGTTGCTGGACGTGGTTTGGCCGGGTTTGGCGGTGGAGGAGAACAACCTCTCTGTGCAGGTTTCGGCGCTGCGCAAGCTGTTGGGCGAGGCAGCCATCACCACGGTCCGCGGTCGCGGATATCGGTTTACCGCGTCGATGGCCCCAGTGCCGGTCCTTCCAGCCGCTGCTGCTTCGGCTTCGATCACGACGCCGCCTGTGTTGCGACCGGAGGGCGCGGTGCTGGCGGGGCGCCTGGATCGGCTGCCGCGGCTGCCTGGCGCGGCTGACGACGGCATCGCGGTGCAGGCATTTCTCGAGGCGCTTGCCGAGCCGTCGGCGCATGTACTCAGTGTGGTGGGCGGAAGCTTCGTGCTGACCTTTCCGCACGCGCGCAACGCGGTGGCGTGGGCCGTCAAGGCCCAGCGTTGGCTGGCAGCGCGCGCGGGAACATTGCATGGAAGCCTGGGCATCGTGCAAGCCGAAGCCGACCTCGCTGACGCTGGTGCACTGCGGACCGAGATCGACCGCGCTTTCAGTTTGGTGTCGGTTGCGGTGCACGGTGATCTGCTCGTTGATGCAGGAATGATGAGCGTACTGGTGCCAGGCCTCGATGCGGATGTCGATGATTTGGGCGATCTGAGCGTTGCCGATGGCACGCATCGCGCCTACAGACTGGCACCTGCCGCCGGGGTTGCGCCTGCAGGAGACGCGGTCGTGGTCGACCAGGGTGGCTACCGTCCCAGCATTGCGGTGCTGCCATTCGAGTCCCTGCTGGGCCAGGACGGTGATGGCCTCTTGGGCGAGGCGCTAGCCGATGAGGTGATTGCCTCCATGGCGCGCATTCCTGACGTGTGCGTGATTTCCGGTCTGTCGTCGCGGCGATTGCGACGCATGGGGTTGACGCTGTCAGGCCAAGCCGAGTGCCTGTCGGCCCACTTTCTGTTGACCGGCGTGTACCGCTGTGTGGGTAGCGCTTTGGTGCTGCAAGTGCAGTTCCAGGAAGTGCGCAGCGGCACCATCTTGCATGCGCTGCAGGTTTCGACCACGCTTGCCGCAGCGTTTGACCCGGTCTCCTCCGTTGGCCAGCAGATTGCGCAAGAAGTCAGTCAGGCTGTGTTTCGACATGCTGTCGAACGCGCGCGTGGTGCTTCGCTGCCGGCGATGGAGAATTACGCGCTTTTGTTGGGAGCCATCGGCCTGATGCACCAGACGGCTCCGCGCGTGTTCGAGCGTGCGCGCACTATGCTGGACTACCTGGCCGCCCGTCCAGGCTGTGCGGGCATCGCCGCTGCCTGGCTGGCTAAGTGGCATGTGCTGCGGGTGTCGCAGGGCTGGTCGCCGGACCCGATGACCGATGCGCGCTGTGCGTTGGATCTAGTGCACCGTTCGCTCGATGAGGGCTCGCGCAATGCGCTGGCGCTGGCGATCGGCGGCTTGGTGCACGCCTATCTGTTGAAGGATCTGGGCACCGCTGGGCACATGTACGAAGAGGCCATCGAAGCGAACCCGTCGGAGCCGCTGGCACTGCTTTTCAGTGCGGCGCGCCTGGCTTATCTGGGGCTCGGAGCCGAGGCCGAGGAGTCTGGGGAGCATGCCCTGCGCCTGTCTCCTATCGACCCGCTGAAATCTTTCTTGGATTCGTTCGCAGCGACAGCGGTGTTGGCCAACCGACGCTGGGACCGATCCGTGCAGCTGTGCCGGCAATCTATTCGGACCAATCGCAATCATGCTTCGCCCTGGCGAACGCTGGTGATTGCGCTGGTCTTGTCCGACCGCATGGATGAGGCCCGGCACGCGGCGCAGCAGTTGCGCGAAATCGAGCCCGGTCTGACCGTGGGTGTGTTTCGCGAACGCTTTCCGGGCCGCGATGGCCCGTTGGCCGAGCCGTGGGCGCAGGCGTTGCAATTGGCCGGAGTACCGGCCTGAACCGGGAGAACGAGATGGCTTGGGGACCTTTAAGCGGATTGAGCGGAGGGGCTGGGACGGCGAGCACGGCCAGCACTGCGAGTACTGCCAGTACGGCCAGTACTGCGAGTACGGCCAGCACGGGCGGCCCCGTTGTCGGAATGGATGGGTCGGCGGGCTTTCCGGCCTACTCGGGGGGGCTGTCCAACCCCATGGTCACCAGCGCCCTGATCACCACGCGCGAGGCGCTGGTGGCCGGTGAAGCGGCGTGGAGCGTGCACGAGCCAACGCCCGATTTGCTGCGCCAGCGCTATCTTTCGCTCAAGACGATCAACCCGAAGTACGACTGGCGCCCGCGCTTTCAGGTCGCAGCGCTGCAGTCGGGCGTGCGGGCCGCGCTGGCGGAGGCGGAACTGCAGCGTTGCGTCAGGTTTGATCGAATCAAGCAGGGCGCGCGTCTGAAAATCCGACCTGGCGGCGTTGTGCTCGTGACCATCGGCGAACTGAAGCGGGAGGTGTTCGACGCGCAGCTCTCGCTGGTGGAGTCGTTCGCAGCGCTGCGCGCCGAGCGCATGGCCGAGATCCTGACACAGGTCGTACCGCAGACCGTCCATTGGAGCGCGATAGCTGGGCTGTCACCTGAACGACACCGCTACACCTGGGAACTGATCGGCGTCGGCCTTCGGTTCGTCAACTCGATTGGCATGCAGTTCAAATATGCGTTCAATGTGCAACGCGCTTCGGAGCGATCGGCCGTGATCCAGCCGATGTTGCTGACGCCGGGCCATGCGTCGTACCCGTCCGGCCACGCGACCGAGGCGTGTTTCGTGGCCGAACTATTACCGCTGCTGGCAGGCGATCCGACACACCCTGGTGCTGATGAGACGATCAAACCATCTCCCTCCATTCCGACACCAGGCCGTTCCGATGGCATGGCCCGCCAGCTCAACCGCCTGGCGCTGCGCATCGCCGAGAACCGCGTGGTCGCTGGCCTGCACTTCCCGGTCGACACCATCGCGGGGCAGGCGCTCGGCGTGATGTTGGCGCGCTATGTGGCGTGGCTGAGCGTCGACGATATGCAGCCGCTGACCAAGGCCCAGCTGACCGTCGGCGCGCATGCATTTCCCAAGCCGCGCGATGTGAAGGGGGAAGAGGCACTGCCCCCTTCCGACGCGTTCGTCGATGCTGCTCAGCAGTACATCAGCAAGTCAACGGTGGACTTGTCGCAGAAAGTCGCGCCCGCTGCCCCGGTGCTGCGTGACCTGTGGACGCTGGCGCGCCGTGAATGGGTGGGACCATGACGGCGTCGCCGAAATGGAGGCAACTCATCGAACTCGACCTGGGCGGCGTGCCGGCATGGCCGCGTGACGACCTGCATGCCTGTGATCCGTACTTGGTCTGGGCCGAGGCATCGACGTTCCCGGACGAGGAACCGTCTCCGAGTCTGGACATCGCTGTGCTGGTCGAACTGCCAGACGCTAGTGAGTATTGGGAGTTTTTCCTTCGGATCAACACCGACCCTTGCGGGAAATTCGAGTTGTGCTTTCTGATGAGTGGGTTGGAACAGCAGGACACGCGCTTTGTGACCGGCTTTGTGTCTTACATGGGGTTGGCCAAGCTCGTGCAGGAGGTGCGCAAGCGAACCGCCGTCCGGTTTACTTTGCAGGACGCGCGCGCGGACCTTTCGGAGCAGGCGATCAGGTTGGTGCTGAAGTTATTGCAACTCATGACGCTACGGAAGGCGACCCCCGCAATCCAGACGCTTCGCCCGCACGAACCAAACATCTATCTCGGCATCATTGACGACGGCCTGCCATTCGCCAGAGTGCGCGATTCGGTGCCGGCCCAGGCTGATCGCGTGCACTTGTGGGACCAGGGCTGGGAGCAGCGCAATAGCTCGACCTCGCAGACCAGCAAGCCCGGACCAAATCCGAATCTGCCAGACGCGTACTGGGACCTGCCATTTGTCAAGCAAGCCTCGGCCCCACCGGGTTGCATCGGCATTGGAATGCGCTGGCGTGGTTTCTTCTACGGCCGACGCCTCAAGCCGATGCCTAACACCGGAAAGCCTCCCGGGCCGGTCTCCGGCGACGAGTACTTTCGCAGCTTGTACTTCGCCCCGGCACCCCGACAGACGCACGGAGCGGCGGTGCTGGGTCTGATGGCTCCGTGGTTGTCGGCGGCCACAAAGGCGGTCGAGTGGCCCGGCCACATCAGCGGACTTGCCATGGTGCAACTGCCCACCCGTACCGTCAACGACACGGCAGGCGGCTCGCTGGCCATGCGCGCGCTCGATGGCCTACGCTTCATCCTGTGGCATGAGGAGCACACGCGCCCGGATCCCCAACAGGCTCGGCCGCTGGTGGTCAATCTGAGCTACGGCGTTCATGGCGGCCCGCACGATGGGTCGTCCATGTTGGAGCGTGCTTTCGTTGAAGCGCTAACGCTGCACCCGCATCTGCATCTCGTCTTTGCGGCAGGGAACGCACACCGGGCCGGATGCCACGCCCAGCGTCGGCTGACGGCGCTGGGCAGTGCCGGTGCAACGGCCCAACTCGTGCTGCGCGTGCTACCCGACAACGCGGGCGACACCTTCGTCGAGTTCTGGTTGCCCGCGACAGCGGACGTGGTGCTGGCCATCCGGCCACCGGGCTCGACTGACCCGTTCAAGATCGAACGCGGCCAGGCCAAGCTGTACGCCGACGTGGATAAAAACGTCCCCAAGACAGTGCATTTCGGCGCGATCTACGCCGACCAGGTGGCCCAAGGAACGGGGGGCACCATGATCCTGCTGGCTATAGGCAACACGCGCCCGACGGGTATGGCCGACGACAGTCGCTCGTTCGCGCCACGTGGATTGAACCAACGCCGTCGCCGAAAGATGCAAGGCCAGGCTGGTGTGTGGACCTTGACTCTGGAGAACCGCGGCCGCACCAGCATCACCGTGGACGCCTACGTGGAGCGCGGCGACGCGCCGCCCGACCGGGCATGGGGTAGTCGGCAGGCGTACTTCCCGGACTCGTGTGCTGAAGAGTTTCGACAGAACAATGCGACGCCCGAAGGTACGCTCAACGGCATTGCTACCTTGCGGCACCCTCACGCCCACGTGGTCGGCGCCATGCGAGCGGACGGTCGCCTGTCAGACTATTCCGCATCCGGGCCCCGACGTGCGGGTGTGCTGGGCAGCTCTCTGCCCGACGCCGTGGTGCCCGCCGACTGGAGCCTTAACCTGCCAGGCGTGAAGAGCATGGGCTTTGTCTCGGGTGCCATCACGCGCATCAACGGCACCAGTGCTGCCTGCGCCGTGTATGCCCGGGAGTTGGCAGTGCGGCTGGCTGGCGGTGCGTCAACCGCTCCGCCACTCCCACCCGCGCCACCGCCGGAAGTGGATTGCGCGCCAGAGCGCCAGCCATCGGCAGATCCCGGTCTGCGCGGTGAAGGCCGGCGCCAGGATGTGCCGTTTGAGGTGTTCGCCATCGACGGCTTGCTCCGACATGGTGTACATGGGACATGGTGCAAGGATCGGGAATCCGCAGCGCATGGCGCAGCGGGCGAGGGAGGCGGTGAGCAGGCCTGAGGGACGACTGAAGAGGATGCGCTTGATGGGCGAGCGCTTTGCTTACGTCCCTCCGCAGGAAGAGCTCCAGCCGGAGGCACCCGCTGACGAGCCCCGCGAGAGCTTCTGACGGCGAACTGTGCGTTAGCACGCGCAGCTGCGAAATAGCAGTGACCCGTAAATTCGGTCAAGCTCAACGCGTCGGGGCTGACGCTCTCAGAGTCGCCCGCCGCCGTGGTTCGTGAGACGGCGAACTTCATGGTGTGGCTGCCGTCGCCACTGCTCGCCGTGACGTCAAGGGCGTGTCGCAGCGGCACGCGCAACCAGTTGCGCGCAGAAGTCGACCGGTACGGGCGCGAGTAGCCTGCTGGTCAAGCGATATCGAAGAGGCGCATCAACCCATAGAACAGCGCTGCGAGAAACACCGTCTCCAGCACCATCAGCGCCACCGGCTTCCACCCCACGCTGAGGATGTCCTTCAAGTGCGTCTTCATGCCGATGGCCGCCATCGACGCCACCAAAAAGATCTGCGATGTGGAGTTGCCCGCGCTGACGACGGCTGCGGGCAACACGTTCAGGCTGTTCACCGCCACCAGCACCACGAACGCCGCCGCGAACCACGGCAGCGGCGGCTTGTCTTGCGCCGCCGCAGCGACCGGCCCACCAGCCTGGCGGGTCAGCCGCGCCGCCTGCGCATGTGTCATCCACGCCGCCAACCCGATGACGGGCACCAGCATCGCCACGCGCATGAGCTTGACCACAGTGGCCGCGTCGCCCGTCTCGTGGCCCATGCTGTAGCCTGCGCCCACCACCTGCGCCACGTCGTGGATGGCGCCGCCCAGGAACAAGCCTGCGTGCAACGGGTCCAGCCCCAGCCAGCGCGCCACCAGCGGGTACAGCACCATCGACAGTGTCGACAGGCTGCTGACCCCGATGACCGTGAACAGCGTCGCGCGCTCCTTCAGCGGGTGCTGCGGGAACGCCGCCGAAATCGCCAGCGCAGCCGACGCGCCGCAGATGCCCACGGCCCCACCCGAGAGCAGCCCGAAGAAGGTCTTGAACCCCATGATGCGGGCCATGACGATGCCGAACGCGATGGTCGCGATGACCGAGATCGCCACCATGGCCACTGGCTCCCAGCCCATGGCCTGCACCTGCGCGGCCGTGATGCGCAGCCCCAGCAGCGCCACGCCCCAGCGCAGCACGCGCTTGGCCACGAACTCGATGCCCGGCCGGCAGCCTCCCTCCTGCGACAGGAAGTTGATGGCCATGCCCAGCAGCAGTGCGAACAGCATGACCGGCGCGCCGTAGTGGCCGGCCAGGTACAGCGCCGCGACCGCCACGATGGCGACCACCATCACGCCGGGAGACAGCTCGGACAGTCGGGCGCGTACGGCGTGCATGGGGGTCCTTGAAGAAGTCAGGCGGCTTTGCGCAGGAAGCCCTGCTGCGCGCCGTTGCGATTCGGCGCGAAGCCGTTGGCCAGCAGCGTCTCTTCCACGCTGTCGTAGAACACGCCGATCTTGCAGATCTCGCGCGCCTGTTGCGCCGTGGCGATCGGGCGGCCGAATTCGCGGCTGATGCGCACCAGCTGCTCGATCTGCGCCACGGTGCCGATCTTGGCGCTGCGCGACTGGTTCCACAGGTTGTCTTCGGTGCCGCAGCGCACGTGCAGGCCCATGGCGATGCCCATCATGTTGACCGGCAGCACGTTGAGGACCGAACTTTCCACTGTCAGCATCGCGCCATCGGGCACGGCGCGCACGAAGTTGGCCATGTTGTAGAGATTCGGGGCGTCCATGCCGCCGCCGATGGCCACCCAGTTCAGCACCAGCGGACCTTTGTAGATGCCACGGCGCATCAGCCGCTCGACCGACTCGAAGCTGTTGATGTTGTAGCACTGGAAGGCGCTCTGGATGCCGGCCGCGCTGAGGCGGCGGATGTGCTCTTCGGCCCAGCCGGGTTGCGCCGGTACCGTCATCTCCTTGTAGGCGTTGAACACGGCCGGGTCTTCCATCGACGTGCCCTGGATGTCGCGCATGTCGAACTGCTCCAGGATGTTCATCTGCGAGGTGTTGATGGTCACCGTCACCTGGTCGGGCTTGGGGTCCAGCTCGGCCAGCATGTGGCGTGTGTCGTCGCTGAGCCACTTGGCGGCCGCGCCATCGCTCTCGGGCGCAAAGCTGATCGAGCCGCCGACCTGGATGATCATCTCCGGCACGCGGGCACGCACGCCGGCGATCAGCTCGTTGAACTTGGACAGTCGCTTGCTGCCCTTGCCGTCCAGCTCGCGCACATGCAGGTGCAGCACCGTGGCGCCGGCGTTGTAGCAGTCCACCGCCTTCTGGATCTGCTCGTCCATGGTCACGGCGATCTCGCCCGGGAAATCCGACGGAACCCACGAGGGCGCGTACGGTGCGGCGGTGATCACCAGGGGTTGCTGGTTCTCGGGGAACAGGTGGCCGTCGAGGAAGTTCATGGCAAAGGTCTCCGTTGTGTATGGGTGGGTCAGAAAGTGGGCGTGCCGACGATGCCTGCGCGTTCCATCTTGCGGTGGCACGGCGGGTAGTCCATCACGGCGTAGTGCTGCGTGGCGCGGTTGTCCCAGATCGCCACGCTGTTGGGTTGCCAGCGCCAGCGCACCTGGTATTCGGGGATGGCGGCCTGCGCAATCAGGTACTGCAGCAGCGCGGCACTGCCCTGCGTGAAGTCCTGCCCGTAGCGCACGTTCTCGGGCGTGTGGAAGTTCGTGAAGTGGGTGGTGAAACCGTTCACGAACAGCAGCTTCTCGCCGGTCTCGGGGTGCGTGCGCACGACCGGGTGCTCGGCATCGGGAAACTGGGCCTTCAGGGCGTGGCGCTTCTCGGTGGGCATGGCCGCGCCGAAGGTGCACTCGATGCTGTGGCGCGCGCGCAGCGGGGCGATCAGGTCCTTGATGTGCTGCGGCAGCTTCTCGTAGGCCAGCACCATGTTGGCCCACATGGTGTCGCCGCCCACCGGCGGGCATTCCACGCAGCGCAGCACGCAGCCCATGGCGGGCGCCTCGCGCCAGGTGCCGTCGCTGTGCCAGGAGTTCTCGTAGCGGTCGTTGGGCTGCTCGGGCGATTTGTAGATGCGCACCAGGCCCGGATGCTCCGGGTCGCTGCCGGCCACGGGGTGGTCTTCCAGCTCGCCGAAGCGGCGTGCGAAGGCGACGTGGTCGGCACGGCTGATGCGCTGGTCGCGCAGGAACAGCACCTTGTGCACGAGCAGCGCGGCCTTGATGTCGGCAAACAGGTCGGCGTCGCGGGCCGCGTCGGCCAGGCTTACGTCCAGCAGTTCAGCGCCCAGGGCGCAGGTCAGGGGTTGGATGCGCATGGTGGTGTCTCCTTAGCCCGGTCAGATGACGAAGATGGACGAGCCGGTCGTCTTGCGCGACTCCAGGTCGCGGTGCGCCTGCACGGCGTCTTCCAGTGCGTAGCGCTGGTTGATTTCGATCTTGATGCGGCCGGCCGCGATGTGGCCGAACATCTCGGCCGCCAGCTCTGCCTTCTCGGCCGGGTCGGCGATGTAGTCGGCGAGCGCTGGGCGCGTGATGTACAGCGAGCCCTTGCGCGCCAGGATGGCCGGATCGAACGGGGGGATGGGGCCGCTGGCCGTGCCCCGACACCACCCGCCGCCGCGTGCAGCAAGATAGTGTCGCCCGCCTTGAAGGGGTGGATGCGGCGCATCAGGTAGGCCGAGGTCAGGCCGCGCATGGTCATGGCCGCAGCCGTCTCGCACGAGATCGCCTCGGGCAGGCGGATCAGCGCATCGGCCGGCACCAGCCGCTCTGTGCTGTAGGCGCCCAGGGTGTTGACAAAGCCGGTGTAGCTCACACGGTCCCCCACGGCCACGTTGTGCACGTTGGCGCCGAGCGCCTGTACCACGCCCGCACCTTCGACGCCCATGCCGCTGGGCAGTGGCACGGGGTACGTGCCGTTGCGGAAATAGGTGTCGGCGTAGTTCAGACCCACGGCCACATGGCGCAGCAGCACCTGGCCGGGGCCAGGCTCGCCGATCTTTACCGGCTCCAGACGCAATACCTCGGGGCCTCCGGTGGTGTGGAACTTGACGGCTGTGGCCATGGTCTGTCTCGCTTTCGTCGTGGGGATTCGGTAGGGGTACTGTAGGAAACAGGGCAGGGCTGCGCTTTGCAATCCATGCCATCGGCTTAGCTTTCGATGCCACAATTTCGCTTTCCACCACACGGGGATGGCCATGGCAGTTCAGGTGCGCGCGGCGGCGCTGACGAACTTCGCCGAGGTGGCCCGCAGCCTGGGCCATGACGCCGCTGCGGCCTTGCGGCGCGTGGGCCTCAAGCCCGGCGTGCTGCGCCAGCCCGAGCAGCGCATTCCTGCCAGCGCCGTGGTGCAGCTGCTGGAGCAGGCCGCCGCGGTCACCGGCTGCGACACCTTCGGACTGCGCATGGCGCAGTCGCGCCAGCTGTCCGACCTGGGCGTGGTCAGTTTGCTGCTGACGCACCAGCCCACGTTGCGCGACGTGCTGGCCACGCTGATCGCCTACCTGCACCTGGTCAACGAATCACTGGCGATGCAGATCGAAGACACCGGCCGCATGGTGATCGTGCGCGAGGAGATCGTCTCCAGCGTGCCGGCGCGACAGTCGGTCGAGCTGGCCGTCGGCGTGCTGTACCGCATGTGCGCCGCGCTGTTCGGCGAACGCTGGCGGCCCGCCAGCGTGTACTTCGCGCACGGCGCGCCGGCCGATGCCAGCTTGCACCGGCGGCTGTTTCGCTGTCGGCTGGTGTTCGACGGCGGGTTCAGCGGCTTCGCCTGCGCGGCTGCGGACCTGGACGTGCCCAACCCGGGCGCCGATCCTGGCCTTGCCCGCTACGCGCAGCAGGTGGTCGAGGCGCAGACTGCGGGCCGTGGATCGCTGCAGCAGCAGGTGCGCAAGGCCATCTACCTGATGCTGCCTGCGGGCCGTGCGACCTGCGAGGCGGTGGCCCAGGGGTTGGGCATGAGCCTGCGCACGCTGCAGCGCCAGCTGGACGCCGAGGGCGTCACCTTCGCGGCGCTGCTCCATGAAGTACGCCGTGACCTGGCCGTGCAGTACCTGGGCAACGCGCGCTACAGCGTGGGCCAGGTGGCGGCCATGCTGGGCTATAGCACGCACAGCGCGTTCACGCGCTGGTTCGTGGCGCAGTTCGGGTGTGCGCCGGAGGTGTGGCGGCGGCAGGCCAGCCCGCTCGCTTGAGGGCGGCTGCGGGCGGGCAACTTCTCAGTGCTGCCCGGCGCCGTAGATCGGGCGTAAGCGGATGGCCGAGGCATCTCGAGATGAGCCGCCAGCGCCTGAGCATCCAGGCGATGGCGAGGTGATGACCTGCGATGACGCCTTGTGATTCGGAGAACGCGTGTGGGGGACGGCTTCTTGGGTCCGTGCCGTGCACAGCAGTCGGCGGCACCCATGCTGATCGCAGTCTCAGCCACCGTCCGACATTCCTGTCGGCGCTCACGTAATAGTCTGCAGCAACACTTTTCAGGAGACACGCCATGTCCAGCAACAATAAGCTCGATCCGAACGGCGAGCGTGCGGAGGCCACCGAGGCGATGGAGTCGACACCGATCAGCGGCAAGGATCACGCGTACCAAGCTGACGGAGATCACCGCCCGCGCCAGGGGGCAACGGTGCAGGAGGGCGGCCAGTCCGATTGCGGCGGCCAGGCCGGGACGAAGGAAGGCACCGCGCCCAAGGTTGGCGTCGAGACCGAGCGCCACATCAGCGAAGGCATTCCGGGTGCGGGACGGTCGCCCGAAGTCAACTCGATGCCCGACGTGCCGCGCGAACGCGACCCGCGCGCCTGATCGCCTCTGCCGGGCTCCGTTACTAGCGTGCCACCAACGCAGTCGCCCAGAGGGGCGGCAGTGGCCTGCCCCTACCTATCCCCCCGCCTGGCGCCGCCACTGCTGCGCGCTGCAACCAAAGCTCGCGCGGAACCAGTGGCTGAATGCGCTGGCGGATGCGAAGCCCAGCAGCCCGGCGATGTCGGCCACCGGCAGGTCGCTCTCGCGCAGGTGCCGCTGCGCTGTCTCGCTGCGCAGCTGCTGCAGCAGGTCCGAAAAGCTGAACCCGTCGGCCGCCAGGTGCCGGTGCAATGTGCGGCGGTCCATGCGCAGATGGTGGGCCACCTGCTGTGACGTGCAGCGCCCGCCCGGCAGCAGGGCCAGCATCAGCTGGCGCACGGTCTCGGCGGAACCGACGCGCCGGCTCGACAGCACCGACTCGAGGTAGCCGCGCGCGAAGCCGGCCACGCCCAGGTTGCGCGGCGTCTGTGCGGTCTGCAGATCTGCGGCTGCGCACAGCAGGCCGTTGAACTCCTGGTCAAAGGCCACGCGAAGACCGAAGAACGCGCGGTGCGCGGCCGGGTCGGCCGGCGGTCGGTGCGTGAAGCTCACGCCCAGCGGCCGCCATTGCGGGCCGATCAGCTCGCGCAGGATGCGGAACATCACGCCGACCGCCAGCTCGATGGATTGGCGGATCGGCCGCGCGCCGCGAAACACCAGGTCTTCGCGGATCAGCACGGCGCTGCCGGCGTCCTCGATGCGCGTGACGAGCGACGCGTTCAGCAGTCGTAGATAGCGGCACAGCGTGTCCAGCGCCTGGCGCGGCGTGGGCTCGCCCTGCAGCACCAGGCTGATGGGCCCCAGGTTGGAAAGATCGCGCAGGGCGGCCAGGCGCAGCGCGAAGTCTTCCGCTCCCGTGGCCGCCGCCGTTTGCTCCAGCAGCTCGCAGACGGCATCCGAGGAGATCAGTGTTTCCGGGTCCTGCAGCAGCCGCGCCGACAGGCCGACCGTGCGCAGCAGCGGCTGCGGGTCGTGGCCCAGCGCGCGCACGACTTCGGTGTAGCCGTTCAGGCTGGCACTGCGGATGGGGAGCAGGGGGGCGGTCACGGGCGGTGTCCCAAGTGCGCAAGTATGTGTCCCGAATCATCAACTCGAGCCAGGGGACTCTCCCTAGCATCGGTGTTGCGGCTTTCATTCGCGAAAAGCCACAGGAGACCACGATGAAACCACGCACCTCTGCATTCGCCCATGCGATCAGCTCGGCCGGGCTGGCCCTGCTGGCTGGCCCGGCTTCGGCGCAACCTGCACCCCAGCCGAGCACGGGCGTCAGCCTGTACGGCGCTCTGGACGCCGGCATGCTGTCGATCTCGAACGTCTCGACCGGCCGCGCCGGCTATGTGCCCGCTGCCGGCGCGACGGGGCGCAAGACGCTCTACAAGGACGGTGGCCTGGGCGCCAGCAACTGGGGCCTGCGCGGTCAGGAAGATCTGGGCGGCGGCTACGGCGCCTTCTTCCAGCTGCAGGGCAACGTCACCACCTCCAGCGGCGCCACGGGCGGCCCCAACAGCGCGTCCGCCACGGCCACCTTCAACCAGTTCTCGCTGGTGGGCTTTTCAAGCCCGTTCGGCCAGGTCAAGCTGGGGCGCCAGGTCACGCCCATGTACTACGCCATGGCCAGCACGGACGCGCGTGGCGCGCGGTACTTCGGCAGCTCGCTCACGGCGATGGGGGGGCTGAACAGCGCCAGCGGCTCGTTCATCGGCAACAACTCGAACGCGGCTTTTGGCGCCATCTACAACGACAACGCCGTCGTCTACACCTCGCCCACCTGGAACCACCTGACGCTGAACCTCAGCCATGCCTTTGGCGATGGAGCAGGCCCGTCGCGCGCGAACCGGCAGCAAAGCGCCACGCTGCTCTACAACGACGGCCGGCTGCGCCTGTCCGCGCTGATCTACGACGGCTACGGCAACAACCTGCCGGGTGCGACCACGCTCTACACCGCAGCGCTGGGCAACGCCGCTGCCGGCCAGGCCGCCGCCGCAGCAGCAGGCTTCACGTCCACGGCGCACACCAACCGACTGATGTCACTGGGCGCGCTCTACACCTGGGATGCCTACACGGTCAGTGCCGCGCTGACCCGCGCGCGCAACCCGGCGCGTGTCGTGGTGCCCGGCGGCTCTGCCAGCCTGAACATGTGGAGCGTGGCCGCCGGCTGGAGGATCACGCCGCTGGTCAATCTGACGGCGGGCTACTACCGCATGACGGACAACACCAACCCGGGCCACCATGCCGCCCAGTTCGCGGCCGGCGTGGACTATGTGCTGTCCAAGCGCACGACGCTGTACGCCCAGGGCGCGGCCGTGCGCAACGAGGGCGCCAACATGAATCTGAGCCCGGTCTACGCCACGCCGGTGGCGGCCGGCAAAAATGTGAGCGCCTGGATGCTGGGCCTGCGGCACACCTTCTAAAGCCCCCACACCCGCACGCCCGCACCACAAGGAGACGCCATGTCCATTTCCCACAGCACTTCGCTGCGCACCCTGCGCCGTACCCGCTTCACACGCCGCGCGCTCCTCGCGCTGAGCGCAGCTCTGCTGCTGCCATCGGCCCACGCCTGGACCGACAAGCCCGTGCGCATCGTTGTGCCCGCGCCGCCCGGCGGCACCATGGACGTGGCCGCGCGCATCGTCGCCGAGGCGCTGTCGCGCGAGATCCACCAGCCCGTCATCGTCGACAACAAGCCGGGCGCCGGCGGCGCCATCGGCGTGCAGGCACTGCGGGGCGCGCCGGCCAACGGCCAGACGCTGATGTTCACGGCCAGCAATGTGCTGACGGAGATCCCCCTGGTCATGAAGGGCGGCTTCGACCCGCTGGTGGATGTGAAGCCCGTTGCCTTCATCGCGCGCGGCACCATCGTGCTGGTGGGCGCCCAGGGCCTGCCGAAAGATCTGAAGGGCCTGGTCGGCCACCTGAAGAGCCAGCCGGGCAAGCTGAGCTTCGCCTCCTACAGCGCTGGCACCAGTTCGCACTATGCCGGCGTCATCTTCAACCAGAAGGCCGGTCTGGACCTGCAGCACGTGCCGTTCCCCGGCTCGCCGCCGGCGCTGGTGCAGGTGATCGCGGGCACCATCCCGATCATGTTCGACGGCCTGTCGACCTCGCGTGGCATGGTCGCGGCTGGCAAGCTGCAGGTGTACGGCGTGGCCTCCAAAGCCCGCTCGCCGCAATTGCCCGACGTGCCCACGCTGACCGAGCAGGGCTACCCCGAGCTGGACTTCAGCAACTGGGTGGGCCTGGTGGCCGCAGGCAACCTGCCGGCGGACCTGGTCGCCAAGATCCACGCGGCCGTGGTGCGGGCGGCCGCGCAGCCGCGTGTGCGCGAGCAACTCGTGGCCAGCGGCTTCGACCTGGTGGAGGACCAGTCGCCCGAACAGATGGCCCAATCCGTGCGCGCCGAATACCAGCGCAATGCCGGCATCGTGAAGGCCTTCGACATCCGACTGAACCAGTAGCCAGCACGGTGCGCCATGCAGTACGCCGGCCGCCTGGTGCGCAGCACGAGCCTGAGCGGCTACGCCGAACTGGCGCGCAGCCTGGGCGCCGACCCGCACCGTTTGCTGCGGGGCGTGGGCCTGTCGGCCGCAGCGCTGTAGAACCCCGAGACGCTGATCCCCGGCGGCGCCATGCGCGCGCTGCTGTGGGCCACGGCCCGCGCCACCGGCACCGACGACTTCGCGCTGCGCCTGGCGGCCCTGCGCTCGCTGGCCGACCTGGGCGCCGTGGGTCTGGTGCTGCGCGAGCAGCCCACGGCGCGGCAGGCGCTGGACACGCTGTGCCGCTACCTGCGCGTGCTCAACGCCTCGCTGGGCACGCGCGTGGAGGATGCCGGCGACACGGTGGTGATTCACGAGGAACTGTTGCCCAGCCCGCAGCTGCCGATGCGCCAGTCCATGGAGCTGGCCGTGGGCGTGATGTTCCGCACCCTGCGCGCGCTGATCGGCCCGGCCTGGCGGCCGCAGCAGGTCAGCTTCACGCACCGCGCGTCGGCCGATGCCGGGCCGTACCGCGCGTTCTTTGGCTGCCTGGTGCTGTTCAACCAGGGGCGATCCGCCAGTCCATGGTCCGCGCGCCTACCGTGTTCGCTGCGGGCACCCAGGTGCGCGGCCTGGCCCGTGCGGCACGGGATCTGCAGGCCGTGCGCGTGGCCGCTAACCCTGCGGCGGCCCGCCACGCACGCGACCAACTGGACGTTGCGCTGCGCCGGGGCGTGGGCGGCATGACTGCCGCCTGCCGCGACGTCGTGCTGGCGCTGTTGCCCAGCGGACACTGCACCGCCCCGCAGATCGCGCGCCAACTGCGCGTGGACCGGCGCTCCGGTTTGCAGTGATGCCTGTGGGGGCTACAGACTGTTGGCGACCTTTCGATGCGGTGCTTGCGGCCGATAGGTCTTGACGGCGGACATCCGGCCAAGCGCTTGCAGAAGATATTTTGGCTGCGCGCGCACATCGTTGGCATCATCTTCTCAGCGAAAAGCAGGTTGTTCTGAACCGCCTTGTGTTCTCGGCATATCGGCCTCGTCTTGTATGCTCTGCGGCTCCATGAGCAGCGATTCCAAATGGCTTGATCGCGCCCGCGCGCAGTGGCTTTGGCGAGGGAAAGAGCGGCCCCCGTTCGCCGATGTCCCTGCGTCGGGGCAGGTTTCGGTCTGGGATTTCCCGAGGCCGCCAGAGCTCGTACGTGAAGCACGTGAGATCGTCGTGCTCTGGGGCCACCTCGAGGTAGCGCGCACACGCGCCGCCTGGGCAGTCCGCGAAACGGCCCACCCACCTACGTTCTACCTGCCGCTGGTCGACGTACAGCCTGGGCTGCTGGAGCCCGCTGGCGGCGGCTCGTTCTGTGAGTGGAAGGGACCGGCGCGCTATTGGAATCTGGTCGATGACGCACGCCGCTTGGACCAGGTCGCCTGGAGCTACCCCCATCCCCTGTCTGGTGCCGAGCCGCTCGCCGACTGTGTGGCCTTCTATGCCCACCATCTCGACTGCCGCGTCGGCGGATCGAAGGCCCATCCGCAGGCGGGCCCCTTCTATGGGGGCTGGATCACCCACGACCTGGCTGGGCCCTTCAAAGGCGGACCCGGTAGCGGAGGTTGGTAGCCAGTCGGTTTCGGTGACCCGGTGCGCAAGCAAGGGCCGCACATCAAGCGCCATCGCGAGTACGCGCCGCCGGAGTGGAGAGCACGGCCGAGCAACATCAGCTTCAAGAAGTGCAGCGGTTGCTTACCGAGCGCCCTGTCGCATGGTCGGTATCGGACTTGGGTCACTGGACAGCCAACTTTCATCTGCAGCACACAGCTTGTTGCCGATGTTCGACTACCTATCGCCTGGGGATCAGTTCAAAACCGGGGCGGTTCAGGAGTGCGATCGAAGAGATCGAAACGTCGCTTCAACCCTGGCGCTGCCGGGCGCGGCGCACTGCAGCGAGGATGCGAAGCGTGTAGCCGGCGTCCAGCGCGCGATGCCCAGCCAAGCCATCGCGGATCAGTTGTTGCGCCGAGATTTCGTCGCGCAGCGCTGCGTCGTGCTTCAAGCGTTCCAGCAGCGTCGTCAATTCGGCTTCCGTCAGTTCGCCTTCCAGCAGGCGTGAGGCATCGTTCATGGCATCGCTCCTACCAGCGCCTGTTGCGCGTGGACGCAAGCAGCGGGCGCACGCGATCGGCGATCGCGTCGCGCGCCCGGAAGATGTGGGACTTGACGGTGTTGACGGGCTGACCGAGCGACGCCGCGATGGCCTTGTACTCCAGCCCTTCGACTTCACGCATCAGCAGCGCCCGGCGCTGGACATCGGGCAAAGCGGCGACCTCGGCGTCGATGCGTTCAAACAGCTGCTGCGCCATGGCCTCCTCCTCGGGGCTGGGGGCCGAGCCGAGCCGCGCATCCTCGCAACCGTCTTCGAGCACGGGCACGGGCCGATCGTCTTGCCGGTTCTGCGCGCTGCGCAAATAGCTCCTGGCCGCGTTGCGGGCGATCGTGAACAGCCAGGCGGCGAAGTCACCCTCAGGCCGAAAAGATGTCAAAGCAAGAAAGGCACTCAAAAAGACCTCCTGGGTCAATTCCTCGGTGATCGGATCGTCTCGCACGAACCGCCGGATCGTTGCTGCAACCCGGCGCTGGTACTTCACCACCAGAACTTCAAAGGCGACGGTCTCTCCTTGCTGGGCCCGCGCCACCAGCGCGGCGTCAATGGCGGCAGCGAGCAGAACCTTGGTCACCCGAGCCTCCCTGTCGCGCGCTTGAAGCGGACACTCGCGCGCCCTGGCACCAGCCGATAGCGTGAGGCCACGCTGGCGGCCCTCCCACACTGACGCAGGCGCGTGGCGAAAGTTGCAACGCCCGCAACCGTCCACGCACCGCAGCCAACGGCCGGACACCCGCTGCCACACGGCCAGCCGCGGGCCGAGCACCGATCTTCAGTCAGCAGGCCGGGCGTGGTGTCCCTCACGCCCAGCGCCGCTGGCGCATGCGGTGTGCGCAAGCCGAAGCCTCGATGGTCCATTGGGTCAATCCACTTCGGTTGTTCGCGGTGCAAGTGCAACTTTCTCCTTGAGATGACGTTACACCAGAGGCAATCAACCAATGCGGAAAAGGACAGTGGCATGCAGGGTGATAGAAGCAGCAGCTGGAGCGGCATGTCGAAGAGCCAGGCGCCAGCGCGCGTCGCGATCGTTGGTGGCGGCATCGCTGGCCTGACATGCGCTCTGGAACTGCGTCTGCGCGGTTGCGATGCCGTCGTGTTCGAAGCCAGCGATCGCCTGGGTGGACGCTGCAGTTCGCGCAGCACCCGGGTGGGGCTGTTCGATGATGGAGCCCAGTGCATCGGCGGTGTCACCCGCCTGTCCGTCCTTCTCGGGCAAGGGTGCGGAGAGTTGGACGCGCTCCACCCGTGGACCATTGCAGCCACGCCCGCCGAAGAGGAACGAACCAATACCGCCTGGACGGACGACGAAGACGAAACGGATGTCGCGCCAACCGTCAAACTGATGGGGGCCGTAGGCGTGCCTTCGATGGCGGCCCTGGCCGGGGTGCTTGCGCGGCGCCTCCAGGTTCGACTGAAAACACCGATCGTGCGGGCCCGGCGCGAAGGCACCCGCTGGAGGTTGAGCAGTTCCACGGGCGAGATCGAAGCGGACTTCCAGGCGCTCGTGCTCGCGCTGCCGGCGCCTGTGGCCATGCCGCTCGTGCGCGAGTGCTCGGCACTGAGCGCTGCACTGCGTGCGGTGCGCTACCGCAGCCGCTGGGTGCTGCTGCTGGGGTCCGAACGCGCTGTCCCGTTGCCTGGCTACCGGGAGTTCCAGGGCAGCCCCATCGAGCGCATTGCCGCCATGCACAGCAAGCCGGGGCGGCTGGCCAGTGGGCCTCAGCGCTGGTTCATCGAAGCCGACGAGCGGTGGTCCTTGCAGCACGGGGATGAGGACGCCGAGACCGTCGCCGATCTGCTGCTCGACAACTTCCGGGCGCACGCCGGTCGGCCGGTGACGCCCAACTTTCTGCAAGCGCATCAGTGGCGCCATGCGTTCGTCGACATGCCCGCCGTCACGCCGCCGCGCACAGAGTGCTTGTGGGACGACGAGCTGCAGCTGGGCGTCTGCGGGGACAGCGTCGTTCCGAGTCGAGTGGATCGGGTCCACCGCAGTGGAGCCGACATGGCGCGAACCGTGGCCAAGAGCTTGAACCATCGCCGAGCTCGCCGCGGCTCCAGCGCACCCGGTCACAAGCTGGGGCTGCGCCTGGAGGCTCACCTGTGATGCCTGAATCGCTTGGCTCGGCGTCGCCGGCGAGGCCCGCAGCTCCCGCTGCCAGCCCGTTGCCAGCGCGCCTGGTGTGCGACCTGCGCACCGACCACGCCGGCGAAACGGGGGCCGTGATGATCTATCGCGGCATCCTCGCCGCGACGCGCGACGCAGCCGTCAGGCAATTTGCGCAGGGGCACCTCGCCACGGAAGCGGCGCATCTCGCCGCGATTGAGCAGCTGCTGGCGCCAAGGCACCGCAGCCGGTTGTTGCCGCTGTGGCGCGCCGCCGGATGGCTGACCGGTGCGCTGCCGGCGTGCATCGGGCCGCGGGCGGTGTACGCCACCATCGAGGCCGTCGAGACCTTCGTCGACCAACACTACACCGAACAGATCGAGGCGATCGACCGACTCGACCCGGGTCGCGCGCAAGCCTGCCTGCAGGCGTTGCGGGCGCATCTGCACGCGTTCCGGGCCGACGAGATCGATCACCGTGACGATGCTGCCGCGCGCTTCGACCACCACGCGGGCCTATCGCCGTCCCGATCGTCCGGCTTGCTGCGTCTGTGGATCCGGGCCGTGGGCGCCGGTTCACGCGGGGCGGTGAAGATCTGCCACTGGATTTGAATCATGACCCTCGACGAGCCCTCCTTGACCCCGACCCGCACCATCCGCAGCGACGAGGTCGCACGCTTCAACCGCCTCGCCGCCACTTGGTGGGACCGCACCGGCCCGATGCGACCGCTGCACGTGGTCAACGAGCTTCGGCTGGGCTACGTGCTCGAGCAGATCGCCCGAAGATTCGGACGCCCGGTCGGTGCGCTGCAAGGGTTGCGCATCGCCGATGTCGGCTGCGGCGCCGGGCTGATGTGCGAACCGTTGGCGGCCCGCGGGGCCTCGGTTGTCGGCATCGATGCCGCGGCCAACAACATCGCCGCGGCACAGCTGCATGCGCAGACTGCTGGACTGCCCATTGACTACCGGGTCGGCGCGCCCGATGCCGTTCTGCACGAAGGGGAGTCCTTCGATGTGTTGCTGCTGCTCGAGGTGGTCGAACACGTCGACAACGTGCCGGCTTTCGTGCGCGACGCGGTGGCCCACCTCGCCCCCGGCGGGCTGCTGCTGGCCTCGACCATCAACCGCACGCTGCGCAGCTACCTGGCCGCGATCGTCGGCGCCGAAATGATCTTTCGGGTGCTCCCCCGCGGTACGCACCATTGGGCACAGCTCGTGCGGCCTGCAGAGCTGGAGCAGGCTGCGACGGCTTGTGGACTGACCGCTGGCGAGCGCCGCGGCATGGCCTACCTGCCGGCCGTTCATCGCGCCTGGTGGACGCGCAGCCTTTCGGTCAACTACATCGCCAGCTTTGGCATGCCCGGCGCCTGCGCCGCCGACGCTGAGCGCCGTGCGAACGTCTGCTGACGGTCACGCGTCAATGGGTCGATGCCGGCGAGCAACCAAGTGTCAGCCGGAAGCTGTTCATGAGGTCGAGATCATCGCCACAGCGCCGCCGCCCCTGCCAGGCAACTGATGCCGGCCACCAGCGTCAGCCGCCCTCGCATCGGCAGCCATGCCTGCAGCTGATGGCGCGGATACAGCACCCGGTCCGCCGCGAAGCAGGCCCCCAGCACAGCCGCGATCAGCAACAAGCCGGGGGCAGGGCCCAGCAGCAAGGCCACCCAGGCCAGCAGGCTGGGCGCGACGCTCCAGAGCAAGGAAGGCACGTGCTGCGCAGGCCCATCCCGCATCGACAAGCCCCAGTGGATGGCGCCCAGAAAGCTGACGATGGTCGCGCCGTACCCTACCAGCGCCAGGCCTGCCAGCGGCCGGTTGGTGGAAGGTGCCAGCCAAAGCGTCAGCGCCAGACCCACGAACGGGATCAGCCCGCCAAAGCCCAGTCGAAGCGCCCAGGGAGATGGGCCGGCCGAGGCTGCCTTCATCGGTCCGCGTCCTTGGGCTCCAGCGCCGGTGCATCGACCGGGTTGCCCGAGGAAGGTTGGCACGTCTTTTCGCCATCCCACTGCTGGCCACACCAGCAGCGCCGTTGGCGCGCCAGGGTGCGGCCAATGCCGCCACTGGCACCGGTGACGAGGGCGATGGTGGTCATGGTGTTTTCCAGGGGTGTAGAGAGCTCGGGATCAGCGGGGTGGTGAAGAGCCGGCGTCGCGGCGCTTCGGCCGTTCCGGCACAGCCCGGTCGAGACGGGACGCCCCACGTTGCAACAACGGCCGGCAGCGCAGAAAGAGCCGGTAGACGCACTCCATCACCCAGGCTGCGCCGGGCACGCGGCCCGCCACGGCCAGCCAGCGCCAGCCAGGCAGTGCGGCCCACAGCGCCAGAAAGGCTGGCGCGCCGCTGAGCAACTCACCGCCGCGGCCGCGCACGTGAAATCGCGCCATCAGTTGCGCGCGCGTGGTGCCGGCCGGCAGCGCCGTTGGCAATGGGAGTGCGGCGTCGCTGACATCGGCGAAACACACCGGGGCATCGGCATGCAGGGGCTGCAGGCCGCGGTAGACGCCGATCTCACGGCGGCACAGCGGGCACGCGCCGTCGTACAGCACGGTCAGCGGCAAGGCTTTCTCGATGTTGTCTTTCGCGGATTCGGTCACCCTGCAGGCACCTCGCTGTTCGTCAGGAACACACGACGGGGCAGAGGTTGACGCACTGGAGAACTCCTTCAACGGTGGGGAGAGGAATCGCGGGATGGAACCGAGCCGGCCAGGCGAAGACGCACGATCGCGACAGGATTTTTGTCATGTTGGATGACGCTGGAGTGTACGTTCGAAGCGTGACAAAAAGAGTTCAATACGATCAGGCTTGTGGACTAGGATCTTGAAATCGTGGTCATAGTCGAGTCAACATCCCCCTTCACCTGCCCCGACCTGAATCTTGACCATGCAACGCCTGCTGCTCCTGCTCATCCTCACCGCCATGCCCTTGTTCAGCCACGCCATCGAAGAACCCAGGTACGAGGTCATCAAGACGATCGATACCGTCGAGCTGCGCCAATATGCGCCCTACGTCGTCGCCGAGGTGGTGCTGAACGCCACGGCCGAAGACGCGGGTAGCCAGGCGTTCCCGATCCTGGCCGGTTACATCTTCGGCAAGAACAAGGGGGACAAGAAGTTGGCGATGACCGCGCCGGTGACGCAGACGGCCGAGCCAGTGAAACTGGACATGACCGCACCGGTGACGCAGGCCGCGGTGCCAGGCGGCATGCGCGTGCAGTTCGTGCTGCCCTCGGGCGTGACGCTGGAATCCGCCCCCGAGCCGCTGGACCCGCGCGTGCAACTGCGCCTTGTACCGGCGAGCCAGTGGGCAACCATCCGCTATTCGGGCACCTGGTCGCAGGCCAACTACGACGAACACCTGGGCAAGCTGCAGGCGGCCCTGGCTGCGGCCGGCGTGACCACGCAGGGCGAGCCGGTCCTGGCGCGCTACAACGGACCCATGACGCCATGGTTCATGCGTCGCAACGAAATCTGGCTGGCACTCCGATGAGCTCCCATGTCTATCGGCGGTGCGGCTGGCTTGCCTTGCTGTTGGCTGCCAGCGCCGCACTCGCGCAGCCCGCTGCAGTTGCTGAGCGCTACACCCCCATGCCGGCCAGCACCGACGGCATCGGCAAGCGCTACATGGGGCGCGAGATCTCGGCGTTGATGGGCTGGCAGGGCGCCGCATGGCTGGAGCGCGCTGAACGTGAGCGCGAAGAGCGCACCGACCTGCTGCTGACCGCGCTGGCGCTGAAGCCAGGCATGGTGGTGGCCGACATCGGGGCCGGCAGCGGTTACCTCGCTCGGCGCATCGCGCCTGCGGTGATGCCGGGTGGCAAGGTCTGGGCCGTCGATGTGCAGCCCGAAATGATCAGCCTGCTGCAGGCGGACGCCAAGCGCAGCGGGTTGACGCAGATCGAGGCGCGGCTCGGCGCGGTCGACGACGTCAGGTTGCCCGCTGGTTCGGTGGACCTCGCGGTCATGGTCGACGTCTACCACGAGCTGGTCTTCCCGTACGAGGTGATGGCCAGCGTGATGAAGGCTCTCAAGCCTGGCGGCCGTGTCGTCTTCGTCGAGTACAAGGCCGAGGATGCGCGCGTGCCCATCAAACCGCTGCACAAGATGAGCGAGGCGCAGATCAGGCGCGAGGCCGCCGTGTTCGCGCTGGACTGGGAGCGCACGGTGAGCACGCTGCCCTGGCAGCATGTGGTGGTGTTTCGCAAGCGGGACTGAAGGCCGTCGGCAGCTAGAGATCTTCGAGCAGACGGACATCTGAGCAACCGCAGCGGCCGCCTTTGCAATCATGCTGAGGCGGCAGCCGCTCCCCCGCTCAACGACGGCTACGGAGGGTTGCGCAGCGCCGTCGCTCTCGGCCATCAGCAGTCGCCCGCCGCGGAGCCGCGAAGGACAGCTCCGGGCGCAGAGCGCCAATTCGTCGCTGCTAACAGCAGTCGCTCGTGAGTGTCGGGTTGATGGTCAGTTCTGACTGACCGGTGTTGGTAGTACAGCGGACCGACACGCATGTCGATCGTGAATGGCGGGTTCGCGACCGGCGGTCGCTCAGCGCTGAAAGTTCAAGGTCAGCGGCCAGTCTGGAGCCGCCGTTCGCGGCTTAGACGCGGCTGACTGCTGGTGGCCGGGAGGCGCCGTAGGCGTAGTCATCCGTCGGACCGCTCCGGCTTCCTTTAGCCCGACGGCGCAATAGATCGCAACACGCCGCCCGTGTCCCTGGTTGAAGATGGCCGGATTCTCGCGCGAGGTGCCTTTGCAGTCGGCGTCCTCGGCCTGCTCGGTCACGTTCATCTGCGAGGTGTCACGGTCACGGTGACCTGGTCGGGCACGGGATCGGCCAGCATGTGGCGCGTGTCGTCGCTGAGCCACTTGGCGGCAGCGTCTTCGCACTCGGGCGCGCAGCTGATGGAGCCGCCGACCTGGATCACCATCTCGGACACGGCCTTGCGCACGCCGGCGATCCACTTTTGGTGACGCAGACCGTACGCGCGTTCTCACGCGTGCCGGGCCTGCAGTGGATCAACTGGCACCAGGCCCGAGCTGCCCCTTACGACACCGCCCCGTACACCAGGTTCTTGTACAGCATCCGCGTGTGGATCCGGTTCGACGGGCACTGCGCCATCAGCACGCCCACCAGCCGCTCGCGCGGGTCGATCCAGAAGCTGGTGCCCCAGGCGCCGGCCCACATCGCATCGCCCACGCTGCCGGGCGTCCAGCCGACACCGGGGTGCACACGCACGCCCCAGCCCAGGCCGAAACCGTAGCCCGGGCCGGTGGTCGCATTCGGCACGCCGGCCTTGCCGACCAGATGGTCCGACAGCATGAACTCGGTCGTCTTGCGCGACAGGTAGCGCGTCGTGCCGTCGGTGCCGCCGTTGACCACCATCTGCGCGAACTTCAGGTAGTCCATGCCGGTGCCGACCAGGCCAGCCCCGCCCTTGAGGTATTGGCGCGGCGCGGGGTCGCTGTCCTGGCGGTACGAGCGGGTCATGGCGGCCTTCAGCGGGTCGCTGTCCAGCGTCTCGGCCAGGCGGCCACGCTTGGCGGGTGGCACCCACCAGGCGGTATCAAGCATGCCCAGCGGGCCGGTGAGCAACTCGTGCGTCAGCGCGTCCAGGCGCTTGCCGGACACGCGCTCCAGCAGCAGGCCCAGCACGTCGGTGGCGATGGAATAGAACCAGGTTGTGCCCGGCTGGTAGAGCAGCGGGATGGTGCCCAGGCGCTTGAGCATCTCGTCGCCGCTGATGTCGGTCTCCAGCGATTCGATGTTGAGGTCGGTGTACATCTGCTTGACGCGCGGCGAGGGGCTGGCCGGCCCATATGCCAGGCCGGCCGTGTGCATCAGCAAGTCCTGCACCGTGATGGGCCGTGCCAGCGCCACCTCGCCCTGCGGGGTTTCCACCTTCACATTGGCCAGCTCAGGCAGCCAGTTGCTGACCGGGTCGTTGATCTTCAGCATGCCCCGCTCGGCCAGCATCATGGTGGCGACCGAGGTGATGGGCTTGGTCATCGATGCGAGGCGGAAGATGGCGTCGCGTGGCATGGGCTTGGTCTTGGCGGCGTCCAGAAAGCCCACGGCCTCGTGGTGCACCAGGTTGCCGCCCTGCGAGACCAGCGAGACCGCGCCGGCAAAGGTGCCGCGCTGCACCTGCCCCTGCAGCGCCGGCGCGATGCGGGCCAGGCGGTCGGGCGCGGCCATGCTGTGCTGGTGGTGGTGCGCCATGCTGCCGCAGCCTGTGAGAAAGGTGCTGCCCAATGCCGACAAGCCGAGTTGACGCCGCGTGATGGTCATGCCGAATCCTCCGTCTGGTTGAAAGCGCCCGATTCTTTGGGCGTGCATTCGCGAGCGTGAACGGGTTAACCCGTGGGGACGGGCTGCGCGGATTCGCTCCTATAGTTCTGCCTATGGCGCGGCCTATTGGCACCACTGTTTAGACGGTCGCGCAGGCGACAACCCTGCTGGATCCTGCCCCACATGACCTCGACTCTTCCCCTCCTTTCCCTGGCCGAATCGCGCGTGCTCGGCGTGCTGATCGAAAAGCAGCGCACCGTGCCGGACAGCTATCCGCTGACGATCAACTCCCTGCTGTCCGGCTGCAACCAGAAGACCAGCCGCAACCCGGTGCTGGAGCTGGCCGAGGCCCAGGTGCACGACGCGCTGGACACCTTGCGTGGCCTGAGCCTGGTGGACGAGACCAGCGGCGGGCGCGCCATGCGCTATGCCCACAACACCGACCGCGCGCTGCGGCTGCCCTCGCAGTCGGTGATCCTGCTGGCGGTGCTGATGCTGCGCGGGCCGCAGACAGCGGGCGAGTTGCGCATCGCCTGCGACCGCATGCACAACTTCGCCGACATCTCCTCGGTCGAAGGCTTTCTGGACGAGATGGCCGAGCGGCCGGCCGGCGCGCTGGTGGTCAAGCTGGGGCGCCTGCCGGGCGCGCGTGAGAGCCGGTGGATGCACCTGCTGAGCGGCGCGCCGACCGAGGCGCAGATGCTGGACCAGGGCTCAGCCGGGCGCGCGTCCGGGGGCGGTGATGCGCCGCCCGGCGAGGTGGCGGCGCTGCGCGCGCAGGTCAACCGGCTGCAGGGTGAGGTGGCGCAGTTGCAGGCGACGGTGGCGCGGCTGTGCAGCGAGTTGGGGGTCGAGCCCGCGGCAGCCGGCGAAGTGCAAGGCGACTGAGGCTTCCCAGCGCTTGGCGCCGCGCGCTCAGCCGCCGACGCCCAACAGGCGGTGCAGCCGTGTCGAGGTGGTCGTGTACTCGACCACCACCTTGCGCGCGTTCTGCAGCCGCTCTGCCGCATCGAACGCGGCCAGCGTGGCTTCGTGGAAGCCGCACAGGATCAGCTTCTTCTTGCCCGGGTAGTGGGCCACGTCGCCGACGGCGTAGACGCAGGGCAGCGCCGTCATGCAGGTGGCAGGGTCGACCGCCAGCTGCTTGCGCTCCAGCGCCAGGCCCCAGCCGGCGATCGGTCCGAGGCGTGGCGAGAGGCCCTGGCGCACCAGCAGCAGGTCCAGCGGCAACGCCGTGTCGGCGCCGTCCGCGTGGCTCAGGGTCAGCGCGGCCAGGCGGGGCGTATCGCCGTCACCACCGCCATTGCCACTGGGAGGCGTTGTGAACCCCGTCGGCTGGCCGATCGCAACCCGGATTCGGCCCGCGTCGCGCAGCTGTTGCAGCTGGGCCAACTGCGCCTCGCTCCCTTCGAAGCCATCGCGCCGGTGCAGCAGCGTGAGGCTGCGCGGCGGCAGGGGCGACAGCGCGTAGCGCAGGGCCGAGGCCACCGCCTCCTCACCGCCGCCGGCGACGATGAGGTCGCGGCCGGCAACATGCGCGTCCTCGGGCTCGTGGTAGTGCAGGGCGCCCCCCTCGAAGCGCTCGATGCCCTCGATGCGCAGCCGGCGCGGCTGAAAGGCGCCGATGCCGGCGGCGATGAACACGCTCCTGGCCAGAAATTGCTGACCTGTGCCGGTGGCCAGCAGGTAGCGCCCATCGGCCTGCGCGGCAAACGTGGTGATTTCCTGCCCCAGATGCAGCTGCGGCTGGAACGGCGCCATCTGCGTCTGCAGCGACGCCACCAGCTCACGCCCCGTGCAGACGTGCGTGCCGGGGATGTCGTAGAGGGGCTTGTCGGGGTACAGCGCGGCGCACTGGCCGCCGGCATGGGGCAGCACGTCGACGACATGGCTGCGGATCTCCTGCAGGCCCAGCTGGAAGACCTGGAAAAGGCCGGCCGGGCCGGCCCCGATGATCAGCGCGTCAGTCTCGGTCACGCGCGGGCAATCGGCTCGCAGGCCCAGGCTTACTTGACCAGCTCGGCGATCTTGCCCGACTTGTCTTTCCAGTCGTCGGCGTCGGCCGGCGGAGCCTTGCGCTTGGTGATGCTCTTCCAGCCGTCGGCCAGCGCCAGGTCGGCGTTCAGCTTGATGAAGGCGAGCTGGTCGGCCGGCAGGTCTTCCTCGGCATAGATGGCGTTGACCGGGCATTCGGGGATGCAGACCGCGCAGTCGATGCACTCGTCCGGGTCGATCACCAGCATGTTCGGCCCTTCGCGGAAGCAGTCCACGGGGCACACGTCGACGCAGTCGGTGTACTTGCAGCGGATACAGGATTCGGAGACGACGTGGGTCATGGTGCTAGGGGGGTGCGGGCAGGCGCCGCCGCAGGGGAAAACCCGCGATTTTAAGGAAGTTTCGAAAGCGCGCCGGGCCGTCATTTCAGCAGCACGGCCGCCGCTGTCTTGTGCGAGGCCTGGTCGACCAGCACCAGGGCGCCGAGCGCGCGCGACTGCAGGTAGGGCAGGCTGGCAATGGCGTCCTGCAGCACCAGCTCGACCTCGCCGATGGCGTTGGGCTCCAGTTGCGTGGCGTCGCACTCTTCCAGGGTGTGGATGTCGAGCGCGTGCACGATGCGGCGCACCTTGGCCTTGATCCAGCGGTGGCCGTGCAGCGCCCAGTAGGCGCGGCCGGGCACCAGGGGTTCGTCGTCCATCCAGGCGACGGTGGCCAGCAGCTCGCGGCTGGTGCGCAGCGCGGCGCTCTCGTCGCCATCGGCCAGCAGCCAGTCGCCGCGCGAGACATCCAGCTCGCGGTCGAGCACGATGCCGGCGCTGTGGCCGGCGCCCACGTCGCCCGGCTGGCGCACATGGTCGAGCACGCTGGCCACGGTGGCGCTCTGGCCGCTGGGCAGCACGCGCACGCGCTGGCCGGGCTGCACGGTGCCGGTGGCCACTCGGCCCCAGAACACGCGGCGGCCCTGCGAGGTGTCGGACGAGGACGAGAACTTCTCGACCCACTGCACCGGAAAGGCCAGCGGCAGCCGCGTCTCGGCCGGGGTGTTGCCCAGCTCTTCGAGGATGTGCAGCAGGCTGTGGCCGGTGTAGCCGCACCAGTCGGCCTCGGGCGCCTCGTCGACCACGTTCCAGCCCTTCAGCGCGGACATCGGCACGATCGCCTCGACCGGGATGCCGGCCTCGGCGGCGAACGCCACCAGCGCGGCCGAGATGCGGGTGAAGGCCAGCGCAGGGTCGGTCACGGCGTCGAGCTTGTTGACGGCGAACACGATGGCCGGCACGCGCAGCAGCTGCACCAGCAGCGCGTGGCGGCGGGTCTGCTCCAGCAGCGGGAACTGCTCTTGCTGCCACTGCAGCTTGGTGGCGTCGACCAGCAGCACGGCGGCGTCCGCGCTGGAGGCGGCCGTCACCATGTTACGGGTGTACTGCTCATGGCCCGGCGTGTCGCCGATGATGAACTTGCGCCGGCTGGTGGAGAAGTAGCGGTAGGCCACGTCGATCGTGATGCCTTGCTCGCGCTCGGCCGAGAGGCCGTCGGTCAAGAGGGCCAGATCGGTCTCGCGGCCGTCCTGGCCCTGGCGCTGCACGCCGGCCAGTTGGTCCGACAACACGGACTTGCTGTCCACCAGCAGGCGGCCGATCAGCGTGCTCTTGCCGTCGTCGACCGAGCCGCAGGTGATGAACTTCAACGCGGCCGCGGGGGCGGCGTCGTTGGCGGCTTGGGCATGGGGCATGGCGTGGGCCAGGGGCTGTTCCAGCGTGTTCGTGCTCATCAGAAGTACCCGTCTTTCTTGCGCTTCTCCATCGAGGCGTCGGAGGTCTTGTCGTCCATGCGGGTGGCGCCGCGCTCGCTCACGTCGGACAGCAGCGTCTCCACGACGATCTCGTCCGGCGTGGTGGCCAGGCTCTCCACCGGGCAGGTGCAGGTGATGTCGCCCACGGTGCGAAAGCGCACCTGGCGGCGTTCGGCGGTTTCGCCTTCTTTCAAAGGGGTCAGCTCGGTCACAGGCACCAGCAGGCCGCGGCGTTCGACCACCAGCCGCTCATGGCTGTAGTACAGCGAGGGCAGCTCGATGTTTTCGCGGGCGATGTATTGCCACACGTCCTGCTCGGTCCAGTTGGAGATCGGGAACACGCGGAAGTGCTCGCCGGGCTGGTGGCGGGTGTTGAACAGCGTCCACAGCTCGGGCCGCTGGGCCTTGGGCTGCCATTGGCCGAAGCTGTCGCGGTGGGAGAAGATGCGCTCCTTGGCGCGGGCCTTTTCTTCGTCGCGGCGGGCGCCGCCGATCAGCGCGTCGAAGCGGAATTCGTCGATGGCTTCGAGCAGCGTGACCGACTGGTGCACGTTGCGCGATTCGCCCGGGTGGGCCAGGCGCACGGTGCCGCGGGCCATCGAATCTTCGACGCTGCGCACGATCAACTCGGCGCCGAGTTCCTTGGCGCGCGCGTCGCGGAAATCGGTCACTTCATGGAAGTTGTGGCCGGTGTCGATCATCAAGAGCGGGTAGGGCAGGCGGCCGGCGCCGAAGGCCTTCTCGGCGCACTTGAGCAGCACCAGCGAATCCTTGCCGCCAGAGAACAGCAGCGTGGGCCGCTCGAAGGCGGCGGCCACTTCGCGCAGGATGAAGATGGCTTCTTCTTCCAGCGCATCGAGCTGGGCGTTGGCCAGCGGGGCGGCGTGGGCGGGCATGGGCAGCAGCTCGGGCTGGTCTTCGAATCGGGTACGCGCGTTCACACAGTGCTCCGTGCGGCCTGTTCGGCCGGGGTCGACGAAAGGGGGAGGGACGAGACAGGAAGAGCCGAGACCGGTGCCGCGGCATCGGCCACGTGCAGGCCGCACTCCTTGGCCGAGGCTTCTTCCCACCACCAGCGACCGGCGCGGAAATCCTCGCCCAGGCTGATGGCACGGGTGCAGGGCGCGCAGCCGATGCTGGGGAAGAACTGGTCGTGCAGGGGGTTATAGGCCACCTTGTGCTGGCCGATGTAGTGCCAGACATCGCCCCAGGTCCACTCGGCCAGCGGGTTGTACTTCAGGCGCCCGGGCGTGCTGCGGTCGACCAGCGGCACGTCGGCGCGGGCGCCGGATTGCTCGCGGCGCAGACCGGTGATCCAGGCTTCCTTGCCGGCCAGCGCGCGGTCCAAAGGCCCCATCTTGCGGATGTCGCAGCAGGCCTTGCGCAATTCGATGCTGCGGTACATGGCGTCAGGGCCTTCACGCTTGACGAACTGGATGACGGCCTCTTCTTGCGGGCGCAGCGCCTGGATGCTGCGGCCGGAGCTGGCGCGCAGCCGCTCCATCAGCTGCAGCGTCTCGGGGTGCAACATGCCGGTCTCCAGCACGAAGGAAGGAATGTCCAGGTGCAGGGCGTCGATCAGGTGGCCGATCACCACGTCTTCGGCGCCCAGGCTGTTGGCCTGCGTCACCGCCGCGTTGCCTGGCGTGCGGGCATGGGCGGCGGCGGCTTCGCGCAGCAGGTTGCGGGTGGTGGCCAGCTTGGTCTCGTACGTGGCCGAGGGCTTGGCGTGCAGGTCGACGGCGGACATGTCAGTGCCGCTCGGCCGCCCGGAGGCATTGGCGCGGCCCCTCGGGGGGCAGCGTTACGCGAAGCGATGAGCGTGGGGGTGTCATGTTCAGGCGCTCTCGGCTTCGGCCACGAAATGCGGCTGTGCGTGCACCGCGTCGCCCTGGTAGAACGCCTTGAAGCGGTCGAACTGGCGTTGCGCAGCGTCCGGCCCCAGGCCCTGGCGCAGCACCGCAACGGTAAAACCCGAGCGGGCCATCTGCACCAGCTGGTCGATCAACACATCGCCGGTGGCGCGCAGCTCGCCCGCGAAGCCCAGGCGGCGGCGCAGCAGGTAGGCCTGGCTGTAGGCGCGGCCGTCGGTGAACTTGGGGAAGTGCAGGTCGATGCGCTGCACGCCGTCCAGCGCCAGGTCGCGCGGGTCGACGGTGTTGTCCACCACCAGCGTGCCGGCATCGCCTTCGGCGGGGGCCTGGTGGTCTTCGAATTTGAGGATCTTCATGGGGGAGCTTTCTTCGTCGGTCTTCAGGCCGGCTGGGCGTCCTGCTTGCGCGCAGTGCTGACACGCGCGCCGTTGGCAGCAGCCTTGAACGGGTCATGGCCGACGCGCTGCAGCGTGCCGATGAAGGTCTCGCCGCTGGTGCGCTGGGCGCGGTAGGTGTCCAGCAGGGCCTCGATCACTTCGGGCACTTCGGCCGCGGCGAACGAGGGGCCGACCACCTTGCCGGCCAGCGACGGGCCGGATAGATCGGAACCGTCCGAGCCTGCCAGCGTGATCTGATACCACTCCTGCCCGTCCTTGTCGACGCCCAGGATGCCGATGTGGCCGGTGTGGTGGTGGCCGCAGGAGTTGATGCAGCCGCTCATGTGCAGGTCGATCTCGCCCAGGTCGTGCAGTTCGTCCATGTCCTGGTAGCGCGCCGTGATGGCGTGGGCGATGGGCAGCGAACGGGCGTTCGCCAGCGCGCAAAAATCGCCGCCCGGGCAGGCAATCATGTCCGTCAGCAAGCGCACGTTGGACTTGGCCAGTCCCAATGCACGGGCCGCCTTCCACAGTGCGGGCAGTGCGTCGCTGCGCACCCAGGGCAGCACCAGGTTCTGGTCGTGCGTCACGCGCACCTCGCCGGCGCTGAACTGGTCGGCCAGTTCGGCCGCGCGGTCCAGCTGGTCGGCCGTGGCGTCGCCGGGGGCAAAGCCCATGCGCTTGAACGACAGCGTGACGATGCGCAGGTCCGGGTTCTGGTGCGGCGCCACGTTCTGCTGCAGCCAGCGCGAAAACTCCAGACTCTCGTCGGCCGCGTGCAGCACCTTGGACAGCTTGCGCTCCGCATCGATGGCATCGCCTTGGGGCAGCGCCGGGGGCACGAACGAAGCCGCCACGCGGTCCAGCTCGGCCTGGCTGATGGTGTGCGCGGCGCCATCGTGCGCCAGGATGCCGGCGTATTCCTCTTCGACTTCGTCGATGTAGCGCTGGCCCTCGGCCTTCACCAGGATCTTGATGCGCGCCTTGTAGATGTTGTCGCGCCGGCCCCAGCGGTTGTAGACGCGGACCACGGCTTCCAGGTAATTGATGATCTGGTTCCACGGCAGGAATTCACGCACCACCGTGCCCACGATCGGCGTGCGGCCCATGCCGCCACCCACCAGCACGCGAAAGCCGACCTCGCCAGCCTCGTTGCGCACCACGTGCAGGCCGACGTCATGCCAGGCCGTGGCGGCGCGGTCGTCCGTGGCGCCGGTGATGGCGATCTTGAACTTGCGCGGCAGGAAGGCGAATTCGGGGTGCAGCGTGCTCCAGTGGCGCAGGATCTCGGCGAACGGGCGCGGGTCAACGATCTCGTCCACCGCGATGCCGGCACGCTCGTCGCTGGTGATGTTGCGGATGCAGTTGCCGCTGGTCTGGATGCCGTGCATGTTCACACTGGCCAGGAGATCCATCACCTCGGCGCTCTTGTCCAGCGGAATCCAGTTGTATTGGACGTTCTGGCGCGTGGTGAAGTGCGCGACGTGGTCGGGCAGGCTGGTCAGGTCGGACAGGCCGGCGTTGGCCTTGGCCAGGTCGTGCCCGCTCTTGTCGTCGTAGTCGCGCGCGATCGTGGCCAACACGCGCAGCTGGGCGGAGGACAGCTCGCCGTACGGAACGGCAACGCGCAGCATGGGCGCGAAGCGCTGCACATACCAGCCGTTCTGCAGGCGCAGCGGCCGGAATTCGTCTTCGGCCAACTCGCCGCGCTGCCAGCGCTCGAGCTGGTCGCGGTACTGGGCAGCGCGCAGTTGCACGAATTCGCGGTCGAAAGAGGTGTATTGGTACATCGTGGTCGGCAATTCGGTCGTGCAGAAACCGGTCGGATTCGGGGGAAACCCGAACTCTACAGGCTGAAGCTATAGAACCAAACTAACTGTTTGTTGGGGCGCTATGTGCATCTGGTTATAAGCAATTGTCGGCGGACCGGCTGTGCCACGCGCTCAGGCTGGCGCGACATGTCGGCCTGCCGAGCGGATAGACGGGTGGCCAGCCCCGAGCGTGGCACCCCCGGACGTAGTACATTGCGCCCCCGTCCCAGCGTTGTGGGACGTTCTTCGTGCACGCTCCCACCATGAGGTTTGTTTTTTCGCTGCTGGCGTTTGTGCCAGTGGTCGTGTCTGCGGCCTCGGGTCACTGGCTGACCATCGTTGGCGACCCGACGCGCCCGGAGGTCGACACCATCCAGTTCGACCCCGTGTCCATTGCCCGGGGCGAACGGACGCGCACGATGGCCGTCCGGGTCAGCCGCGGCCAGGAACGCGTGACCGGTGACGGCATCCATTTCCGCTCCTTCGTCGGCACGGTCCAATTCGATTGCCGGCGCTTGACGGCCCGATTTGCCGACAGCCAGTTCTACGACGCACCGCTGTGGCGCGCGCCAGGGCGGTGGATGGCCTATCCGGCGTCCGACATCCGGCCCATGGCGTTTCGCGGCATCGAGCCGAATCCCGCCGATCGCATCATCCAGGCTGCCTGCAGCCGCACGAGCACGGCCGACGCCGGCGGATCGCGCCTCCTGCGCTGAGGTGCGGGGCGCTGGCGCGGCCTTGGCGAGCTGGCGCGGGGACTTAGAATCGCACGTTTCGCGCAAGGAAGATGGCCGGTTCGACCCGGCATTCGACACCCCCGACGCGAGCTGCCCCACCTGCGGGCGGATGGCCTGATGCGCGGATTGGCACATCAGCCGCACACGATTACCATGCCTCTTATGTCACGCTACCACGCCCCCTTCGAGATCCACGTGCATGGCCAGGTGCAACTGCGCCCCGACGTGACCTATGAACTCATCCAGGAGGCACTGAAGCCCTTGTGGAAGTACGCTGGCGCGCGTTCGCTCGCGGCAGCTGCCGCCAGTTCCTACGAGGAAGAGCCCGGCATCCGCTTCGAGCCGGCGGACCGCATGCTGGACATGTGCTGGACCGTCCCGGGCGATGAAGACTTCAAGCAGGCGCTCGACGAGATGTGCATGAGCCTGAACGAGCTGTCCGAGCTGGGTGCGGCGATCGAGGTGACGTTCTACGACACCGACTTCGACGAGGACGAGGAGGGCGCGGACGACGACGAGTCGCGCGACGATTTCCTGATGCTGTTCGTCGGGCCCAACCCGGCCGCAATCATGCAGGTGCAGCGCGACCTGCTGGTGCAGGACGTGATCCACACGATGGAGCGTCACTTCGACGCCAGCGAGCTCAGCGGTGTGGTCGACCAGATTGACAAGCTGTTCGGTGAGCGGTTCGACGCGCTGACCAATTCACTCGATCTGGGCAAGCCCTCGCGCGGCGGCCCAGGCTCCGGCGGCGCCGGCGGCCATGGCGGCGGCCGGCGGCCGCGCCATCTGCACTAGGCCAGCGCGCCGGCCAGCGGCTGCGTGCCCCGCAGCCAGTGCCGCACGGCGCGGCTCAGCTGGGCCGCATCGCCGCTGCTGAGCAAGCCCAGCCGCCCGGGTTCAGCGCGGTGCGCCAGGCCGCCAGGCCCCAGACGGCGCACGGTCTGGCGGGCAATGGCCTCGCCGTTGTCCAGCAACCGCACCCAGGGACCGACCAGCGCTTGGAGCTGGGTTTGCACCAGCACGTAGTGGGTGCAGCCCAGCACCAGCGTGTCGATCTCGCCCGGGCCGCATCCGAACGCGCCCATCTGCGCCAGGTAGTGCGCGCACAGCGCCTGCACCGGGCGGTCGTCGCCGTTCTGTGCCGAGGCGTCGATCGCTGCGGCCAGGCCGTCGCAGGGCTGCAGCAGCCATTGCACATCGCCCCCGACGGACGCCTGCAGTTTCTGGAACCGGCCGCTGGCCAACGTGCCGCGTGTGGCGATCACGCCCACGCGCCGGGTGCGGCTGACGCTCAAGGCGGGTTTGAGGGCCGGCTCCACGCCCACCACCGGCAGATCCGGATGCAGCGCGCGCACGCCCTCCACGGCGGCGGCGGTCGCGGTGTTGCAGGCGATCACCAGCGCCTTGATGCCGTGGCCGCGCAAGACTGTTGTGTTGGCGCGCGTGCGCTCGACGACGAAGGCCTCGTCGCGTTCACCGTAGGGGCCGAAGCCGCTGTCGTCGCAGTAGAGAAAGTCTTCGTGCGGCAGCGCCGCGCGCAGTGCCCGCAGCACCGACAGGCCGCCGGTGCCGCTGTCGAACACGCCGATCGGCCGCCCATCGCCCATGGACTCGCCCGCAGGCCAGCCCGGGCCGCTCACGCCGAGGCGACCTCGATGCCCTTGAATTCGCCGCTGGCGATGCGCTTTTGCCACTCGGCCGGGCCGGTGATGTGGGCGCTGGTGCCGCCGGAGTCCACCGCCACGGTGACCGGCATGTCGACCACGTCGAATTCGTAGATCGCTTCCATGCCCAGGTCGGCAAAGCCCACGACCTTGGCGGTCTTGATGGCCTTGCTGACCAGGTAGGCGGCGCCGCCCACGGCCATCAGGTAGGCGCTCTTGTGCTTCTTGATGGCCTCGATGGCGACCGGGCCGCGCTCGGACTTGCCGATCATGGAGATCAGGCCCGTCTCGGCCAGCATCATGTCGGTGAACTTGTCCATGCGCGTGGCGGTCGTCGGGCCGGCCGGGCCCACGGCCTCGCCCTTCACCGGGTCGACCGGGCCGACGTAATAAATGACGCGGTTAGTGAAGTCCACTGGCAGCTTTTCCCCCTTGGCCAGCATGTCCTGGATGCGCTTGTGCGCGGCGTCGCGGCCGGTCAGCATCTTGCCGGTGAGCAGCAGGGTCTCGCCAGGCTTCCAGGCGGCGACCTCGTCGCGGGTCAGGGTGTTGAGGTTGACGGCCTTGCTCTTGTTGTAGTCGGGCGCCCAGTTCACCTGCGGCCACAGGTCCAGGCTGGGCGGGTCGAGGTACACCGGGCCGGAGCCGTCCATCACGAAGTGCGCATGCCGCGTGGCCGCGCAGTTCGGGATCATCGCCACCGGCTTGCTGGCCGCATGCGTGGGGTACATCTTGATCTTGATGTCCAGCACGGTGGTGAGGCCGCCCAGCCCTTGCGCCCCAATGCCCAGCGCGTTGACCTTCTCGAACAGCTCCAGCCGCAGCTCTTCGACCTGGTCGAGCTTCTCACCCCGGCCGGCCTTGGCCTGCAGTTCGTACATGTCCAGGTCGTCCATCAAGGATTCCTTGGCCATCAGCACCGCCTTCTCGGCCGTGCCGCCGATGCCGATGCCCAGCATGCCGGGCGGGCACCAGCCGGCGCCCATGGTCGGCACGGTCTTGAGCACCCAGTCGACGATGGAATCGCTGGGGTTCAGCATGACCATCTTGCTCTTGTTCTCGCTGCCGCCGCCCTTGGCCGCCACCGTCACGTCGAAGGTGTTGCCGGGCACCAGCTCGGTGAAGATCACGGCCGGCGTGTTGTCCTTGGTGTTCTTGCGCGCGAAGTGCGGGTCGGCCACAACCGAGGCGCGCAGCGTGTTGTCCGGGTGGTTGTAGCCGCGGCGCACGCCTTCGTTGATGGCGTCGTCCAGGCTGCCGGTGAAGCCTTCCCAGCGCACGTCCATGCCCACCTTCAGGAACACGTTGACGATGCCGGTGTCCTGGCAGATGGGGCGCTGACCCGTCGCGCTCATCTTGCTGTTGGTCAGGATCTGCGCGATGGCGTCCTTGGCCGGCGCGCTCTGCTCGCGCGAGTAAGCGCGCGCCAGATGGGCGATGTAGTCGGTCGGGTGGTAGTAGGAGATGTACTGCAGCGCGGCGGCGATCGATTCGATCAAGTCCGCCTGCCGGATGGTCGTGGTCATGGGGCGTGGGGAGTCGTTGTGGAAGGCGGACAAATTATCGCGCGCTGCCGCTCGGCCAGTGCACGGGAGCGGGGGATGCCGTGGTGTGGCAGCTTCTCCCCGCATCCGCAGACAGCCGGGCGCGCAGGGCCGCCCGCAGGTGCTTGACGGGGCCGCTGGGCGCTATAACGTGGCAGCTGGGCGGGTGGTCCGGCCAGCCGGGTCCGTCATGCCCACGCAATCTGTCAGTCCTTGCCAAGACCCAAGTCCACGGCTTGGCCCCACCGAGAGCCGCTCCATGCCCACCATGTCCCTTGACCAACCCCGGATTCCGCCGGAATTCCTGCAGAAGTGGCAAGACACGATCGATGTCATGGCCCGCATCTTCGATGTGCCAGCGGGTCTGATGATGCGCGTGTTGCCCGAACAGATCGAGGTGCTGCTGTCCAGCGACACCGAGGGCAATCCGTACGAGCATGCCGAAAAGGCGCAGCTCAACACCGGCCTGTACTGCGAGACCGTGATGGCCACGCGCCAGTTGCTGCATGTGCCCAATGCGCTGCAGGACCCGCAGTGGGACAAGAACCCCGACATCGCGCTGAACATGATCTCCTACCTGGGCGTGCCGCTGGAATGGAGCCCCAAGGACGTGTTCGGCACCATCTGCGTGCTGGACAGCAAGACCCGCGACTATCCCCAGAAGTACATCGAGCTGATGTGGGAGATCAAGAAAAGCATCGAAGCCGATTTCCTCGTCATCCGGCACAACCAGGAGCTCGTGCAGGCCAACCAGGCGCTGGCCCAGGAAGTCAAGGAACGCCAGGCCGCCGAACTGCAGCTGCAGACGGCGCAGCACGATCTGGCGCAGGCCGAAAAAATGGCGGCGCTGGGTGGCCTGGTGGCTGGCATCGCCCATGAAATCAACACTCCGGTGGGCCTGGGGCTGACCGGTTCGTCGCACTTCAAGCACATGGTGGAGCAGCTGGAGACCAAGTTCCGCGCGGGCCAGCTGGAGGAGTCCGAGTTCGAGCAGTTCCTGGCCGATGCCAAGCAGTTGTCGCACTCGATCTTCATCAGCCTGGAGAAGGCGGCCGACCTCGTCAAGAGCTTCAAGCTGGTGGCGGTGGACCAGACGCACGACGAGATCCGCAGCTTCCAGCCGCTCACCTACATCCAGGACGTGCTGCTCACGCACAAGCAGGCGCTGCGCCATGCGAGCGTGGCCACGCAGGTGGACTGCCCGGCCGATCTGGTCGTGACCACCTACCCCGGCGCCTGGTCGCAAATCCTGTCCAACCTGATCAGCAATTCGCTGGTGCACGGCTTCACGCCGGGCCAGGCGGATCCCCAGATCCACATCGCGCTGGCCGATGCAGGCGCCGAATGGGTGCTGACCTACCGCGACAACGGGCGCGGCATGTCCGAGGAGGTCGCCCGCAAGGTGTTCGACCCGTTCTTCACCACCAACCGGCAAGGCGGGGGCAGCGGGCTGGGCATGCACGTGGTCTTCAACCTCGTGTCGCAAAAGCTCGGGGGCCGCATCCACCTGCAGACCGCACCGGGCCAGGGGGCAGTCTTCACCTGCCATCTGCCGCAACAACGGGCAGCCGCGTGAAAGGGGTCGAGGGCGAAGGGCGGCATGTTTAAGAGGTCGACCGCCACCAGTGCGCTGGCCCCTGCAGCAGCACTTGAAGCGCCCTGGCGCGTGCTGCTGGTCGATGACGAGCCCGAGGTGCATGTGATCACGCGGCTGACGCTGCGCGACTGCGCGTACCTGGGCCGTCCGATTCACTTCGTCAGCGCCTACAGCGCGGCCGAGGCGCGCGCGCAACTGGCGCTGCATGGCGACTGGGCGGTGGCGTTCATCGATGTGGTGATGGAGACCGACACCGCCGGGCTCGACCTGGTCAACCACATCCGCCACACGCTAGGCAACACCGCGGTGCGCCTGATCCTGCGCACCGGCCAGCCCGGCCAGGCGCCCGAGCGGCAGGTGATCCGCGACTTCGACATCAACGACTACATCAACAAGACCAACCTGTCGGCAGACAAGCTCTACACCGCCACACTGGCCTCGCTGCGGGCCTACCACGACATCGCGCAGCTGCGCCTGGCCGACGAGCGCTACAGCGCGCTCAACCAGAGCCTGGAGCGGCGCGTCCAGGAGCGCACCGCCGAGCTGACGCGGGAGGTGGCCGAGCGCACCGAAGCGCAAACCCGGCTGCAGGCGGCGCACACCGCTCTGGCCGTGGCCAAGGACCAGGCCGAGGAGGCCACCCGCGCCAAGAGCGACTTCCTGGCCAACATGAGCCACGAGATCCGCACGCCCATGAACGCGATCATCGGCATGTCGCACCTAGCGCTGCAGCTCGACCTGGCGCCCGATGCCCACAACTACATCACCAAGGTGCACCGGGCGGCCGAGAACCTGCTGGGCATCCTGAACGACATCCTGGACTTCTCCAAGATGGAGGCCGGCAAGCTGAACATCGAAGCGCTCGACTTCCAGCTCGAGGACGTGCTGGACAACCTGGCCAACCTGGTCGGGCAGAAGGCGGTGGACAAAGGCCTGGAGTTGCATTTCGACATCCCCGCCGACCTGCCCACGGCCCTGGTGGGCGACCCCCTGCGCCTCGGCCAGATTCTGCTCAACCTGGGCAACAACGCCGTCAAGTTCACCGAGACCGGCGACATCGTGGTGGGCGTGCGCCGCATTGCCGATGACGCGGGCGGGGCTGGCAGGCCCGGCGGTCTGCATTTCTGGCTGCGCGACACCGGCATCGGCATGACCGAGGCCGAATGCGCCCGCCTGTTCCAGTCGTTCAGCCAGGCCGACACCTCCATCACCCGCAAATACGGCGGCACGGGGCTGGGTCTGGCCATCTCCCGAAGCCTGGTGGAGCAGATGGGCGGGCGTATCTGGGTGGAAAGTGCAGCCGGTATCGGCTCCACCTTCCACTTCCAGGTCTCCTGCGGGTTCCAGCGACGCGAGGCGAACAGCCCGGGCCCCGAGCCGATGCCTGCGTTGCAAGGGCGGCGCGTCCTGGTGGTGGATGACAGCGCGGTGGCGCGCGACATCCTGCAGCGCCTGCTGGGCAGCCTGGGCGTGGCGGCTGCCCTGGCCGTCGATGGACCCGATGCTTTGCGCCAGGTGGCACAGGCCGTGGCCGATGGCCAGCCTTTCGAGCTGGTGTTGATCGACCACCACATGTCATCGATGGACGGGCTGCAGTGCACGCTTGCCATGCAACAGCAGCACCTGCAGGCGCTGCCTGCCGTGGTGCTGCTGACGACCGGCTCGGCCGGCGAGATCCAGAGCCTGGCCGCCCGTCAGCAGGTGCCGCTTCGCGCCGTGGTGCACAAGCCTGTGACCCTGGCCAGCCTGCGGCAGGCCGTGGGCGTGGCGCTGGGCCTGCGCTCGTCCGGCGACGACGCCCTGCGCGAGCCGCGCGACCCGCACACCGGCGCCCGGCAGCAACTGTGCGGTGCGCGGCTGCTGCTGGTGGAGGACAACGCGCTGAACCAGGAACTGGCCACGCATCTGCTGACCGGTGCGGGCATTCGGGTGGTGGTGGCCCAGCATGGCCAGGAGGCGCTGGACATCCTGCACCGGGACAGCGCACAGGGCATGGCGTTCGACGGGGTGCTGATGGACTGCCAGATGCCGGTGATGGACGGCTACACGGCCGCAGCGCAGATCCGCCGCGACCCGGCCTGGGCGCAGCTGCCCATCATCGCCATGACGGCCAATGCCATGCTGGACGAGCGCGACAAGGTGATCGCTGCCGGCATGAACGACTACATCGCCAAGCCCCTGAACGTGGAGAGCATGTTTGCCACCATCGCCCGCTGGGTGGCCCCGGCCGCACCGCCGGCAGGCGCTGCGGCGCCGGCCGCCGAGACGCCGAGCGCCATGCCCGCGCATGGCCAGCCCGCACACGGATTGCCGCCGCTGCCCGGCATCGATGTGGCGCGCGGTCTGCAGCGCTGCCTGAACGACACGGCCCTGTACCGCAGGCTGCTGGGTCGCCTCAGCGCTGCGGTGGGCCGGTTCGCCGAGCAATTCGCGCAGGCCCGCAGCGATGCCGACCCCACCAGCGCCACGCGTTGCGCGCACACGCTGCGGGGCATGGCAGGCAACCTGGGGGCGCAGGCCGTGGAGCGGGCGGCCGCCGAACTGGAGGCTGCGTGTGCACAGGGCCAGCCGGCCGCGCGGATCGATGCCTTGCAGGTCGAGGCGTTGCAGGCCATCGCACAGGTGCAGCCCGGCCTGCTTCGCTTGACCGACACGGACAAGCCTGATGCCGAGCTGCCCGATCCGGCCGTTCTGCAGACGTTGGTCGCCAAGCGGCGCGCCATGATTGTGGACAGCGATGTCCTGGCGGCACAGGCTGCGACGGAACTGGCGGCCCTGCTGCAAGGCAGCGCGCAGGCGCGTGCCGCCCAGCGCGTGTGCGCCGCGCTGGCGGAATTCGACTTCGACGCGGCGGAACGAAGGCTGGACGACATGACCCTGCTGTCGCCGTAGCCGCCCCGGCCACGGGTCGGTGCGAGATTGAGAATCGCTACCATTTGCTCCCGAATCTTCGAGCGCACACCCTCATGTCCACCCGTACCGAACGCGACACCTTTGGCCCCATCGAGGTGCCTGCCGACAAGCTGTGGGGCGCGCAGACGCAGCGTTCGTTGCAGAACTTCGACATCTCCGGTGAGCGCCAGCCACGCGAGATCATCCGTGCGCTGGCCCAGGTCAAGCGGGCCTCGGCGACCGTCAACCATGCCTTGGGCCTGCTGGACGCGCAGAAGAAGGACGCGATCGTCGGCGCCGCGCAGGAAGTCATCGACGGCCAGCACGCCGATGAATTCCCGCTCGTGGTCTGGCAGACCGGCTCCGGCACGCAGACCAACATGAACCTGAACGAGGTGATCGCCAACCGCGCCAGCGAGCTGCTGGGTGGCGAGCGCGGCGAAGGCCGTCTGGTGCACCCCAACGACGATGTGAACAAGAGCCAGTCGTCCAACGACGTGTTCCCGACCGCCGCGCATGTGGCCGCGGTCGACGCGCTGACCAACCAGCTGCTGCCCGCCATCGCGCTGCTCAAGAACACCTTGGACCACAAGGCCCGTTCGTTCGACCATATCGTCAAGATCGGCCGCACGCACCTGCAGGACGCCACGCCGCTGACGCTGGGCCAGGAGATCTCGGGCTGGGTGGCGCAACTCGCACACGGCCAGCGGCACGTGCAGGCCGCGCTGCCGCATCTGTACGAGCTGGCGCTCGGCGGGACCGCCGTAGGCACGGGCCTCAACGCGCCCAAGGGCTATGCCGAGAGCGTGGCACAAGAGCTGGCCAGCATCACCGGCCTGCCGTTCGTGACGGCACCCAACAAGTTCGAAGCGCTGGCCTCGCAGGACGCACTGGTGCATGCCCACGGGGCGCTGAAAACGCTGGCTGCCAGCATGAACAAGATCGCCAACGACGTGCGCTGGCTGGCCAGCGGCCCGCGCAGTGGCATCGGCGAGCTGAGCATCCCCGAGAACGAACCCGGCTCGTCCATCATGCCGGGCAAGGTCAACCCCACGCAGAGCGAGGCCGTGACCATGCTGGCCGCGCAGGTGTTCGGCAACGACGTGGCCATCAACATCGGCGGCGCCTCCGGCAACTTCGAGTTGAATGTGTTCCGCCCGCTGGTGGCGCACAACTTCCTGCAAAGCGTGCGCCTGCTGGCCGACGGCATGCGCAGCTTCAACGACCACTGCGCGGTGGGCATCGAGCCCAACGTCGAGCGCATTGCCGACCTGGTCCAACAGTCGCTGATGCTGGTGACCGCGCTGAATCCGCACATCGGCTACGACAAGGCCGCCGCCATCGCCAAGAAGGGCCACAAGGAAGGCACCAGTCTGCGCGAGGCGGCCATCGCCTCGGGCTACGTGACCGGCGAACAGTTCGACCAGTGGGTGGTGGCCGGGGACATGGTGGGGCGCTGAGCAGTGCCGCAAGCCCAGGCGCCGTGCCCGGCCTCAGGCAGCGTGTACGGCAGACGGGCCGATGCCCCTGGAGCCGGCCGGCGATGGGGTGGGGCCCGGTCCGGCGCTGTGGTCCGGTGCAAGCACGACGCGGTTGCGCCCGCTTTCCTTGGCTGTGTACAGCGCCTTGTCGGCCCGGGACATGGCCGCATCGATGTCTTCGTCGGGGCGCACCAGGGCCAACCCGATCGAGATCGTCACCTGCACTCCGGCAGGCAGCAGCACGGGCTGCTGCGCAACGACCGAGCGCAACCGCTCGGCCAGTTCGATGGCGTCGCTGGGCGACACCTGGGGCAGCAGCACCATGAACTCCTCGCCGCCCACGCGCGCGATGGCGTCCGTGTCGCGCAGGCCCGTGCGCAGCCGGCGCGCCACCTCCCGCAGCACTTCGTCGCCGCCCGGGTGGCCATGCACGTCGTTCACGCGCTTGAAAAAATCGACGTCCAGCATCAACAGGGCCAGGCCCTTGGGCTGCGCATCGCGGGCGTCGTGGCGCTCGCCAGGCTGGCAGGTCCAGTCGTTGAGCAGCTTCATGCCCTGCCGGCGGTTGTAGACACCGGTCAAATCGTCGCGCGTGGCCAGTTCGTGGATGCGCTCGGCAGCGACCCTCAGCGCCAGGGCCAAGGCGTCGGCCTCCAGCCGCTTGCGGATGCCCTCCACCACGCGGCTGGAAACGCTCGAGAAGTAAAAGCTGTGCGAGCCGACCAGCACGCCGATGCCCAGCGCCAGGCGCAGGTGCTGCGGGGTGCCATGCCACAGCAACACGGCGGTCGGCACGGACCAGATGGCCAGCGTCCAGCTGGTGGCGGCGCGCGGGAACGACAACATGCCGATCACCACCACGTTGTGGACCACCACCAGCACCATGGCCGCCTGCAGTTCGATCTGTGCCACATCCCGGTTCAATATGGCGGAACAGCCCCAGACCAGACCGGCCAACGTCTGGCTCACCATCTGCCGGTTGCGCCAGCGCAGCATCGTCTCGGTCGACATCGGGGTCGCGCGGCGCAGGTAAACGGTACTGTGCACGAACGAGAACATGTCCACGCACAGCAGCAGGCACCACCAGCCGATCAACCAGGAGTGGTCGGCCACGTCCCATTTGAGAAGCACCAGATAGGCCGACGCGATGGGCCCGTTGGCCCCCGTGATGCGCGCACGCGTCATGTACTGCTGCATCTGCTCGGCCAGTACCTGCCTGTCGAGCGCTGACGGATCGATCTCGGCATTGCCGACGAGCAAGGGGTCGCTGTGCATCATCCAGTCTCAGGCCGGTGGTGGATGCGCTGTCAGTTCATGCGAATCTGCAGCTGATCAAGGGCGGCTGCAGTATGCCAGCCGAACGTGGCCCGGAGAGCCCGGATACGGGTGCGGGAGCCGCCGCCGCGCACCCACCGGTACTCGGTCAACGAACGCGCTGGCCACTGGTCCATGTGACGATCATGGCCCGCAACCATGCGAAAAGCGCCGACAGCAAGATGTCGATGCGTAAGCGAACGTTCGGGTGCCGTGCGGGCTCAGGCCGGCTGCGCCGCCGCGCTGGCCGACGCCGGCAGCCCGAACACCCGGTCAAATCCCCAGTTGAAGACAAAGGTATAGACGAGGAAGAACAGCAGCAGCGCGGTGTCGAACACCAGCGCCTCCCACAGCCCGATGTTCAGCCACCAGGCGAACAGCGGAACCAGCACCGCCGCCAGCCCGCCCTCGAAGCCGATGGCGTGCGCAATGCGCCGCTTCACCGACCGACCACGCACTGGCTGGCGCGCCTCCCAAGCCTCGAACAGGGTGTTGAACGCGAGGTTCCAGATCACGGCGATGACGGAGCAGGCCACGGCCAGCGCCGTCGACTTGCCGGCACCGGCGCCCGACAGCGCGGCCAGCCCGATGCTGGCGAACAGGATGGCGAAGCCTTCGTAGAGGGCGACATAGACGACTTTGCGTTGGATTCCTTGCATGATGGGTTGAACTTTATGGGCCTTGTGTTGAAAGAAAAAGTCAGCTCATGTCAACTCGACTGATAGATTGGCCACATGGCCTTCAGCTCCGACAACGTCCTCCTGTTTCTCGCCGTGCTGGACTACGGCTCTTTTTCGGCGGCCGCACGGTCATTGAAGCGCGTGCCTTCGGCCGTCAGCATGGCGATCGCGAACCTGGAGGCAGAGCTGGCGCTGCAGCTGTTCGACCGCAGCGGGCGTGAGCCCCAGCCTACGGCGGCGGCCCGTGCGCTGGAGCCGCAGGCCCGCCAGCTGGCGCTGCAGTTGCGCGAGCTGGACGCCCACGCGCTGGCGCTAACGCAAGGGCTGGAGGAGCGGCTCACACTGGCGATCGCGCCCGAGCTGCTGTCGGCGCGCTGGAGCGCCCCGCTGGCGCGTCTGGCGGCGCAGTACCCGTTGCTGGATGTGGAAGTGCTGGTGGCGCCGCAGTCCGACGCGCTGGCGTTGCTGCACACCGGCCGGGTGCAGCTGGCGCTGGTGTTCGAGCGCACCAAGCTCGACGGTCGCGAAGGCTTTCAGCAGGTGGGCGACGAGACGCTGGTGGCGGTGGCCGCGCCACAGCACCCCCTGCTGCGGCAGACCGAGCCGCTGGGCGAGTCGCACCTGGTCGCCACGCGCCAGATCGTGATTGCCGGGCGCGATGCCGGCGTGGCCGACACGCGCGTGCTGTTCGCGCGGCACCTGTGGCACACCGACAGCCCCGAAGCCGCCTGTGGCCTGCTCGAAGCCGGCCTGGGCTGGGGCTGGCTGCCGCGCAGCATCGTGCAGTGGCGGCTGGACGCCGGCACGCTGTGCCTGCTGCCGCTACAGGGGCTTACCAACGCGCAAGCGCTGTGGGTCGACGTGGTGTGGTCGCGCGAGCGGCCGCTGGGGTTGGGCGCGCGACACCTGATCGAGGGGATGGCGCAGTCCGCCGAAGCGGGCCCGTCGATTGACTGACGGCCCCCTGAACGGCGTGTGGAGCATGTGACGAACGGCGTGCTGGACGGCGTGGAACAGGCCGCCGTCCGACAGCGGCACGGCCCGCCCGATGGCGCGCCGGGCGCGCCGCTCGCCATACAACGAAGCATCGCGAGTGGCCTTGCTCGCCCGGCCTCCAAGGAGATGCACATGAACACGACTGACAAGCTCACCGGCGATACCGCCGTCGTCGACACGGACCTGGTCACCCAGGCGCGCCCTGGCCTCGGCATTCCGTCGCAGGACCCGCGGCCTGAGGCGCAAATGCCGCTGGAACCGTTCGAGGTCGCCCGCGAGGCGAACTCGGTGCTGGTCGGCGGTGGCGCCATGGCGGGCACGGCGGCCGGTGCCGCCATCGGCGTCGCGCTGGGTGGGCCGGTGGGCGTGGTGATCGGCGCTGCGGTCGGCGCCGTAGCGGGTGCACTGGGCACCGCTGCGGCCAGCATCGCGGCCAGCGCCAACAGCGCCAACAGCGCCAACGAGGCCACAACAGACAACATCGCGGACACGGCGGAGGCTGCCACAGAGGCGGTCCACCTGCATGTCGAGGACAGCGGCGGCTCAGGCCGGCCGGTCGTGCTGATCCATGGCTGGCCGCTGTCCGCCCAGGCATGGGAGCCGCAGGTCTCGGCCTTGCGTGCAGCAGGCTACCGCGTGGTGGCCTACGACCGGCGCGGCTTCGGCCGATCGGACAAGCCGCAGGCGGGCTACGGCTACGACACGTTGGCCGACGATCTGCAGCGCGTGCTGGACCAGTGCGATTTGCAGGATGTGACGTTGGTGGGCTTCTCGATGGGCGGCGGCGAGGTGGCCCGTTACGTCGGGCGGCACGGTGAGGCGCGCCTGCGCAGCGTCGTGTTCGCGGCAGCGGTGCCGCCGTATCTGATGCAGACGGCCGACAATCCCGAGGGGCCGCTGCCACCGGAGAAGGCGCAGGAGATGAAGTCGGGATTGGAAAACGACCGCGATGCATTCTTCCAGCAGTTCACCCGCGACTTCTTCTCGGCCGGCGGGGTGCTCAAGGTCAGCGAGCAGGAGCGGGCCGATGCCGTGGCGCTATGCCAGCAGTCGGCGCAGCACGCGGCGCTGGCGTGCATGGGCTCGTTCGGCACAACGGACTTCCGCGACGATCTGCGCAAGGTGACCGTGCCCACGCTGGTGCTCCACGGGGATGCAGACGGCATCGTGCCGCTGGAAGGATCTGGCCAGCGGACGCACCGTGCCGTCGCCCACAGTCAGCTGGTGACGGTGCCCGGTGCGCCGCATGGCTTCAATGTGTCGCATGCCGCGGCATTCAATGAGGCGTTGCTGGCGTTCCTGAAGGACTGATCGGGAAGTGCGGCCGGCGCGACCGGGCATGGTCAGCCCAGTGCGGGCGCGTCGAACGCCGGTGCGCCAGCCTTCGCTCAGCGCGTCGCGCCAGTGCGCCGGCGCATCGCCTCGGTGGTGTCGTGCTGGCCGTCGGGCGACCAGCCCGGTGGCATGAGCAGAAGGCCCACCAGTTCCCGCCAGCATCGCACGCGCCACAGGTCGCGGGCCAGCGCTATCCACTGCGCGAACTGCACATGGAATGGGTTGTGGCTCGTCATCGGATGGACCAGCCCGTAGCGGCACGGCAGGTCGTCCCGCTCGGCCACGTAGCTGCCGAACATCCGGTCGAAGACGATCAGCACACCGCCATAGTTGGCATCCAGGTACTCCACATTGGCCGCGTGGTGCACGCGGTGGGCTGACGGCGTGTTCAGCACGGCTTCCAGCCAACCCAGCCTGGGAATCCAGGTGGCGTGAAGTCAGAACTGGTAGAGCAGGTTGAACGAGAGCGCCACCAGCACCAGCCGCAGCTCAAACCCCATCCAAACCATCGGCAGCAGGAAGACCGTGTTGCCGGTCAACTTGCCGAACATGCCGATGCGCAGCGATGCGCCCAGGTTCAGCTGGTTCGACGTGTGGTGCACCGCGTGGTTGCACCAGAACCAGCGCACGCGGTGCGCGGCCCGGTGCAGCCAGTAATAGCAAAATTCCAGCGAGATGAACAGCAGCAGCGCCGTGCCGATGGAATCCACCCTGATCGTCGTCAGGCGGTGCTGTTCGACCCAGCCGATCAGCGGTGCGGCGATGGTCAGCGGCAGGAAGATCGTCACCGCGATGCGTCCCGCAAAGTCGAACAGCGAGACGCCGTACGCGCGCCAGTCGTAGGACTGGCGGCGCGACAGCACCACGGCCTCCAGCAAGGACAGCAGCACGACTACCGGCGCGACGCCGAAGAGCAGAATCTTCTCAGAGGTGTTCATGGACGTGCAGCCGGGGCGGTCAGCCGCAGGGCTGCACTGTCGGCTCGAAGGCGGCTCGGCGTCCTTCAGCCGGGTTAAAACTTATTAAGGACGGCGTGCACCTATAGTGCGCCCGGACAAATGGAGGTGCGCCATGCGCGGGTCAGGGGACGAGGTGCTGCGTTTTGCGCGGTTCGAGGTGGACGCCGCGCGACGGCAGTTGCGCGTAGACGGTACGCCGGTGAACCTGGGCGCTCGGGCCTTCGACGTGCTGCTGGCGCTGGCGCGGCGCGCAGACCGGGTATTGACCAAGGCCGAACTGCTCGACGCCGCCTGGCCCGGGCTGGCGGTGGAAGAGAACAATCTGAAGGTGCAGGTCGTCACGCTGCGCAAGGTGCTGGGGGCCAAGGCGATCGGAACGGTGCCCGGGCGCGGCTACCAGCTCACCGCAGGCCCCGTCCTGCGGGCACCGGCCCCTGCAGCGGCAGCCGCGCCAGCGGCCGAAGTCGTCCGTCCGCGGATCGCCGTGCTGCCCTTCACCAGCATGAGCGACGACCCGGTCCAGGAGTATTTCGCCGACGGCATGGTCGACGACATCATCACGGCGTTGGCCTGTACCGGCGTGGTCGATGTCATCGCCCGCAACTCCAGCTTCGCCTTCAAGGGCCGCGCGGTGGACATCCGCCAGGTGGGCAACGAACTGGGCGCGCGCTATGTGTTGGAGGGCGGCGTGCGCAACTCGGGCGGGCGTGTCCGCATCAACGTGCAGCTGCTGGACGCGAGCCATGGCAGCCACCTCTGGGCCGAGCGTTTCGAAGGTGCCCTGGAAGACGTCTTCGACCTACAGGACCGCATTGGCGAGCAGGTGGTCGCGGCCGTCGGACTGCGCGTGTTCCATGCGGAATCGCAGCGTGCGCGGCGCAAACCGACACGAGACCTTCACGCCTATGACCTGAAAATGCGCGCCGGACCGAAGATGGATCCCGGCGCCAGTCCGGCCGAGCGCGACGAGGCCCGCGCGCTGCTGTTGCAGGCGCTGGAGCGCGATCCCGGGTACACGCTGGTGAAGGCCACGCTGGCCAACTTGCACATGCAGCGTCTGTCGGACGGACTGGGCGATGTGCAGGATGTGCGGCTGGGCTTGCGCCTGGCCGACGAAGCACTCGCCGACCATCGGGACGATCCGTACACACTGGGCCTGGCCGGCGTGGCGGTCGCCCTGCTGGGTATCCGTGTGCTGGGGATCAACGTTGTGGGCTTTCGCTACAACGAAGGCCGTGCCGCCGTGAACCGGGCGTTGGCCATGACGCCCAACCTGCCGATGCTGCTGGGCGCCGCCGGCATCGTTCGGCTTTGCGTGGGCGAGGTGGTTTCGGCGATCACGTATCTCGAACGCGCCCGCCGCCTGCACCCCATCGGCTTTGGCACGGGCATCTACAGTGCGGGCATCGCGCAGGCGCAGTTCCTGGTCGGACGCCACGAGAATGCGCTGGCCGAGGCCGAGCGCGCGATCGGCGAGAGCCCGGGCAACACGCTGGCCCACCGAACCAAGGTGGTCGCGCTCGGCGCGCTCAGTCGCACAGCCGAGGCCCGGGAAGCGGCTCAGCAGCTGCTGGCGCTGGCGCCCCGGTTCACCGTGGCACGCTTTCTTGCGGTGACACCGCTGCAGGACGCGAAACTTCGCCAGGCCAGCGCTGCGCTGTTCAGACGCGCGGGCATCCCCGGCTGACGCTCGGCGACCGCGGGTGTGCGCTCAGTGGCCGCGCGCGCCGGCCGAGGACATCAGCTTGTCCGTGTAGGCAATCGCCATCGCCGAGAGCAGGAACGCGATGTGGATCCCGGTCTGCGCGAACAGCACCTTCTCGCTGTAGTTGTCGGCGTTGATGAACGTCTTGAGCAGGTGGATCGAGCTGATGCCGATGATCGACATGGCCAGCTTGACCTTCAGCACCGAGGCGTTCACGTGGCTCAGCCACTCGGGCTGGTCTTCGTGGCCTTCCAGGTTCATGCGGCTGACGAACGTCTCGTAGCCCCCCACGATCACCATGATCAAGAGGTTGGAGATCATCACCACGTCGATCAGCGCCAGCACCACCAGCATGATGACGGTCTCGTTCAGCGTGGTGATCGGCGCGTCGGTTCGGTAGCCGATGCTGCTGACCAGCGCCTGCAGCGCGGTCTGGCTGCCAAACGCGGCTTCGACCAGGTGGAGCAACTCGACCAGAAAATGCACCACATAGACGCACTGCGCAAGGATCAACCCCAGATACAGCGGCACCTGCAGCCAGCGACTGGCAAAGATCAGCTTGGGCAGCAGGCGCATCGCGGGGCGCGCGGGGGTCAGTTGTGGTTCATGCATGGGTGTTGGTACGAGCGGAAAACGCGCAATTGTAGGAGTGCGATGTGCACGCAAAATGAATGCCCGGCCGAATGTCAGCCTGCTGTCAAGCCCTGAGTCGACAGTCGCGCCGAGCCGTTTTCCCCCACATCCAGGAGACTGATCCATGAGCGCCATCGAATCCGTGCTGGTCGAAACCCGAGTCTTCGAGCCGCCTGCTGCCGCCCGCCAGGGCGCGCGCATCGACAGCATGGCCGCCTACCAGGCGCTGTGCGACGAGGCGGAGCGTGACCACGACGGCTTTTGGGCCCGGCTGGCGCGTGACAACCTGGTCTGGACGACGCCCTTCACGCGCGTGTTGGATGCCTCCGACGCGCCGTTCTACCGCTGGTTCGACGACGGCCAGCTCAACGTCTCGGCCAACTGCCTGGACCGCCACATGGGCACGCCGGCCGAGCACAAGACGGCGATCCGCTTCGAGGCCGACGACGGCGCGGTGACCGAGGTCAGCTACCGGCAACTGCTGGAACGCGTCTCGCAGTTCGCCAACGCATTGCAGGCGCAGGGCATCCGCAAGGGCGACCGCGTGGTCATCTACATGCCGATGACGATCGAAGGCGTGGTCGCCATGCAGGCCTGCGCACGCATCGGCGCCACGCACTCGGTGGTGTTCGGCGGCTTTTCGGCCAAGGCGCTGCAGGAGCGCATCATCGACGCCGGCGCCGTGGCCGTCATCACCGCCAACTACCAGCTGCGGGGCGGCAAGGAACTGCCGCTCAAAGCCATCGTCGACGACGCGATCGCGCAGGGCGGCTGCAGCGTGGACGACGGTGGGCCGCTCAAGACCGTGCTGGTCTACGAGCGCACGCCGACGGCCTGGAACCAGGTGGCCGGGCGCGACCTCAGCTTCACCGAAGCGCTCGCCGGCCAGTCCACGCAATGCACGCCGGTGCCGGTCGATGCCGAACACCCGCTGTTCATCCTCTACACCTCCGGCTCCACCGGCAAACCCAAGGGCGTGCAGCACGCCAGCGGCGGCTACCTGCTGTGGGCCAAGCTGACGATGGATTGGACGTTCGACCTGCGGCCGGACGACGTGTTCTGGTGCACGGCCGACATCGGCTGGATCACCGGCCACAGCTATGTGGCCTACGGGCCCTTGGCGGCGGGGGCCACGCAGGTCGTGTTCGAGGGCGTGCCGACCTTCCCGCATGCCGGGCGCTTCTGGCAGATGATCGAGCAGCACAAGGTCAGCATCTTCTACACCGCGCCCACGGCCATCCGCTCGCTGATCAAGGCGGCCGACAGCGATGCCAAGGTGCATCCGAAGAACTGGGATCTGACCAGCCTGCGCATCCTCGGTTCGGTGGGGGAGCCGATCAACCCCGAGGCGTGGATGTGGTACCACCGGAATGTGGGCGGCGAGCGCTGCCCCATCGTCGACACCTTCTGGCAGACCGAGACCGGCGGCCACGTCATCACGCCGCTGCCGGGCGCAACGCCGCTGGTGCCGGGCTCGTGCACGCTGCCGCTGCCGGGCATCGCCGCCGCCATCGTCGACGAGACCGGCAAGGACATGCCGAACGGCGCCGGCGGCATGCTGGTCATCAAGAAGCCCTGGCCGTCGATGATCCGCACGATCTGGAACGACCCCGAGCGTTTCAAGAAATCCTACTTCCCCGAAGAGATGGGCGGCACCGTCTACCTGGCCGGCGACGGCGCCGTGCGCAGCACCGACCGTGGCTACTTCCGCATCACCGGCCGCATCGACGACGTGCTCAATGTGTCGGGCCACCGGCTGGGCACGATGGAGATCGAGTCGGCCCTGGTGTCCAAGACCGATCTGGTGGCCGAGGCAGCCGTCGTCGGCCGGCCCGACGACGTGACGGGCGAAGCGGTCTGCGCCTTCGTCGTGCTCAAGCGCTCGCGCCCCACCGACGACGAGGCCCGGGCGATTGCGAAGGTGTTGCGCGAGTGGGTTGCCAAGGAGATCGGGCCCATCGCCAAGCCCAAAGACATCCGCTTCGGAGACAACCTGCCCAAGACACGCAGCGGCAAGATCATGCGGCGCCTGTTGCGCTCGATCGCCAAGGGCGAGGCGATCACGCAGGACACCAGCACCTTGGAGAACCCGGCCATCCTGGATCAGCTGGGTCAGGCGTATTGATCCAGGCCGCCAGTCAGCCCACCATCAGCTGCGTTGCGGGATCGGCCCATCCAGTTCGTACGCACGCGCCGCCGCCGGGCGGTCGCGGTGCAGTTCGACAAAGCGCGTGAACGCGGGAAGCGCTGGCAGCAGCTGGAACTGCAGGTACCAGCCGATGTAGGACGAGACGAGCAGATCGGCCGCCGTGAAGCTGTCACCCGCCAGGTGGTCGCGGTCCTGCACGGCGCTTGCCAGCGTCTGCACCAGATCCTCCTCGGTGCCAAAGCCGGCCATGGCCGGATCGGGCAGCTTGCCCCCGGCGGACTTGGTCACCATCAGTTGCTCCAGCGGCCCCATGAAGCTGATCCAGCGGTAGTAGGGGCCGCGCGCCGGGCTGCCCGCGGGCGGTGCCAACTTCTTCTCGGGCACCAGGTCGGCCAGGTACATGCAGATGGCCGCGTTTTCGGTCACGACGGTGTCGCCGTGCCGTATGGCCGGCACCTTGCCCATGGGGTTGACGGCGCGGTAGGCCGGCGCCTTCATGCTCGAGCCGTATTGCAGGATCTCGGTCTGGTAGGGCAGGCCGGTCTCCTCGAGCATCCAGCGCGTCACGCGGGCACGCGACATGGGGTTGGTATAGAAGGTCAGTGGTGCGGTCATGGTGCGATCCTTTCGTCGTGATGGAGCAAAGTGCGGCACCAGTGTCGCGCGGGCGGGTGTCAGCTTCTGTCAGCAGTGTCGGCGTGCGGCGCATGGCCGATGCGGACGCTCCAGCGGCGGATCAGCACATGACGGCGCTCGGGATAGCGTTCGCCCGTGTCCGTCAGGTCCTGCACGCGGTCGGCGCGGAAATGCCGGAAGTCCTGCCGCAGCTCGCACCAGGCGGCCATCAGCCGCGCGTGGTCGAAGAAGGCCAGGGCGAATGGCCAGACACGCCGCCTGGTGGTCTGCCCGGCCTCGTCGAGGTAGTCCAGCCACACGGCGTGTTCGGCCCGCACGGCCTGGCGCAGCGCCGGCAGCCAGGGCGCAGCGGGACGCGAGTCCAACCTTGGGGGAACGAACAGGCCGCTGGTCTCCACCGCCAGGCGCAAGGCCTCGGGTAGCGTGCCACCGATGCGGTTCATCAAGCCCCGGGCGGCTTGCGCCAGGGCTGGGTCGGCAGACTGGCTGGCGACCCAGCGCGCACCGAGCACCAGGGCCTCCAGTTCCTCCTCGCTGAACATCAGCGGCGGCAAGGTGAAGCCCGGCCGCAAGACATAGCCTACGCCCGGGTCGCCTTCGATCCGCGCCCCCTGTTCGCGCAAGCTGGCGATGTCCCGGTAGAGCGTGCGCAGGCTGATGCCGGCCTGCGCTGCCAGCCGCTGGCCGGGAAGCGGCCGGCGTTGTGCGCGCAGATGTTCCAGCAGGTGCAGCAGGCGGGCGGCTCTCGACATGGCCGCAGTGTAAGGAGCGTCTGTGCAGGCCTGGCACCCGCAAAAAAGCCCGCTGCAAGCGGGCTTTTCGGTGGGGGCGGGCGTGAGGCCTACAGCGTCATCACCCAGGCTGCCAGTTTCTTGGCATCGGCCTCGTTGACCTGCGGATTGGCCGGCATCGGCACCGGCCCCCAGACACCCGAGCCACCCTTTTGAATCTTGACGGCCAGCTTGTCGGCCGCGGTCTTGTCGGCCTTGTACTTGCCGGCGATGTCCTTGTAGGAAGGCCCCACCAATTTCTTGTCGACGGCATGGCAGGTCATGCAGTTCTTGGAAGTGGCGAGCGCCTGATCGGCCCAGGCCGGCGCGGCGGCACAGCAGGCGATGGCCAGGGTCGTCAGCACGTGTTTCATGTGGTTCCTCGTGGGTTGGGGGTACAGTGGCAACGCCATTTTAGGGACCGGGTTGACAAACCCGCTGTCCCCTCAAAACCTCAACGGTCAACACCATGTACCTGCTCGGCGTCGGCATCGTTCTGCTGCTTCTCAAGGTTCTGGAGATCGGCCCCGTGGCCGGCTGGAGCTGGTGGGTGATCGGCGCGCCTTTCGGCCTGGCCGTGCTGTGGTGGACATGGGCCGACCAGAGCGGCTACACCAAGCGCAGGGCCATGGCGCGCGACGATGCACGCAAGGCACGGCGCGTCGACCGTCAGCGCGACCGGTTGGGGCTGAATCCCAAGAAGCCGCGCTGACCACCCCCGCGTTCAATAGTCGTCCAGCACCGCGCCCTTGCTGGCGGTGCTCGCGTTGAACGCGAACTTGGCCTGCACGCCGCGCGTGTAGCGTGGGGCAGGGGCCTTCCAACCCTCGCGGCGCTTGGCGATTTCAGCGTCGGGCACGTTCAGCTCCAGCACCAGCTGGTGCGCGTCGATCGTGATGGAGTCACCCTCCTGCACGAATGCGATGGTGCCGCCGGCCGCCGCCTCGGGTGCCACGTGGCCCACCACCATGCCCCAGGTGCCGCCGGAGAATCGGCCATCGGTGATGAGCCCGACCGACTCGCCCAGGCCCGCACCGATCAGCGCACCCGTGGGCGCCAGCATCTCGGGCATGCCGGGGCCGCCCTTGGGGCCCAGGTAGCGCAGCACCATGACATCGCCGGCGACGATCTTGCCGGCCAGGATGGCGGCCAGCGCCGACTGCTCGTCGTCGAACACGCGCGCCGGGCCGGTGATGACGGGGTTCTTCAGGCCCGTGATCTTGGCGACCGCACCTTCGGGCGAGAGGTTGCCCTTCAGGATGGCCAGGTGGCCCTCGGCATACATGGGCTTGTCGATCGGGCGGATCACGTCCTGGTCGGCACGCAGCGCAGGCACGTCGGCCAGTGTCTCGGCAATCGTCTTGCCGGTGATGGTGATGCAGTCGCCGTGCAGCAGGCCTGCATCGAACAACACCTTCATGACCTGCGGAATGCCGCCGGCCTTGTGCAGGTCCACCGCCAGGTACTTGCCGCTGGGCTTCAAGTCACAGATCACCGGCACCTTCTTGCGCATGCGCTCGAAGTCGTCGATGGTCCAGTCCACACCGGCCGTGTGGGCGATGGCCAGGAAATGCAGCACGGCGTTGGTCGAGCCACCGGTGGCCATGATCACGGCGACCGCGTTCTCGATCGACTTCTTGGTCACGATGTCGCGTGGCTTCAGGTCCTTCTTGATCGCCTCGATCAGCACCTTGGCCGATTCCTTGGCCGAGTTCTGCGTCTCGTCGTGCGGGTTCGCCATGGTGGACGAGTAGGGCAGGCTCATGCCCAGCGCTTCGAACGAGCTGGACATGGTGTTGGCCGTGTACATGCCGCCGCATGAACCCGTGCCGGGGATGGCGCGCATCTCGATCTCGCGCAGGTCTTCGTCGCTCATGTTGCCGGCTGCGTTCTGGCCCACGGCCTCGAACACGCTGACGATGTTCAGGTCCTGGCCCTTGTAGCGGCCCGGCAGAATCGTGCCGCCGTAGACGTAGATCGCCGGCACGTTGGCGCGCAGCATGCCCATCATGCCGCCGGGCATGTTCTTGTCGCAGCCACCGACCACCAGCACGCCGTCCATCCACTGGCCGCCGACGCAGGTCTCGATGCAGTCGCTGATGACTTCGCGGCTGACCAGCGAATACTTCATGCCCTCGGTGCCCATGGCCATGCCGTCCGAGATGGTGGGCGTGCCGAACACCTGGGCGTTGCCGCCGGCTTCTTCGATGCCGGCAATCGCTGCATCGGCCAGCTTTTGCAGGCCGCTGTTGCACGGCGTGATGGTGCTGTGGCCGTTGGCCACGCCGACCATGGGCTTCTTGAAGTCGCCCTCCTCGTAGCCCATGGCGTAGTACATCGAGCGGTTGGGCGCGCGCGACTTGCCTTCGGTGATGTTGGCCGAGCGGCGGTTGATCTGGATGGTCTTGGTTTCCATCTGGTCTCTCTCGTTGGGGGTAGATCGGGCGGGGAGCCGAGTATGCCGCCATTGGCTGATTGGTTCCAATCGCTTTTGGGCTTGTGATTGATATGCTGCGCGGATGAAAGAATCCGCCGTTCCGGACCTGCGCGTGTGGCGCCAGTTCGCCATGCTGGCCGAAGAGCTGCACTTCGGCCGCGCCGCCCAGCGCCTGCACATGACGCAGCCGCCGTTGACCCAGGCCATCGCCCAGCTGGAGCGCAGCCTGGGCGTTGCGCTGTTCGAACGCACGCGCCGCCATGTGGCGCTGACGCCGGCCGGTGAGGCGCTGTTGCCTGAAGTGCGCGACCTGCTGGCCCGCGCCGCGGCGCTGCCGGCCCGCGCCCGCGCCGCTGCTGCCGGAGAGCTGGGTCGGGTGCGGCTGGCCTTCGTCTCCACGGTTGGCTTTGCGCAGTTGCCGGCCTGGGTGCGCGACTTTCACGCGCAGAACCCGGGCGTGGCGCTGGAGCTGGTGGAGGCCACCGGTGACGTGCAGCTCGACGCGTTCGCGCGCGGCAGCATCGATGCCGGGCTGATGCTGCATTCACCCGGCCAGGCGCCGGCCGGGCTGGCCAGGCTGTCCGTGGGCACCGAGCCGCTGGTGCTGGCACTGCCGGCGCGCCATGCGCTGGCACGCAGTGGCGCGCTCAAGCTGGCCGACGTGCTGGCCGAGCCTCTGGTGCTCTTCCCGCGCCGCATCCTGCCCTCGCTGCACGATGCCGTGGTGGACCTGTACCGCGCACACGGTGCAGCACCGCGCGTGGCGCAGGAGGCGATCCAGATGCAGACCATCGTCAACCTGGTGGCCGGCGGCATCGGCCTGGCCTGGGTGCCGGCCAGTGTCCGGCAATTCCGGCGGGCGGGGGTGGTGTACCGCGAGGCGTCTCAGTTCACGCCTGTCGCTCGGCGCGCGCCCGCCTTGCCCGGCTGCGAGACCAGTCTGGTGTGGCCCGAGGTGCCCGCCGTGCCGATGGCGCCCGCGCTGGGGCGGTTCGTGGCCTTCGTGCGGGCGCGCGTGAGCACGTAAGCCTGTGCGCTTGCGGGCCGTGGGGCGCCTCCACGCGCCCCAGGTCGTGCGCCGGGCCGTGTTGCCAGAACTGGCCATTCGCGCGCCGCGCGGACGCAGATTTCGGATAGCTGCGCGCAAGTCGCGCCTCCACACTTCTCGCACACCAACGAGAACACGCACGGGCCGCCCGGTCCGCGCTGGAACAGGAGACCGATTCCATGGGCTACAACATCGCGCTCAACTTCGAAGACGGCGCCACGCGCTTTGTCGACTGCAGCGGCAGCGAATCCGTCGTCGACGCGGCCTACCGCCAAGGCATCAACATCCCGATGGACTGCCGTGAAGGCGCCTGCTCCACCTGCAAATGCCGCGTGGAATCGGGTGAGTATTCGCTGGGCGATTACATCGAGGACGCACTGAGCCAGGACGAGGCCGACCGCGGCTACGCACTGGCCTGCCAGATGCGGCCCAAGTCCGATTGCGTGGTGCTGGTCAGCTCCAGCTCGGCCGCCTGCAACACCAAGCAGGCGGCGTTCACAACGCAGATCACCGAAGTGCGCCGCCTGTCCGACAGCACCTTCGCGCTGGAGCTGCAGGGCGACGCGCTGAAGTCGCTGAGCTTCCTGCCCGGCCAGTACGCCAACCTGGACGTGCCGGGCGAGGGCGGCCACCACCGCTCCTATTCCTTCAGCACCATGGGCAGCGATGACGGACGCGCGCGCTTCCTGATCCGCAACGTGCCCGGCGGCCTCATGAGCGGCTTCCTGAAGGAGCGCGCGCAGGTTGGCGCCACGCTGACCATGACCGGGCCGTTCGGCAGCTTCTACCTGCGCAGCGTCGAACGCCCCATCCTGATGCTGGCCGGCGGCACGGGCCTGGCGCCGTTCCTTGCGATGCTGGACAAGCTGGCGCGCGGTGGTGCCCCGGCCCATCCCATCCATCTGATCTACGGCGTCAACACCGACCGCGACATCGTCGAGCAGGAGAAGCTCGAAGCTTTCACCAAGCGCCTGCCGCACTTCACCTACGCCGTCTGCGTGGTCGACGCCAACAGCGAGCAGCCCAAGAAGGGCTACGTCACGCACCACATCGCGCCGGCGCATCTGAACGAAGGCAATGTCGACATCTACCTGTGCGGCCCACCGCCCATGGTCGAGGCCGTCTCGCAATACCTGCGCGACGTCAACGTGAAGTCGGCCTCGTTCCACTTCGAGAAGTTCAACGCCAGCATCAGCTGAACGGAGTCGCGTGTGCTGACGACTGCCCCAACGCTGGACTGGAACGACCGCTTCCTGGTGGGCCACCCGGCCATGGACCGCGAGCACCAGGAATTCACCGCCTGCGTCAACGCCATGCTGGGCGCCGACGACCTGCGCTTCGCCGCCGCGCTGCAAGCCTTTGCCGACCACGTGACCACGCATTTCGCACTGGAAGAGCGGCTGATCGAGGAGCACCGCTTCCCGGCCGGCGCCTGCCATGCCGAGGAACACGCCAAGGTGCGTGCATCGGTCAGCGAAGTGCAGGCCCTGGTGGCCGCCGGCGACATCGACATCGGCCGTGAACTGGCGCAGGCACTGGCCGACTGGTTTCCCGGCCACTCCGACAACATGGACGCGGCATTGGCCATCTGGGTCGCGCGCAAGACGCTCGGCGGCGCCCCTGTGGTGCTGCGGCGCGACCTGCGCCCGCTGGCCGCCTCCGCATGACACGCACCACCACCCAACCCACCACCCAACGCTAGGGAGACAACACCATGACCACCATCGCAAGAAGCGCGCAGGACTGGCGCGACTTCGTCAAGGACAGCCTGGACTTTCGGCCCGAAGACCGCGCCTACCGCGTCTCGCGCCAGATGTTCACCGAGCCCGACCTGTTCGACCTGGAGATGGAACTCATCTTCGAGAAGAACTGGATCTACGCCTGCCACGAGAGCGAGATCAGCCAGCCGCACGACTACGTGACCATGAAGGCCGGCCGCCAGCCGCTGATCATCACGCGTGGGGGCAACGGCGAGATCAACGCGCTGGTCAACGCCTGCGCGCACCGCGGCGCCACGCTCACGCGGGTCAGCCGCGGCCACCAGTCCACCTTCGTGTGCTCGTTCCATGCGTGGACCTTCCGCTCGGACGGCAAGCTGCTCAAGGTCAAGGCCCCGTCCGAATACCCGGAAGGCTTCGACCTGTCCAACCGCAACCTGAAGAAGGCGCGCGTGGCCAGCTACAAGGGCTTCGTGTTCGTGAACCTGGACACCGAGGGCACGCTCTCGCTGGAAGACTACCTGGGCGACGCCAAGGTGTTCCTGGACCTCATGGTCGCGCAGTCGCCCACGGGTGAACTGGAAGTGCTGCCGGGCAAGGGCCACTACACCTTTGCCGGCAACTGGAAGCTGCAGAACGAGAACGGGCTGGACGGCTACCACGTCAGCACCGTGCACTACAACTACGTGGCCACCGTCACGCACCGCATGGAGATCAACGCCAAGAAGGGCGGCGAGATGCCCAACACGCTGGACTACCGCAAGCTCGGCGCCGGCGACTCCACCACCGACGACGGCTGGTTCTCGTTCAAGAACGGCCACAGCGTGCTGTACAGCGAAATGCCCAACCCCGAAGTGCGGCCCGGCTACGCCACCATCATGCCGCGCCTGGTTAAGGAATACGGCGAGAAGAAGGCCGAGTGGATGATGCAGCGGCTGCGCAACCTGAACGTCTACCCCAGCCTGTTCTTCATGGACCAGATCAGCTCGCAGCTGCGCATCATCCGGCCCGTGGCGCACAACAAGACCGAGATCCTGAGCCAGTGCATCGGCGTCAAGGGCGAGTCCGACAAAGACCGCGAAAACCGCATCCGCCAGTTCGAGGATTTCTTCAATGTCTCGGGCATGGGCACGCCGGACGACCTGACCGAGTTCCGCGAAGCACAGCGTGGATTCCAGGGCCGCATGGAGCGCTGGAACGACATCTCGCGCGGCTGTGACAAGTGGATCACCGGCAACACGCCCAACGCCGAGGTGCTGGGCATCCAGCCGGTGCTGACCGGCGGCGAATTGACCCACGAGGGCCTGTACGTGAACCAGCATTCCGCGTGGCGCGAGTCGCTGCTGCGCGGCCTGGACCAGAAGATCAAGCAAACCGAAGGAGCCAAGTCATGAGCGGCGATCTGCAACTGAGCGTCGAGCGCTTTCTCTACCGCAAGGCCGATCTGTGCGACCGGCGCCAGTGGGTGGATTACCTCGAACTGTTCGACGAGAACTCCGAGTTCCACATTCCGCAGTGGGATTCGGAACATTCCTACACCACCGACCCCAAGCGCGGCATGTCGCTGATGTACTACGCCAACCGCGCAGGCCTGGAAGACCGCGTGTTTCGATTGGGGACCGGCAAGTCCGCGGCCTCGACGCCGATGCCGCGCACGCAGCACTCCATCAACAACGTACTGATCCAGCAGGTGTCCGATTCGCAACTGGAAGTCACCTGCAAGTGGACCACGCATGTCTACCGCTTCGCCCAGGCCAGCATGTTCTTCGGTGACGCGACCTACCAGCTCAAGCCCATGGGCAGCAGCTGGGTGATTCTGAAGAAGCATGTGGTGCTCATGAACGACACCATCGATTCGGTGCTGGACTTCTACCACGTGTGACCTGACATGACGGGCCAGCCGGCCCGTGGTTCCCCACAATCAATAACGGAGACAACACCATGCGCCAGATCGACGTCCACAAGCTGGCCGACGAGGCCAAGTTCAACGGCTTCCATGGCCTCGTGCTCTTCTGGTGCGCGATGGTCATCATCTTCGACGGCTACGACCTTGCCGTGGCCGGCATCGCGCTGCCCTCCATCATGAAGGAGATGGGTGTGGACGCCACGCAGGCTGGCTTCATGGTCAGTTCGGCGCTGTTCGGCATGATGTTCGGCAACATCATCTTCGGTGCGGTGGCCGACCGCATCGGCCGGCGCCTGGTGATCGTGATCTGCATCCTGCTCTTCAGCGTGTTCACGGCCGCCGCCGGGCTGACCACGGAGCCCATCAGCTTCAGCGCCATGCGGTTCCTGGCGGGTGTGGGCATCGGCGGCGTCATGCCGAACGTGATCGCGCAGATGACCGAATACTCGCCGCTCAAGATGCGTGCCACGCTGGTCACGCTGATGTTCTCGGGCTACTCGGTAGGCGGCATGCTGGCCGCCGTGCTGGGCAAAGGGCTGATCGCCAACTACGGCTGGCAGGGCGTGTTCATCGCCGCAGCGGCCCCCGTGCTGCTGCTGCCGCTGGTGTGGAAGCAGATGCCCGAGTCCATGCCGTTCCTGCTCAAGAAGGGCCGCATCGACGAACTGAAAAGCATCGTGCAGCGCATGTCGCCCAGCTACGTGCCGCAGGCCGGTGACCAGTTCATCGTCGCGGCGCCGGGCAAGGCCAAGAGCAGCAACGAGTCCTCGTTCGGCGCGCTGTTCGCAGACGGGCGAGGCTTCTCCACGGCCATGTTCTGGGTCACCTGCTTCATGTGCCTGTTCATGGTCTACGCGCTCAGCTCCTGGCTGACCAAGCTCATGGCGTCGGCCGGTTACAGCCTGGGCTCGGCTCTGACCTTCGTGCTGGTGCTGAACTTCGGCGCCATGTTCGGCGCCATCGGCGGCGGCTGGCTGGCCGACCGCTTCCACATCAAGTACGTGCTGGCCGTCATGTACGCGCTGGCGGCCGTGTCCATCACGCTCCTGGGCTACAAGGTGCCGACCGAGCTGCTGTTCGTGCTCGTGGGCCTGGCCGGTGCGTCCACCATCGGCACCCAGATCGTCACCTGCGCCTACTGCAGCCAGTTCTACCCCATGGCCTGCCGTTCGACCGGCGTGGGCATGATGCTGGGCGTGGGCCGGGCCGGGGCCATCCTGGCGCCGATCGCGATCGGCACCATCGTGGGCATGAACCTGCCGCTGGAGCAGAACTTCATGGCCATCTCGATCCCCGCGGCCATCGCGGCCATCACGATCCTGTTCGTGAACCACAGCCGTTCCGATGCGGTGCAGCACCAGGCCACGTTGCATGCGGCGGCCAGCCAGGTGCCCGTGGGCCGCGCCGCGGGCCTGGCCCACAAGTAGCAGCGGGGCCGCACGCGCTCGCATTGCATCGCCATGCTTCCCGCCCAACGCTTCAGTGGCAAGGTGGCCATCGTGACCGGTGCCGCACAGGGCATCGGGCGCGGTGTCGCGCTGGCCCTGGCGAGCGAAGGGGCCAGCGTGCTGGCGGTAGACCGCAGCCCCCTCGTGCAGGAACTGCCGCAGGCGTTCGCCGCGCAGCCAGGCTCGCTCGTGGCTTTCGAGGCCGATCTGGAAACCTGGGCCGGCGCACAGGCCATGGTGGTGCAGGCGCTGTCGCTGCACGGCCGGGTCGATGTGCTGGTCAACAACGTGGGCGGCACGATCTGGGCCCGGCCCTTCGTGCAGTACAGCGAGCCGCAGATCGAAGCGGAGATCCGGCGTTCGCTGTTTCCCACGCTCTGGGGCTGCCGTGCCGTGCTGCCCAGCATGGTGTCGCAGGGCAGCGGCGCCATCGTCAACGTTTCCTCCATCGCCACGCGCGGCGTGCACCGTGTGCCTTACTCCGCAGCCAAGGGCGGCGTGAACGCCCTGACCGCCTCACTGGCGATGGAGCATGCGCGCCACGGCATCCGTGTCAACGCCACCGCACCCGGTGGCACCGAGGCGCCAGCGCGCCGGGTTGAACGCAACCCCGACGCTGCCGGCGAGATGGACTTGGACTGGTACCAGGACGTGGTCGACCAGACCTTGTCTTCCAGCCTGATGCACCGCTATGGCACGGTCGCCGAACAGGTCGCGCCCATCTTGTTTCTGGCCAGCGACGCGGCGGCCTACATCACGGGCTCCGTCCTGCCCGTGGGCGGTGGCGACCAGGGTTGAGGGCCCGCCCGCTGCAACAGGCGCGCGTTCCCCTTCGTCGCCCCAGTTCCCTCGCTTGCCTCAGCTGCCTCAGTCGTCGCGGTGCCCGGCCGTTTGACGCGGCAGTTCGCCAAAGCGCTCCAGGTAGTACGAGGCAAAGCGCCCCAGGTTGCCGAAGCCGGCTTCCAGTGCGGTCTCGGTGATGCTGGCGTGGGGGTTCAGCCGCAGCTTGCCGCGCACGCTGTCCAGCCGCAGATTGCGCAGCACCTCCATGGGCGTGGCGCCCAGGTGGCGGTTGCACAGGGAATTGAGCGTGCGCACGCTGACGCCGACCGCCGTGGCGATGTCATCCAGCGACAGCGGCGCCGACATGCGCTGCTTCATGAATTGCAGGGCCGCGTCCACGCGCCGCGCTTCGCTACTCGTGCCGCCTTCGCCATCGATGGAAAAGCCGGTCGGCGCCAGCAGGCTGGAGGTGGCGTCGTGCCGGGTGCCCGACTGGTGCGCCATGGCGAACAGGGCGATGTTGCGTTCCAGGTCGTCGAGCCAGACTTGGCTGATGCCCGCATCCGGCGGCAGGCGCATCACACCCAGCACCGACTGCATCAGCATGTCCCACTGGGGCCCCAACTTGGAGGGGATGAGGCCACCCGGCGAAAAGCCCAAGTCCTCGCAGCCTTGCCGCGCGCGCACCTCGTGGGCCAGTGCGTGCGGCACTTTCAGGATCAGTTGTTCGGTGCCCGCATGCCAGCGCAGGCGGATGTTTTTGGTGGGGGCGATCACGGCGGCGCGGCCTTCTGCGACTTCGATCCGGTGGCCGTCCGACTCGATCTCGGCCGCGCCGCGCAGCGACATGTGGACCAGCACGAAGTCGTTGAATGGCCGGGGCGTGATCTCCACTTCTGCGCCATAGCGCAACACATACGCGTGCAGACGGCGCAACTGGCCCTTGTACATGGCCACGTCCGCAGCGCCGCGCTTCCATTCCAGCGTGTGGTCGGCCAGCTCCTGTGCCACCTGCCAGTGCGACATGGCACGTTCATCCGAGTGGAACAGCCGGTTTTGGTAGATGGGCAGCAGGGCTTCCGAGCCTCGTCGCAACAGCATGGTCGTTTCTCTTTCATCGTGAGGCCGCGGTGGCGATCGCGCGGCAAGGCGGCAAGCTCTCGGTCTTGCTTCCTGTCAATTTTCCCGGGGCTGCGGGCGCCTTGACTCGGCAATTACCCGGGTGAAGCGCGTCAATGCAAGCAGTTCGGCGTAATTGTCGAGCGATCGTTGCAAGAGTCGGCTGAATGCGAGGATCCGTTTTGCCGGAATCGGACATTTGTTCACGCCCACCAGCGGCGCGAACCGTCACGTGACGACCAGGCTGACCTGCGCGCAGCCATCAGCGTGACCCGCCCCGCGCCTCGGCCTGCGCGGCCGCGAAGTCCGGCCGTTCGAGCAGCCACGACACCGCAATGCCGGCCACCAGTCCCCAGAAGGCCGAGCCGATGTTCAGCAGTGCCAGGTCTGCCACCGTCACCAGCAGCGCCACCAGCGCGCCAAGCGTGAAACGCGCGCTGAAGGCTGCGACGAAGCCCGTGCGCAGCACCTGCAGCATGGCCAGGCCTGCCAGCGCCATGATGAACGCCTTCGGTGTGACCAGCATGAGCCGCGTGAAACCGGGCGCCAGCAGCCCGAAGCCGATGGCGAACAGCCCGGTGCAGAGCCCGGCCGTGTACTGGCGGCTGCGCTCGCCCGACGCGGTGAGGATGGCGTTGGTCGGCCCCGTCAGGCAGGTGCTGACGGCGCCCACCAGCGCACTGGCCAGCGCGCCGATGCCGCAGGCCACCGTGATGGCATTGACCGGCGGGCTGTGGCCGCTGGCCCGCAGCACGGCCACGCCCTGGCCGTTCTGGATCACGACCACCGTGATGGCCAGCGGGATGACGAGCTCCACCATCGCGGCGAACGACCACGCCGGCGTCTGCACGAGAGGCCGCGCCAGTTCGAACGCGCCGAGGTCCGCCGCATCGATGCGGCCCAGCAGCACGGAGGCAAGCGCGCCCACGAGCAGCGCGCCGATCAGCGGCGGCAGTCGCCGGCCGATGCGCGGCGCCACGCCAAGGACGAGCCACGCCATCACCATTGGCCCTGCGATCCAGAAATCCGCATGCAGCGCGCGCACCAGGTCGAGCCCGAAGCGCAGGAAGACCCCGGCCACCATGGCCATCACGATGGGCATCGGGATGGCCTGCATGACGCGGCGCACCCAGCCCGTGGCGCCCAGCAACAGCACGAGCACGCCGGTGGCCAGATAGGCACCGACCACCTCCTCGAAACGCAGGTGCGTGAGCGCCGGCCCCACCAGCACCGTGCCCGGAATGGTCCAGAAGAAGGCGAGTGGCTGGCGGTAGAGCCAGCAGAACAACAGCGTCAGCAAGCCGTTGATGAAGAACACGCCGAAGATCCACGACGCCAGCTGTGCTTCGCTCAGGCCGCCCTGTGTCGCCACCGAGAGGATGACGGCCACCGGCGCGGTGGCGGCAAACATCCAGCCGATGAAGCCATTGGCCACATAGCGCAGCCCGATGTCTGCGCGCAATTCGCGCCAGGTCGGCGGCGCCTGCTCCGGTCGTTCGAGGATGGCCGGGGCTGCAGGGTTCATCGCACCACCTCGCCGGGCTGCACGATGCCCCGGCTCTTGAGCCGGTAGACCATCTGGGGCCGCGTGATGCCCAGCACGCGCGCGGCCGCTGCCACGTTGCCATGGGCGCGCTCGATGGCCCGCCGGAGCAGCATGGTTTCGATGTCGTCCAGCGAGATCTGGCCGTCGGCGGGCGCATCGGTCTCGGCGCCGAGCAGCAGATGCGTCAGGTGCCGCGAGACGCGCTCGATCTGGCTGTTCTGGGCCGGCTCGTCCATCAGGTCGGCCGGGTTGTCGCAGACCAGATCGCCATGGCGCCCCACGTGGTAGTGGCGGGCATCGAAGCGCTCGCCGCTGGTGAACAGTTGCGACGCGTCGATGGCCGTGTTCTCGCTGGCCAGGATCACGCCGCGCTCGACCACGTTCTCCAGCTCGCGGATGTTGCCCGGCCAGGCATACGACATCACCGCGTCGACAGCGCGCTGGGTGAAGCCCGACAGGCGGCGCCCATGCAGGCGGTTGAATTTGGCGAGGAAGTGCGTCATCAAGAGCGGAATGTCCTCGCGCCGCTCGCGCAGCGGCACGATGCGGATCGGGAACACGTTGAGCCGGAAATACAGGTCTTCGCGGAACCGGCCCAGGCGCACCTCTTCACGCAGATCCACGTTCGTGGCCGCGATCACCCGCACATCGACGCGGCGCGTCTGCGTGTCGCCCAGCCGCTCGATCTCGCCCTCCTGCAACGCGCGCAGCAGCATGCCCTGCGCGCCGTACGACAAGGTGCCGATCTCGTCGAGAAACAGCGTGCCGCCGTCGGCGCGTTCGAAGCGCCCCGCGCGGCTGGCGCTGGCGCCGGTGAAGGCGCCGCGCTCGACCCCGAACAGCTCGGACTCGATCAACTGCTCCGGAATGGCCGCGCAGTTGACGGCGACGAACGGGCGCTCGCGGCGTGCGCTGCCGCGGTGCAGCATGCGTGCGAACACCTCCTTGCCGACGCCGCTTTCGCCAAGAAACAGCACGGTCGCGTTAGTGGGTGCCACCTTGTGCACCATGTGCATCACGGTGTTGAACCCGGGCGAGATGCCAACCGGCCGCGCCGGATCGTGGCCAGGTTCGGCCTGCAGTGCGGCAGGCATGGCAGAGGGGGCCGCGGCCACGGCCAACGGCTTGCTGGTCAGCACGGGCGGCATCAGATGCTGCAGATCGTGCGCTGCCTCATCGCCCCATTCGGCCACCGGCTTGCCGATGATGCGGCACGCCGGTTGGCCCATCGACAGGCACTCCACCTCGCGGTAGAGGATCTGCCGGCCCATGAACTCGGTCGAGTAACCCGAGGCGTAGCCGACCTGCATCCAGCACGAGGGCTCGGTGCCGATCGGAAAGTGCCGCGCGTGCTCTTCGTCTTCGACCTGGTGCGTCCATAGGAACTCGCCATAGTGCCGGCCGGTCTCGACGTCGAACTCCAGCCGCACCGGCTCGGACAGGCCGATGCCCTCCAGGCAATGCATTTGCGGACCAACCACGAACATGTCCTTGGGATTGGTCTTGGCGCGCACGCGCCGCGCCATCTGCGCATCGCAGATGCCGGCCTGGTAGCCCATGCGCGTGAACAGACGGCGAGCGACGTCCAGCCCCAGCGTCTCGATCATTTCGTGCCGCATCGTGCCCAGCGCCCTGGCATGGACCAGCAGCATGCGTTGATCGTCCAGCCAGATCCTGCCGTCGCTCGTGGAAAAGCGCAGCTTGGCCATCAGGTCGGTGAGATCTGGAAAGCGCACGCCGTCGATCTCGGCGTTCGCGCTGCGCAGCATCGGCATGGTCGCGCCACGGGCGGCTCGCCCCGGGGGACGCTTGCCGTTGGTGGATTTCATCTGAGTGTCTCCGTCATCTTGTTCGTGGACCAGCCCGGGCGGCTGCTGCCCACATCTTGTCGCGTGGAATGTCGTCGTTGTGAGCACGGCGCGTGCCACCCCGCGTGGGTGCGTCGCGCGATGCATGCTTCCCGGCGACGGGCGGAAGTCCGGCTGGACGCGTGCAGCGGGCAGCGCCAGGGCGTGATCAATTGATGCATCGTGGCGTCGCGCTCGGCCAGGTACTTTGCATCAATTGCTGCATTCGCCACGGGCCGTGCAGGCACGGCAGCCTCAGGGTTTGCACCGAGCGCGCCGCCGCTCTCCATCGCAGCGCTCCGCGCGTCCGCCGCGCCCCCGTCGACTGGCACACGGTTTGCACTCGAGGCTCTGTCGCGCATCCAACCACAAGCATTTGAGCGAGCCATGCGCGATGGTTGACGAGGCCTTATGCAGACCACGCCCCACCCCGCGTGGCCGGCGCCGGACGCGAGCGCCCTCGCACCAATCCAAGAACCGACCGCCAGGAGACACGTGTGATCCAGATCCACCAAGACAACGCGACCCACCTCAGCCGCCTCGACGCCATGCTGCAGGACGACCCGTCCCGGCATCTCTACCGGCTCGACCGCGCCGCCTTCACCGATGAGCAGCTGTTCGAACTGGAGATGAAGTACATCTTCGAAGGCAACTGGGTCTACCTGGCGCACGAGAGCCAGATCCCCAACGTCAACGACTACCTGACTGTCCACATCGGCCGCCAGCCCGTGGTGATCACGCGCAGCAAGGACGGCAAGCTCAACGCGCTGGCCAACACCTGCACCCACCGGGGCGCCGTCCTGTGCCGCTTCAAGAAGGGCAACAAGTCCAGCTTCACCTGCCCCTTCCACGGCTGGACATTCAGCAACACGGGCAAGCTGCTCAAGGTGAAGGACCAGACGCCCGACGCAGGCTACCCGTCGAACTTCAACTGCGAAGGCAGCCATGACCTGGTCAAGCTCGGCGCTTTCGGCAACTACCGGGGCTTTCTGTTCGGCAGCGTCAACGCCGACGTGGTGCCGCTGGAAGAGCACCTGGGCGAAGCGGCCAAGATCATCGACATGATCGTGGACCAGGCGCCGGACGGCATCGAGGTGCTGCGCGGTGCATCGACCTACACCTTCGACGGCAACTGGAAGCTGCAGGCCGAAAACGGCGCCGACGGCTACCACGTCTCGGCCGTGCACTGGAACTACGCCGCCACCACCTCGCGGCGCGGCCGCGACGGCAAGGTCGACAACGTCAAGGCCATGAACGCCGGCGCCTGGGCCAAGCAGGGCGGGGGCTCCTACTCGTTCAAGTACGGCCACATGCTGCTGTGGACCAACTGGTCCAACCCCGAAGACCGGCCGCTGTATGCCCGGCGCGCCGAGTGGGTGGAGAAGTTCGGCGAGGCGCGGGCCGACTGGATGCTGCGCAAGTCGCGCAACCTGTGCCTGTACCCGAACGTGTATCTGATGGACCAGTTCAGCTCGCAGATCCGCGTTGTGCGGCCGATCTCGGTGAACAAGAGCGAGGCCACGATCTACTGCATCGCACCGAAGGGCGAGCCGGCCGAAGCCCGTGAACGCCGGCTGCGGCAGTACGAAGACTTCTTCAACGCCACCGGCATGGCGACGCCGGACGATCTGGAGGAGTTCCGCTCCTGCCAGCGCGGCTTCGAGGCACGGGCCGTGCGATGGAACGATCTGTCGCGCGGCGCCGTGCATTGGGTCCGGGGGGCGGACGAGACCGCCGAACTGATCGGCCTGAAGCCCGAGCTCAGCTGCAGCAAGACCGAGGACGAGGGCTTGTACATCGGCCAGCACGCGTATTGGCTGCAGACGATGAAGAAGAGCTACATGGCCGAGCAGGCCAATGGGGGCCGGTGACATGAAGACTTCCTACGAAGCCCTTGTCGCCTTCCTGTACGCCGAGGCGCGTGCGCAGGCCGAGCAGCGCTGGTCGGATTGGCTCGCGTTCTATGCGCAGGATGTGGACTACTACATGCCATCCTGGGACGACGACGACGAGCTCACGAGCGACCCGCACAACGAGGTCTCGCTGATCTACTACCCGAACCGGCAGGGGCTGGAGGACCGTGTGTTCCGCATCGAGACCGACCGCTCCAGCGCCTCGACGCCGGACACGCGCTACAACCGCGCGATCTCCAACGTCGAGATCCTGGAGCAGGACGATGCGCGCGTCGTGGTCTGCTTCAACTGGACGACGCACAGCTTTCGCTACGACATCGTGGACGTGTACTTCGGCACCTGCCGCTGCGAGATCGACACCAGCGGCGACAAGCCGCTGATCAAGAAGAAGTACATCGTTCTGAAGAACGACTACATCCACCACATGCTTGACGTCTACCACGTCTGAGGGCGCAGCATGACCGCATCGATGCGCCACGAGCCCCGCTTCGTCGGCAAGATCGTGATCGTCACGGGCGCCGCCCAAGGCATCGGCCGTGGCGTTGCCGAGGCCGTCGCCGCCGAGGGCGGCTGTGTGTTCGCCGTCGACCGTTCACCGCTGGTGCACGAAGTCGCACAGGCGATCACCGCCGCCGGTGGAACCGCCTGCGGGCATGAAGCCGACCTGGAGACCTTTGCCGGTGCCCAGGGCGCCGTGGACGCGGCGCTTACGCAGTTCAAGCGCGTGGACGTTCTCGTCAACAACGTGGGCGGAACGATCTGGACCAAGCCCTACCAGCACTATGGCGAGGCCGAGATCGAACAGGAGATCCGGCGCTCGCTGTTCCCCACGCTGTGGTGTTGCCGCGCCGTGCTGCCCGGCATGGTCAAGCGCAGGAAGGGCGTGATCGTCAACGTCTCCTCCATTGCCACGCGCAGCATCTACCGCGTGCCCTACGCGGCGGCCAAGGGTGGTGTCAACGCGCTGACGGCTTCGATGGCGATGGAGCAGGCGGACAACGGCATCCGCATCAACGCCACCGCACCCGGCGGGACCGAGGCGCCGGTGCGTCGCATCCCACGCAACACCGCCAAGCCCACGGCGCGCGAAGCGGCCTGGTACAGCGGCATCGTCGGGCAGACCAAAGCCTCCAGCCTGATGCACCGCTACGGGACGATCGCCGAGCAGGTCGCGCCGATCCTGTTCTTCGCGTCCGACGAGTCCTCCTACATCACCGGTACGGTGCTGCCGGTCGGCGGCGGCGACCTGGGCTGAAGCGCTCACAGATGCGCGTGCCCGAGGAGACGACAGCTGCGCGCCGAGCTGAGCGTCTCCTCGCTGGCGGAGCTGGCGGAGCTGGCGGCAGCGCCCGGCGCAGCGGGAAGGGAACGGCACGGGGGGCGTGCGCGTGGCCACCCGCAAGAAGCGGACACCTGCCGCCAGACCCTGTGCAAGAAGCGGATAGCTCGCCGGCCCCTGCATTCCTAGCATTGGCGCCACAAGGAATCACATGCCGTTCGAGGTGACCATCAGCAACACAGGCGAGCGCTTTGGCTGCCGCACCGACCAGAGTCTGCTGGCGGCCATGGAGCAGTTGCGGCGCAAAGGCATTCCCGTGGGCTGCCGCAACGGTGGATGCGGGGTGTGCAAGGTGCGTGTGCTGCAGGGTTGCTACAGCACGGCACGCATGAGCCGCGCCGTGTTGAGCGAACAAGAGCAGGCGCAAGCCTGCGCGCTGGCCTGCAAGACCTTTCCGACCAGCGACATGGAGGTCGAGGTCGTAGGCGGCATGGTGCGGGCCGTGGTGGCGCCAAGGGGCGCTGCGGCCGGTGGCTTTCGTTTCGATTTCGAAGCGATGCAATTCAAACAATCTGACAACAAGGAGACATGACATGGCATTGACCGGTGTTCTACGCCCCGGGCACGTGGCGATTCGCGTGCTGGAGATGGGTCCCGCCCTGAAGCACTACATCGACGTGCTGGGCCTCAAGGAGGTCGCGCGCAAGGGCGACCGTGTGTTCCTCAAGGCCTGGGACGAACACGACCACCACAGCGTGGTGCTGCGCGAGGCCGACGAGGCCGGCATGGACTACATGGGCTGGCGCGTGGATTCGCCCGCCACCTTGAAGAAGCTGGCCGGTGACATCCAGGAATCTGGGCTGTGCACCGACCTGTGCTGGGTGCCGGCCGGCGAGCACCCGGCCACGGGTGAGCGCTTCCGCTTCACGATTCCGACCGGGCACGTGATGGAGCTGTTTGCCGAGAAGGAAAAGCTGGGCAACGACTGCGGTACCGACGGACCCAACATCAACCCCAACCCCTGGCCGGACGGCATGAAGGGCATCGCGCCTTCGCGCTTCGACCACTGCCTGCTGTATGGCGACGACCTGGACGGCACGGTCAAGCTGTTCACCCAGGTGCTGGGCTTCGGCATCGCCGAGCAGGTGATGGCCGGGCCCGACAAGGACTTCATGATCGGCGCGTTCCTGAGCTGCTCGAACAAGGCGCATGACGTGGCCTTCATCCGCCAGCCGGTCAAGGGCAAGTTCCACCACGCGTCGTTCGAGCTGGGCAGTTGGGAGAAGGTGCTGCGCGCCGGTGACATCCTCTCGCGCAACAAGACCTCGATCGACATCGGCCCCACGCGCCACGGCATCACGCGCGGCGAGACCATCTACTTCTTCGACCCCTCGGGCAACCGCAACGAGGTGTTCGCCGGCGGCTACATCTACTACCCCGACAAGCCGGCCATCACCTGGCACGACGACCAGCTGGGCCCTGCGATCTTCTACCACGACCGCAAGCTCAACGAAGCCTTCCTGTCGGTGTTCACCTGATGCGCACGGCATCCGTTCAGCATGTCGTGCATTGGGAGGCAGCACACGCTGCCGTGCGCGCGGCCGTGGCATGGGCCGAGGAGGCAGGCATCGCCGTCAATGTGGCGGTGGTCGATGCGGGGGGCAACCTGGCGGCGTTCCTGCGCATGCCGCAGGCCTTTCTGCACAGCATCGACATCGCTATCGACAAGGCTTACGCGGCTGCCGGCTTCGGCATGGCCACCGGGGCCTGGGCCGATGCCCTGGCCGCGCACTCCCCCGCTGTACGCCAGGGCATCCCGTTGCGCCCGCGCATGGTGTGCTTCGGCGGCGGGCTGCCCATGCGGCACCAAGGGCATCTGATCGGCGGCATTGGCGTGTCGGGTGGCTCCGAACTCGAAGACGAAGCCTGTGCACGCGCCGGGCTGGCCGCCATGGGAATCACAGAGACAACCAGGAAATGAACATGAGCAAAGACATCCTGAACTTCATCAACGGCGAATACGTGGGCAACCGCAGCGGCAAGACCTACGAGAAGCGCAATCCGGTCGACAACAGCCTGATCGGCATGGTGCACGAGGCCGGCAAGCCCGAGGTCGACGCCGCCGTCGCGGCGGCCAAGGCGGCCCTGCGCGGCCCCTGGGGCAAGCTGTCGGTGGTGGAGCGCTGCGCCATGCTGGACGGCCTGGTGGCCGAGATCAACCACCGCTTCGACGACTTCCTGCAGGCCGAGATCGCCGACACCGGCAAGCCCGCGCACCTGGCCTCGCACGTGGACATTCCGCGCGGTGCGGCCAACTTCCAGGCCTTCACCGACACCATCAAGAACGCCTCGACCGAGTCGTTCGAGATGCGCACGCCCGACGGCAAGACCGCGCGCAGCTACGGCGTGCGCGTGCCACGCGGCGTCATCGCCATCATCTGCCCCTGGAACCTGCCGCTGCTGCTGATGACCTGGAAGGCCGGCCCGGCGCTGGCCTGCGGCAACACCGTGGTCGTCAAGCCGTCCGAGGTCACCCCGAGCACGGCCACGTTGCTGGGCGAGGTGATGAACAAGGTGGGCGTGCCCAAGGGCGTCTACAACGTGGTCAACGGCTTCGGCGTGGAGTCGGCCGGCTCGTTCCTGACGGAGCACCCCGACGTCAACGGCATCACCTTCACCGGCGAGACCAAGACCGGCACCGCGATCATGAAGGCCGGTGCCAACGGCATCCGCCCCGTGTCGCTGGAGCTCGGCGGCAAGAACGCAGCCCTGGTGTTTGCCGACTGCGACTTCGACAACGCGGTCGCCACCGTCACCCGCTCGTGCTTCGAGAACGCCGGCCAGGTCTGCCTGGGTACCGAGCGCGTCTATGTGCAGCGCCCGATCTTCGAGAAGTTCGTCAGCGCGCTGAAGGAGAAGGCCGAAACCATGAAGCCCGGCCGGCCGTTCGACAAGGACACCAAGATCGGCCCGCTGGTCAGCAAGGTGCACCAGAAAAAGGTGCTGGGCCTGTACGCCAAGGCCAAGGAGGAGGGCGCCACCATCGTGACCGGGGGCGGCATTCCCGACATGCCCGACGAGCTGAAGGACGGCTGCTGGGTGCAGCCCACCATCTGGACCGGCCTGCCCGAAACCGCGACCGTGGTGACGGAAGAAATCTTCGGCCCGTGCTGCCACATCCAGCCCTTCGACACCGAAGAGGAAGTGCTGAACATGGTGAACGCCAACCGCTACGGCCTGGCCACGTCCATCCACACGCAGGACATCGCCCGCGCCATGCGCCTGGCCAGCGCCATCGAGGTGGGCCTGTGCTGGGTCAACAGCTGGTTCCTGCGCGACCTGCGCACGTCGTTCGGTGGCTCCAAGCAGTCGGGCATCGGCCGCGAGGGTGGACTCCACTCGCTGGAGTTCTACACCGACCTGCGCAACGTCATGGTCAAGTATTGAAAGAGCACGATGCAACAAACCAAGATCGAACACTACGGCGATGAGCTGTACCAGGCGCTGTTGAGCCGCACGCCTGTCGACCCGCTGACCGACCGCGAGCCGGGCATCACGATCGAAGACGCCTACCAGATCCAGCTGCGCATGATCCAGCGCCGCATCGACGCCGGCGAGACCGTGGTGGGCAAGAAGATCGGCGTGACCAGCCGCATCGTCATGGAGATGCTGGGCGTGGACCAGCCGGACTTCGGCCAGATGCTCTCGGGCATGGTGTTCAACGAGGGCGAGCCCATCGTGGCCGCCAGCATGATCGCGCCCAAGGCCGAAGCCGAGGTGGCCTTTCTGCTCAAGCGCGATCTGCAAGGCCCGGGCGTCACCGCGGTCGACGTGCTGCGTGCCACCGAATGCGTGATGCCCTGCTTCTAGATCGTCGACTCGCGCATCCGCGACTGGAAGATCAAGATCCAGGACACAGTGGCCGACAACGCCTCGTGCGGCGTGCTGACCCTGGGTGGGCAGCGCCGCAGCCCGCGCCAGCTTGACCTGGCCCTGGCCGGCATGGTGCTGGAGAAGAACGGCGAAATCATCAGCACCTCGACCGGCGCGTCGGTGCAGGGCTCGCCCGTCAACGCCGTGGCCTGGCTGGCCAACACGCTGGGCCGCCTGGGCATCGGGCTCAAGGCCGGCGAAATCATCCTGTCGGGCTCGCAGTCGCCACTGGTGCCGGTCAAGGCCGGTGACAACCTGGTCTGCAGCGTGGGCGGCCTGGGCGGCACGTCCGTCCGTTTCGTCTGAAGATCACAAGGAAATTGCAATGAGCACCCTCGACAAGAACACCGTCGCCAAGCTGGCCGAGCACCTGGAAAACGCCGAGCTGCAGGCCCACGACGTCACCAAGATCACCAACGATTTTCCCGACCTGGACTGGGAAGACTGCTATGACATCCAGGACGAGATCCGCCGGCGCAAGGAATCGCGTGGCCACAGGATCGTGGGCCTGAAGGCCGGCCTGACCTCGTTCGCCAAGATGAAGCAGATGGGTGTGACCAGCCCCGTGTTCGGCTTCGTGGCCGACTACATGGCCGTGCCCGATGGCGGCGAGATCCAGACCTCGGCGCTGATCCACCCCAAGGTCGAGGCCGAGATCTGCGTCGTCACCAAGGCGCCGCTCAAGGGCCCGGGCTGCCACCTGGCGGCTGTGATGGCCGCCGTTGACTTCGTCGTGCCGGCCGTGGAGATCATCGATTCGCGCTACCGCGAATTCAAGTTCGACCTCAAGAGCGTGATCGCCGACAACACCTCGTCCTCGCGTTTCGTGACCGGCGGGCTGATGCGCGATCTGGCCGACCTGGATTTGCGCACGCTGGGCGTGGTGCTCGAGAAGAACGGCGAGATCGTCAGCATGGCGGCCGGCGCTGCCGTGCTGGGCAACCCGCTGGCGGCCGTCGCGATGCTGGCCAATCACCTGGGCGCGCGCGGCCAGGAGATCCCGGCAGGCAGTTTCATCATGACCGGCGGCGTGACCGAAGCCATTGGCGTGGAAGCGGGCGACAACGTGTCGGTGCGGTTCCAGGACCTGGGCAGCGTCAGCATGCGCTTTGTGTGAGCCGAGGCCACGATGCCATTCGCTCAGATCTACATGCTCGAAGGCCGCACCGAAGAGCAGAAGCGCGCCGTGATCGAGAAGGTCACGCAGGCCCTGGTCGATGCCATCGACGCACCGCAACAGAACGTGCGCGTCTGGATCCATGAATTGCCCAAGGAGAACTGGGGCATCGCCGGCCAGACCGCCAAGAGCCTGGGCCGCTAGCAAGCCCTGACGCCAACGCGAAAGCGAATGCAAGGCGCCCATGCGAGGCGCCCGGGCGCAGCCCTGCCCGCACCCACACGAGACAAACCACGAGAGGCCGCCATGGCAGACCCCAAGCCCGAAAAAAAACAAGCCCCCAGCATCTTCTTGCAGGAAGAAGGCCAGATCAACATCGGCGGCATCGACGCGATCGTGCGCCTGACGCTGGACCAGGTGCGCACCGATGCACGCCGGGGCCTTTCGACCGGCATGTTCGTCAGCGGCTACCGGGGCTCCCCGGTCGGCATGCTGGACGCAGCGCTCATCAAGCAGCAAAAGGCGCTGCTGGCCAGCAACATCCACTTCGTCGATGGCCTGAACGAAGACCTGGCCGCCACCGCCGTGTGGGGCACGCAGATGCTGCACACCGTGGGCAAGCAAAAGTTCGACGGCGTCACCGGCCTGTGGTACGGCAAGGCCCCCGGCGTGGACCGCTCGGGCGATGCGCTCAAGCACGCCAACTACACCGGCATCGGCAAGAACGGCGGCGTGCTGGCCATTGCCGGCGACGACCCCAGCTGCAAGAGCAGCTCGCTGGCCAGCCAGTCCGAGCCCATGCTGATGCACGTGGGCATCCCCAGCCTGTACCCGGCCAATGTGCAGGAGATCCTGGACTACGGCCTGCACGGCTACCAGATGTCGCGCCTGTCCGGCCTGTGGGTGGGCATGAAGATCGTCACCAACGTGGCCGACGGCTCGGGCAGCGCCGACATCTCCCCCGGCCGCATGCACTTCGCCACCCCCGACCTCACGTTCGACGGCCAGGTGTTCACCCCCAACATGAACCTGGGCATGAACGTGCGCGCCCAGGCGCTGGAGATGGAGCAGTCGCTCTACACACGCCGCCTGGAAGTGGCCAAGCGCTACGTGGCGGCGAACAAGCTCAACCACGTCGTCTTCGAGAACCCCGACGCCTGGCTGGGCATCATCACCGCCGGCAAGACCTACAACGATCTGCGCCAGTCCTTCCTGGAACTCGGCCTGGACGACGCCGCCCTGCGGCGCTGCGGCATCCGCATCCTGAAGATGGGCATGCTGTTCCCGATGGAGCCCACTGTCGTGCGCGACTTCGCGCGGGGCCTGGAGGAGATCTTCGTCATCGAAGAGAAGCGCCCCTTCCTGGAGATGTTCGCCAAGAACGTGCTCTACGGCATGGCCAACGCCCCGCGCATCGTCGGCAAGTTCGACGAGCACGAGAAAGAGCTGCTGCCGCACTACGGCGAGTTCGAGTCCGACATCATCGGCCGCGCGCTCACCGCCCGCCTGTCGCAAAAGGCCCGCATCGAATCGGCCGAATCCTGGCTGCGCCGCCTGGACGAAGTGCACGCGCGCGGCAAGCTCACCGAGACCACCACCCGCACCGCCTGGTTCTGCTCGGGCTGCCCGCACAACAGCTCGACCCAGGCGCCCGATGGCGCGATCGTCTCCGCCGGCATCGGCTGCCACACCATGGCCATGTGGATGGACCGCAACGTGGTGATGGGCACCCACATGGGCGCCGGGGGCGCGCAGTGGATCGGCATGGCGCCGTTCACCGACACCCCGCACATCTTCCAGAACATGGGCGACGGCACCTACGCCCACTCCGGCAGCCTGGCCATCCGCTACGCCGCCGCCAACAACAGCAACATCACCTTCAAGCTGCTGCGCAACGCCCACACCTCCATGACCGGTGGCCAGGCCATCATGGGCGCCCACCCCGTCGCCGCCATGGTGGCCGACCTGCTGGCCAATGGCGTCAAGAAGGTCATCGTCACCACCGACGACCTGGGGCCGTACAAGGACCTCAGCCTGCCCGGCGGCACCGAAGCTTGGCACCGCGACCGGCTGGACGAAGCCCAGCGCCTCTTGGCCGCCACCCCCGGCACCACCGTGCTGCTGCACGACCAGGAATGCGCAGCCGAGCTGCGCCGCGCCCGCAGCCGGGGCAAGGCCGAGGAACCGGTCGAGGTCACCGTGATCAACGAGCGCGTCTGCGAGGGCTGCGGCGACTGCGGCGAGAAGAGCAACTGCATGAGCGTGGAGCCGGTGCCCACCGAGTTCGGCCGCAAGACCCGCATCCACCAAAGCTCGTGCAACAAGGACTTCAGCTGCGTCAAGGGCTTCTGCCCGTCCTTCCTGACCATCACGCCCAACCCCGAGCCCAGCGCCGACGGCAAGAAAAAGAAGAAGGGCCGCATCCCGGCGCTGGACCGGGCGCTGCCCGACCCGGTGTTCAAGATCGACGCCAGCTTCGGCTTCTCGGTGCACATCATGGGCATCGGCGGCACCGGTTCGGTGACGGTCACCGCCACCATCGCGGCGGCCGCGCGGCTGGAAGGCAAGCACGTGATGGGGCTGGACCAGACCGGCCTGGCACAAAAGGGCGGCGCGGTGATCTCCGACATCAAGGTCACCAACGCCCCGTTCGACGGCTCCAACAAGGTCAGCGACGGGCGCAGCGACCTGTACCTGGGCTTCGACATCCTGAACGCCACCGACCCCAAGAACCTGGACAAGTGCCACCCCGAGCGCACCATCGCGGTGGTCTCCACCACCCAGACCCCCACTGGCCAGATGGTGGCCGACCGCCATGTGCTGTTCCCCGCCCCGCGCGTGCTGACCGCCGGCATCGACCGCGTGACGCGCAAGGCCGACAACGTGTTCCTGGACGGCCAGGCGCTGGCCGAGGGCTTGTTCGCCGACGCCATGGCCACCAACACCTTCATGGTAGGCGTGGCCTACCAGGCCGGCACCATCCCGCTGAAGGCCGCGTCCATCGAGACGGCCATCAAGAACGCCGGCGTGGGTGTGGAGATGGGCATTGCTGCGTTCCGCTGGGGCCGCATGGCCGTGGTGGACCTGAGCTTCGTGCAGGCCGAGATCGCCAAGGCCAAGGGCACGGCCAGCGTGCAGGCGCCGCTGACCGCCGAGGCGAGCGCCATCGTGGACAGCGTGGCGGCCACGGGCGAGCTCAAGCGGCTGCTGCAGGTGCGCGTGCCCGAGCTGATCGCGTTCCAGGACGCCGCCTACGCGCGCCGCTACGCCAGCCAGGTGCAGCGCGTGATGGCGGCCGAGAAGAAGGCCACCCCGGGGTCCAGCGCGCTGGCCGAGGCCACCGCGCGCTATCTGTACAAGCTGATGGCCTACAAGGACGAGTACGAGGTGGCCCGGCTGCACAGCGACCCGGCTTTCCTGGCCCAGCTCGATGCGCAGTTCCCCATGGCTACACGGTGCAATACAACCTGGCGCCGCCCAGCATCGCCAAGAAGGACCCGGTGACGGGCCATCTGGTCAAGCAGAAGTTCGGGCCGTGGATGCGCAGCGCGTTCGCGTGGCTGACGCGCCTGAAGGGCCTGCGCGGCGGGGCGCTGGATGTGTTCGGCAAGACGGCCGAGCGCCAGCAGGAGCGCCAACTCATCGCCGACTACGAACGCATGCTGGACGACGTGCTGACGCGGCTCGACGCGGGCAACCACGCCGCAGCCGTGGCGCTGGCCAGCGTGCCGGACGAGATCCGTGGCTACGGCCATGTGAAGGAAAAGAGCATGGCCCAGGCCGAAGTGCTGCGCGCGCAGCGGCTGCAGGCATTCCGCGCACCGCCGGCGCCGCGCGCCGGTGCCACTGGCGTTGCACAGCCGGCGCCACAGGCCGAGCGCCAGCCGGCATGACCCCCGGGGGCGCAAGCCCCCACGACAAACCGATGGAGACACTGATATGTTGAACACACGCTTTTGCACCTGGATGGGTGCCTTGTTGAGCGCATCGCTGCTGGCGATGCCCGCATGGGCCAAGGATTTCCGCCTGGGCCTGATCACGCCACCGACGCAGAGCTGGACGCTGGCGGCCAACGACTTCGCCGCCGAGCTGAAGACCGCTTCGGGCGGCAAGCACTCGGTGACCGTATTCCCCTCGGCCCAACTGGGCAACGAGGCGCAGATGCTGCAGCAGATGCAGACCGGCGCGCTGGACATGGCCTTCATGACCATGGCCGAGCTGTCCAACCGGGTGCCCAACTTCGGCGCCTGGTACGCGCCCTATCTGGTCAAGGACATCGCACAGGCCGGCGCACTGCTGCGCACGCCCGAGGCGAAGAAGATGCTGGAGGTGCTGCCCAAGGCCGTCGGCGTGGTCGGCATCGGCTACGGCATGGCGGGCATGCGCCAGATCCTCAGCCGCGGCGAGGTCAAGACCGCCGCCGACCTGAAGGGCAAGAAGCTGCGCATCACGCCCTTCGAACCCATCAAGGATTTCTACAACGCGTTGGGCGCCGCCGCCACGCCCATGCCCGTCTCGGCCGTGTTCGACGCGCTGGCCAATGGGCAGGTGGATGCCGTCGACATGGACCTGGAGGTGATCTGGGAGCTCAAGCTCTACCAGAACGTGAGCACCATCCTGTTGAGCAAGCACATGATGTTCCCGATGGTGGGAGTGGTTTCGGCGCGGGTCTGGGCCACGCTCACCCCCGAAGAGCGCAAGCTCGTCACCGAGACCATGGCCAAGCACATCGACCGCATCATCGACTCCAACATCGCCAAGGAGGCGGCCTGGGACAAGCAGGTGCGTGGCAGCGGCAAGGTGATCAAGGATGTGGGCCCGGAGTTTTTCAAGGACGGCATCGCGCAGTGGGAGAAGACCTGGCTGGCCAAGGCCCCGGCGCTGAAGGACCTGAAGGCCGCAGCCGCCGCGCTGCCTGCAGCCAAGTAAGCCCTGCCATGCAAAGCTTCGAGGAGAGCGAACGTGCTGCAGCGCTTGTCTGACCGCTGGGCGCGGCTGGAGCTGGCGTTGGCGGGAGTGCTGGCGTTGGTGGTGACGCTGCTGATCATGTTCAACGTGGTCACGCGGGCCATGAACAAGGCGGTGTTCTGGATCGACGAGGCCGCCATCTTCTGCATGATCTGGATGGTCTTTTTGGCCACTGCGGTCTTGATCAAGCGCCGCGCTGCGGTTTCGGTGACGGTGCTGGTGGACTTTTTCCCGGCTGGGCTGCGGCGCGTGGTCGGCATCTTCATCGACTGGTGCGTGCTGCTGTTCGGCGTGGTGCTGCTGGTGCTGTGCTGGAACTGGTTCGACCCTGCGGCACTGATCCGCCTGGGCGGCGACCTGGAGGCGTTCAGCGGCGAGACCATGAACTTCATCTACCAGGAAAAGCCCAACACGGTGACCATCATGAAGTTCTGGGTCTGGCTGGTGGTGCCGTTGTTCGCGGCTTCGGTCGTGCTGCACATGGCGGCCAACATCACGGCTGACCCGCTGGCCCGCCATATGGACAAGCACAACGAAGGGGCCACGCCATGATGACCATGCTGGTGTTCCTGGGCCTGTTGATGCTGCAGGTGCCCATTGCCATCGTGCTCGGCCTGACGGCGATGTTCTACATCTGGCACGCCGACAACCTGGTGCTGTTCGCCTCGTTCGGGCAGCAGTTGTTCGGCTCGCTGGAGTCCTACGGACTGCTGGCCATCCCGCTGTTCATCCTGGCCGGCGAGTTGATGAACGAGGGCGGCCTGACGCGCCGGCTGATCAACTTCGCGCGCGTGTTCCTTGGGGGGTTTCGCGGCGGGCTGGCCTACATCAACCTGATGGCCAACATGATGATGGCGGCCATCATGGGCTCGGCGGTGGCGCAGATCGCCATCATGTCCTCGGCCATGGTGCCGGAGATGGAGAAGGAGGGCTACGACAAGGCCTACTCCACCGCCATCACCGCTGCGGCCGGGCTGATGGGGCCGATCATCCCGCCGTCCATGCTGTTCGTGATCTTCGGTGTGCTGGCACAGGTGTCGATCGGCGACATGTTCGTGGCCGGCATCGTGCCCGGTGTGCTGATGGGCTTGTCGTTCTTCCTGATCGTGGCCTGGGTGGGTTGGCGCAACCCGTATCCGAAGGGCCGCTGGATGTCGAGCGGCGAGGCCGTGCAGGCGGTGGTGCAGGCGATCCCGGCGCTGATGGTGCCGGCAGTGATCATCGGCGGCATCCTGAGCGGGCTGGCCACGCCGACCGAGTCGGCGGCGCTGGCCTCGGTGGTGGCCCTGCTGGTGGGCGGGTTCTTCTACCGCGAGCTGCGGTGGAGCCAGCTGCCCGCGCTGCTGGGTCGCTGCGCCATCAACACCGGGCTGGTCACCTTCCTGATCGCGGCGGCCGGCGTGTTCGGTTGGGTCATCACGTTCGAGCGCGTGCCACAGCTTGTGGCCGACTGGATCTCGGCCAGCACCTCCAGTCCCTTCATGTTCATGATGCTGGTCATGGGCATGCTGCTGGTGGTGGGCATGCTGATCGACGGCATTGCCGCGCTGATTCTGGTGGTGCCCATCCTGCTGCCGATTGCCACCGGGCAGTTCGGCATCAGCCCGTTCCACTTCGGTGTGGTGGTGTGCCTGAACCTGGTGCTGGGGCTGCTGACGCCGCCGGTGGGCACCGGCCTGTTCGTGGCCTCGGCCATGACCGGGGTGCCGCCGATGCGCATCTTCCGCGCACTGGCGCCCTTCCTGCTGGCGGTGCTGCTGCTGCTGGTGTTGCTGTGCTACGAGGGCCGGCTCATCACAGCGCTGCTGTGAGCCTGCCCGCTTTTTTGACGGAGACCCCATGAACGCACTGAACGGCTACGACTTCGAAGACCTCACGGTTGGCATGCAGGCCAGCTTTGCCAAGACCATCACGGAGGCGGACATCATCCTGTTCGCCGGCGCCTCGGGCGACAACAACGCGATGCACATCAACGAGGAGTTCGCGCAGACCACGGCCTTCAAGGGCCGCATCGCACACGGCATGCTGACGGCCAGCGTGATCTCGGCGGCGATTGCCGGGCGCCTGCCCGGGCCGGGCACCGTCTACCTGGGGCAGAACCTGCGCTTCAAGGCGCCGGTGCGCCCGGGTGACACGGTGCAGGCGACGGTGACCGTCAAGGAGCTGTCGGCCGAGAAGCGGCGCGTGACACTGACCACCGTCTGCACCGTGGCCGGCAAGGTGGTGGTCGATGGCGATGCGCTGGTGATGCCCACCACGCGCGCGCTGGGCTGACACACCGGCTCACAGGAGATGCACATGGAATGGCAGAACATCCAGGTCCGTACCGAGGCCGGGCGCGTGGGCGTGGTCACCTTGCACCGGCCGCAGGCGCTCAATGCATTGAACGATGCGCTGATGGACGAGTTGGGCGCGGCGCTGCGCGCGTTCGACGCCGACCCGGCCATCGGCTGCATGGTGCTGACGGGTAGCGAGAAGGCATTTGCGGCCGGCGCCGACATCGCGGCCATGGCCCGGTACAGCTTCGCCGATGTGTACCGGGGCGACTACATCACCCGCAACTGGGAAGACATCCGCGGCATCCGCAAGCCGGTGATCGCCGCCGTCAGCGGCTTTGCGCTGGGGGGAGGGTGTGAGCTGGCGATGATGTGCGACTTCATCATCGCGGCCGACAACGCCCGGTTCGGCCAGCCCGAGATCAAGCTCGGCGTGATCCCCGGCGCGGGCGGCACGCAGCGCCTGCCGCGCGCAGTGGGCAAGGCCAAGGCCATGGACATGGCGCTGACGGGCCGCATGGTGGACGCCACCGAAGCCGAGCGCGCGGGCCTGGTCAGCCGCGTGGTGCCGCTGGCGCAACTGATGGACGAAGCGCTGGGCGCGGCGCTGTCGATTTGCGACCACTCGCAGATCGCTGTGATGGCGGCCAAGGAATCGGTGAACCGCGCGTTCGAAAGCGGCCTGTCCGATGGCGTGATGTTCGAGCGCCGCTTGTTCCACGGGCTGTTCGCGACCGAGGACCAAAAGGAGGGCATGGAGGCGTTCCTGGCCAAGCGCAAGGCGGTGTTTCAGCATCGCTGAGGGCGGTGGGATCGGGACCGCGCCGGTTCCCGTGCGGACGAGGCCCCGTGACAATGGCGGTGTGGGGGCTGCCATGCGGATCGCTGCGCCCATCCTCACGTTGACCCGCGCCCCAATCTTCGTCCACCACCATGACCCTGAACGCCTCCCCCGCACACATCGCCGCACTGGCCCCGACCGGCCGCCTGCGCGCCGCCATCAACCTGGGCAACCCCATCCTGGCCGGCACCGGGCCGGACGGCGCGCCCCAGGGCGTCTCCATCGACCTGGCCCGCCGCTTCGCCGAGCTGCTCGGTCTGCCGCTGGACCTGGTCGTGTTCGATGCCGCCGGCAAGTCGGTCGACGCCGTCACGCGCGAGGAGGCGGATGTCGGCTTCTTCGCCGTCGACCCGGTGCGCGGCGCCGGCATTGCGTTCACTGCGCCCTATGTGCTGATCGAAGGCGCCTACCTGGTGCGCGAGGATTCGCCGCTGCAGGACAACGCCGAGGTCGATGCCGCCGGCCGCAGCGTGGTCGTCGGCAAGGGCAGCGCCTACGACTTGCACTTGACGCGCGAGCTGAAGGCCGCGCAGATCCTGCGCGCGCCGACCTCGCCGGCCGTGGTGGACTTCTTCGTCGCCGAGAACGCCGACGTGGCGGCCGGCGTGAAACAGCAGCTGCAGGCGGATGCAGCGCGCATCCCCGGCCTGCGCCTGCTGCCGGGCCGCTTCATGGTGATCCAGCAGGCCATGGGCCTGCCCAAGGGCCGCGGCGGCGAGGCCACGCAGCTGCTGGCGGCGTTTGTGGAAGAGGCCAAGGCGAGCGGCTTCGTGGCCCAGGCGCTGCAGCGCCATGGGATCGAAGGCGCGTCCGTCGCGCCTGCGGCCTGAGCGACGCGCCGGCACTGATCACCCCGGCGGGTGGTGACACAGTGTCCCGCTGCCGGGACATCGCCGCCCCGTCCTGAGCCGCCAGAGGGCCTCGCCCCCTCTGGCCGCGTGCACGGAACGGCCCTTGCTTTGACAGCCTGGTCCATGACCTCGCCCCAACGCACGCCGCCGCCCATGACCACTGCCGAACTCGACCTTCTGCCCCGGCTCGAACTGGGCGACCGCACGCTGTCTGTCAGCGCTCCGGGCCGCCTGCACCTGGGTTTCCTGGACCCTTCCGGCTCGCTGGGCCGTGCCTTCGGCAGCCTGGGCCTGGTGATCGACGGCTTCACGACCGAGCTGGAACTGGCGGCGTCCGCCACCGACGTGCTGACGGCCGACACGCCCGCCGGCGTGGCGGAACTGGGCCGCGCCGCAGCGCATCTGGCCGTGCTGCGCCAACGCAGCGGCTGCCATGCACCGTTGGCGTTGCGGCTGCGTCGCGCGTTGCCGGCGCATGTGGGGCTGGGCTCGGGCACGCAGATCGCATCGGCGATCGGCCGCGCCTTTGCGCAATGGCACGGGCTGGACCTGGACACGGCCACGCTGGCGCACTGGCTCGGTCGCGGCCTGCGCTCCGGCGTCGGCATTGCAGGCTTCGACCACGGCGGGCTGCTGCTCGATGGTGGCCCGGGCTGTGACGGGTTGCCGGCACCGCTGCTCTCGCGCATCGCGTTCCCTTGGGAATGGCGCGTCATCGTCGTGCAGGACCCGGCCCACCAGGGCTTGTCCGGCAGCGCGGAACGACAGGCCATCGCCGCCCTGGCGCCGTTTCCGCAGGCCGCTGCGGCCGAGATCTGCCACCAGGTGCTGATGCGCGTGCTGCCCGGCGCCGCGCGGGCCGAATTCGCCCCGTTTGCCGCCGGCATCCAGCGCATGCAGCGCCTGCTCGGCGAGCACTTCGCGCCGGCGCAGGGGGGGCTGTACACCAGTGCCGCCGTCGCCCGGCTGATGGGCGCGTTCGGCGATGCCGAGCGCCGGCATGAAGCCGCCCTCGGCCAAAGCTCCTGGGGCCCCACGGCGTTTGCCATCGTGCCCTCGCAGGGCCGCGCCGAGATGCTGGTCGATGCCGCACGGGCCGCCGGGCATTGCGACCCGCGGCTCGAACTACGCATCGTCAGCGGGCGCAACGGCGGCGCGCTGGTGCGCGACCGCGGCGCCGTGCCGCCCAGGCGCTGACATCGCGCTGCGCCCGATTGTTCACCCGTCACCACCCTTGCAGCCAACCCCACCCACGCAGGCCCCCATGGAACGTCCCCGCATCCTCCACATGTTCACCCCCGGCCGCCAGATGAGCCCGTTCGACATCAACATGGCGGCAGACGCCGGCTACCAGATCGTCGTGCCCTACTGCGAGGTGGGCCTGGACCAGATCACCGGCCTGACGCAGGACACCATCTTCTCGCGCGGCCCCAAAGGCGTGGCGCGCACCGGCATCTTCATCGGCGGGCGCGACGTGCAGCTGGCCGCCGACATGCTGGAGCGCGCCCGCACCTCCATGGTCAAGCCGTTCGTGGTCTCACTGATGGCCGACCCGAGCGGTGCCTTCACCACGGCCGCCGCCATGGTGGCCTGCGTCGAGGCAGCGCTGCAACGCCACCACGCGCACGGCCTGCAGGGCCAGCGCGTGGTGATTCTGGGCGGCACCGGGCCGGTGGGCCGCGTGGCCGCCGTCATCGCAGCGCAGGCCGGTGCCGAGGTGTACCTGTCCAGCCGCAACGGCATCGACGCGGCGCAGCAGGCGGCCGACGAGACCGGCAAGCGCTTCGGCGTGCCGTTGCACGGCCTGTCGGGCGGTGACCCCGACGCCGTGCGCCGTTCGATCGCCGATGCCGACGTGCTGCTGGCCTGCGCGGCCGCTGGGGTGCAGGTGGTCACGCGCGAAGCGCTGGGCGCCGCCGTGCGGCTGAAGGTGGCGGCCGATGTGAACGCGGTGCCGCCCGAAGGCATTGCCGGTGTCGGCGTCATGGACGATGCCAAGCCGCTGGCCGGCACGCAGGCCGTGGGCATCGGCGCGCTGGCCGTGGGCAACGTGAAGTACCAGACGCAACACCGGCTGCTGGTGCAAATGTGCGAGGCCGAGAAGGCGCAGGTGCTGGGCTTTGCCGAGGCCTTCGCCGTGGCGCGCGCCTTCCTCGTCGAGCAGGCAGCCAAGAACGGCTGAGCGTCCACCCGACATGCCCACCATCGCCGTTGCCGCCATCTCGGCGCGCGCCATGGCCGAGGCGGCGGCCAGCGAGGGCCTGCGCGTCGTGGCGCTCGACCTGTTCGGTGACGTCGACACGCGGCGCGCCGCCCAGCACTGGCTGCCCATCGGCACACCTGCCGACCTGCAGATCGACCCGCAGCGGGTGCTGTCGGCGCTGCGGCTGCTGGCCCTGCAGGGCACGTCGACCGTGCCGGTGTGCGGCTGGATCGCCGGCAGCGGCTTCGAGGGCGACGCTGACCTGCTGGAGGCGGGCGCCGCCGTGTTGCCCCTGATCGGTACCGCGCCCGCGGCGGTGCGGCGGCTGCGTGATCCGGCGCAGTTCTTTGGCTTTCTCGCAGCGAATGGCCTGCCGCATCCGCCCGTGCGCATGCAGCCGCCGGCAGAGCCCGCCGGCTGGCTGCTGAAGGACGCGCATGGCTGCGGCGGCTGGCATGTGCGGCGTGCGCCCCCGCTTGCCGATGCCCCTGCGCCCGCACACCACTACTACCAGCGCGAGATGGCGGGGCGGCCGATGTCGGCCACCTTCATCGCCAACCGCCGCGATGTGCAGGTGCTGGGCTTCAACGTGCAGAGCGTGCGCCCCGTCGGCAACCGGCCGTACGTGTTTGGCGGCCTCATTGGCCCGGTGCCCGTGGCGCCCGACATGGCGCGCCGCGTGAGCGACATCGCGCGCGCCCTGACGCGCGAGTTCGGCCTGCGCGGCCTGGCCAGCCTGGACTTCATGGTCGACGGCGACACCATTGGCGTGCTCGAAGTCAACCCCCGCCCGCCGGCCAGCCTGAGCCTGTATGGCAGCACCGCCGGCGCGCCCGGCGTCATGCGTGCCCACCTGCGCGCCTGCCTGCAGGGTGAGCTGCCGCCGCCACGACCGGTACCTGCGCCGCAGGTCGAAGGCATGGAGATCGTCTATGCCCGCCAGCCGATGGAGCTGGACGCGGCCACGGCCCAACGCCTGGCCGCATGGCCCGGCATCCGCGATCTGCCGGACGCCGGCCAGCGCTTCGGCGTCGACGACCCTGTGTGCACCCTGACCGCCCGTGGCAGCGATCCTGACGAGGTGCGTGCGCGCCTGCGCCAAGGCCGCGAGCAGCTGCTGCAACTCCTGGAGACCACCGCATGCGTGACGCATCACTGATTGGCCACCCCACAGCGCTGAGCGTCAACCGGCTGGCCCGCCCGCTGGTCGAGCGGCTGCTGGCCGACGCCGCAGCGCTCGGCCTGCAGGTGCGCCGTGACGACAGCGGCGCCTGCATCGTCGATGCCGGCATCGCCACACCCGGCAGCGTGGCCGCCGGCCTGCTGATCGGCGAGATCTGCATGGGCGGGCTGGGCCATGTCGGCTTGCGCAGCGGCGCGGGTAACGAAGGGTGGCCGACCTGGCTGGACGTGCGCAGTTCGCAGCCGGTGCTGGCGTGTCTGGCCAGCCAATATGCAGGCTGGAGCCTGGCGGCGACCAAGGAGGAGACCGGCGGCAAGAAGTTCTTCTCGCTCGGCTCGGGCCCGGCACGCGCGCTGGCGGTCAAGGAGCCGCTCTTTGCCGAACTGGGCTACCGCGACCAGGCGCCATGCGGCGTGCTGGTGCTGGAGGTCGACCGCGCGCCGCCCAAAGTCGTCATCGACAAGCTGCTGCGCGACTGCGGCCTGGCCGGCGAGGCGCTGACCTTGATCCTGACCCCCACCACCAGCCCGGCCGGCACCACGCAGGTGGTCGCGCGCGTGCTCGAAGTGGCGCTGCACAAGGCACACGAGCTCGGCTTTGCGCTGGCCGATATTGTCGAGGGTGCGGCCACGGCGCCGCTGCCTGCGCCCAGCGCCGACGGGGTGCAGGCCATGGGACGCACCAACGACGCCATCCTCTACGGCGGCCGTGTGCACCTGACGGTGCGTGGCGACGATGCGGCGGCCCGCGAACTGGCGCGGGCGCTGCCCTCGCACAACTCGCGCGACCACGGCCGCTCGTTCGCCGAGATCTTCCAGGAGGCGGGGTACGACTTCTACAAGATCGACGGCGCGCTGTTCGCCCCTGCCGAGGTGTGGGTCAGCAACCTGGCCAGCGGCAACACCTGGCACGCCGGCGCGCCTGACATGGCGCTGCTGCAGCGGCTGTGGATGGCGCAGGCATGAGCGCTGCGCCGGGCCGCCCCAAGCAAGCTTGCACCGCAGCCGAAGGCGAAGCGTGCCCAGTGAGACGCGATCGCCACACCCACACGGCAGTGCCCGGCACAGAGGAGCGCCCATGACCCTGCGCGTGGCCCTCATGACCGACGAGATCGGCTGGCACACGCGCCAGCTGCAGGCCGCCTTGCGCGCGCGCGGCGCGGTCGGGCGCTGTGTCGACCTGGCGCACTGCAGCATCGACACCAGCGCTGCGTGGCATGGCCTGGTCATTCCCGGGTACGGCCGCGCACTGCCCGATGCGGTGCTGGTGCGCGGCATCGCCAGCGGCAGCTTCGAGCAGGTCACCAAGCGGCTGGGCGTGCTGCATGCGCTGCGTGAGCTGGGCGTGCCGGTCTACAACGATGCGCGCGCCATCGAGCGCTCGGTCGACAAGTCGATGACCAGCCTGTTGTTGCACGCCGCCGGCATTCCCGCACCGCCCACCTGGGCCACCGAATCGGTGGCGCAGGCGCGGCGCATCGCCATGCGCGAAGTCGCCGCCGGCCACGCGCTGGTGATCAAGCCCTTGTTCGGCTCGCAGGGCAAGGACCTGCAGCTCGTGGGCGAGGTCGACGGCACGCACCATCCTCTGCCCGACATCGATGCGCGCTACGCCGGCCTGGCCTATCTGCAGCGCTTCGTGCCGCCGATGGGCGCGCCTGGCTTCGACTGGCGCGTGCTGGTGGTGGGCGGGCGTGCTGTCACGGCGATGCGGCGCGTCAGCACGCACTGGATCCACAACGTCGCGCAGGGTGCACGCTGCGAGCCGGCCGCGCTGGCGCCGGCCCTGGCGCAGACGGCCGAGGCGGCGGCGCAGGCGCTGGACATGGACTACGCGGGCGTGGACCTCATCGCCGCTGCCAGCGGGCCGAAGATCCAGGTGCTCGAAGTCAACGGCGTGGCGGCCTGGCAGGGCCTGCAGCGCGTGACGGGCTTCAACATCGCGCGTGCCATCGTCGATGACCTGCTCGACCGCAAGCTGGCGCAGGCGCGTGACGTGGCGCGATGGCGGCATGTGCCGCAACGGCGCGCGTGATGTCCGCTGCTCCGGATCGCGAAGACGCCATCTCCCGCGCGCAAGCCTGCTTCCTGCACGCCTGCTGGCTCGACGTGGCCGTGCGCAAGCCGGGCAATGTGTCGATGGCCTCGCCGGGCCACGGCATGCAGGCCGCGATGTTCCTGGCCAGCGCGCAGGCTGCGGCCGGCCCGCTGTTCACGCCCGGGCTGCGCGTGGGCGCGCGCATCGAGGCCGCCGTCGAGGCCACCTGGGCCGCAGCAGGCTGCAACACCAACCTGGGCATCGTGCTGCTGTGCGCGCCGATCGCCATGGCGGTGGAGCGTGAGCCCCAGGCCACCAGCCCCGCCGCGCTGCAAGCCGCCGTGCAAGCTGTGCTGGCCGAGCTGAACCTGGACGACACGCGCGCAGCCTACCGCGCCATCGCGCGCGCGCAGCCCGGTGGCCTGGGCACGGCGCCGGCCGAGGATGTGCACGCCGCACCCACGCTCGGCCTGCGTGCCGCCATGGCCCTGGCCGCAGACCGCGACCTGATCGCCCGCCAGTACGCGGGTGGCTTCGCCGAGCTGTTTGCGCTGGCCTGCGCGCAGCCGCTGCCCTGGTCTGCCGACCGCTTTCGGCCGGCCGTCGCCGGGCAGGCGCCCGACGCGGCCACTGTGGCCGCCGTGCAACGGCTCTACCTGGGCTGGCTGGCCGGATTTTCCGATTCACACATTGTTCGAAAACACGGCGAGCCCGTGGCACACACTGTCATGACGGCGGCGCAGGCCTGGCAGGCCCGTGCCCAGGCCGGCGCCGTGCTCGATGACGACCCCGGTTTCTCTGCATGGGACGAATCCCTCAAGGCCGCTGGCGTCAACCCCGGTACCAGCGCCGATGCCACGGTGGCAGCGCTGCTGCTGGGGGGCTGGATGGCCGGTTGCGAGCCGCCCGCGCGCCATGCTGCAGATGGATGGCACGGATCGTGATATCGATGATGTTGCGCTGGTCGCATCGACCGGTGTCGTTCTGATCCCAATCACCCTGAAGTTCCAAGAGGAGACACGAAACCATGGCAAAAATCGATCGACTGATGGTGGGCGAATCGCTCGTCGGCGATGGCAACGAAGTGGCCCATATCGACCTGATCATCGGCCCGCGCGGCAGCGCTGCCGAGTCCGCTTTCGCCAACGCGTTGACGAACAACAAGGATGGCTTCACCTCGCTGCTGGCCGTCGTCGCGCCCAACCTGCTGACCAAACCGGCCACGGTCATGTTCAACAAGGTCACCATCAAGGGTGCCAAGCAGGCCGTGCAGATGTTCGGTCCGGCGCAGCGCGGCGTGGCCATGGCGGTGGCCGACAGCGTCGAAGACGGCACCATCCCCATGGCCGAGGCCGACAACCTGTTCATCTGCGTCGGCGTGTTCATCCACTGGCTGGCCGACGACGACAAGAAGATCCAGGACTACAACTACCAGGCCACGCGCGAGTCGATCCAGCGCGCCGTGGCCGGCCTGCCGACGGCGGCCCAGGTGGTGGAGCAAAAGGGCACCGCAGCGCACCCGTTCGCCGCGCACCTCTGAGTCAGGCAACAGGCCGGCGCGCGCACCGTGCCGGCCTGGCGCCGCCGCCCCGCCGTGTGCGGAAAGCGGCGGTGTTCAGTGCTTGGCGGGCACCATGCCGCTGGCCAGAAAGTTCAACACCGTCGCGCTGTGGCCGGCGGCAGGCGCACGCTGCACCGGCGCGTGCCGTTCGATCTGCACGCCCACGGCCTGCACATCGTCGAACTTGTTCGGTTTGACGACTTTCACGCGCACCCAGCTGGCGCCAAACTCCTCGATCAACAGCCCGGCAATCGCCTCGGCGAACGCTTCCAGCAACTGCAGACGGTGTTCCCGCAGCAGCCGCAACAGCCGCTCGCGCACGAGGGCGTAGTCGATCGTGTCGCCGATGCGGTCGGTGTCGCAGGCGCGTGCGCGCGGCACGCCGGCATGCACGTCGATCACCAGTGGCTGCGCGTGGTGCAGTTCGGTCTCGTGGATGCCGATCACCGTCTGGCCGCGCAAGCCTTCGATGAAGATCAGATCCAGCGGCGCAGGGGCCTGGCGATCGGTGTTCGGCGCGGATGCAGCATCTGCGCGGGCGGGGGGAGGGTGCGGGCTGGCGTACAAGGGGCGTCTCCGGGAATCGAAATATGTTTGAAAGTGTTTCCTGCCGCAGGCGAGCCCGTTGCAGCAGGACGCATGACCGCAAAATGCGGGCCAGAGACCGGCCCTGCGCCAGCCCGGCCCGCGCTCGGTGTTTGTACCTGCGCACGGGGCGTGCCGCTGCCACCACAATGGCCGGCCAAGAGACAAGACAGAGCGCCGGAGAACGCAACATGACATTGACGCTGAGGCAGGGCGACCGACACGCAGACCGCGTGCTCGACGTGGTGCGGCGTGGCTTTCACGAAGAGGGCAACGATCTGGTCACGCGCTCGTGGAGCCGTTGCCTGAACCAGTACCAGCTCGACCCGGGGCGCCCGCGCGAACCGGTCGTGGTCGCGGCATCGGCCCTGCAAAGCCGGCGCGCCCAATATGCCGACGTCATCGAATGCGCACGCTACGAGATGACGACGCTCTACCAGCAGCTGGCCGATGCCGAATCGGCCGTGGTGCTGACCGACACCGATGGCGTCATCGTGCACATGGTCTCCTCGCCCGCATTCGCGGCCGAGACCGAGCCCATGGGCCTGCGCCCCGGCGGCAAGTGGGGCGAGGCCGAGGCCGGCACCAACGGCATGGGCACCTGCCTGGCGGCCGCGCACCCGATCTCGGTGCGGCGCGAGGAGCATTTCTTCAGCCATTTCACGCAGCTCACCTGCTCGGCGGTGCCGGTGTTCGACCCCACCGGGGCGATCATCGCCGTGCTGGACGTGACCAGCCGTTCCAGCCTGATGCAGCAGCACGTGCTGGTGCTGCTGGGCATGACGGCGCGCATGATCGAGAACCGGCTGATCGACAAGCGCTTCTCCAGCGCCTATCCGCTGCACTTCCACAGCCGCCCCGAGTTCGTCTACACGCTGCACGAGGGCAAGCTGGCGGTCGGCGACGACGGGCGCATCCTCGCGGCCAACCGCAGCGCGTTGTTCCAGCTCGGCCTGCACTCGGTGGAGGAGATCCGCACGCAGCGCATCGACGATCTGTTCCAGACCTCGCTCGAAGACATCGTGCAGCGCAGCCTGTCGTCATCGTTCCATCCGGTCGTGGCCTACCGGGCCAATGCGGCGCTGCGTTTCTTCGCGGTGGCGCGGCGCCCGGCGTGTGATGCCGCCGTGGCCACGCGCCCGCGCGGTGCGCTGCCGGCGCCGCACCTGGCAGAGGCGAGCGCTGTCGATGCCGGCCGCGCCCGCCCGGTGGTCGCGCACGCCGTCGGCGTTCGCACCTTCAAGGACGCGCGTCTGGTCGCGCACCTGGACACCGCGCGCCGCGTGGTGGCCCGCCGCACGCCGGTGCTGCTGTGCGGTGAGACCGGCTCGGGCAAAGAGGTGTTCGCGCGCGCCATCCACGAGAGCAGCCCCCACGCCGATGGCGCGTTCGTCGCCGTCAACTGCGCCAGCCTGCCCGAGACGCTGATCGAATCCGAACTCTTTGGCTACAAGGCCGGTGCCTTCACCGGTGCGCAGCGCAACGGGCGACGCGGCAAGATCCTGCAGGCCGACGGCGGCACGCTGTTCCTCGACGAGATCGCCGACATGCCGCTGGAGCTGCAAGCCCGGTTGCTGCGGGTGCTGGACGAGCGCCAGGTCACGCCGCTGGGTAGCGAGGAAACCCACCCGGTGGACTTCCAGCTCATCAGCGCCAGCCACCAGCACCTGCCCAGCCTGGTGCGCCAGGGCCGCTTTCGCGAAGACCTGTACTACCGGCTGGCCGGCATCGAACTCGATCTGCCGGCGCTGCGGGATCGCAGCGACAAGCGCGAGCTGATCCACGATGTGATGAAGGACGAAGGCGGCAGCGATTGCCGGCTGGGCGAGGAGGCCGAGCGTCTGCTGATGGCTTACGCATGGCCGGGCAACCTGCGCCAGTTGCGCCATGTGCTGCGCAGCGCGGCTGCGTTGTCGGACGGCAAGACCATCACGCGCGAGCACCTGCCTTCGCTGGTTGCGCGGCCGGCACCTGCGGGCGCACCGGCCCATGCCCCGGCGTCCGAGCCAGCCGCCGGCCAGTCGGACGCGGCCGCCGCCATCCTGCACCTCAACCCGATCCAGGCCAACGAGCGGCAGGTGTTGCTGCAGATGCTCGAGCAGCACCGGTGGAACGTGAGCAACGTGGCCAAGGCGCTCGATGTCAGCCGCAACACCTTGTACCGAAAGCTCCACAAGCTGCACATCGAGATCACTGCGCCCGAATGAGCGGGCAGGCGCGCCAGGCATGACGAAGGGCGCGCCGGCCGGCACAGGTGGTCACGACCCGCGTGGCGCGGCGCTGGCGGCTGGGGCCGACGGGCCGGCATCGCCACCGCGCTCGCGGCTGGCCTGGTGCATCACCGGCTCGGGGCATTTCCTGGAGGAGTCGCTGGCCATCGCCGCACGTTTGCCGATGGTCGATCTGTTCCTTTCGGCCGCTGCCGAGGAAGTGCTGCCGATCTACAAGCGGGAGATCGACGCGCTGAAGCAGCGCTTTCGCGTCTTTCGCGACAAGACCGCCAGCGGCGTTCCGGTCGGCATGCTGTACGACGACATCTACCACACGGTGGTGGTCGCGCCGGCCACCAGCAACACGGTGGCCAAGTGCGCGTTCGGCATCAGCGACTCGCTGCCGACCAACATGTTCGCCCAGGCCGGCAAGCTCGGCATTCCTGGCATCGTGTTTGCATGTGACACCGAGCCGGTGGTGGTGACCAAGTCGCCACACGACTGGGTCACGCTGCGGCCGCGGCGCATCGAGCTGGACAACGTGCAGCGGCTGCGCAGCATCGACTTCTGCCAGGTGGTCTGCTCGCCGGCCGAACTGGAAACTGCACTGGACACGCGCCTGAAGGAACTCTCACTGAAATGAAACGACCCCCACGCTCCCCCGCTTCGCGCGGTCCGCTGCCCCCCAAGGGGGCCGAGCCCGGACACGCAAGGTCCAGTGAACCTTGCGTGCCTGGCGAGGGGCAGGGGCGCAAGCCCCTGCGCGGCCTGCAAGGCCGTCAGCGGCTTCGGGCGGCCGGGCGCTGCTGACATGGAACACATCGTCTTCCTGACCGGGCGCCTCGCACAGGCCGGCCTCACGCGGGTGCTGGCCGGCATCGAGGCGGCGCCGTTCACATGGGAGGTGCGCGAGATCGGCTTGCAGGTGGCGGGGCTGATGACGACCGACATGATCCGCCGCCGCGTCGCGGCCCCGGTGGTCAGTCCAGGCGCGGGCGATGCGCTGCGGCGCGCCGACCGCATCCTGGTGCCGGGCCGCTGCCGTGGCGATGTCGCGGCGCTGAGCCAGCATTACGGCGTGCCGGTGGAGCGTGGCCCCGAGGAACTGAAAGACCTGCCGCGCCATTTCAACCGTGGCGCGCGGGCGGTCGACCTCGCCGACTACCGGGTCACCATCTTTGCCGAGATTGTCGACGCGCCGCGCTTGTCGGTGGCACAGATTCTTGAGCGCGCGCAGGCGTACGTGGCCGATGGCGCCAACGTCATTGACCTGGGTTGCCTGCCGGCGACACCGTTCGGCCACCTGGCCGAAAGCGTGCAGGCGCTGAAGGCTGCGGGCCTGCAGGTCAGCGTCGATTCGAGCGACCCGCAAGAGCTGCTGCAAGGTGGCCGGGCTGGTGCCGACTATCTGCTGAGCCTCACGCTCGACACGCTGTGGATCGCCGACGAAGTGGCGGCCACGCCGGTGCTGATCCCGCGCGTGCCGGCCGACGAGGCCTCGCTCTACGCCGCAGTCGAGCAGATGCAGCGGCGCGGCCGGGCCTTCCTGGCCGATACGATCCTGGACCCGATCCCGTTCGGGCTGACGGCATCCATCGTGCGCTACCACCGGCTGCGCGAACGCTTTCCCGATGCGCCCATCATGCTGGGCGTGGGCAACCTGACGGAACTCACCGAGGCCGACACCAGCGGCATCAATGCCGTGCTGTTCGGCATGGCTGCCGAGCTGAACGTGGCGGCGGTGCTGACCACCCAGGTCAGCCAGCATGCGCGGCGCGCGGTGGCCGAGGCCGACTGGGCGCGCCGCATCATGCATGCCGCTGTGCGCGACGGGGCGCTGCCCAAGGGCTTGTCCGATGCGCTGATGACGGTGCACGCCAAGCACCCGTTTCCCGACACGCCGGAGGAGATCGACGAGGTCGCCGCGCAGGTGCGCGACCCGAACTTTCGCGTGCAGGTTTCGCCGCGCGGCCTGCACGTGTACAACCGCGACGGCCTGCGGCTGGGGCAGGGCGCCTTCGAGCTGTGGCCGCAGTTGGGGCTGCAGCACGACGCAAGCCATGCGTTCTACATGGGGGTCGAGTTGGCGCGGGCCGAGATCGCCTGGCAGCTCGGCAAACGCTACGTGCAGGACCAGCCGCTGGACTGGGGCTGCGCGGCGCCACGCGCGGCCGAAGACCTGGCCCGCTGGTGCGCGCCGGGCACGACGATGGCGACCGCCGCAAGCGACGCGGCCCTCGCCGCCACCAGCCCCACCGTACCCACGCCATGAACGACCAGATCTTCGAAGCCGTCGTCACGACGGTTGCCGCCGATGGCCGGCCGCATGTGGCGCCGATGGGCGTGCGCTACCGGGCGGACGGCATCGTGCTGATGCCGTTCAAGCCCTCGACCACGCACGACAACATCGTCGCCACCGGCCATGCGGTGCTCAACCTGATCGTCGACACCCGTGTGTTCGCCGGCTGCGTGACCGGGCGCAAGCAGTGGCCGGTGCTGCCGGCCGAACGCATCGCCGGCGTGCGGCTGGCCTGTGCCGTGCGCCATGTGGAACTGGTGCTGGCCGAACGGCACGACGACGCGCAGCGCCCGGTGCTGCGCATGATCGCCATGCACGACATCACGCACGCGCCGTTTCCCGGCTTCAACCGGGCGCAGGCCGCCGTGGTCGAGGGCGCCGTGCTGGTCAGCCGCCTGCACATGCTTGCCCCTGAGAAAGTGGATACCGAAATGCGCTACCTGCAAATTGCCATCGACAAGACCGCCGGCCCCGAGGAACACGAGGCCTGGGCCTGGCTGCGTGCTGCCATCGCGCAGCACCGTGCAGCCTGTGCGCAGGCGACGGAGCGCACTCCATGACCCGCATGCTCGTCTCCGTCCGCACGGTGGAGGAGGCCTTGCTCGCGGCGCGCGGCGGCGCCGATTTCATCGACTTGAAGGAGCCCGGCGAAGGTGCGCTGGGCGGCCTGCCGGTGGCGACCATCGTCGCCATCGTGGGCGCGCTGCGCATGCACGGCATCGGCCTGCCGGTGAGCGCCACGATTGGCGATGTGCCGATGCAGGCGCTCGGCCGCATCCGCGCCCAGGTGGAAGCGGTGGGGGCCTGCGGCGTCGACTACGTGAAGGTCGGCATCGAGCGCCGCCCAGAAGCCTTTGCGGTGCTCGACGCGCTGGCGGTGTGCCAGCGCCCGGTGGTGCCGGTGTTCATCGCCGACCATGGGCTCGACGCGGCGCTCACCGCCCATGCCTGTGCGCTGGGCTTTCCGGGGCTGATGGTCGACACCGCCGACAAGCTGGCCGGCAGCCTGTTCGACGCGGTGGCGATGTCGGATGTGCGCGCCTTCCTGGCCCAGGTGCGCGGCGCTGGCCGGCTGGCAGGTTTGGCAGGTGCGCTGCGGCTGGCGCACGTGCCGCTGCTGCGCCAGCTGGCCCCGGATTTCGCGGGTTTTCGCAGCGCGGTGTGTGTCGCCGACCGCGCAACGGCGCTGTGCCCGCAGCGCTTGGCGCAACTGGGGGCGCTGCTGCACGCCCAGGTGGTGGCGCCCTCGCGTGAGGCGCCAACGCCGGTCGCCGGGGCGCACTGATGTGGATGTGGCGGCGGGCGCACGGCCTCTTTCATCTCTGAGATCGATGTCGCGCGCGCAATCATTGATGCAGCCGGGATGGCTGGACGTCAGTGTGCAAGCGAGGTCCTATGGTGCTGAAGCGCCATGCCCAGGGGGATGGACTTTCGATTTCACGAGCCGAACTGGCGCAACAGCGCGAGCTGCACATCCGCGTTCAACAGTGTCCAGGAGTCGCCTTGGTCTTGCGGAAGTGCGAGCCACCGATTCCTGCTGGAATCTGTGTTGTTGAAGATCTGGGCAGGCGCATCAGCTTCGATGGATCGATTGTTGAAGCTGACAGCCTCCAGTCGACCGCTTGGTCGCTGAACGAAAATCTGGCCTTTCGCCACGATCTGGCAGGTTTCCAGGGTAATTGGTGTGTACCAACCACCGTCTGTCGAGAGGCACTTGTCTGGCCTCAAGGCGTTGTGCACCCGACCTGCAAAATCGATCCACCATTGTTGCTCGACGGCGCCATTGCAATTCAGTGCAGCGCGACCTCCGAGCGTCGGATTTGCGGTGCTTGCATTTTCGACAAGCAGACAAAATCCATTGCTTTGAAGCGCAAGGCTAGCGGTGAGCGGTTGAATGACACGCCCCAGGCCGTCCAGCAGTCCCATCGCAACAGACAGTTCCCTGAGCCTTGTCACTGCTGCAGCATCAGCGCCTGGGTTTTTGAGATCTGGATGGCGTATCACATGCGCATTCAGCAACAGCGCATTGTTCCGCCGTTCAAGCCACCTCATGGCCCAGGCCTGCGATCCGGCGGATAGTGTGCTGAGGTCATCCCTCCATTGCCACAAGACCTGTTGTTGTGCGACGGTAAGCCCCATGCCATCGGTCTTCGTGGCCAGCACTGCGTCAAGCTGCGCCAGTTCGAGATTTCGCAGTGCGGACATTCCCTTGGCTTGCCCCACATCGACCAGCGCAGGAAGAGGCGTGACCGGTGCGGCAATCGCTTGATCCGCCAACGTGCTGCTGACCCCGGCCGCTGAGCGGCAAATCAATGCCGCATGGACAGGATTTCGACTGGCGGCGATGTTCGCATGAAACTTGCGCGGCGGATCCGATGGCGATGTTTCGGTCAGGGCCAGTCGCATCGCCGGACCATTGGCGAAGCTGATCTCCAGCCAACATGCCGCCCCACTCGCAGCAGGTGATGGCAAACCATCGTACACGACACCCCAGTTCCCGAAAAACCCCGGGTAGATGAGATTCAGTGACGGCGTGCTCGTGTGATAACCCCCAAGAAGCGTGACGACAGGTACGCCAACGGCACTGGGCCTGGGCGCACTGAACGCCGGCGCAAGTGAGGTTCGATCCACCCACTCACCCGTGGCAGAATTCCATCCACGCCAGCCACTGGCGAACGACACATCTGGCACCGCGCGTGGCCCGCCAGACCGAGCTGTGTTCAAGTAGTTTTGAATGCGTTGAGCCGAGTAGCCTGTGTGATGGGTGTACTGGGAAAACTCAGACGCCGGCCTACCGCCTGACATTGCATCGGCGTTGAAGTTGTAGACGCCAGCGAAATTGAAAGGATAGAAAACACTTGGCGAATTTTCAGGGTCGTGTCCCATTCCGTGGTGTAGGTCCACAGCCCGGACAGAGCTGAGATGCACGGTACTCAGCGCGCCACAGCGGGCAGCCGAGTGGGCGCAGTTTCGCTCAGGGTCTGCAAGC